>JAFGLZ010000210.1 GCA_016927755.1 Phycisphaerae bacterium
AGCATGGCCTCGGTGATGTCGAAATCGGCGATGACACCGTCCTTGAGGGGGCGGATGGCGGTGATGCTGCCGGGGGTTTTTCCGAGCATTTCCTTTGCGACGAGTCCGACGGCGTTTCCGTCTTGGAGGACGCGGTTCGTGCCCTTTTTGACGGCGACGACGGAGGGTTCGTTGAGGACGATTCCCTCCCCTTTGACACAGACCAGGGTGTTACAGGTTCCCAGGTCAATGCCCATATCGACGCTGAACATCCCGAGCAACGAGTCGAAGATCACGTTCGTCGCTCCTGGGACAAGCCTCTCCGAGTTCTTTCCAGAAGTACCAGGGGGCGCGTCTCCTGCCGGTTCGAGTCGTTCACCGCGCGGGGGGCCCGCCGCCGTCAAGCCCGCGCCGAGGCGCGCTTTCTGGTGGGCCCCGGAGGCCGATTTCGGCTAGCTGCTCGTAGAGGGCAAGAACGTGCCATAGTAGTCATAGCACACGTAGCCCAAGACGATCGTCGCGGCGAACACGAACGTCGTCGCGATGATGAGCAGGACCGTGTACACGTCGTTGCGAGCCTTTCCGACGGGCGCGGGTTGAGTCGGAAAACGGCTATCGGCTTGCGTCATGTGACTGCGTCCTCACAGCTTGGGTTGTGTCTGGCTCGTCTTTCATTTCCATCCCGGCGTGGTCTAGTCGCCGACGCCGAAGCTGCGCTCATCTCGGACGGAATCGTTCGGGCGGATCTCACCTTGCACGAGGGTCAAGTCTCCACCGGATCGATTCGGTTCGACGGCTGTGACGCGAAGCTTTCCGAGATACTTCGGACCGCGGTAGACGACGAAGGCCATTCCCTCGGCGACGCCGTCGGCGGACCCCACGCTAATGCTGGCGATGCCGCCTTTGACGTCCAGGACGCGGCCTTCGATCTTGACGGGTTTTGCCGCGGCGGGCACGATCGCCTGTGCGAGCTGCCCTTCGGTGTCGAGCGCGGGCACGCCGGCGGCGGAGGGTTTTCCGGCCCGGGCGAGCTGTTGCTCGAGGGCGTATCGCTGTTCCTTGAGGGCGCGTGTCTGCTCATCGAGAATGGCGACCTGCTGGGTGAGCTCCTGGACGCGGCCGTTGAGGTCGAGGTTTCGCTTTTGGAGTTCGGTCGTCTCGGCGAGCAGCTCGCCGTTGCGTTTTTCGGAGCGATCGGCGCGATTCTTATCGAGCTCCTGGAGTTGCTGGGCGCGTTTGGCGTCGCCGAGGGCGGTCTCACGGTCGCTCTTGAGTTGGGTGAGCTCGGTGTCCTTGGCCTGAAGTTGTGTTTCGGCGTTGGCGAGCTTTAGCTGGAGCTGCTCCATCTGAGCGGCGTACTGGCTGAGCTGGCTCTGGAGCTGGACCGAGGTGGTCTTGTACAAGGCCTCGACGCTGGTGGCTTCGACGCGCGCGGCCTGGTACGCGGACTTGTAGTCGTTGGCGAGCAGCTTCCAGTTGTTCTGCTGCACAACGAACGTGACTGTCACCATTGAGAACGCCACGGAGAACAGCACGAGCAGAATGACGAAAATCTTTGCTGCCGTCGTCACGGCGCGCCTCCTTTCGCGTCACGGGCCGCAAGACATCGGGCTCGAAGGACCTACGGGCAAACACGACCAAGCGATATTGGGTGCGTGTGGCCGACGTCGATCGCGCCGACATACCTCCCGCCGACCTTGACAGGGCGAACAAACGACCACCGACCCGACGTTCCTGCCGTCAAGGCACCCGGAGACGGGTCGATCCGAACTCAGATCCTCACATGGGCGGCCGCTGGTGTGGCCAGCCCTTTCCGCGCCGTAAGTTGCGCCCCTGAAGACAACTTGATGATACCAACACCGCTTCTGCCTTTGCAAGGGCGTGTCTTTTGGCCAGGGACTTCTCGGCCCGGTTGCCCCCGGATCCTGGAGACCGTCTTGGGGCCTTGGGCATGGTCGTGGTCTCTGGCCGCATAGGGTCCTGCCCGCGCCGGGAGGCTCGGCGAGCCACTACAGGGACGGACCGCATCCGCCTTCTGCTTGACCTCCCTTATCATCGGCGTTTCAATGAGAAATACTGCAGGAGGTGTCACCGGTGTCCGAGGCGCCTGCCGAGAAGCGCGAATCCGTTTCGGGGGTTGTCGCTCGGTTCCTCGCCGCGCTCGAGCGGGAGGATCACGTCCTTCTGGTTCTTCGCGATGAGCTCTACGAGGGGAGTTGGGAGCTAATGCGCGAGGACCTCATCGACCGAAAAGAGGGTAGGCCCTGCGTGTTCAAGCTTGCCAGGAGGATCGGCCAGGACATCGAGCGGATCGATCGCCTTTCGGCGTTCGAGCGCGAGCAGGGTGTTGATTTGGCCGATCAAGTCGATCTTGCCGCTGAACTCGGCGCCCGTCGACAGGCCGGCGCGGCGGACAAGTAGGAGTGCGATTGATGAGATGGATCTCGCCGGTGATCGTGGCCTGGAGTTTTTTGGCCATGGTACCCGCAGGCGCCGTCGGCGAAGCCGACCTGGTGGCTTCAGCGGGTCTGGCCCCGGTGGGGCTGGTGAAGTACTGGCAGTGCCCCATCCCGCTGAAGCCTGACGAGCGTATTTTGCAGCTTCATCTCGAAGAGGAGATGATTTACGCGCTGACCGACCTTGGGGCGGTGTACGCCATCGACGCGGACGTGGGGTTGGTTCGTTGGTCGGCGCCGGTGACGGAGCCTCCGCTCCGGCTGTTCAGGCCGTGCCACCCGATGACGAGCGGGGGGGAAGGCGAGTTGCTGACGGTGGTGGCGAGTCCGACGGACATCATGGTTTTCCACAGGCTGACCGGGCGGCTTCAGGCGAAGGTCAAGATGCCGATCACGCCGGCGGGTCCGCCGATCGCCGACAACGATTCGGTTTACATCGGCGGGGTGAACAATCGCTACTATGCGTTTCGGGCGGTACAGGAGGGGATTCACGTCCTCGAGCCGAAGAAGAAGGGCCTGAAGTGGTACGCGGTGATCGTTTTGTCTGACGGCAAGCGGCTGTACCACGAGGCGGAGACCCTTGTGAAGGCTCGGGAATGGCAGGAAGAATGGCTGCACACGCTTGGGGGGCCCCAGACGGAAGAGAAGTCGGCGATGATGCGTTGGCAGGTCCACACGGGGGGGAACGTCAGGGCTCGTCCGGCGGTCGTGAAGCGGACGGCGTACATTCCGAGCGACGCGGGCAAGCTGTTCGCCTGCCGACTGTCGGGCAAGCGGAAGGAGTGGGAGGTCGCGGTGCCGGGGGCGATCCTGGCCGATCCGCTTGTCGGCAAGGGGATGGTCTACTTCGCGAGCACGGCACGAAGCGTTTATGCTTACGATCGTCTTCGGGGCACTCGGGTGTGGCAGCGACATCTGCCCGCGCCGCTGGATCGGACCGGGGCGGTGACCGAGAAGCGACTCTACCAGCCTGGAGAGCCGACCGGCGTTTACGCGATCGACCCGATGAAGGGGACGCTTCTGTGGACGTTCGAGCCGGGGACGGACTTCCTGGCGGAACAGGAGGAGTTCGTGTACCTGTTCCAGTCGGGTCAGGCCATTCATCAGGTCGAGGGCGAGACGGGCGCGTCCCTACGGATTATTCCGGCGCCGGACGCGACGCTTTCGGTGAGCAACGTTCGGGATACGACGCTGTACGTCGCCAGCGCCGACGGCCGGCTGATGTGCATTCGCCCGAGGGGCGTACCGTATCTGCGCCGCGCCAGCTTCGAGCGCGCCAAGGCGGGTCCGCCGCGCGCGCCGGCCAAGGGCAAGGGGGGGCCCACCACCCAGCAGGCCGCCCCAGCGCCCGGGGAGAAGGCGTCGGCCAAGCCGATCGCCGACGACCCGCTTCGGAGCCGGAGTGACATGGCACCCGCCGTCAGCCCGAAGCCCTGACGTTGCCGCTTGGCGACATCACCGGGTCGGTCGAGAGGTCGGCACGGGTTGGAGGGGCAAGATGTCCGCGGGGAGGACGTCCTCCGGGGCGAGTTGGGGGTTTACGGCGAAGGGTCGGTAGAGGGGGTCGCCCACCAGCAGCATCATCCAGGAATTGTAGGGTTTGGTGTAGTAGAAGCACTCCACGAGCGTGTACCGTCCCGTGGCCAACAGGCCGAAGAAGTCGCGCGGCATGGGGAACGCGCTGAGGTAGGGCTCGTCGACGGGGCCGAAGGTCGCGGCGGCGCCGTCGGCCAGGAGTTCCTTGCACCAGTAGCTTGCCTTGGGGTCTCGAAGGCTTTTGGCCTCGAAGCTGGCGATGTGGACGGCGACGGCTCCGCGGACGAACATGAAGGCATCCTGGAACCGGGCCACACTATACCACCCACAATAGAGGGCCGCGTCGGGGCAGGCGGCGGGAGGGAAGAGCTCTTTGTGATTATCGAGGATGGTCGGGGTCTTCGTCTTGGTCTGAAGCAGCCGCGCGAGGTCGCGGAGATCTTGATCGTAGAGGCCGTAGCTGCCTGGCTTGCGGCTCGGCGCCAGGCCTCGGGCGTCGATGTAGGCGCGTCCGGTGAGTCCGACCTTTTCGGTCGGGACGGCGTCCTCGATGATCCTTCGGACGGTGTTGGGGCTTGGGCCGTCGAGGCGGCTGACCATGAGGATTGGGGCCTGCCATTCCTCGGCCGGCAGGGCGCGTCGCAGCTCTTCATTGGCCCGATGGCGGGCGTTGAGGGTATTGAGCCGCCATCGGTAGAGGCTTGCCGGCGGTGCCCAGAGGGTCGACAGCTCGCTATCGAGGGAGGCGATGGTGTCGGCGCCCCGCAGCCGGTCGACGTCCTGATCGAGGTGCGCGAGCAATCCGATGAGACCGGCAAACTGTTTGATCAACTGGCGCGCCTCGGATCGATTGGGCGAGAGGGGGCCCTGGGCGAGGAGTTCGTTGATTCGCGATTGCGCCTGCTTGACGGTAGCGCGCAGCTTTTCGAGTTGCCGGTCGGCGGCTTCGGCGTTTCCGCGGCTGGAGGGTCGGAGGCTGGCCAGGATTCCGCTCATGCCTTGCGCGCGTTCCATACAGGCCAGGAATCGGCGCTTGAAGTCGGCGGCGGGGATGGGATCGCGGCGTTGTGACGCCCGCCGCAGGGCCAGCGTTCGCTCGGTCTGAAACGTCTTTTTGATCTGTTCGATGGATTTCGGCGCCGGTCGCGTCGCGGGCGAGGTGGTGGTCGTGGCTGGACGGCTCACTGGCGTGGCGAGCCCGCGCAGCTCCGCGATGATCTGCTCGTATTCCTCTAGGGCCTCGGACCGCGCTCGTTGGGTCTCGGCGAGCACCGCGCGCATCTCCGGGGATATCGACTGCTTGCCGACACGGATGGGGACGTCGTAGAAGGTGACGAGGCACGCGATCTGATCGGTGAGGCCCTGATCCGTCAGCCAGCGGCGGATCGGCTCGGCGACGTCGGGTTCGTATCGCTCGCGCGGCAGGTCCTCTCCGGGGGGAAGGTCAAGGGCGATCATTCTGCCCGGCGGGAGGGCTCGCTGCTCGGCGTAGAACAGGGCCAGCTCGCCGGAGGCTCGGCTGTTTCTGTTGAAGACGAGGGCGACGTGATTCGGGTCGAGCGCCCCGGGGTGGAGTTGGGCCGGGGCGGCGATCACGAGCGCGAGGGCGATACCTGGAGCCAGCGCGAACACAACACCTCCTTATCCGCTCAGGAGCATCCGCCACAGGAACAGGATCGCGATGATGATGAGGACTCCGAGGACGCCCCAGGCGCCGATGGGGATCCAGACGGAGGGGGGTTCGGCCTGGCCGTTGGCCGAGGCGGCGGCGCGGGTCGTGGCGGCGGCGGTCCTCCTGACTTCGACCGCGGCCGCTCGGGAGGCCATGATGAGGTCGCGGAGGGACGCGGACTCGCGCGCGATGACGGTATCCATGCTCGTGACGGTCACGGGGTCCATGGTTGCGTCGAGGGTTTTGAGGAAGGTCTCGGCGGAGTCGAACCGGTCTTCGGGCAGCTTGGCGAGGCACTGGAAGAGCAGGTCAGCCTGCTCGGCGGGCACGTCCGGGCGCATTCGCGTGATGTCGGGCACGGGCGCGCGGAGGTGCTTTCGGAAGATCTCGTGGCTGTTCTTTCCTCCGAATGCGGGTCCACCGGTTAGGAGGGCGTACCAGGTCATGCCCAGGGCGTAGATGTCGCTTGCGAGGGAGGGGGGGTGTCCGAGGCAGAGTTCTGGGGCGACGTATCGGGGGGTGCCCTCGACCACGGAGGCGGTGCCGCTTTCCCCGACGACCTCGAGGCGGTTGGCCAGTCCGAAGTCGGCCACCTTGACGACGCCCTCGCCTGTCATGAGGAGGTTGGAGGGTTTGATGTCGCGGTGGATGATGCCGGCGCGATGGGCGGCGGCCAGGCCCCTGGAGGCCTGGCGAATGGCGGTGGCCGCGGCCGTCGGGCTCAGCCGCTGGCCTCGGTCGAGCACGTCTTGGAGGGAGCCGCCGGACATCAACTCCATCACGACGTAGTGGTGCCGGTCGTGCTGGCCGACGTGGTAGGTCGTGACGACGTGAGGGTGTTGGAGTTGAGCCGCGGCGCGGACCTCGTTGAGGAATCGCTCGATTCGTTCCTGATCGGAGGTGGCGGTCCAGGGCGGCATGACCTTGACGGCGACGCTACGTCCGAGGACGACATCCTGGGCGCGGTAGACGGAGCTCACGCTGCTCTTACCGATCAGCTCGACCAGCCGGTAGCTGCCGAATCGTTGGCCGAGGAGCTCATCGGGATGGGGGATACGACTGGCCATGCGTGAGCCCAACGTGAAGCGGTTCCTCATGTCAACAACGTGATCAACACCGGGCGAGCCCGGGTCACGTCGGAATGGCCGCCTGCACCCAAGTGCAATCGGATTCCGCGGCGAAGACCGTTTCATCGAGCTCCGCCGGCAGGATCACCGTTTGGCCGCCCTTCAATAGGACGGGCTCGGTCAGGCCCGTCGTGGTCAGGCGGCATTGGCCTTCCAGGATCATCCAGATCAGCATCTGGTCAACATCGAGCTTCTTCTCGAATCCCTCGACGGCGTGGACCTTATCCATCACGAAGCGCGGACAGGCTGCGAGTCGCGTCGTGGTCGTCCAGGCGTCGGCTTCGTGCCGACGTGGCTGCTGGGTCGGCGGCGCTTCGCCGAAGTGGATGCACGTGATCGCCTCTTGGACGTGGAGCTTTCGGGGTTTCCCGTCGTCGCCGAGACGATTCCAGTCGAAGACGCGATAGGTCGTGTCGGAGGGCGTTTGGACCTCGGCGACGAGGACGCCCGCGCCGAGGGCGTGGACGGTTCCGCTGGGGAGGTAGTAGCAATCCCCCGCCTTGACGGGGATTCGTTGGAGGGTCCGTTCGACGGCGCCGTCGGTGACGGCGGCCTGGAATGCTTCGCGCGTGGCGCCGATTTTCAGGCCGGCGTAGATGGCGGCGTCGCCTCGGGTCTCGATGACGTACCAGGCTTCGTGTTTGACCCGCGCGTCTCCGCCGAGTTGCCGGCAGGCGGCCTCGTCTGGGTGGACCTGCACGCTGAGGACGTCTTCGGCGTCGAGGAACTTGATGAGGAGGGGGAATCGCCCCTCGACCAGCGGGACCGGGCCCACGAGGCGCGGGCCCCAGGCCTCGACGAGGTCGTGGAGGGAGCGGCCGGCATCCGGACCGGCGGCCACGGTGGAGACGCCCTGGGGGAGGTCGGTGACCTCCCAGGATTCGCCGATCTTCTCGCCTGGGGGCAGGGCGCGTCCGAAGACGCGCTCCAGGTTTCGCCCGCCCCAGATCTTGGGCAGGAGGACCGGTTCCATCAGGAGTGGGTAGGTGCTCATGTCAGATCCGCCTTGTCAGCCCGGTCGGATTGGCTCGCCGTCTGCTTGGCAAGCGTATCGTCAATGGGAATGGCGATCAACTGGGGGGAGGGACGGAGCGGTCGCGTGTGCTTGTTTCGTGGAGGCCGGCGCGAGCGCGGGATGTGTTGGGGGAGGCTTCTCCGGAGGCGGGACGACTTCTGAGAAGGCGGGGAGAGTAGCGTGCCGCGTTTGTCTGTCGGCAACCGATTGCGGAACGAGGAGGGGACGTGGTAACGTAAGGTCATGGACAGGCAGTACACGAAGATCAGACGCATGTCGGACCGTCGGAACGAGGATTTCGTTCCGGGCTCCATGGCGAGCCGCATCAGTCTTGTCTGGCCGCTCACGCGAGAAGTATCGTCTCTGAGCAAACGGCACGATGCTGAACGAAGATTACAGAGACATGTTACGCGCCTTAGTCGGCGAAAGGGCTGATCTTGCCGGGGCCCAGAGCGTGGTGTCGCAAGCGTCTTGGGGTGCGCGACGGCGGGTTCGTCCGGAGGGGTTCCTCGGGGGCGTCCTTATCGACTAATTCTACAGCGGCCGGCTGGTGGGGGAAGATGCCGTGCTGGGGGGCCGGGAGGACAGGGGGATGGTTGTGTGCCGGCGTGCGCGGGCTCGGGCGAACTCGGCGACGGCGAGGACTTCGAGGCGTTGGTCCGGCAGCAGGTGGAAGGTCAGTTGGCCTTTGGTGGGGGTTTGTAGGAGGTCGTCGGTGGGCAGGGAGAGTTCGAAGCCCGACGGCTTCGCGGCGAGCTCGGGGGCGTGCTTTCGGGCGTAGGCGATTCCGCTGTCGAGCAGGGCGCGCGCGGTGCTTTCGGTGATTTGAGTAGCGCGGCGTCGGGTCATCTCGCCGAGGTGCATGATCGTGACGGTCGCGGCGCCGCCGACGAGGGGGATGATGAGGAGCACTAACAGCAGGCCGAAGGCTCGTGGTCTCATGGGCGGTTCTCCTGGGGGGCCTCTGACCCGACGCGCAGGGCGACGGCGTAGTGATTGAGTACGCGGGGGGCCTGACGGCGGTTTGGTGGACGGGTTTCTCGGATCTGCACGGTTGTCCAGACCAGGGCCGTGTGTTTGCCGGTGCGCTCGATCGTCCATCGCAGGGTTGAGCGGCGCAGGGACCATGTCTTTTGTCTCTCTGAGGCGATGGGGGGGTTAGCGGATCGGGTGATGACGTCGCGGGCTTGGGCGTAGCGCACTTTGGCGCCGGTGCGCGTGTTGTGCAGGACGAGCGTGCCGGACTCGTCGAGGAGGGCGGTGTTCGCGCCGCCGGCGTCGCGTCGCAGGGATCGGATGAGGCTGTCGACGATGGCATCGTCGCTGGACCAAGCTACGGCACCTTTTTGCAGGATCAAGGCTCGGTTCAGGACGAAGGCGGCCAGATTGCCGAGGATGCCGATGCAGACGACGACGACGAGGAGGTTCGAGAGCATGATGGCTCTGGCTCGGTGGCGGGTCATGGTTTGGGCGCCTCCTGGAAGTAGCCGGAGAGAAGGACGTTGTATTGTCGTGGCTTGCCTCGTTCCCGGCGGACGATGGAAGCGGTGACGGTGACTTTGGTCATGCCGGACCAGGGCCCGGTCCCTGGCGCGGTCGTGGTGGCTAGCGTGCCACGGTTGGGCAAGAGGCCGGGCGGCGGGGGGGCATCGAGGCGGGCGCCGGCGCGGTAGCGTTCGAGTTGGCTCTCGGCGGCGGCGCGGAGCTGTCGGTCGATCATGAGTCGTTCTCTAGCGCGGACGTAGCCGGACGAGGCTTCGAAGAGCACGCCCATGATGACCACCGCCAGGCTGATGGCGGTCGCCATTTCGACGGCGAAGACCCCTCGCTGTTTCCGCGGTCGGCCGAGACTGGTTTTCGAACTGGCGGGCGGTCTTCTCGGAATCAGTGTCATGTCTACACCTGCCCCATGACGGCGTTGATCAGGGTGACCAGCGGGAGAAACATCGAGACCACGAAGGTGCCGATGACGAGGCCCATGCAAACGGTCATGATGGGGAACCAGAGGCCGCGGAGGGCGCACCATAGGCGGCTGGAGATCGCACGGTAGTAGTCTTCGAGGAAGCCGAGCGGCCCGTCGAGGGGCTCGCCGAATCGGGCTGCTCGGAGCGCGGAGGCGAAGACCTCTCCCAAGCCGGCACGGGTAGCGGCATCGGCGGGGGGGACGCCCTCGGTCAGGAGGCTCGCGAATTCGCGCACGCGGTCGCGGACGACCTGGTTCATGTCGGTTTCGGCGGCGAGCTGGGCGGCTCGATCGAGACTCATTCCGGCCTGAGCGGCGAGTCGCATGACGGATGCGGTGGTGGACAGGCTCGTGGCGAGCTCGATTCGTCTGAGGCCGGGGATGGCCCATCGGATGTTGTCAGCGATTAGGGAGCTGAGATAGGGGCGATCAAAGCGTCGGGGGCGGACGGCCCAGTAGATGGCGAGGGTTGGGGCGGCGAGCATGGCGGCGAAGAGGATGGGCCCCATGGGTCGAGAGAAGAGGGTATCGAAGACGTTGATGACGAGGAGGGTGAGTCCGGGCATCGGGGCATCGAAGTCGGAGAAGATGTTTTTGTACTTGGGGACGACGACGACCATGAAGCCTGTGGCGATCACGGCGGCGATGACCATGATGAGCAGGGGGTAGACGATCCAATCCGAGCCGCCGGGGCGGCTGTTCTGGCGGGCGCGCTGTTGCCGAGCCAGGTCGGCGTCGATGAGGCGGAGGGCGGAGGCGAGGCAACCGGTTCGCTCGCCGACCTCGACGAGGCTTCGGATCGTGGCGGAGCAGTTGGGGTAGCCGCGTTTGAGGGCGTCGCCGAGTGGCAATCCCGCGGAGAGGAGGGCGGCCAGACGGCGCAGGATTTCGCCCGGCTTGCCTGGCTCGCCCTGTCCGGCCATCTGGAGGCCTGTGGCCAGCGGGAGGTTCTGGGAGGTGACCATTGCGAGTTGTCGTATGACGATTTGGGCGGTGCCGAAGCGGTGGACCACGGCCATGAACGTACCGATGGTGATCGTGAGCAGCAATGCGAGGCACGGCAGTACGAACAGTTCCATCATCGTCGGGCCCCTGCTATCCGGAAACCGAATTGATCAGTGTGATGAGCGGCAAGAACAGAGCGAAGACGCCGAACAAGAGGATCAGGCCGACCATTGCCACCACGACTGGGAACATGAGCACACGGAGCAATCCCTGGTAGTGAATGGCCCGATTCTCATAGGATTCGGACAACCCGGCCAACGCCTGGGGCAGGACGTCTCGTCCGAGGGCGACCTGGAGCGTATAGCCGAAGATTCCGGGGATCAGGGAGCAGAGTTGGACGGCCTCGAAGACGGACTTGCCTTGCTCGACGGCGGCGGCGATCCGGTCGGCGTCGCGGTCCACACGGCGGCTCCCCGTGACCCCCCCTGCCAGTCGCAGCGCTTCCGGGAGCGGCAGGCCTGCCTGAACGCCCACTTCGACGGATCGGACGAACCGGGCGACCAGTGATGCGCGATACACCCGCCCGACGATGGGCAGATGACCCACGACGTCTTCGCGAACGACCTGGCCCCCGGGCCAGAGGCGGAGTGCCCGCCAACCCAAGACGGCGGCCACCACGAAGGCCGCCGCCGAAACGAGAATCGTCGGATAGGCCTCGGCCAGATTGAGCAGGAGCAGCGTGGGACCCGGCAGCGACGTACCGAAGTCGGCGAACATCACCTTGAACTGTGGCACGATTGTCAGCAGGAAGAACGAGATGATCGCCAGGCCCACGATCAGGACGAAGACCGGGTAGCTCAGGGTTTCCCAGAGGATGCGTCGAGTCTCGCCCATGAGGCGCATGTGTTGGTTGAGGCCGAGCAGGGCGGCCGGGAGGTTTCCGGTCTGTATGCCGGCGCGGACGACGCGGCTGTAGAGCGCCGGTAGTTGCGACTCGCGCGCCGCGACGGCGTTTTCGAGCGACTCGCCTTTGTGGAGGTCGGCGGCGATGTCCTGGATGAACTTTCGGAGTCGGGGCGAGCGGACGTCTCGTGCGAGCTGCGTGAGCCCCTGATCGAGCGCGACGCCGATGGAGGCGAGCGAGGCCAACTGCTCGTTGAAGAAGAGGAATTCTTCCTCGCTGATGGGTCGTCGGATTGGGGGGGCCTCGGCCTGGCGGACGTCCCGCAGCGCGATCCGCATCGTCTCGCCGAGCATGTCGCGGGCGGCGTCGTGATCGACGGCCTCGAGCCGGCCCGCGATCGCGGTTCCGTTGGGACATTGGCCTTCGTATTCGAACCACGGCACGATGCAGGCTCCTTACGTAATGCTCTGGCCCAAGACGCGCCGGATCTCGTCGGCGTCGGTGATCCCGTCACGCACTAGCCGCTCGGCGTTGTCGAGCAGGCCGGGGCTTTGCTTGGCGTTGAGCTCTCGGAGCGCGTCGGCGGAGGCATGATCCAGAACGGCGGCGCGGGCCGACGCGTCCATGGAGAATGATTGACCGATGGCGGTTCGTCCGAAGTAGCCCGTGCCGTGACACGCCTCGCAGCCGACGTGGGCATACGGTTCGTTCGATCGGTCGGTGGCGCGTCGACACGCGGTGCATAGCGTTCGGACGAGTCGCTGCGAGGTGACCAGGCTTAGCATGCTGACGAGCTGGTAAGGCGGAATGCCCATCTCCAGCAGGCGGACGACGGCCTCGGCGGGGTCGCCGCTGTGCATGGTGGTGAGCAGGAGGTGTCCGGTCAGGGAGGCCTCGACGATGACGGAGGCGGTGTGTGCGTCTCGGACCTCGCCGACGAGCAGGACCTGGGGGTCCTGCCGGAGGATGGATCGGAGGGCCCTGGGGTAGTCCAGGTCACCGTGGGGGGCGATTTGTATCTGTGTGACGCCCTCGACGCGTTGCTCGACCGGATCCTCGAGGGCGACGATGCTTCGGCCTGGCGAGGCGGTGAGAACGTGGCGGGCCATGGCGTAGAGGGTGGTGCTCTTTCCGGCGCCGGCGGGACCGGTGACGAGGATCATGCCGGCGTGGCGGCAGGCGGCGGATCGGAGGGCGTCGGTCATGGCGGGGTCGAAACCCAAGTCCTCCAGCTCGTTCAGTCCGGTTCCCGAGTAGAGCACTCGGACGACTGCTCGCTCGCCGCGGATGGTCGGGAAGGTGGCCACGCGCATGTCCAGGGCGGCCCGGTCGTCCTTGCCCGCCAGGTGAGGGGTAGGGAGGGCTCCTTCCTGGGGGATGTCGATGCGGTATGTGAGCAGTCCGGCCATGACCTTGAGCCGGGCGATGACGTTCTCGGCGATCTGCTTGGGGAGTTCCTCGATGTCGTGCAGCAGGCCGTCGAGGCGGAAGCGCACGAGTAGCGAGCGGTCGGTGGGCTCGAAGTGGACGTCGCTGGCCCGCTGTTCGACGGCCCGGGTGAGCAGGCCCTCGACCAACTGGACCACCGCGGCGCCGCTGTCGGATTTCGTTGCGTTCATGTCATGACCCGTGATACGAGGGAGTCGCTTGCCTTTCATCCATAACGACGCATGACGGGGGTGCGTGTTAGTGTCGCTCCGGGCAGGGAAAAAGGTGAAATCGGGGATAACGCCCAAGGGGCGTCCACGTCTAGAATGTAGAGAGGACGCCAGGAGTTGAAGATGGGCCGGGAAGCGGCCTATAGCCTGCCCGCGAGTCTTCGCGGGATGCTGGACGAGCTGGCCTCGGCGGACACCGCCTCGGGTCAACGGTGGATCCTCGCCGTGCTCAAGCGGCACGGGCCGGACGTCGTGGCGTTGCTCTGGCGGATGCTGGGTCGTGAGCAGGACGTGCTGGACGCGTATCAGAGCGTCGTGTGTCAGTTGGCGGCTCGCGGACAGAGGCGATGCGGTCGACGGCGCGGGGCGTATTTCTATCGAGCCGCGATCAACGCCGGGATCGATTTGATGCGCCGGCGGAAGCGCGAGGCCGATCACCTCAAGATCTACGGCGACCTGAGGCAGCGACGAGCGGTGGCGTCGGATTCGTTTGTGAACGTCGATCACCTCCGCCTGGTCGAGCAGATGCGCCAGGCCGTGCTTCGGCTGCCCAATCATTTGCGGGACGTGCTCGTCCTGCGCGACATGGCGGAGATGGACTACTTGCGGATCGCGGGGATTCTGAGGATCGCCCCCGCGACGGCCCGTGTGTACCGCCGACAGGCGGTTATTCGCCTGTCGGTCATGTTGGCGAAGGAGACGCGAGAATGACGCCGCGGCGACGTAACGACCAGGCCCGGCGAGTTTGTCCGAGCCGCCGCGCGCTTATGCGGTGGACCGACCGAGGGGGGTCGTTGCCGGCCCAGCTTTCGGAGCACGTCACTTCGTGTCCGAGGTGCGCCAAGTGGGTGTCGCGGATCGCGCGTGTCCAGGCCGCGCTCACGTTGTTGACCACGGACGCTGCCCCGCAAGGCATCCTGGCTCGGGCTAATCAGAAGGCGCTTCGGATGCTCGCCAGGAGTCTCCGCGAGGACGAGCAGGCTTTGCGTTTGAGCCAGGCTCAGCCGAACGCGGGTCTGTGGCCGCTGCTGGAAGGGCCGCTGCATCGAACCGTCGCCGGGGCGGCCGCGGCGGTGATCCTGCTCTCGCTTCAGACGAGCGTGGCCAGCGGCATGGAGAGGACGCGAGACCTGGCCCAACCGCTGGCCGATGCTCACTTTCAGCGACACATCGACGATCAGGGCATGCTGACCTGAACTGCTTCTGATGACCGTATGAGATCAGGCGCCGGGCATACGCTGGGGGCGTAGCATGGGCATCTTGCCCATGGCGCATCACGGGCGAGACGCCCGTGCCTGGGGTTTGGTCCGTTTCGTGCGAGATGGTCACGGGCGAGACGCCCGTGCTAGTGCGCCTGAGAGTGTACTCGATCCGTGGGGTGCAAGTCCCCACCAGGCATACGCTCTCCGG
>JAFGLZ010000211.1 GCA_016927755.1 Phycisphaerae bacterium
AATCAGCTAGAGCTCTTCGGCCTCGCGGATGAATGGCTAATCAGCTAGAGCTCTTCGGCCTCGTAGATGAATGGCTAATCAGCTAGATGCTTTCGGTCCCGTAGGGACCACGTGAGAATAGCCCAGGACTTCAGTCCTGGGAACCGAGCCGTCTGCGGATATCCCAGTCGCGTAGCGACGGCTGAGCTGTGCGAGCATCGCTCGCAGGTGTTTCAGAGTACTCCCGTCCAAGCCAACGCCGCCGTCTTCAAAGCGGTCATGGTTCGCATCCCCACGCCGTGCCTGGCCGCCCCCGCGCCCCTCCGCTAGAATGCCCCCGTCTGCAGCGCTTCACCGTGGGAGGAAGAACGTAATGGATAGCACACACGCCTTCGCACAGGGCCTGGGAAACATCGCCCGCCTGAGCTCGGCCAAGACCCGATCGATCTCCGCCGAGAACCCCAAAGGACAAGTCGGCGGCGGGGCCACGGAGGTCCCGGACGAAACCAGCGCCGCCGCTCGCCTGGGCAAGGGCTGGAAGGTCCGCCCATGCATCACCCTCGAAGCCGGCGGCACCGAGACCCTCGCCGACATCGACGGACCCGGCACGATCCAGCACATCTGGATTACCGTCGATCCCAAGGCCTATCGCGACTGTATCCTGCGGTGCTACTGGGACGGAGAAGCCACTCCGTCGATCGAGGTACCCCTGGGCGACTTCTTCGCCTGCGGCCACGCCCTCCGAACGAAGGTCAACTCGCTGCCGATCGCCGTCAACCCCTCCGGCGGGTTCAACAGCTACTGGCCGATGCCGTTCCGAATGTCCGCCAAGATCACCGTCGAGAACCAGCGCTGGGAGGACATCGGCGGCTTCTTCTATCAGATCACCTATGCCCTCGACGACGTGCCGGACGACGCGGCCTACCTCCACGCGCAGTGGCGGCGATCCGTGACCGATCGCCGAAGCCCCGACCACGTCGTCCTCGACGGTGTCAAAGGCAAGGGGCACTACGTCGGCACCTACCTCGCCTGGACCCAACTCGCCAACGGCTGGTGGGGCGAGGGCGAAATCAAGTTCTTCATCGACGGCGACGGCGAGCACCCGACCATCTGCGGCACCGGCACCGAGGACTACTTCGGCGGGGCATGGTGCTTCCACGGCCCCGACGGCCGCGAAGAGCCATACTCAACCCCGTTTCTCGGCCTGCCCCTCGTCCGCCACGTCGACAACGAGGTGCCGAAGTTCGGTCTGTACCGCTGGCACGTCATGGACCCGGTCCGATTCCACGAGGACCTCCGCGTCACGATCCAGGCCCTGGGATGGTGGCCCGACCACAAGTACCAGCCCCTCGCCGACGACATCGCATCCACGGCGCTCTGGTATCAGGCCGAGCCCCACGCCGACTTCCCAGCGATGCCCGAACCGGAGGACCGATGGCCACGGTAATGCCCCTTTTGCCGGGCGAGTTTTATGCTGATGTAACGCAGGCTTCCAGCCTGCCCAGGAAGCAGGCAAGAATGCCCGCGGCGCGCGAAACAGTCCAACCGAAAACGGCGCGAGCCGGGGCTCGGCGAGGCGCAACGTCGAATACGTACCCGTCAAACAGCCCTCCACGGCGCCGAGGCGGTTGCGGCTTAACGTGTGATTCTGCGAAAGGAAGTGATGCCCCGTGAACACGCAGCGTGGATTACCCGTTCGGTTGACGATGATCGTGGCCGCGTTCGCTCTGGCAGCCAGCCACGCCCCCGCAAGCGACCATGACCGGAGCCGTGCCATGCCCAAATTCGACTACACCAAGATCAAGAACCCCGTCTGGTCGCTGCCGAAGATACACCTCCGCGACCCCGCCGTGCTCGTGCATGACGGCAAAGCCTACCTCTACTTCACCTATTACGACCCCAAGGCAAAGACGTGGCACATCGGCATGTCAACGACCGAGGACTTCCTGACCTTCACCGAAATCAAGATCGTCTCACCCGAGGGCTACGCCTCCCCGGGCAACGTCATCAGAGTCGGCGATGAGTGGATCCTCTGCTACCAGCAGTACCGCCAATTCCCCCACTACCTCTGCATCGCCAGGTCCAAGGACCTCACGACCTGGTCGCCGCCCGAGAAGATCTTCAACACCGGCCCCGAGAACAAGTGGAACGTCGACAAGCGAACCATCGATCCCTTCCTCGTCGCCGACAAGGGCAAGTACTACTGCTACTACGTCGGCTCCACGCGCTGGGGCAAGCCCAAAGGCCACAACCTCATCGGCGTCGCCGGCTCATCTGACCTGAAGCAGTGGACCGACCTGTCCACCGACAAGCCCGTCATCGGCGTCGACTTCGAGTGGGAAGAGCCCGACGGAAACGAGAACAACTGCGTCATCCGCCACAAGAACCGCTGGTTCATGCTCTACTCAGCCGGCCTGAAGAACCAGAAGATCGCCTCCGCCGTCGGCGACGACCTGATCCACTGGGAAAACAAACGCCTCTGCGACGTCCCCGTCTTCAAGGAGTCCAGCACCGGCTTCGGCGCGCCCGTCATCATCGAAAACCTCGCCGCCCCCGGCCTCTACTACATGCTCTACCAGGGCCGAGGACCCGAAGGCCACATGAGCTTCTTCCTGCTCGAAAGCAACGATCTCCTGACCTGGAAGTGAGACGTCCGGCGGCTCCTCAAACCTCGCTATAATGAGCGATCACCCGCGTCACCTTGCCGCCCTCGTCGAAGAACATCGTCTCCGCCGCCAGCCGCTCCCCGACCGACCGATAGTGGATAATGATGCTGTTGATGCCCGTCATCGCCTGGATCAGCTCGAAATGCAGATCCGGCACGAGCGTCAGCGCGCCCTCCCAGTACTGCCGTACCGCCTCCTTGCCCTTGAGCTTCCCCGACGGCTCGTTGGCCACGTAGACGATGAACGGCGACGACAGCTCGAAATCGTCCGTGTAGTGATCGAGAACCCGATCCAGATCGTGCGAGTTCCACGCCGCGATCCAGTCCTCGGCGAACGAACGCGCCTGTGCTGACGAAATCACGCGGTGCTCCTTTCTGAGCAGGTCATCCCTGACGGCCTTCCCTGTCGTGATGACCGGCGTCCTACTCCCCGACCACCCGCTTCAGCCCGACGATCGCCTCCGCCAACGCCTCCCGCGCCGCCGGAACGACTCCCGGATCGGGCAGGATCTCCGTCGAATAGCAGCCCCCCGCGTTGGGGATCCTCACGAGCGACCGGGCGCGATCGAGGGCGACCTCCGCCAACTTGATCGCCTCGCCCGAGCCGTCCTTCCCACGAGCCTTCTCGACTAAACCGCGCAGCAGACAGATGTACTCGTAGTCCTCGATCCCCTCGCGCGCCTGCTCCAGTCGGATCGAGCTCACCGGTCGGTCCAGACCGACCTGATGCCCCGGGTACGTCAGATACCCGTCCCCGTTCGGATACCGGACCCGATAGTGACGCTTCCCGTCGTCGCTCTGCGCGATGAACCAGTGATACCCGCGCTCCCACGGATCGTACGTCCACCACGACACGCCCCAGAACTCGTACCCCTCCATCCCGTACTTGAAGCAGTAGTACGGCAGTAGCCGCTCCGTCGCCAGATACGGCGTGTCCAGGGCCTGCTGTCCGTCGCAAGTGATCAGCATCCGATCCCCCGCCGCCAGCCGCCGAGACATCTCCTCCACGGGGAAGCACCCGTATTGCCCAACCCCCCACATGTCCAGGTACCCGTCCCATTGCGGAACGTGCCGCCACGTGCTCGAGTAGAGCGGCACCTTCGGATCGACCGAGTGAGCCATGTCGCAGATCCGCTTCATCTGCTCGACGACGTGCTCATGCGTATAGTGAGGCTCGTCGCTGATGTAATTGATCAGCTCGTCGTACCAACCCTTGGCCTTCACGTGGTCCAGGAACGCCCGGTAACAGCTCGTGTACGCCCGGACGTACTCGTCGCTGAAGGCCTCATGCCCGAACACCACCCTCGGCTTGTACGCCCACCCGAACGCGTAGAACAAGTGCGGCGAGTAGTACACGTTCATCTTCAGCTCGTCGATGCAGATGCGCGCCGCCGCGTCGAACCGCTCCGTGTCCATCGCCACCTTGCCGTCCTTGTACGCAAACGTGGGCGAGGGTAGCAGCCCGGGCGAGAGGCGCCGCTTGGCGAGCAGCTCGTACCACTTCCGCAACTCCTCGATCGATCCGTCAAGGAATGGATTCTCGCCGGGGCCTCGCCGCAGATCGTAGATCACCCGTAGCGACGCCCTCTCCGGAAGCACGAACGGACGAACCTTCACGCGAAGCGGTAGCTCCTCCCTGACTCCCCCGTCCGCACGGATCGTCACCCGGCCGGCGTACGCCCCCGCAGGCGCGCTTGCGGGCACGTGCACGGTCAGCCAGATCGGCTGCGTCTGACCGGCCGCCATGTCGAAGACTCCGCACGGTGGTAGCGGGTCTGGCCAGTCGCCGCTCCACCCGTCGCATCGCGCCGTCCCGCGCGGAATCAAACGATACCAGCTCGGCAGCCGGCTGACGTAGTACGAGCTCGGAACGTCGACGGGAACGTACCCCACCCGATCCACCTGCACCGCCGGCAACGACGTCCCGCCGCGCGTCGGCGCCGACACCTCTACCTTCACGTTCCGCAGCGCCTTGCCCGCTCGAATCGCGAGCTGGATCGGCTCGTACTCGTTGCGGGCCGCGCTGGCAGAAAACGCCTCCGCCTGCTTGTCCGGCAGCGTCTCTCGAAAGACCTTGACGATCGGATTGACCTGCCAAATGTGCAGCCGTCGACCCGCGACGACCTCGGGACCCTTGGCCGACTCGAGCCCCAGCACGCGCGACTCGGCCGCGGGGCAGAACAGAATTCCGTCGTGCCAGACCGTCCCGTGAGCGTTCATCGTCAGGTGCAACAGGACATGGTCGCAGTCGGACGGCGTCCGGATGACGCCGCGGCTCATCGTCCACTCGCTCGTGCCAGAGACCTGCCCCGTGGTTCCGAAGAACGGCGCCCCCTTGGCCAGCGACCCGTCGGCCGCGTGGAAGTGGCCGTGGAGGCTTGCAGTGCCGTCGTTGACGTCGCGCGTCTTCAGCCATCCCGCGTAAAGATACGTCGCGTTCGGGCGGACGCGTATCTTCGGCGATCTCCAGCCCGACCACTGCAGCTTCGCATCAAGCGGAATCACCACCTGACCGCAGTGCTCTCCGAACACGCCCCCCCGGACTCGCGAGAACCGAGGTTGGGGCTTGCCCTCCGCCCCGCCGCCGCTGTTCGTCGTCCACGCCTCCGGCAGATCGCCCCCCGCCTCGAAGTCAGCGTTGGCCACGAGATTCGCCCCGCTCCTCAGCATCGCCGTGAACATGGCCTTCTCGTCGGAAGGCTCCGCCTTCTCGGTGGGCGAAAGATACACGTGAAACGTCTTGCGCGAACGTGGAGGCAGCGTCGCAACGAACAGCCAATTGCCCTCATACCGAAACGACGGCAGCACGTCCGCCAGCGAGGGCGCTCCGTCCCGGGCCGGATCCAGCACTGCTACGCGCGCCGACCGCCCGGGCCTGCACATCTGATGGATCACCTTGTTCAGCGCGCACGTGACCACCACGTTCTCCATGCCCTGATCGCTCGAGTTCGTAACGACCACGCCCACGCGATGAGGCCACTGAGCCGTCGGAAGCAACCAGTCGCTGCGCCCCTTGATCTCCCGGAGGTCCTGACGCTCCAGCCTCGCCGAAGCGATGCGGAGGTCGACCGCCTTGTCCAATCGTTCCAGCGAGGCGTCGTCGAACCACGCCGTACCCGTCCCGTGCAGTACCGTCCCGACCCCGGCCGTCTTCGCGTCCGCCGGCGTCTCGAACTCGATCGTCAACTGCTTCCAGTCGTACGTCCCCTCGCCGGCGTGGGCGACCTTGTTGATCACCATCGGAGTGGCGCCGTGAACGTGGACGTACCATCCCGCCTGTCCCTTCACGTCCTTGGCCCGAACCCAGCCGGTCAGCCGGTACCGAGCGCCGGCCGAAACGGGGATGCTCTGCTGACACCACTGAACCCACGTGCCCGGCGCGCCCCCGTCGACCACGGTCTTGCCGCAGTATTGACCCGACCGTGGTTGCTCCTTGACCCAAGAGAGGTGGTGCGTCTCGTCGGCGCTGGCACGCCGCCAACTCTCGGGCTCGTCGCCACCGGCCTCGAAGCCGCCGTTGGTCAGCCCGGCGCCCAGGGACTCCGCGGGCCGCCCCGCCCGAGGATTGTCGAAGTACACGAGGTACCGCGCCGGCCACGTCATCGGCATCGGTTCGCCGTCCGCTGAATCGACCGGGCCGATGCACCACGCCAGCTTGTCTCCCGCCGCCAGCGCGCCCGTCCGCTTGCCCAGACCCTCGGCGTCGCTCACGTCGAAGAGCAGCTCGCGGCCCATCCCGTCGCAGACCCGAATCCCCTCCGCCCGCCGTCCAATCAGGTCGATCTCGCCGGCGCCGCGCCCGACGGCCGCCTTGAACACCTCGCCCCGAAGGCTCCCGCCGCCCTCACCCGCCACTTCCAACACCCAACGTGCCGACCACCATCCCCCGCCGTCCGCCACGAGCGACTCGCCCCAGGGAATCCTCTCCGCCGCCGCGATCGTCTCGAGCGGCCCAGAGCCGATCGCCAAGACCGTCAGCGGAACCAGTAACTGTCGCCACGTTCGCATCACGGAATCCTCCTGACGAAACGCGCGCCTCGCGCCCAACGCGGTCGTTTCGAGCAAGGGCCTTATGTAGCCCGGTCAGCCGCGGTTGGCAAGGCGATTCGACGGCGACAACTTCAGACAAGATCGGGCGCCCCCGTGACAACTTGCGTCGTGCACATGCGTATACTGATGCACGACGACGGACGTGACGCCGTGCCGGTCATTCGATCCGTTTGACGATTGGGTCACTATGCTGACAGTCAAACGCCCCATCCGAATCCTCGCTGCCTTGCTGTCGATCAGTGTCCCCGGCCTGGTCCAACCCTTCGCGACACTGGCCGAGGAGATGTCGCCCGAGAGCCTCCTCAAGGAAGGGCTCCATCAAGAGCAGAACCTCCGTCAGCCGGAGGGGGCCTGTGTGACCTACCGAAGGGTCGTCGCCTTCCAAGATGCCCCCGCCGAGGTCCGCGCCGAGGCGCTGCTCCGTCTGGGCCTCTGTCTCGAGCGGATGGGCAGGACCGAGGAAGCCCGTCAGCAGTTGGAGCGCGTCGCCCGAGAGTTCGCCGACCAGAGGAGGATTGTGGACCATGCCAGGCGCCGTCTGGCGGCCATATCCGCCGGCGACCCGGCCTCGCTGATGCCCGTTAGCACGCTCCTCTACGTGGAGCTCGTACGTCCCGGGCTTCAAGCAGAGCAGTTCATCGCCTCCCTCAAGGGCGTCGACGAGGCGGGCCTGGAACGTCTCCTGAATCGCCTCGGCCTCCAGCGCGACTTGCGCACCTTCAGGGCCACCTTCACCGACGCCATGCGCGAGGACATCAACCGAATCGACTCCCTGGCACTCGGCATCATCTCCAAGGAACCCTTGCCCGGCGCGACCGACTACAAGTTCCTGCTGACCCTGCATCCCGGCAGGGGCTTCGCCACCCGAGGCGTCCTGACGATGATGGCCCAGTCCGCCGGACAGCCCTCGGGAGCCTATGGCGAGGTCAAGCTCTGGGCCATCCCTGACGGAGATGATGGCGTCTTCACCTTCGCCAACCTGGGAAGCAAGCAGGGACAAGGCGGCGTCATGCTCCTCGGCAAGGACCGCCAGGTCGTCTGCCAGGCCATCGATCGCTGGCGCGACGGCGCTAAGGCCGGCAGCCTGGCCTCCGTCCCTGAGTTCCGCCGACAGGCGGCCGCGCGCCGGCTCGACAGCGCCATCCTCGTCTACGGCGATGTCGCCAGGATTCTCACGCGCCTCCGCGACGACCTCGGACCCGACGATCGAACTCGCTACGAGGCCGGACAGCAGCTCCTCGCCCTCGACGCAATCGAGCGGGGCATGGCTCGGGCCGCCCTCCTGGACAACGGCCTCCTCCTCGAGATGAGCCTCATGTTCAACGAGAAGGACAATCCCTTCTACGCCCTCTTTCAGACCCCACCGGCCGATCGCTCCCTCCTGGCTTTCGTGCCCACGGAGACCGCCGCGGCCTTCCTGATGTCCATGGGACACGGCTCCGGAAGATGGGGGCAGGTGAGCACCTTCCTCAATCAGCTCGGAGATTGGAGAAACGTCATCGGCGGACCTGACATGCCCGATCTCCGCGAAGCGATCCGACAAGCCCAGTCCATGACCGGGCTCTCCTTTGCCGAGGACGTGCTCGACAACTGCCGAAGCCTGGCCGTCATCGTCCCAACGATCGCGCCCTCCACCTCCGAGTTCACCGACTCTCCCCTGGCCAACGTCGTTCTCGTCCTCAGGACCCACGACCCCGAGGCATTGGCCCGTAAGCTGACCGAGTCATTGCTGGATCGACTCCAGGTTGCCCTTGAGACGAGCGAGATCGCTGGGGTCCGCGTCCACACCTACATCGATACCCCGACGGCCTCGGGCGCCGCCTTGAGCGTGGCTCGCATTGGCGACGTGTTTCTCGTAACCCTGAGCGCCGAGATGCTCGAGCACGTCCTGCTCGCCCACAGGCGGGACGACGTGATGGAGCGATCCAGGCTCGGACGACCTGCCGTCTCGGCGATTCCGGCCTCGGCCAGCAAGATCCTGCTGTTCCGACCGGAACTGATCGCAAACGACCTTCGCTCACGGCGCGAGCGGGAGACCCTCCCGTTCAAGCCGGTTTGTCCCATTGTGGCGTATACGATCGAGCAGGCACGCCAGATGGCCCTGCGGGTAGAGATCAGCGACCTGACCGGATTACTCAACAACGCCATCCTGGCCGCGGGCAGCGCCAGCCCCGCCACGGTCCCGGCCGGGACGACGACCGTCGCCGCCACACAGCCCGCACGATTCTGGAGGTAGCCGAGGATCGGGCGATCCGGACCCTTGGGTCCGACACGATAGATAGGCCAGCACCACTTGGGTCGGGTGGCGGAGTGCGGTGCTCCGTCGCTCGGCCTGGGTTTTTTTCGGGATCTCCTCCCTGCTCCTCCCCCCAGCGACCGGTCAGGGCTCCTCAGTCCCCCGGCCTCCCATGCCCCCTCATACCCGACCCCCCATATACATGAGGGATCTTATCTAAAGTGGCTTGAGCGGGGTGACGACCTATGGCACAGGACGTAGCTACGACTCGCACGTCCAGGGGTCTCCGTGTCTGTAAAAGGGACCGACTGATGCCGACCGCTGCGGAAACTGAAAATATTGTCAATAAGGCACTTGCGGGTCTCGGCGAGATCGCCACGCTCCCCGAGATCACGGTCCGCATCATTGAGACCGTGGAGAACCCCAAGAGCACCGCCCGAGATCTGCACGAGATCATCAAGAACGATCCGGCCTTGTCCGCCAAGATCTTGAAGGTGGTCAACTCGGCCTTCTACGGACTGCCGGGACAGATCGGCTCAATCGATAGGGCGATCGTTCTTCTCGGACTCTCCGCGGTCAAGAACATCGCGATCGCGGCCTCTATCACCCGCCTCTTCAAGGGCAAGCAGCTTACCAAGGAGTTCACCGCAAGGGATCTCTGGACCCACTCACTGGCCGTGGGAGTTGCCAGCCGCCTCATCCACAAGCAGATTCACAAGCAAGGCGGCGACGACATCTTCCTCGCCGGTCTCATTCATGACCTGGGGATCATGACCATTCGCCAGGCCTATCCCGATCGGCTCACCGAAATCGTCGACCGTGTCTACGAGACCGAAGAGGACTACTGCGCCGTGGAAACAGAGATCCTCGGCGTCGATCACCAGGCCTTTGGCGCCGGTCTCGGCGGCAAGTGGAAATTCCCACGTCATCTCCGTGCCGTCATGGGATACCACCACTGCCCCGAACAGCTCGACGAGGACAACCTGGCCCTGGTCCGGATCATCCAGCTTGCCGACATCATCTGCTGTCGGTCCAAGCTGGGCTTCTACCTGACCAGTCACGGCAAGGCCCTCGAGCCCGAGCACCTGGTGGCCATCGGCGTCAACTCGGATCAGATCGCCGAGGTCATCGAGCAGCTTCCCGAACAGCTCAGCATCGTCGAGAGCATGATGTCTTAGACTCCAAGCTGCCTGCAGGAATACTTGAACAGATCGCCAAGAATGGGTGGCCCATCGCTTCAGCGGTGGGGGACACGAATTCGGGCCGGAGTTCGTGTTTCCGATGGATCAAGCCGTGAACCACCCATCGAGGGCTTTCGAGGAGCACACTGTTCATTCATTGTCGTAAGCCGCTTAGGGCGATGAGCGCGGCCACCCTTCATCCATGACTCACCCGTCGCGAAACACGCTCCCCGGCAGAGGCCCCATCCGCCCTCGCCCCGTCTGGTAGACGCGCCGACGAGCGAGTACAGTGCCTGTCGTGACGCGCGCCTCTTCAGACAACCCAACCGACCCTGCGCTAATGGCCGAACTGGCCCGCGGCGACATGAACGCCCTCGGCGAGCTCGTTCGCCGACACCAGTCCGCGGCCCTATCGACGGCCTACCGGATCCTCGGGCGTTGGGACGCCGCCGAGGACGTCGTCCAAGAGACCTTCATCCGTGTGCACCGTGCCGCCCGGGGCTACGAGCCGTCTGCGGCATTCTCCACCTGGCTCTACCGCATCGTCGTTAACCTCTGCCGCGACGCCCTTCGCAAGCGCCGCTCGCAGGTCGAGCCCCCCACGGACCTCCGCGATGGTCGAGCCGCCGCGCCGCCGTCCTCGCTCGAAGAGCGCGAGCGGGCCCGCGCCGTGCGGCAGGCGGTCGACCGGCTCCCTGAACGCCAGCGGATCGCCGTGATCCTCCATAGGTATGCGGGGCTTAGCCATGCCGAGATCGCCGAGACGACCGGATCGACCGTCTCGGCCGTCGAATCCTGTCTGGTTCGGGCGTATGCCGGCCTGCGCGAGGCGTTGAAAGGGTTAAGGGAATCCTAGGGTTTCACCGCAGGGCCGGCGACGGCGGCCCGTTTCTAAGGGTAGGAGGACCGGCCGATGTCGTGTCCGACGGAATCAGACCTGTTGAGGATGGCCTCCGGCGAGTTGACCGGTCCGAGCCGGCAGTCTGTCCTGGCGCATGTCGAACTTTGCTCGACGTGCGCAGGCCGCGTCCAAGAACTCCAGGATCTCTGGGATCTCATGGGGGCCTGGGACGTCGATGCCTCCACGCACGACGTCGAGGCCGGGGTGACTGCCGGCGTTGGCGTCGACCAGGCGAGGGAGTCGCACCATCTGTGGAGATGGCCCGTTCCCCTCAGAGCCGCTGCCAGCGTCGCACTGGCCGTCGGAATCGGCTGGGGAGCCGGGCGGTATCCTTGGACGTCCCCCTCCACCTCGCGTGACGAGGCGCAGCCCCTGCGGCAGGTGGCTACGACCGACCAGGTCGTCCAGGACTTGAACCTGGACGCGCTCAACTGCGGCGTGCCGACGGGGCTGGCCATCACGCTCCTCGATGAGGAGCTTCTACCAGAACCTGAGGAGGAAAACGGATGATGAGCAGAACCAACATGGCGATCCTCGTGGTCTCCGCCGTCATCGGCGTGACCACGTTCTTCTTGACCCGCTCCTCGATCGGCCAGACCTCGACCCCGACCACCGTCGTGACGCCGCAGGATCAGCGCCCTCGATGGGGACGCATCGAGGCGATGTCCCGATGGCTCGACCTCACCGACGGACAACGCGCCGCGATCGAGAAGCTCGACCCCACCTTCTGGAGCGAGGGCATCGCCCATCGTGAGCAGCTTGCCGCCGAACGCGACAAGCTGGCAAAGCTCCTCGAGGACCCCACCTCCCCGGATAAGCAGATCACCGATCAGGTCGAGGCGATCATTCGCCTCGGAAACGACATGGAACGCCGCGTGACCCGGCATCTCCTCGCCGTTCGAAAGAACCTCACCCCCGACCAGCAGAAGAAGCTCTTCGGCCTGGCGGCCTCCGGTGTTCGCGAACGGATGGCATGGTGCGATCGACCTTGCGGCCGAGGTGCGGGGGCTGGATGGGGCGCTGCCGCCGGCCAGGGCAGAGGTCCTGCGCCCGGACGGGGTGGCCGATTCCAGGGCGGCGGCGCTGGCCAAGGCAGGGGCGCCGGCCCAGCGATGGACGGGAGCGGCAGAGGTCGAGGCGCTCAGCAGGGACGCGGCTCCCAACGAGGACGAGGTCCCCACGGCCCGGGCGCGGGAGCCCGAGCCTCTGACGCCAGTAACGCCCCATGGGGTCAGCACTGCCTGATCGCGACCGAATCGGCTTGCAGCGGCCTGGACTGCCAGAGCTGCGACCGCTTCCCGCAACGTCGTACTGACACGGCCCGTCGAGGACAAGGTCGCGCGGTCGGCGATGGTCCCTTCGCCACGCGCGGCGGCCGCCAGATCGATTGCGGTTCCACCGGTCTCGGCGCCCGATCGGGGTGTTCCGGGCCGCGAACCTGATGTCATATAGCTCAGAAGGCGTTGCCGCCCAGCCAGAACGGCAGGACGGTAACGCCCTCCGGCACTCGTCAGTCCTCATGCCGTTCTGGCCCTGCCTGAAACCGAATCCGACAAGACCCTACACGAATTCTGCTCCACGGCGAGGCCCCCAACCGCTACGATTGACGCTGCCAAACGCATGTTTTAAGCTGATGATTCAAACTCGCGTTTGAGGTATCGCCATGTCAACGACATCGCATGCCAGGGGGGATACGCGTCAACGGCTCTTGGAAGCCGCGGGGGAGGTCTTCGCCGAGCGAGGGTTCCGCAGCGCCACCGTCAGGGAGATCTGCCAGAAGTCCAAATCGAACGTCGCCGCCGTCAACTATCACTTCGGCGACAAGCGGCGCCTCTACGAGGCCGTCCTTCAGCACGCGCACGCCTGGGCAACGCAAGGCAGCGCCGTCTTTGAGGAGAGCCAGGACGCCGCGCCCGAGCGACGCTTGCGCGACTTCATCCGCTCCATGCTCCTAAAGCCCTTCGATCAGGGGCGGCCGTCCTGGCAGAGCAAGCTGATGATCCGCGAGATGATCGAGCCCACGCGCGCGCTGGACGCCTTGATCGAGCAGTACTTCCGTCCCAGGTTCGAGCGGCTGACCGCCATTGTCTTGGAATTACTGGAGCGGAAGGTATCGACTCTTGACGTCCGCCTGTGTGCTTCCAGCGTCGTCGGACAGTGCATCCACTTTCACCGAGCAAGGGCCGTCATCGCCCGCCTGAACCCGGAGATCACCTACACGCCCGAGGACATCGAGATGCTCGCCGATCACATTGCCAGGTTCTCCCTCGCGGCGATCGAGAATTTGCCTTCAGATGAGGAGTAGCCATGTCGGCCGGTCAGGATCATGAGAAATCAGGCAGCGCGGAGAACAAGACGGTCTCCGCCGCTGCCGCCGGTTCGCCGGTCACGCGCGTTGTCGTTCGGTATCTGTTGCCGCTGATCGTCGTCGCCGTCGGCGGCGCCGGCGCGGTCCACCTCTACCTCACCAAGCCAAAGGCCAAGCAACGCAAGCCCGTTAACACCGCAAAGGTCGTCGACGTCGCTACGCTGACCCGGTCCAAACAGCGCGTCCTGGTTCCTGCCATGGGCACCGTCAAGGCGGCCCAAGAGGTCGTCCTTCAGCCGCAGGTCAGCGGCAAGATCATAAAGGTCAGCGATGAGCTCATCCCCGGCGGACGCGTTCGGGCGGGCGATGTCCTGGCCATCATCGATCCCGCCGACTACCAGACCACCCTCGAGAGGGCCGAGGCCGACCTGGCCGGCAGACGCGCTGAACAGCAATCCGCCGCTTGGGAGATGGAGCGTCTCCGTCGGCTCGAGAGCCGGCAGGCCGCCAACAAGAAGGAAATGGACGACGCCCGAACCGCCAAGGAGGTCGCCGACGCCGCCGCCGTTTCGGCCAGCGCCGCCGTCGAGCAGGCCAAGCTCGACCGGCAGCGGACCACGATCAAGGCGCCCTTTAATGGGATCATCACCACCAAGGATGTCGACCTGGGCGCGCTCGTCTCCCCGCAAAGCCAAATCGCCACGCTCGTCGGAACCGACGAGTACTGGGTCGAGGCATCCGTTCGCGTCGATCGCCTCGAGTGGATAACCATCCCCGCAAAGAGCGGTCAGGCCGGCTCCCTGGCGCGCATCCGCCCGTCTCGAGAGGTCGGGTCGTTCGAATGGACCGGCCACGTATTACGCCTCCTCGGAGAGCTCGAGCAGGAAGGCCGAATGGCCAGACTCCTCGTGGTCGTGAAGGACCCACTGGGGCAGGGGGCCTCAAAGTCCGGTGTCCTGCCCCTTCTCATCGGCGCCTACGTCCGAGTCGAGATCGAGGGCGCCGAGCTCGACGGCGTCTTCGCTATCCCACGCACCGCCCTCCGCGACGGGCAGCGCGTCTGGCTCATGGACGAGACGAACCGCCTGGTCATCAAGCAAGTGCGAATCGCCTGGCGCGGCCAGGATACCGTCCTCGTCAAGAACGACCTCGCCGACGGCGCCAAGCTCGTGATCAGCAACATCTCCACCCCGGTCGAAGGCATGGCCCTCCGAACCGCCGCCGACGCCGAGGCCAAGCTCGCCGACGGGCGCGGGACAGACAGTCAGAAGGACCGAAAACCATGAGCACCGCCCCGAGCCGAGGTCGAGAGCATCGCGGAGCCATCGCCTGGATGGCTCGCAACGGCGTCGCCCCAAACCTCCTGATGATCGTCCTGATCGGCGGTGGACTGCTCTGGGCGATGCGAATCAAGCAAGAGGTCTTTCCCGATTTCGACCTCGACACCGTCACCGTCTCCGTCGCCTACCCCGGCGCAAGCCCCGCCGAGGTCGAGCAAGGAATCATCTTGGCCATCGAGGAGGCCGTCCAGGGACTCGATGGCGTCGAGGAGGTCGTTTCGCTCGCAAAGGAAGGTGTCGGCGTCGTTAACATCGAGCTGTTGCGCGGCGCTGACCACCAAAAGGCCGCCCAGGACATCCAGAGCGAGGTCGATCGCATCCAGTCCTTCCCCGAGGAGATCGAGGAGCCTGAGGTCGTACTCCTCACGCACCGTCGTGAGGTGATCGAGCTCGTCATCTACGGCGACCAGGACGAACGCGTCCTGCGCCAACTGGCCGAGGACCTTCGTGAGCAACTGCTGCAGGACCCGGGAATTACGCTGGTTGAGCTTATGGCCGTCCGTCCGCTCGAAATCAGCATCGAGGTCCCGCAAGAGAACCTCCGCGCCTACAACCTGACGCTCGAGCAGATTGCCCAGAAGGTCAGGCAGGCCGCCGTCGAGCTCCCGGGAGGAGGCATCAAGACACGCGGGGGCGAGATCCTCGTGCGAATGATGGAGCGCCGAGACTACGGCAGGCAATTCGCCGACATTCCCGTGCTCAGCCGGAACGACGGCACCGTCGTACTCCTCGGCGACATCGCCAAGATTACCGACGGCTTCGAGGACACCGACGAATTCGCAACCTGCGACGGCAAGCCCGCCATCAAGGTCGAGGTCTATCGAGTCGGGGATCAGACCCCCATCCAGGTCTCGGACCTGGCCCGAAAGCACTTGGCCAGATTCGAGGAAACCCTCCCGCCCGGCGTCTTCGTCACCGTCTGGGATGATCGGTCCGACATCTACCGCCAGAGAATGGACCTCCTCCTTCGAAACGGCTATCTCGGACTCACTCTCGTCTTCGTGCTGCTGGCCGTCTTCCTCGAGGCCAGACTCGCCTTCTGGGTCGCCATGGGAATCCCCATCTCCTTCCTGGGGGGCTTCATCTTCCTACCCATGATGGACGTCTCGATCAACATGATCTCGCTGTTCGCCTTCATCGTCGCGCTCGGCATCGTCGTCGACGACGCCATCGTCGTCGGTGAGAACACCTACGAATGGCACCAGCGAGGCCTGCCATTCCTCCAGGCCGCCATCCGGGGCGCGCGAGAGGTCATGGTCCCCGTCATCTTCAGCGTCCTGACGAACGTCGCCACCTTCCTGCCGCTCTTCTTTATCCCCGGCATCCTGGGAAAGATCTTCCGCGTTATCCCCGCCGTCGTCGTCACCGTGTTCCTGGTCTCCCTCGTCGAGAGCCTCCTCATCCTTCCAGCCCATCTCGGTCACCAGCGAGAGAGGCGACGCGGCTCCGTGCGAGCCTGGCTCCATCGAGGTCAGCAGAGCCTCAGCGCGTGGATCGCTCGCCAGATCAAGGATGTCTACGGACCATTTCTCGACAAGGCCCTTGAGCATCGTTACCTCACGCTGGCCGTCAGCATTGCCGTCCTGGCCGTCACCGCCGCCTACGTCCAGAGCGGACGAATGGGCATGACCATGTTCCCACGCGTCGAGTCCGACAAGGCCTACGCCACCGCCGTCCTCCCTTACGGCTCCGCCGTCGAGTCGACCGAAAAGGTGGAGCAGCATCTCATCCGCGCCGCCAAGGAGGTCATCGCCGAGCATGGCGGCGAAAAACTGGCCGAGGGCGTCTGGGCATACGTCTTTGGACATCAGACGGAAGTGTCGGTTCGACTGACCCAGCCCGAAGTGCGCCCCGTCCAGACCGCCGAATTCGTCAAGCTCTGGCGCGAGAAGGCGGGAGCCATTCCGGGCCTCGAGTCCATCTCATTCCAATCGGATCGCGGCGGGCCGGGTTCCGGCGCGGTCCTCACCATCGAGCTCAGCCACCGCGACATCGGCGTGCTCGAAAAGGCCAGCGCCGAATTGGCCGAGGCCATCAGTCTCTATCCGAACGCAAAGGACGTTGACGACGGATTCTCGCCAGGCAAGCAGCAGTTTGACTTTCGCATCCTGCCCGAGGGCCGAAGCCTCGGTCTCACCGCGGTCGACGTGGCGCGGCAGGTCCGTTCCTCGTACTACGGCGCCGAGGTCCTCCGCCAGCAACGCGGGCGAAACGAAGTCAAGGTCATGGTCCGCCTGCCCGAGGACGAACGCATCTCCGAATACAACCTCGAGGAGCTCCTCGTCCGAACCCCCATGGGTAAGGAAGTCCCCATCCGAGAGGCCGTCCGAATGTCACGCGGTAGGGCCTATACCGAGATCAACCGCCGCAATGGCAGACGCACCGTCACCGTCACTGCCGACGTTGACCCCCCCAGCCAGGCCGGACAGATCATCGGCGATCTCGAGGATGCGGCGCTCCCCGCCCTAATGCGAAAGTACCAGGGCCTCTCCTACAGCTTCCAGGGCAAGCAGGCCGACATGGCCGAGAGCATGGAGGCCCTCAAAAGCGGACTGATCATGGCAATGCTCGGTGTCTACATCCTCCTGGCCGTCCCCCTGCGGAGCTACATCCAGCCGGCCATCATCATGACCAGCATCCCGTTCGGCATGATCGGCGCCGTCATGGGCCACATGATCATGGGATACAGCCTGTCCATCCTCAGCTTTATGGGCATGGTTGCCCTCGCGGGCGTCGTCGTCAACGACTCACTCGTCCTCATCGACTTCGCCAATCGGGAATTCCGATCGGGCAAGTCGCATCACGACGCCATTCACGCGGCGGGCGTCCGCCGATTCCGACCCATCATCCTGACCTCCCTCACCACCTTCGGAGGGCTGGCGCCCATGATCCTGGAGACGTCGAGGCAGGCCAAATTCCTCGTCCCCATGGCCCTCTCGCTCGGATACGGAATCCTCTTCGCCACCCTCATCGCCCTCTTGCTCGTGCCGTGCCTCTACCTCATCGTCGAGGACGTCCGCCGTCTCTTCGGCGTTCGCGACGCCGCCGAGGTCACCGCCTCCCTGGAGCTGAAGCCCGAGCACGCCTGACCGCCATTGATCCCGTTCCTCTCCGATGGGAGAATCCCCCTCGGTGTATGCGTAATCGGGTGCTGGATGGTCGTGTGCCGGAGTCCACCTCCGGCCGGTTCAACGGGAGAGAGATGATGAGGACCCTCAGATCAGGTCTGGTCGCGGCCGTCGCCGCGGCGATGTTCGTCGGATGCGCGGTGGCACAGTCTCAAGACAAGCAGGGCGCCGACAGGGCTCCCGCTCCGGACCGGCCCCGGCGGGCTCAAAGTGCTCACGACAAGGCCGTCCAGGAATTCATCGACCGCGCGCCCCTGCCCAAGGACGACGACGAGAAGAAGATCCTCGCCGTCCTCGACGACATGTACCGCAACCAGCGCAAGGGCATGATGAACATCCAGTTGGAGGACGGGCGATTCCTCCGACTCATCACCGAGGCCGTCAATGCCAAGCACGTCGTCGAGATCGGCACCTCCAACGGCTATTCCGGAATCTGGTTCTGCCTCGCCCTCCGAAAGACGGGCGGAAAGCTCACCACCCACGAGATCGACGAAGGACGTGCCGCCCTGGCCCGAAAGAACTTCGCCCGCGCTGGCGTCGACAAAAGGGTCACCCTCGTCATGGGCGACGCCCACCAGGAGGTCCTCAAGCTCAAGGAGCCGATCGACGTCCTCTTCCTCGACGCCGACAAGCCCGGCTACATCGACTACCTCAACAAGCTCTTGCCCCTCGTCCGTCCCGGCGGACTCATCCTCGCCCACAACACAAGCAACTTGGGCCAGGCAATGAAGAGCTACCTCGATGCCGTCACCAAGAACCCGGACCTCGAAACCCTCTTCGTCCACCGCCACGACCAGGGAATCGGTGTCACGCTCAAAAAGCGATAGCCGCCGTGCCCTCGTTGGCGGCAAAATGACCGATACCGCGAAAGGACCTCCCCGTGCAACAAGACGAGCTCCGCCGAGGCTTCGGGCTGTCCACCGCCACGTACGTCGTGATCGCCAGCATGGTCGGCGTCGGCATCCTCACGACCTCCGGCTACATCATCAAGGACACCGGTAGCCACGCCGTCCTCTTGGGCCTCTGGCTGGTAGGGGGGCTACTCGCCCTCTGCGGCGCGCTCACCGTCGCCGAGCTGGCCGCAGCCATGCCCCAGGCAGGGGGCGAGTACGTCTACATCCGCGAGACCTACGGCCGCCCCTGGGCCTTCCTCTACGGATGGATCTCCTTCCTCATCGGCTTCTCCGCCCCCGCCGCCATCGCCTCACACGCCGCCGCCAGCTACCTCATCGCCCCGTGGACCGAAGCCGGCGCCTCCTCAAACGTCGCCCTCGCCCGGGCCCTGGCCGTCGGCTTCATCGTCCTCCTGACCGCCGCCCACCTCCGAGGACAACGCGTCGGCTCCCGCGTCCAGAATCTCACCACGATCGCCAAGATCCTCCTGCTCCTGGCTCTGGCCGTTTGTGGATTCGCGCTCGGCAAGGGCAACCTCGGACACCTGACGATCCACGCGCCTAAGACCGGCATGCCGTGGGGCGCCCTCGGCATCTCCCTCGTCTACGTCATGTTCTCCTACAGCGGGTGGAACGCCGCCACCTATCTCGCCGGTGAAATCCGAGAGCCGCGCCGAATCCTCCCCCGAGCCCTGCTGATAGGGTGCGGCGCCGTCGTCGCACTCTATCTCCTGCTCAACCTGCTCTATGTCTACGCCTTACCCGCCGACGCTATGCCCGCGGATCGCGTCGAGACCGTCGCCGCCCTCGCAGCGGAACGCCTCTTCGGCCCCTGGATCGCCGCGCCCCTCAACGTCTCCATCGGAATCGGGCTCCTCGCCTCCGTCTCCGCCTTCGTCCTCGTCGGGCCTCGCGTCTATTTCGCGATGGCCCAAGACGGCCTCTTCCCCTCTGTCGCCGCGCGACTCGATCCAAAAACTGCCGTCCCAAGCGCCGCCATCCTCGCTCAGGCCGCCTGCACCCTCGTCCTCCTCTTCTCCGGAACTTTCAAGAACATCCTCACCTACGCCGGCGTAGGCCTCTCCATCTCCTCCTTCTTCGTGATCCTCGCCGTATTCGTCCTGCGCATCCGCCGACCCGACATGGATCGCCCCTTCAGAACCCCCGGCTACCCCGCCGTCCCCCTCCTCTTCCTGGCCTGCACCGGCTGGATGATCGTCTTCGCATTCAAGAACCAGCCGCGCTGGTCGACCATCAGCCTCGTCTCCATCCTGGCCGGAATCCCCGTCTACTACATCTGGCAACTGATCACGGAAGCCAAGACGAAATGACTGTCCCCGGCAGTGATCCCCCCACACCCCGAACCCCTAGCCCCTAGACCCTAGTCCCCGAACCCTCCCCATTCAAGGCACCAGCTTATACCCCACCCGCTGAACCGTCAGAATATGCTGCGGCTGCTTCGCGTTCGACTCGATCTTGCGACGCAGGCTCACGATGTGGTTGTCCACCGTCCGGTCCGTCGGGAACCCCTCGATCCCCCAGATCGTCTGCAGCATCTCGTTCCGAGCCACCGGCTGCTCCACCTGCTCCAGCAGCATCTTCAGGATCTCGATCTCGTAGTGACCCAGGCTGAACGACTTCCGCCCGCGCGTGATGTGCCCTTTGACGAGATCCACCTCCGCCGACCCGATCTTCACGTGCCGAGACGTGATCCCCGCCCCCGACCCGCGACGCAACCCCGCCTTGATCCGCGCTAGCAGCTCGCGAACGCCGAACGGCTTCGTCACGTAATCGTCCGCCCCGAGCTCCAATCCCCGAACCTTGTCGATCTCCTGGCCCCGCGCCGTCAGCATCAGAATCGGGATCGTCATCCCCATCCCCCGAATCTCACGGCAAACCTCGAACCCGTCCATCTTCGGCAGCATGATGTCCAGCAGCACGAGGTCCGGACGCCACGCGCGAACCTTCTTCAGGGCCTCCTCGCCGTCCTTGGCGATCAATACCTCATACCCCTCGAACTGCAGGTTGTCCTGCAGACCCATGGCCATGTCGGCCTCGTCCTCCACGATCATGATGCGCGACATTATGTCTCCCCTGGCGATCTCGCCTCGGCCCGTGGCAGGAAGATCGTGAACGTGCTTCCCTGCCCGACCTCGCTGGCCACCCAAACCTCACCCTCATGCCCCGTCACGATGTGACGCACGAGCGTCAGCCCCAGACCGCTGCCCCGGATCTGGCGAACCTTGTTGTCGCTCCCTCGGAAGAACCCCTCGAACAACCGGTCACGCTCCTCCACCGGTATCCCCACGCCCCGATCCGCCACCGACACGGTCATCCCATCCCGCCCGTCACGCGACGCCCGCGCCACCCGAACCTCCACCCACTTCTCGTCCGCCGAGTACTTCACGGCGTTGTTCAGCAGGTTCAGCAGAGCCTGTGAGACCGCGTCCGCGTCCGCCAAGACCGGTGGCAGGTCCGGCTCGATCTCCACCCCGAGATCGAAGCCTTGATGGTCAAGCTGGAACCGGTACGACTCGATCGTCTGGCCCACGATCTGCCCGAGGTCGCACGCCACCCGCCGATACCGTTTGTGCCCCGCGTCGATCCGAGAAAAGTCGAGGATGTTGTTGATCAGGTGCGTCAGCCGCTCGCTCTCCCGCGTGATGACCGAGTAATACTCGCGACGCTTCTCCTCGCTCGGCGCTCGACCGTACAGAAGCGTCTCGCCGAACAGCCGAATCAGCGCCAAGGGCGTCTTCAACTCGTGCGATACGTTCGCCACGAACTCGTTCTTGAGTCGTGTCAGCGCCATCTCTCGCCGGACCGCCGTGACGAGCGCCGCCAGCGCCGCCATCAGCACCGTCACCGCCAGCCCCGTCAGACCGACATAAGTCCACGTCTGACGACGTACCTCGCGGTCCACCCGATCCACGAACCCGCTCGCCGGCTGGAGCTGCCACGCCTGCAGTGGCATCGCCAATACCTGCGCCCAGGATTCAGCCGCCGACGGCGGCGTCAGCTCATTCGGTCTGAGGATCAAATCGCCGTGACCCGCCGTGCGGACCCTCGGCGCGACGAAAGTCTCGTAAAGCGTTTCCATGTGGATGCACAGACCCACCAGGATCTCGGCCCCGCTCCGCTCGAAACGCTGATAGGCCAGCAATCGCGGCCTCGCCCCCAGCGTCTCGGCCACGAACTGGACCCCACGCTCCTCGGCGCCCAGAGGAGGATCCAGACGCGGTTCCATCCACGTCCGAACCACGCTCGCCGCCCCCGCCAGGTGGTGTTGACGATCCGCGATCGCCGCGAGCTGACGTCTGGCCCCTTCGATCTCCTCCGGCAGCCGATTCGTCAGTTGCGCCAGCCGATGGACGAGCAGATCCGCGTACTCCCGCGCCGGCAGCGGCACTTGCCCGTCCAATACGTCGCGAAGCAACTCCTCCGCCGCCTCGCCCGCGCGCGCCCGCTCGTCCGCCGCCGCCAGCACGTCGACTAGCGCCAGGTTCACCGAGAAAAGCGACGGTGAGTCCAAACTCCGGAGAACGGCGGCATACCGAGTTCGAAGCCGCTCGTAGATCTGGATCGCCTCGTCGAACCGTCCCTGCTTGCTACGGCAACCCGCGATCGCCATGTGCGCCCGGAGCTGCCAATAGAGCGGCGTCGCCTCGCTCGTACACCGTTGATAGAGCTTGATCGCCTCGTCCAGGTTGTGATCGACGAACTCGAGTTGCTCGCCCAGCCCGAACCCCGGCGGCGCGAACGCCTCATGCGAACGCTCCGACCGCGCCACCGTGATCGCCGGCCACGTCATCAGCACCCACTTGTCGTAGACGAACGCCAGCTCGATCCACGCGTCCGCCGATGCCAATCGATTCAGTGCCACGTCGTCCTGACGCTGAAACGCCCGGTAGATCTCCCCCAGGTGCCGAGAAGCGAGCCGGTTCAGCTCATTCTGGAGCTGAGTCGAGACGATCTCCGCCCGATCACGCAGACCCCGAATCCTCGCCTGCCGCACCGCCCGTCCCTGCTGAACGGCCATGACGATCCCGCCCGCCGCCAGAACGAGTGTCAGGAGAACGACGAGGGCGGCCGCGATAAACCACCAACGGCGATCTGTTCCATCGGAGATTGACATGGCCACATCCCATTGTACAGCCCAGGGCTACGACCGGTGATGTGGCCCGACAGATTATTACAGGCGTCAGATGCTCAGAGAACGTCCGGAGGGATCACGGCGTCGCCCCCGTTCGTGGGGAACTCCACGGGGTCAAACCAGATCGCGCCGCCGTCAGGATTGAAAAGTCCGAATGAGCCGTCTAGGCCCAACGGAATGTACAAGTCAAAACTCAGACTGTTCAGCCAATCGCACCCCGCCACCCCCGCGAAAACCACGAGCAGGACGCAGATCACCACGCAATCACGAGACTTGGACCTACGACCGTGCATACAACGTCCTCCCCGGCGACGGGTCACCGTACCCATGGAATTGTCGGCAAACGCCCCCCGGAATCTTGAGCCACACCAGGACCGACTCCAGAACGCCACCCAACCCCTCAACCCTCTCGTGCCCTCGTGATTTCCGCCATCGTCTATGCTAATCTATACCGTCAGAGGATCACCGAGGGAAGGATCCATGAGCCAAAGTCTGCCTGAAGAGAGCACCGAGGATCGCGTCAGCGACTACTTGGGCACGTACGAGCGGGGCGTCGTTAGGCTCGACGCGCCGGTCGACTGGAAAGACGGCACACGCGTCGTCGTCTCCGTCGCGGAGCCCGCCGGCGACTCCAACGGCGAATTGGGCCCCGTCATCCTCGTCGGCTTCGGCCTGGCCGGACGATGGGTCGCCGACATCTTCGAGCGCCACAAGGTCGACTACGTCATCGTCGATCAGAACCCAGACACCGTCGAAATGCAGAAGCGACTCGGGCTCCGAGCCATTGCAGGCGACATCAGCCAGGAAGAAACCCTCCGCAAGGCCGGCATCGAGGACGCCTCCCTCCTCGTCCTCACCATCCCCGACGAACAGGCCGTCCTAAGGGCAACACAGTTGGCGCGACGCCTCAAGCCCGACATCTACATCGTCGCAAGAACGACCTACACCTCCGCCGGGCTCAAGGCCGTCCAGCTCGGCGCGAACGAGGTCATCAAGGGCGAGCAGGCCGTCGCTCGCCAGTTCTACGAGAAGCTCATGCGAAAGCTCGGCGGCGTCCCCGCCAAGTGAGTTTCAAAGAACCCACCGGGGGGCCGTGGCAACCAGGATTCCCAAAGCGAGCCGGACCATCGGGGCCCGCGTCCCCGGTCCCGTGGGGACCGTGTGAGAATAGCCCGGGACTTCAGTCCCGGGAACAGGGCTGTATGCGGACAGCTCAGTCGCGTAGCGACGGCTGATCGGACGAATCGAATTGTCTCGTTACAGGAGCCTCGTCTAATGGAGTTCCCTCAGACCTCGATCGGCGGCGTACGCGTCTCGCGCCTGCTCTGCGGCAGCAATCCCTTCTTCGGATTCAGCCACTTCAGCGCCGCCCGCGACAAGTGGCTCAGGGAGTACTTCACCGTCGAGCGAATCGCCGACGTCCTCGCCTGCTGCCTCGACCAAGGCGTCAACGGCATCGTCAGCGGACCCCAGTCCAAGCTCCATGACGCCATCAAGATCGCCGAGCAGCGCACCGGAAAGGAGATGGTCTGGATCGTCACCCCCGGCGCCGGCGGAGACGCCGTCACCGACCGAATCGAGGACGACATCGCCTGGTGCGCACGCCATGACGTCAAGATCTGCATGCCCCACCCCGTCTGGACCGACGCCCGTCTGAGCATCAAGGACAACTGCATCGCCGAGGCCGAAGAGACCCTCGCATGCATCCGAAAGCACGGCATGGTCACCGGATTCAGCACCCATCGCGTCGAGACCGTCACCATCAGCGACAGCCGCGGCTACGACGCAGAGGTCTACATCCAGCCCTACAACGCCCAGGGCTTCCTCTGCTCCGTCGAGACCGACTGGCTCGCCCGCATCATAGGCGGCACCGAAAAGGTCATCATCGCCATCAAGCCCCTCGCCGCCGGCCGAATCCTGCCCCCGACCGGCCTGACCTTCAGCTTCAGCACCATCAAGCCCATCGACACCGTCTGCATCGGTTTCATGAGCACCCACGAAGCCCAAGAGAGCATCGCCATCGCCCGATCCATCCTCACCGGCAGCAGCGAGCAAGTCGACCTCGCCGTTACCAGGAGCAAAGCCCACCTCGTCAAGAAATGACCCCCCGTCGTAACACGGGCATCTTGCCCGTGACCTTCGCCCACGAGCACGTGTATCGGAGATTGATGACGAGTTCGGGCGGAGGGCTGGAACAGAGAGCCCTGCGCCCTTTCAAGCCCCGTGAGGGGCGATAGGCGGTAGCCCACGGCGTGAGCCGTGGGAATGCGAGCGAATCAGCCGGGCAAGCCCCGGCAGAACACCGACCCTCCCCCCCATTCGGGCTCCGTCCCTCCCCATCCCCCCTCCGAAATAGCGCAACCCCCCACCCCCAAACCGTTAGCGGACATCAACCAATCCCCGACGTCCGAGCCCGATCCAGCCGCCCAGACCCGTCCGATAATCGAACGCACCCCCTCCCACCCGCAATCGAGTTCTCGGACCTGCCTGCGACGCACCATTCTCCACGCCGTATCGCCAAGTCCGCTAAGCCCGACCCCGTTTTTTACCGACGACTAACATCAACACGAACCCCCCAAGCGGCCGATGATCACAAACGGTCCGCAACTCCCTCGCTGGGTCGAGCTTCGTGTTGACCGTCGCCCCAAGGAGAATCGCTGTGCTATTCGGAACCGGACACCTAAGCGGCACCGACACATCGACCACCCCCCAGATCAGTCGCGTCCAATGGACCAAGGAGAGCAGCCCCCAGACCTACCGAGGCTGGGTCAGCCACAGATCCACCGCCGCACTCTCATTCGTCACCGGCGCGGGAGATCAGCCCGCCACCGGAGAGAAGGTCGAAGTCACCGCCGCCGACGGCTCAAAGGAGCAATACCGAGTTACCCGAATCGCCTCATACGACGATCGCCTCTGCCTCATCGCCTGCCAATCCGGCGACGCCGCAACCTGGAAAACCGCAAAGCAGAAGCCCAAAGCCCAGACCGTCGCCTGCTGACGACCAGATCCCTCCCGCCTGCCCGCACAATGGGGGACAGTCACCCTTTTCCTGATGCTCTCTCGCTGTGGGGAATGGGAAGATCCTCAGTCGAACCTGAACGACCGCAATCGTTGAGACGCGATAAGCAGGTGTTCGGTTAAGCGACGCCCCTCCGCGAAATACGCAACGCATCGCCCTCCGGTCAGCGTCGCTCGCGCCGTCGAAGCCCACGCCTCGGCGTGCCGTCTACGCCCCCACGTCGTGCGCCAAACTGAATTCTCGGTAAGTCTTACGGTTCAAAGGAAGATTGTTCCGGTACGAAAGGTCCATCGCCAGCCCGAAGATGGGATTGCGCATTCGACACAAGTTCCCCCAGAACCGCCGTAGGACGCGCCGCCGGGAGAAGAAGGTCCCGTCGCACTCGTCCATCTCTCTGAGCATATCGGCCCACGACAGATTCTTGTACTGCGCCACCGGAAACAGCAGCGTGTAGTATTTCCAGTCCTCCGGAAAGGAGTTGGCCGCGATCCGACCCTCCGATTCCATCTCCTTCCACAGACGCGTGCCGGGCAGCGGCGTCAGGAACATCGCGTTGAGGATGTCCACGCCGTAGCGACTGCTCGTATCGGCGATCTGCCTGCCAATGCCTCGCTCGTCCGTGTCCAGCCCGATGATGAACGAACCGACCACCAGGATCTTGTGCCGATGGATCCGATCGATGGAGGCCTTGAAGTCCCGACCATCGCGCAGGTTGAACTTCTTGCCGACCTCCAACAGCCCCTCGACCCTCGGCGACTCGAAGCCGATGAAAACGCCCTCACAGCCGGACTTGGACGCCAGCTTCAGCAGTTCGTCGTCATCGGCCATGTTGATCGTCACCTGCGCAATCCACGCCTTGCGCACGTCCGCTCGAATCATCGCCCGAAACAGGTCCTTGGCGCGGGCGATATGCTCCTCGCGCGTGCCGATCAGATTGTCGTCGACGATCAGGACGCGCTTCTCCCGGATCAAGCCAAATTCCCGTACGACGTCGTCAATGGGCCGTTGCCGGTACCCCCGCCCGTTGAAGGCCGTCACGCTGCAGAAGCTGCAATGCAGCGGGCAGCCACGCGTCGTCTGGATAGCCCCGAGTGCGTATCCGTCCGGAAGCAGGTCATGCCGGGCGAGCGGAACGCCCTCCATGTTCGCATGCTCCCCCGCGTACACGCGCTTCAGGTCCCCGTTCCGCGCGTCCTCCAGAACCTGCGCCCACACGCCCTCCGCCTCTCCCGTGACCACCGAGTCAACGTGCTGCGACGCCTCCTCCAGGCACATGGTCGCATGGATGCCACCCATCACCACGGGAACGCCCAGACGCCGAAACTCGGCTGCCACGGCATAAGCGCGGTTGGCCTGCGAGGTGAACGACGTAATGCCCACCAGATCCGGCCGGGGCATCGCCGCGTAGTCCGGAACGCCGACGTTCTCGTCGACGAGCGTCACCTCCCACTCCGGAGGGGTCAGCCCACCCAGGACCAGGAGACTGAGCGGCTTCCACCGGCGATAGCGGTTCCACCAGTTCTGCTTGACCTTCGCCAGCGCCACGAGCTGGTTACTTGGGTTGATCAAATACAACCGCACGGATCATACTCCGTCATACTGTGCGCAACCCGTAGTCGAGCTGCGGCGTTGCTGAGGTCGAGCGTCTTGGCGAAATCAACATCAGCCCATGCCCGTCATCGGATCGAACTCACTCAGTCCCTCGAGACTTCTCGTCACGGCGCGCGCCCTATCCCGCTGCGACCCGTAACCCATCTTCTCCCAGAACGACCCCACCGACAGGAAACCAAACACGTTGATGATTCGGATGCCAATCCTACGCGGGACAAGGGCGCCAGGAGAGAAGGGGGCCAGGCCTACTTATTGAGGGTAAGGACTCAGACCGCTTCTTTCGTGCAGGACCGACCTTCATCACGCCCGAACCAAAGAGCGCATCAGACCCAAAATAACGGAGAGGGCGGGATTCGAACCCGCGGAACCCAAATAGGGTTCACTGGTTTTCGAAACCAGCTCCTTCAGCCACTCGGACACCTCTCCGGATTGCCTTCCAGGGCCCAAAACCACACCGCCGGGCCCCCAATCCTATCGGCCGCTCCCCGGGCCGACCTTCGCCACTCCCGCCGAAGTCCTACACCCCGTCCCGCCCCTGAGCAGCAACCGTTGACCGTATCAGCAAACCACCACACGGTCAAGCCACCCCCCTAAACCCCCGACCGCCTCCCCTAGCACTGGGTCCTTCCCCCGCCACGGCGCACAGATCACCGACCCCCTTATCTCCACAGCCGGCGCGCCGATCAAACGAAGTGCGCCCGGCGTCGCAACCCCCCCGCTCCGGAGGATGCCGTGCACAAGACGTCAACGCCCCCAAGCCGCCAAACCCCCCAGCAACCCGCCCCACACGCGGACCGCCCCCTCACCGTTCGCGCCGGAGGCATCCACCACATGAAAGGCGCAAGCCCAACCCCGCCCACCACGGCAAAACGCGGCAGTCCGCGAGATTTCGCTGCATTCCGAGACATTCCGAGACATTTCGGGACATTTCGGGACATCGCTCCTCCCCGCGCCCCGTTCCCCCCACACCCCGAACCCCGACCCCTGAGCCCCGCCGTCCATCGTGCGACACCAGCCAAGCCCCCGCGACCCCATACGGCCTGCATTTCCGCGCATTTCAGCGCATCTCGGTGCATTCCGGGACATTCCGAGACATTCCGAGACATTTCGGGACATCGTTCCTCCCCGCGCCCCGTCTTCCCGTGCTTCTCACTTCCCTCTTCCTACTCTCCCCCGCATCTTCCCCACGTCCTCCTCCACCGTCCGACGCGCCGCACAAAACCGGTCCGGAAACGCCACCCCCAATCGCCTCGACACCTCCGCCACATGGTCGACATACAGACACGCAAGGAACCGGCAATGAGGCTGACCCATGATCTGATCGAACCGCGCGAGGACCGGGTTGAAGCTCGTCCCCTTCGAGTACACCAGCATCCCCGGGTACAGCTCCACCAGGTCCTTCAGCACCCCCCGCTGCTCGGCCGTCTGCCCCAAGTGCAAGATCGCCTGCCCGATCGACCGCTGGGGATCGTAGCCGCCCGAGTTGTACGCATAGTCAGCCATCGTGATCAGCGGCAACCGGTTGATCTCGTTCTGCGAGCACAACGGGTTCGCCATGTACCCGTCCACCACCCTGCACAGCTCCGGATCGCGCCCCGTCACCGGTCCCAAGTGCAACGTCGGATGCGCGTCGTTCACCGGATAGTTGTCCCAGATGAAAAGCCGATGCCCAACGCAGGCCTTGTAAGCCTCCGCCTCGCCACGCGAGATCGTCGGCGTCACCACCCGCGGACCCGTCCAGAACACGTACGCGTCCTTGTCCAGCACCTCCGCCAGCTTGGTCAGGTAGGCCTTGTCCGACGGCTTGTCACCCATGCCCCAGTACCGCGTCGGACAGAACACCATCTGAACCTGCGGATCCTTGACCCGAAGCCGGCGCAGGATCTCGTTGACGACCTTCCCCTGGTCCTCCGCGTCGATGCCCTTTTGGATGTCATCCAGACAGATGTTGAACCATGTGACCCCCAGCCCCTGCATCCACTCGTAGTGCTGCCAAAGCTCGTCCAGGGCCTTCGCGTCGTCGGCCCGGACGAATCGCTTGGCGAACAGGTTCGGGTTCATGCTGAAGCAGAAGTGGATGCCATGCTTCTGACACGCGCGAACCACCCGCTCATACGCACGCTTCTTCTCCGCCGGAAGCGGTTCCCACCAGCGGTTGCACTCCGGATCCGTCCACTTGTAGTGCTCGATGTCGCACATGGACCCGTAGCAGTTCATCAGGAAGTTCATCTGGTATTCCGCCAGCGTCGGGACTTCGGCCAGGTACTGCTCCGGCCGCCACAGCCAACCCTTCGTGCCACGGATCTTGAAGCTCGGTTCCGCCTGCCCGGCCGGCAGCGGCTCCGGCACGGGCCGGACGCTCGCCGGCAGCCTCACGAAGAAATCCTTCTCGAGCGGAAGGGCGGCCTTGACCCCCGTCGGCTCGGCCCCGACGCAGCACCAAACGACCATGGACCAGAGCGGCATCGCTTTCCTCCTGACAGT
>JAFGLZ010000023.1 GCA_016927755.1 Phycisphaerae bacterium
GCGGACAAGTGGGACGTTGACGGCGGCTGGGTGACGGTCTCGCTCGAGCCGAACTCCACGACGATTACGTATTTCCAGGACGTGGCGCTGAAGACCGAGTTGTCGACGACGGTGGGCAGCGGAGTCGAGTTGTTCTACGTTTACAAGAGCTACGGTCCGTCAGGGGCGTTCTTCAGCGGCGCGACGCCCCAGCCCTACCAGGACGAGTTTGAGACAGACAAGGACGCAGTGATCTACAACGCCTTCCAGGGGGTCGGGCACGAGGGCAACAAGGCTCGCGTGGACGTGTACCTCGTCGACGGGGGGGAGAAGGTGTATTTGGGGACGGGCGAGGCCACGATCAAGGTCGAGGAGCCACCCGTGGCGATCTCCCCGCCGACGGTGATCATCAACAAGGACGAGCTTGCGATACTGACGTGCAAGGTCAGCGGGATTCCGGGGCCGTTCTATTACAAGTGGAGCGGCAAGAGGGTCTCAGGCGAGGGGATAAAGTTCCGGGAACTGGGCACGACCGACTGGTTGAGCAAGATAGAGAGCGGGACTGCCGGGAAGATCCAGGTCGGGCGGCAGAGCGGCTATGAGGGCGAGGGGATCCTCTATGTAAGGGTCCTTCAGGGCAACATCGAGATCGGCACGGGCGAGTGCCACATCACGCTGAACCGATACTCGGTTCCGGGGACGGAGATGGGATACGGGGAGCGAGACGCCAGCGGCAACGGGGGGGTCTCCTACGGGGTTGATTTCAAGAAGGTCGAGGGGGCCTGGCAGTACTTCATTTGCACAACCGGTTTCAACGACCCGGTGTTCTGGGGCGATTGGCGAGAGAAGCTGTTCGCGGTTCACGCCAAGCTGCCGGACCTGCGGGATCGCGGAACGACGTATTTCTACGCTCTTACGACGATAGGCGGCAATCTCGGGAGCAAGAGCACGGACGAGTACATCGCGGAGATGTCGTGGCGGTTCGACGGAGACGAGGGATGGGAGGTGATCCCGGATCTGCGGTGACGGTGTAAGGAGGGCGGTCGGGGAACGGGGTTCGAGACGGTGAGAGGGGGCGGAGGTCGCTTCGCGCGGCCGGGTCGCGGTTCCTCGTTCGCGGAGTGAGATGAAGCAAGGAAGTGCAACATGTCCTGCGTTCGTCGCGTGTCGGCGGTCTGGGCGGGGATCGTTGTTTCGGCGGGGCTGCTGGGCGTGCTCGACGCCGTGAGCGGGCATGAGCTGAGCTTCTTCCTCTTCTACTTTCTGCCGGTGGGCTTGGCCGGTTGGTGCTTCGGCGCAATGCCGGCGGTCGGGGTTTCGATGCTGTGCGCGGGGGTGTGGTTCGGCGCTGACTTCCTGGGAGGGCATGAGTACTCCAATCATGTGGTTGCGGTCTGGAACACGATCATCCGGCTGTCCTCGTTTCTGTGCATGGGGTGGGTGGTCGCGAGGATCCGGCAGGCATTGCGGGAGGCACACGCGGCCTCAGAGGAACTTCGCCGGGCTCTGGCCGAGGTGAAGCTGCTACAGGGGATCCTTCCGATCTGCGCGAGCTGCAAGAAGATCCGGGACGAGCAGGGCTCGTGGCAGCAGATGGAGTCGTACATTCACAATCATTCGGAGGCCCAGTTCAGCCACGGTCTTTGTCCGGAGTGCGCCGAGAAGCTCTTGAAAGACGCGGGTCTCGATACCACGTCGTCCGAGCAAGGATCGTCTACGAAGCCGGGGGACCGACCTGAGGCGCCGGCGTAGTGCGGAATCGAGCGTTGGCGTTCGCGGGCAGGGGGCGGAGAATCGCGGCGCGATCAGGAGGTATCGTACGGCTGGAAGACGTTGCTCTGTCGTCGGGATGGCCTATTGGTGACGATGACGTGCGAGGTCGGGAAGGGAATTGCATGGGCAGCATGAGTCAATCGGAGTTCGAGAAGTGGGAGGAGGTTCGGCGGGAGGGGAGGAGCAGATACCTCTCTAGAGACGGCGTCTTGTATGGCGGGACAACAGCGTTTCTGGGTGAGTGCTTCGGCGACTACGTGAAGAATGGCTCGCTCTCAGGCGACATCGGTTTTGTCGTGGGGGTGGCTGTCCTGACGGCCCTTGGCGCATTGTTGTTTGCGTATCTTATCTGGCAACACAACGAGAAGAAGTGTCGGGAGTACGTCGAGAAGGCTGAGATCGCGTCGACGCGAGGTCCGGAGGGAGCGGAGGAAGGCGACACGCGGCGATTGGAGGCGTGAGCTGGTCGCATTTGGCGGTGGGTTCGGTCGTTGTTGCGCTCGTGTATCTGGCTACCCACGTCGGGGACATGGAGCGGCTGGAGGTTTCGATCCTGGCGGTTGCCCAGATGGCGATGTTCATGCCGTGCACACTGCTGACGGGGTTGCTTGGGGGGTGAGGGGGCCTCATCCAGTCCGTAGCCATCATTTCTCGGCCGAAGACGGCTGTGATTCCTTCCATTCGCTAGAAGCGATAGGTCCCGGGTCGGCGTTCTGTGAAGACGTCGGTTCTTGGGGCGACTGTCTTCTGTGCTGCTTTTGAGAGGTCGATCTTTGCGGTGACCTGGCGTGGATCTCGAGCGATGACGGTGGCGTCGGGTCCGACCAGGACGGCCGACTCGTCGGTCAATGCCGCGACGAAGACACGGTTCTCGACGGCTCTGGTTCTGAGCATTTCCAGGTCGGCGCGGACGTCGAAGAGGCAGATGATCAGGGCACCGTCGAGGGCGAGCGCGCGAGGCCAGGCGAAACCGTTTGCCTCGGGTCCGGCCACGCAGCCGATCGGGATACCGTCGACGACCTGGAGGCTCGGCGGGTCTGTGGGGCGGACAGGGCGAACTCGATCGTCCAGGCTCGACAGGATCGCGGGATCGATATTCCGGGGGATCACCAGGATGCACGGGGCGTCGTCGGCGGGTGGGACCGCGCTATCCGCGTCGTGCGAGACGACGACCGAAGTTGGGGTCGGCGTCCCTTGAAGCCGCCTGGGCGGCTGGGGGGACGTGAGGCGCTTACGGCATCGACCGGGTATCTCCGGCAGCGGGGGTGGGTCGGTCTCGAGCTCGGCGACGACGATTACCTCCCCCGTGGGCCCGGTCTCGGCCACGGTGTCGCCGTCGGCGTCGACGACACGGCTCATGCCGCAGAAGCGGGTGACGGCATCCTCATCGCCGGCCTTGTTCGCGCAGATGAAAGGCAGGCGGAATTCCCGGCACCTTGCCGGGATGAGGAAGTCGGGTTGGGGGTTGTAGAATTCGCCGGCTCGCCGAGCGGCGTTGACCCAGTTGGTGGGCATGGCCATTAGTCGAGCCTGCTGGGCGGCGAGGGTGGCCACGATCTCGGGCGCGCGGGCGTCGGCGCAGATCAGCATGCCGATCCGTCCGATGGACGTTTCGAAGACGGGGATCTCGCTTCCGGGGGTGAAGTAGTCGTGATCGTAGTCCCAGAGGAACTGCTTGGAGTAGGCACCGATGAGGTTGCCGCTCGGGCCGATCAGGACGGCGTTGTTGTATAGGCGCCCCTGGCGGGGCTCGACGACGCCGATCGCCAGGTGGAGCTTGGCGGCTCGGGTCTCGGCGGAGAGGAGTTGCAGGAGTCCCTCGTGTCCCAGCAGCGGCAACGCGTCGTACACGGCTCGCGATCGGAGATGATAGGCCGGATAGGCGCATTCCGGCAGGACGAGCAGGTCGACGCCGAACTGTCCGGCGCCTCGGATGATCCGACGGATGGCGTCGAGGGCGTCATCGGCGCGCTCGATGGGACGTGCCTGGAGCTGTCCGGCCGCGACGGTGATCGTCCGTGTGCCGCTCATGCTACGCTATCCTATGCGGGCAGGGCTCCGTGGGGAACGGGGAAAACGGGTTGGTGGGCGGGGAAGGAGGCGGAGGGCGTATGTCGGTCTCTCAGGACTCAGTGCTTGCGAGTGGGTGCCCGGGTTCGTGGCTAAGGGTCCCGCAATAACGAATGAACAGTGTGCTCGCCGACAGCCTTTGATGCATGGTCCAGCTTCAGCCATCGGGGACACAATCCCGGGCCCCAATTCGAGTTCCCCACCGCTGAAGCGATGGGCCACCCAGTCTTAGCGATCTGTTCAAACATTCCTGCAGGTAGCTTTGGTTGTGAGGATCGCGTCGGGGCCCGCGGCCGCTGAATCGGGGGAGGGAGGGGTTCGGCACTGGGCAGCGAGGCGCGAGTTTCATAGAATGCGGAGAACGTGGGTGAGATGATGCGTCGCCCCGCAGGGAAGTCGTGCCGCTGGCCATGCAAATGACCGTTCGTCTCTCGCTGCTCCTGATGCTGTTGTCGGCCGGTGGCTGCACCGGGATGGGGGGCGGCGCGTCCATGGACGAGTACGATCCGGATGAGTTTCCCATCCTCTGGCAGCGGGCCGGGACGTACAGCAGTCTGGACGTTCCTTTGCGGCTCGTGGTCCGCAACCGGGCCGAGATGGCGTTGTGCCCGGTCAGCAACGTGCCCGTCGATTTCGAGAAGGACATGGTGCTGGTCGCGGGGATGGGACGCGTGTATTCCGATCAGTATTGCATCCGCATCAATCGCATCTGGCGCGAGGGGTCAAGGCTGAAGGTGGACGTCCAGGTCTATCGCACCGAGTCGGGCTCAGAATCGGTCATCAAGCTGGCCAGTCCCTATCACGTCGTGGTCATCCCCCGTAGCGACTTGAACGTCGAGGGCTTTGCGCCAGACCTTCGCCACGCCACGCCGAAGCGTGCCCGCGGACTGCCGCTCGGGCCGTAGGAGGCGATTGCCTCAGGCAGCTCCAAGTCCTCCCTCTGATCCGATTGGCCGACAGCCGCTTCCTCTTGCCGAGGGGGGGTGAAAGGTTGTGGTCTGGGCGAGTGACGCAGTCATTCGGGGGCGACTCAAGATCTTATCACTTTTGTGGCCATATAGATATGGTGATAGAGATCTGTCGGGAGCCGTCTCGTGTTGTCGGGAGTTGTAGAAAACTAATAATTAGATTGAAAAGTATTAGGACTATTGGCATCCTCATTCCTGTTGTGTTGGTATCTGGATATGAGGGTGCGTTCAGGCTCCGCTCCACGATAAGGCTTGCGAGTGGGTCTGGGCGCTCGAATACGAAGGATGGGAGTAGAGGTCCGGCCAGGCGTTGGGCGGCCTAGAGGGGGCCGCGAACGCTGCCCCGCTATTCGAACTCATATACGAGGAGATAGCGAGCCGTTTGTCCGTTGCGGGTTGGGTCTGCGATCGGGCATGGGGAAGGGGGCCGTGCCGGTGGGGTCGAGTTGATCAGGGGCAGGAAGAGGCATTACGAGGGAGAGAGGACGATGAGAGGGAAAACGTTTGCATGGGCATGTCGTGCCGTTGCGGTGGGCGCTGTTCTGTTTGGGGCAGGGCGCCCGTTGGTGGGGGCGCAATACACCGTTACCGACTTGGGCACGCTTGGGGGAACGGGGAGCTTCTCCCAGAGCCACGGTTTCGGCGTGAATGGCGACGGCCAGGTGGCGGGGTGGTCTTACGACGCGACTCCAGACCAGCGGGGCTTTCTCTGGGACGGCGGGACGATGACCGAGTTAGGCCCGTCGGACGTAAAGGCGAGTCAGGCTTTCGACATCAACAGCGCCGGTCAGGTGACAGGTTGGCGGCGGCTGTCTTCTGGGTACAGCGAAGCCTTTCTCTACACCAGCGGGAGCATCACGACGCTGGGGATACTGCCGACGGGCCAAGGGAGCGAGGGGTGGGGCGTTAACGACAGCGGCAAGGTGGTGGGCAAGTCGAAGTACCAGTCGGGGGCGTTTCAGCGCAATCATGCCGTGCTCTGGGCCGGCGGGACGATGACCGATTTGGGCGTGCTCGGCGGTCTGTATTCCTGGGCCTACGACATCAACAACAGCGACCAGATCGTGGGCGACTCGACGACGCCGACGCCGGGCGAGACGCACGCGTTCCTCCACAGCGGTGGGAGCATGACGGACCTGGGCACGCTCGGAGGGACCAACAGCAACGCGTACGCGATCAACGACAGCGGAGAGGTCACGGGCAAGGCGATGACGGCCGCCGGGGAATGGCGTGCGTATCTCTACTCGAGTGGGATCATGAGCGGTTTGGGCACGCTTCCAGGTGGGACGTACAGCGAAGGATTCGGGATCAACGGCGGCGGCCAGATCGTGGGCAAGGCTACCGATGACCTGGGGGCCGAGCGTGCTTTTCTTTATAGCGGCGGAACGATGTACAACCTGAACGATCTAATCGACCCTGGCTCGGGATGGGTGCTGGTCGAGGCCAGAGACATCAACGACGAGGGTTGGATCACGGGCTACGGCCTCTACAACGGTCAGACGCGCGGATTTCTACTTGTCCCTGAGCCTGCATCGGTACTCCTGCTGGCGCTTGGCGCGATGGGTTTTTCGTATCGGCATCGACGCTAGCTCCGACCCATGCAGCTCACCTCCTCAGGACCTCCGGTCTCCCCATCCCGGGGGTCCTTTTTTCTCCACTTGCCGCGGTGCGTCATCTTTTTCATGCGGTGAATCCGGCGGCTCGGGCTGCTGCCTCGGCCTAGCTCGAGAGCGTGGTTGTTGACACATTTCTGGCACCGGTCGAACATGGTGCAGTTCAGGCATTGGTCGGCTGTCATTCGTCGTGGACGTGGCCTCGTTTGGGCTTGCGCCTCGTGACCGAGGCGGCGTGTCAGTTCGGCGGGAAGATCCGAGAGGAGCGGTGCTCATGCGGTTGTCGGCTTTGGCGCTAGCGATGTGGGGGTTCGTGATCTGGGGGTTCGCTCTGGGCGGGGTCATCGAGGTTCGGTGCAAGGACCATCACGGCGTGGTCGAGACGCCGGTGATGGTCGACCTCTCGAAGAGCGGGGAGGTTGCCTCGGGCACCGCGCGTCTGATCCTGGTGGAAGAGGGCACGGCCAAGCGGATCGCCGCTCAGGTGATTGCCGAGCCGGCGCGGGTGCTGTGCTTCGTCATGCCGCCGCGGGTGTCGGCGGGCGGGGTTCGTCGATTTCGGATCACGGACGATCGGCCAGGACCGGCGGGGTTTGCGTTCGACGACAGCGATCCGGATCGCATCACGGTCAAGGAAGCGGACCGTAAGGTATTTTCCTTCGTAAGGGGCGGCATCCTGAAGCCGGGGGTCCCGGGACGGTATCGCCGTGCGTGCTACCTAGATCCGGTTTGCGACCTCGACGGGGCGGTCCTGACGGATGACTTCCCGCGCGATCACTTTCATCATCGGGGTCTGTCGTGGGCGTGGCCGCGGCTCGAGTACGTGGGCAAGCATTACGACATGTGGACGATCGGCCCGCTGCACCAGCGATTCAAGCAGGTTCTCGGTCGGGAGGCGGGTCCGGTCTGCGCCGTGCTGCGCATCGCCGACGAGTGGGCGATCAAGGACACGGTGGCGGTGGACGAAAGGATCGAGTTCTGCGTCTGGCATGCGGGGGAGGCGGGGCGCGTTATCGACGTATTCCTGACGCTCACCGCTCTGAAGGACCCGGTGACGTTTGGGGGTCAGCTCGATCAGAGCAAGGGCTACGGCGGGTTCAACGTCCGGTTCGCACCGCGTCGCGACACGGTGGTGTTCGGCCCGAACGGTCGGCAGCCCGGGGTGGTGAATCGCGTACAGATGGCGTGGAGCGACCTGTCGGGGCGGTTCGTTCAGGGCTCGGACCGGATCAGCGGACTGGCCATCTTCGACTCGCCGAGCAACCCCGGGTTTCCGAACGGGTGGTGCAATCGGTCCTACGGCTACCTGAATCCCGCCTGGCCGGGTCTGGACACTCATGAGCTTGTCCGCGGCAAGCCGCTGCGTCTGCGGTATCGCGTTTGGATTCATCGCGGGGACGCGGTGACAGGCAAGGCGGTTCAGGCGCAGAAGGTCTTCATCGACCCACCGGAGGCGAAGATCGTATCGGGGAAGTAGCTCTTGCTTGTCTGGATGCGTTGAAGGCAGAGAAACGTCGGCCGGGCGAAGGGGGTATGGCCCGGCCGGGACCTACGTGCGCCGGCCCACATCAAGGCCTCTTTCCGGGAGTAGCGATGAGAGCGCGAGGGATTTCGGCGGTCGCTGTCGTTGCCGCGGTGGGGTTGGTGTTGGCTCAGTCCTCTACCGGTGCCGCGGGGGAGGCGGACCTCGCGAAACGTACGGTGCGGGAGGTCGTGGACCTGTCGGGTCGGTCGCGGCCGGTTGTCGTACTGACGCCCGATTCCGACGAGGGTCGCCGCGCGGGCTCGGCGTTGGCGGCGGTTCTCAGACGGCGAGGGGCGCAGCGGCTCACGATAACGTCGAACCCCGCTGAGGCCGTGCCGAAGACGGTCAACGTGGTGGCCGTGGGCAACATGCTCGACAACGAGCTGATCTGCCGGTTGTACTGGAACCAGTACTGCTACGCCGACGCCCGCTGGCCCGGGGGGGACCGGGTCTTTGTTCGCACGGTCTTCGACCCGTATCCGTGGCACAACGGGGGAGACGTCGTCGTCGTGGCGGCGAGCACGACGAAGGCCTTGGCGCGAACGGGGGAGGTACTCGATCAGACGCTGGTGGCGGTCGGCGCGGGGGGCGCTGATGGGGTGACGCTTCCGTTTACGGTCAGGGCCGTGCCTGCCTTCGCTTTCGGTAAGGAGGCCCCGCCGGTCCGGCCCACGTTGTATGACTTCCTGACCGAGGCGCGTCAGTACCTGAAGTCGGGCGATGAGAAGGCGGCTTCTCGGGCCGTCGAGGCACTTGCGAAGACAGCGGCGCTCTACCGTGAGGACTCCAAGCGTCTGCCCGATTGGCCGGAGGAGACCAGCTCATTCGACATCCTGGCGACCTGGGATGCGTTCGAGGAGTATCCGGGGATGACGGCCGGTCAGCGGCGCGAGTTCCTGGGCATGTTTCTCAACTGGATGGAGGGGCTGCAGCGGAAGACGTCGGGCTACGCGGGTCTCGGCAAGGGCGATCTCGTCACGTGGAACCACACGACGTTTCCTCTCCTCGGCCTCTATGCGGGGGCGCGCTATTTCCGGGATTACGCTGGAGGGGCGAAGTGGGAGGAGCGTCTGGCTAAGGCCAGAGCGTGCTTCCTGGCGCAGGCCAAGTCATGGAAGCCACAGGAGGACGCCGACAACTACATTCCGCTGACGATGCGGCACACGATTCAGTATTGCCTGAGCGAGTGGTATCTCGATCCGTTCGAGCAAGGCGTCTTCAGGCGCTATTGGGACTATCTCGTCGACATTTGCGACAGCGCGGGGTTGGCCAGCGGGTTCGGTGATTCGGGCGTTTCCCGCGGTCCGACGGTGCTTCTGGGGTCGCTGCCGATCGGGTTCTGGTCGACGCGGGATGCGGGGTACTTGTGGATCTTGAACCACGTCAGCGGGGCCGGGGTTTGGGAGAATCCGTACTGGCAGGACGTGACGCCCCGACGCCCTGATCGGTTCGTGGGTTTGCGGGTGATTCCGCTGGATTCGCAGCTCCACACGTTCACGCAGACGAAGCCGTTCTACAACGAGGCGCTGATGCGGTCGCCCGTTCCTCCGGAGCGGGGGGTCGATAAGATCGTGATGCGCGACGGCTGGTCCAAGGATTCGCAATACGTGATCCTGGACGGGTACGGGCGGGGCAAGCACCTGCACTACGACACCGCGGCGATCATCGAGTACGTCGATCGCGGGCATCGTTGGCTGCTCGATCACGACTACCTGTCCCGGAACACGACCGAGCACAACATGCTCACGGTTCTTCGCGACGGGCGGGCCACGCAGCTCGTGCCGACGATGGCGGACCTGGTTGGTTGGGTGGAGAGCGCGTCGGCGAGCGCCGTGTCCGTCCAGGTGCCCGACGACCAGGGCGTCGACTGGCAGCGGTCAGTGTTCTGGCGGAAGGGGCGGTGGCTGCTGGTCGCCGATGCCGTCCAGGCGCGCCAGGCAGGGCAATACGATCTCGATTGGACGTGGAAGACCGAGGACGAGGGGCGAGAGCGGCTCGAAAACGATGGCTCGTTCGTCGTTCTTCGGGGTGGGGTCGACCCGCGGACCCGTGACATTACGGCGGTGGCTGACGCGACCGCCTCGGGCGGCAAGGCGGTGCTTCTCGGTGAGGCGACATCTCGTTTGGCGATGGTCGTGGCCGCCAAGCCCGGGGAGTATGCGCTGGAGCTGTACGCTCGGGGCGCTGACGGGAGCAGCGACTCGCTGTTGGTTTCGGTCGACGGTGCGGAGCCGCAGGCTTACCACGTGCCTCAGCGGGGATACGATCGATCGAGCACGAAGTTCGACCTGACGGAACCCACGCCGAAGGTGGCGATCGGGGGGGACGCGCGGCACGTCGTGGTCGTGAGCCTTCGCGAGAATCCGCCGGTGTATCTGGATCGATTGCGTTTGGTCCCCGTGGCGGGGGGCGACGCCGTCGAGATCGAGGTGGAGAACGCACCGTCCGCCACGCAGGCGGATCGTACGTCATTGCGGGGCGATCGGTTCACGATCGTCACGCCGGACGCTCCGTCGATGCGTTTGTCGCGCGGTCAGCCGAAGGGGATCGCGGTGCCGGTGTGCCGGCTTCACCAGCGGATCAGTGCGGCACTCGGTCCCGACCAGGGGCGGGAGCTGGCGAGTCTCCTGTATTGCGATCAGCCCAAGGCACCGGCCGGCTGGGAGGCGCGGCGGCTTGGTCCCGGTCGGCTGGTTGTCAGCGACGGGCCGACATTCTGTGTGGTGGGACCGGTGGACTCGGATGGGATCATTCTGCAGGGCGGCCTGCTAATGGCCGATCCTCGCGAGTTGCTGGTGGCCGAGACGACGGAGGTCCGCGTCGGGACGATTCATTTGTCGAGCGTCATGCCGTTCAGTCTGGCACTGGATCTGAAGACGGGCTCGGTGCGAGCCAGGAATTCCGCACCCGTTACGTGTGAACTGGATCGATCGAGCGAGCGGATTCCCCCCGGCGCCAAGGATGGGAGCTGGATGAAGACGCGGCTGCTTGGTTGGCGGTGGGGTGATGACCAGGCCGATCGCTGGGAAGCATTGGTGACGGGTTTCTACCGACAGGGCAAGCGCAGCACGACGAGGCCGACGTCCGCGTCCATCGCCGGGCCTGCTCCGCAGTGGCAGATGGAGGTTCCCGGCGGTCCGGCGGTTCGTCGAATGCGGGTTGCGGACTTGGACGGGGATGGCGCGGTCGAGCTTCTGGTGGCCGCCAACAGCAAGATCCTGGCGTTTGACCTCGAGGGCAGGCCGCGGTGGGAGTCCGCCTGCCGGGGCGCGGCCCATGACGTGTTTCCCGTCGAGTTGGGCGGGTCGAAGGGGATGGAGGTGCTCGTGGCGGACGGAGCGGGGTGGGCGTACGCGTTGGATGCGGAGGGTCGGAAGCTGCATGAGCTGGAGTTCATCGGTTTGTGGTGGAGCGCTTCGGTGGGGGAGCGGAAGTATGGCGTGCTGACCGTCGGCGCGGCGGACCTGGACAACGACGGGCGCAACGAGATCATCGTCACGGGGCTCAACTTCGAGATGCGGGTCTATGATGAGCCGTGGAAGCTGCGTTGGAAGGACCGGAAGATCTATCACGGCAACATCGACCTGCTCGCGCGGGACGTGACGGGGGACGGTCGGCGGGAGCTGTTCGCGTCCGACCACTACGGGCACCTTCATCTGTTCGGCGCGGACGGGAAGGTCCTTGGTAGAAGCTACAGCTCGATCGGCGACGTGATGTTCGACGTGGGGCGGTTCCGTGCGGACGGTCCCTGGGTGTTCGTGTTCGGCAGCAGCACGGGCGACTGCACCGCGTCGGAGACGGCCAGTTCGGGGGAGGTTGCGTGGCGGTTCGACAACTTCGGCTATGCGGTCCGCCGTGTTCTGATCGGGCGCGAGGGATCGCCGCTGGCAGGAAGGTGTCTGATCGCCTCGGCGACGGGGTACGTCTACTGTCTCGACGAGAGGGGACGGTTGGTCTGGAAGCACCGTTTGGGGTGCGACGTGGTGGACTTGGTCGAGTGCGGGTACGGGGAGTGGTCGCTCTGTGCGCTGGACCGAGGGGGGGATCTCTGGCTGATGACGGCTGATGGAAAGGCATTGCGGCGGTTCGTGGGTCCGGTTGCGTCCGAGGAGGAGACCTGGCGGCATTTGATCTGCCTACCCGATCGAATCATCGCGGCGGGGACCTGTCACATCGTGTGCCACGGATCGCCAAGGCCCTGAAGTGGGGCCGCGCCACCGTGGCGGGGGCATTTTGTCCGGGATGTCACGGCGGGGGCGTGTCCGTCGCGGGTCGCTTCTGGCGGCTTGATCGCGCATCGGCGACCCAGTCTTTGTACAATCAGGGTCATTCGCCGGTTGGAGGTCGAGAGGACCTGCCGCCAGGGCGTCCTGGTGGCGGACGGTCCGGTTTGTTTTTAGGGACTTCGTCGCCGTGACGTCACCTGAGATCAATGTTGCCGCGCTGGGCTCCGCAACCGGGTCGACGCGACGGATTACGCTCCGTCGGGTCGGGTCGGTGGCGTTGGGGTTTCTGCTGGCCGCGGTGATCCTCTGCGCGCTGCTGCCTTGGCTGATTCCCAAGCGGTGGCTTGCGGATCGCGTCGCGGCGGACATCGCGATGGCGATGAACCGGGCGGCGCGGATCGACGGGATGCGGCTCGGTTGGGTCGACGGGGTCGTCATCGAGGGGCTGACGATCGATCGGCGTCCGGGGTTCGGCAACGGGCCGTTCGTGCGCGTGCGGCGGATTCAGACGGAGTTCTCGCCGCTTCGCGCGTTGCTGGGCAAGCCGCTTGGGCGGCTGGATCTGGAGTCGCCCGAGGTCTGGGTCGTCATCGTGACGGAGAACGGCGTCCAGCGGCTCAACATCGCGGACCTCGGCGCGGAGGGGACGGAGGCCAAGCCGCCGAAAGACTGGTCGGCCTCACAGGCGGCGGTTCACATCGTCGAGGAGCGGGTTCCACCGAGCGCGTCGACGGCTTTGGCCGGCGAGGAGGCCATGTCGAACGAAGTGGAGCTTCGTCTCGGCCAGCTCGCATGTCATCTGGACCCCCAGACGGGCCAGGCCCAGTGGGACATTCGCGGCGAGTTGCCGTCGATGGGCGGGGCGGGCGCGTCGAGCACGAGACCGTCGGGGCCCGGGGGAGGCGAGACCTCCGGCGGCGGGCTGTCGACGGACGGGTCGCTCACGATGCCGACGCTCAAGAGCGGCGTCAAGCTGAGCGGCGGGGGTCGGATCGCATGGGAGCGGTTGGACCTGGCGACGCTGCCGGTGCAGTTGATTCCCGGGAGCACGCTGCAGCGGCTCACGGGATGGTCGGCGGGGATGCTGGACGTTCGGGTGCATGAGGACCTTCACGTCGACGTGGAGTTTCGCACGAACCTCTCGGACGTGGCGGTGTACCGGAAGGATCGGGATCGTCCGGAGCGTCTGGCCAGCGCGGACATTTCGGCGAAGGGGCAGTGGAACCCGTCGGCGGACGTGCTGGTCTTCAACGGATTCGATTGTCATCTGCCGGGTCTTCGCGTGGAGGCGCAGAAACGTCCCGACGATACGCCGATCCGGTTCGCCTTGCACGGTGAACGTCGTGTCGACTTGCACCTAGCCGGCAAGGTCGACGATATCGGCCAACTGCGCCGGTCGGTGCCGGAGCTGGATGCGCTGTTCGGTCGTGAGACGACATCTCGCGGGGCGTGCACTTTCGAGGTGAGCTGGCGTCGAATGACGACGGGCGATCGTCTGCGTTTGGAGCTGGACGCATCCGACATGGAGGTCCGGCGTCCGGACGCGTTCTACCTTCCTGCCGGCGAGCCCGCTTCGCTGCGTCTCGACGCCTCCGTGGATCATGCCGGGGACAGGCTGCAGGTCAGGGATCTGCGGGCGCGCGTCGGTCCGATGTCGGCACAGCTCAACGTCGAGATGCCGCTGCGACCCGTTCCGAGCCCGACGACGCAGGCGGATCCCGATCGGGCGGATCGAGCGCTAGGGTCCGAGGAGGGTTTTCTTCGGCGTTTCCTGCACGAGACTCGCGGGGAGCTGCGTGTCAGCACACAGGCGGCCGATCGCCTTTGTGAGATCTTGCCGTGTTTGGCGGGGCCTCTACGCGACGTCCGGCTAGCGGGGGCGATGAATCTGGCGATGGGGTTGGAGCCCACGCAGGGCGAGTCGGCGACAACCACGCTTCGCGGCAACGTGAGCGTTCCGGCTTCGTCGGTCTTGAAGGTGGGCGAGCAGTTCGCCAAGCCAGACGGGGAAGCGTTGTCGGCCGCGGTCGAGTTGGCGTTGGCTCACGAGCCTGAAGGCGTGCTTCGCGAGATCGGCCTGGACGTTCGGTGCGGGGGCGGCAGGGCCTGGCTCGACCCGAGCCACTCCAACGGGAGGATCGCGGTCCAACGGCTCGCCGAGGGCTCGCACACGACAACGGCCACCGGGACGGCTCCGGGCGAGCCGGGCTACATGGCTCACGCCTACGTCTCGGCCACGCTCCAGGTGGAGAAGATCGAATCCTTGCTGGCGATGACGCCGAAGGTCGTGGAGGGGTTGCGAGGTCGCCAGGACGGGAAGGGACTGACCGGCAACTGCAAGCTGGCGGTTGAGACCAATCTGGCGAATGTGGCGATGGGTCAGGAGATGAGGCCGGAGCTTTGGCGCGTCCATGCCGACGTCGACACGACCGACCTGGGCGTCGATTTCGGCGACGACTTCAGGAAGCCCAGTGGCAAGCGGTCGAAGATCCTGTTCGACTACTTCTTCGATGGTTCGTTGCCGAGGCTGCCGCATCGCTCCGTTGCGCTGATGGACTGGGCGGGGCTGGCGGGTCAAGCGGTGTACGAGTGGGGCGCCGGTTGCGAGCAGGCCCGAATCGACGTGGATGCGTTCGACGTTCCAGAGGTGTTGGCGTACCTGCCCGGTCTGGCGGGCAAGGCCGAGCCGTATCGGCCTCGGGGCGGCGTCTCGCTGAGGCTGCAGTCGGAGCGAGGTCCGAAGCTGCACGTGGTGAGAATCGAATCGAACGCGACGCGGCTTGGCGTCCACTTGCCCGGAACCGAGCCGATCGACAAGTCCCCTGGGGTTCCGTGCGCGTTCGTGGCGAGCTTGGAGAGTCTGCCCGGCGGCAACGGGGATCGTCCACACGAGATGACGATTCGCGAGGTCGTGGCTTCACTGGCCTCGTGCGAGTTGCGGGCGACGGAGGGGCGCGTCGTCGCGCGTCCGGGCACGCACGAGATGCTCACGGGCGACTACATGGCTCGACACCCGAGGTGGTGGCTGACGACGAGTCCGTTCCAGGAGCTGCGGCTGGCCACCACGGGGAAGATCGTCTTCGACGCGACGCTGAGATCGCTCAGTCCCGCGATCGAGCGGCTCGCCAAGCGGTACGACCTGATCGGCAGCGCGGATGCGGCGCTCCGGCTCGAGGCGGATCCGGACGGAGTGCGACTGGCGGGGAGCATCGAGGCGGAGCGGTTGAACATCAACGCCTCGCCGCACCTGATCAAGCCACCGGGCACGCAGCTCACGCTCACGTTAGACGTCGCGAGCCGGGAGCGGCCCGATCAGCCGGGCACGACGACGGGGTTCGTGGTGCATGAGTGCGGCCTGCGGGCGTGGGACATGCAGGTGGCTGGAAGCGGGGATTTCTGGCTGCAGCATGGGGCGGAGGCGGGGCTGCCCCGATTCGGCGGATTCGCGCTCTCGGCGCGATGCGAGGTGCCGCACCTGAACCGGCTTCAGAAGCTCGTGCCCGCGCTACTGGAGGAGCCTCTGAGCGGGAGCGTGGAGGGCGAGGTATCGTTGGCGGCGGAAGGGGACCACTTCCGGCTGGGTCCGTCGAGCCTGACGGCCAAGGGCGTTCGCACCAAGCTGGGACAGCAGGACGTGCAGCTCGACGGGCGTGTTTCGGTCTCCAGCGAGCACGTCGAGAGCGAGGGGCTGGACGTTCAACTCGGATCGAACCGGTTCAAGCTGGCGGGGCACGTGGATGATCCGTCGCACAATCCGCGCGGGAGCGTGTTCATCATCGCGGACGAACTGGATTTGGATGAGATCCGTCGGCTCCCGGAGGCGCTCTCGGATGACCAGGAAGGCCCGATGGCGGAGCCGTCGGGACCGGTGGGTCCTGGAGGTCGCGTCGGGTCTGGCGCCGCGAGTTCGAGGCCCGGGCCGTCGGCCACGCGACCGGCGGTCGAGGCGACGACGGACGAGGCGGCAATGGCCGAGGCCCAGCCCATTTTCGACTTTCTCAAGCGGTGCGACCTGACGGGGCGGCTTCACATCGGGCGGGCGACGGTGACGGGCGAGAAGATCAAACAGGCGTTTGCCGTGGACGCGTTGGTGAGCGACTTCAAGGTGGTAGCCGGTCGGGTGGTCGTGCCGTTCCGCTGTGCGCTGAACGGCGGTCTGGTCGACGGCGAGTTCTCGATGACGGCGGACCGGCCCAATCCGTATTTCGACCTGAAATACAAGGCCGCAGGGGTTCAGGCGGAGGACAACATCAAGGCCTTCGTCCTGTATGACTTCCCGGGTCTGCATGCCTCGGGTCCGGTGACGCTGATCGACTCGACGCACCAACGGTTCTTCAACGAGCCGGGCGTGGACAACCATCCGGTGGGGGAGGGGGACTGGATCATCGAGGGCGGCGCGTACGTCGGTCGGGCCGCGCCGATGTGGTTGGCGCGGATCTTCCCCGGGCTCAACACGGCCCGTTACGAGTTCACGCGGATGCACGACTGGTTCAGGAAGTACGCCGACGGTCGCGTCGATCACCACATGATCTATCAGGGATCGGTCTATAACATTTACATGAAGGGCCACAGCATGGTCCCGACCGGCCGGAGCCAATACGAGGTCGGCATCGACCTGTTGGCGGGCTACGAGAGCAAGTATTGGAGCGAGACGGGTCAGGGGCGCGTGGCGCTCTTCACGGCGGACGCTCGCGTCCAGGACGGCGTCGAGGTCGAGAAGATCATCCGTTTCGTTCCGTTGCATCGCGTCGTCTACGACGTGTTCCTTCGGAGCAACGTCGTCACGGCGGCTTACTACGCTCTCAAGAAGCAAGTGCAGGGACAGCAGTGAGTGGACCGGCGAGCGGGCCCTGTTCGGCGGGGCCGTGGGCGGGGCGCTGACGGCAGGATCGCCCTGACCGAGGGATGACTCACTGAATCCGCGGGAAGGACCACCACACGGAGAGACACCTTGGCATTCGACGACCTCTCATCCTTCGTCAATGAGCTTGACCGCCGCGGCCAACTCAAGCGAGTCACGGCGCCTGTTGACGCGGAGCTGGAGATCACGGAGATCGCCGACCGGATGAGCAAGTCGCCCGCGCCGGACAGCGATCCACCATCGCCGATGACCGACCCCGTTCACGGCGGCAGGGGCGGCTATGCGCTGTTGTTCGAGAACGTCCGCGGTTACTCGATGCCCGTGCTCATCAACGCGTACGGCAGTTACGAGCGGATGCGGTTGGCGTTGGGGTGCGAGGATTTCGAGGCCTTGGCCGGTGAGATTTCCAAGCTGCTTCGCCCGGAGGTTCCCGCGACGCTCGTCGACAAGATCAAACGCGTGCCGGAACTGGTCAAGCTGGCGGGCGTTCCCCCGAAGCTCGTCGGCGACGGCGTGTGTCAGGAGCACGTGCTGACCGATGACGCCAATCTGCTCGACCTGCCGGCGATCAAGTGTTGGCCGGACGACGGGGGAAGGTACATCACGTTCGCGGGGGTTTACACGAAGAACCCGCACGATGGCGATCGCAACGTGGGGATGTACCGCGTACAGCTTTTCGAGCCGAAGCTGGCGGCGATGCACTGGCATCCGCATCACGACGGCGCGAGGCACTTTCGGATGTACCAGCGGCTGGGCAAGCGGATGCCGGTGGCGCTCGTGTTCGGCGGGGAGAGCGTGCTGTCGTATGCGGCGACGTGTCCGCTGCCGCCGGGGTTGAGCGAACTGCTCTTTGCCGGGTTCTTGCACGGCCGGGGCATCGAGCTGGTGAGGTGTCGGACGATCGAGATGGAGGTGCCCGCCAATGCCGAGATCGTCGTCGAGGGCTACATCGACCCGGGGGAGAAGACGATGCTCGAGGGCCCGTTCGGCGATCACACGGGATTCTACTCGCTGGCGGATCAGTTCCCGCGTTTCCACGTGACGGCGATCACGCATCGGACAGGCGCGATCTACCCGACCACGATCGTCGGGAAGCCGCCGATGGAAGACTACTACCTGGGCAAGGCCACCGAGCGGATCTTCCTGCCGATGCTCAAGACGGTGGTGCCCGACATCATCGATTATCACCTGCCGATGTTCGGCGCGTTCCACAATTGCGTCTTCATCAAGATCCGCAAGGAGTACGCGTATCAGGCGCGCAAGGTGATGCACGCTATCTGGGGCGCCGGTCAGATGATGTTCTGCAAGTTCATTGTGGTCGTGGACGAGCACGTGGACGTGCACGACGAGCAGGAGGTCCTGTTTCAGGTCGGCGCCAACGTCGATCCTCGTCGGGACACGGTGATCGTCGACGGTCCGCTGGACATCCTCGACCACGCCGCTCCGGCGTGCGGGGCGGGGAGCAAGATGGGCATCGACGCCACGCGGAAGATCGCGGGGGAGGGGGAGGTCCGCGAGTGGCCGGACGAGCTTCGGATGTCCGAGGAGATCGTCGACCGGGTGACGCGCCGGTGGTCGGAGTACGGATTGAGTTGACCAATCACAGGTGACGTTCTACTTTCCATGGAATTCCGTCGTTGACCGGCGAGCCGGATCATCTAACGGAGGTCTTGCAGGGAGACGTTCGAAGCCGAGGCCCCTTTCCGCCACGCCGCGAGGTGTGATGATGATGTCGCTGTCCTTCAAGGCCAAGGCGATCGGTGGCAGCCTGGGCGCGGCGGCGATTCTCGCGCTGCTGCTGCTCTGGAACCCATCGGGGCGAGGCCCGACGACGGGCGGGTCGGAGGCCGTGAGCGAGGCCGAGCCGCTGATCTTCTACTGCGCCGCGGGGATCAAGCCTCCTGTCGACAAGGTGATCCGTCGGTACCAGGAGGAATTCGGTATTCCGATCCGCGTGCAGTACGGCGGGTCGGGCACGTTGCTGAGCAGCCTGCGGGTGACGAAGCTGGGCGACCTCTATCTTGCGGGCGACGCGAGCTACATCGAGATCGCCCGCAAGCAAGGGCTTTTGGCGGAGGCGATCCCGCTGGCACGGATGCGGCCCGTCATCGCCGTGGCCAAAGGCAATCCCAAGAAGATCCGCTCGGTGAAGGACTTGCTCGGGGAAGACGTGCGCGTGGCGCTGGCGAACCCTGACGCGGCGTCGATCGGCAAGCAGACGCAGAGCGCCCTGACGAAGACGGGACAGTGGCAGGGCCTGGCCGATGCGGTCCGGACGCGCGGCGTCTTCAAGCCGACGGTGAACGAAGTGGCCAACGACGTCAAGATCGGCACCGTCGACGCGGGGGTCGTCTGGGACAGCACCGTCCGACAGTACCCCGAGCTCGAGACCGCCGCGCCACTGACCGATGACGCGTCGTCGGTCATGGACGTGACGGTGGGCGTCCTGACGAGCTCGAAACGCCCGACGGCGGCGCTCCACTTCGCGCGATACCTCGGCGCGAGCGATCGCGGCCTGCTGGAGTTCGCCCGATGCGGTTACGCGCCCGTCGAGGGCGACGAGTGGGCCGAGACACCGGAGATCTTGCTGCTGAGCGGCGGGGTGAACCGCCCGGCCATTGAGGAGACGCTGCGGGCGTTCGAGGAACGAGAGGGGTGCCGGGTCACTCGGGTGTACAACGGGTGCGGTATCCTCGTGGCGCAGATGAAGGCGGGCGAGCGTCCGGATGCTTATTTCGCCTGCGACGTTTCGTTCATGCATCAGGTGGCCGATCTGTTTCAGGACGCCGTCGACATCTCCGAGACCGACATTCTGATCGCGGTGCAGAAGGGCAACCCGAAGGGCATCGAATCGCTGAAGGATCTGACGGCCGAGGGGCTGAAGATCGGCGTGGCGAACGCCCAGCAGAGCGCGCTGGGCGCGCTGACGGATCGGATGCTTCGGTCGGCCGGTCTGCTGGACGGGGTGATGAAGAACGTCGTGTCTCAGACTCCGACGGCCGATCTGCTGGTCAACCAGCTACGGGCGGGGGGGCTCGACGCGGTGATCGTCTACGAGGCCAACATCGCCCAGGTCCGCGAGCATTTGGACGTCATCCGCATTGACTTACCGACGGCCAAGGCGATCCAGCCGTTCGCCGTGGCTCGGAGGTCCAAGCATCCCCGGCAGACGGAGCGACTCCTTGAGGCGATTCGATCGGCGGAGTCCCGTGAGCGATACCGCGGGGCCGGGTTCCGGTGGCTCGTCCATTCGGAGGAGCCATGAGCGTCCGAGCCGGTCCGACCGCGAGTGTCGAGCGGGGGCCGCGCCACGTCGGCAGCGATGCGCCGTTCCTCGTCGCGCTCTGCGTGCTTGGCGGGGTCTATCTCCTGCTGATCGGCGCGATGCTGGTCGCCGACGCGTCGTTCACGACGCCGCGTCACCTGATCGCCGCGCTCGGCAGCCGGGAGATTCAGTACGCGATTCGCCTGAGCCTGATCTCGTGCAGCCTGACGGCGATCCTTTCGCTGTGGGCGGCGGTTCCGATCGGGTATCTCATGTCTCGCTTCGGCTTTCGCGGGAAGGCCTTCATCGACGTGCTGCTGGACGTGCCGATCGTTCTTCCGCCGCTGGTGATCGGGTTGAGCCTGCTGATCCTGTTCCGCACGGGGCCGGGGCAGTGGGTCGAGAACGTCATTCCGATCACGTACGCGGTGCCGGGGATCATCTTGGCGCAGTTCATGGTGGCGTGTGCGTTCGCGGTGCGGACGATGCGGACGACGTTCGATCAGATCAGCCCTCGACAGGAGCAGGTCGCGCTGACGCTGGGCTGCACGCGGAGCCAGGCCTTTTGGCGCGTCGTGTTGCCTCAGGCACGGCACGGCGTGCTGGCGGCGGGGACGCTGGCGTGGGCGCGGGCGCTCGGGGAGTTCGGACCGATCCTTATCTTCTGCGGGGCGACGCGTCTGCGGACCGAGGTGATGCCGACGACGGTCTTTCTGGAGTTGAGCGTGGGCAACATCGAGGCGGCGGTGGCGGTCTCGTTGTTGATGGTTTTGGCGGCCATGGCGGTCTTGCTGGTCGTCCGCGTCTTCGGGCGCACGGCCCCGTTCGAGGGGGCGCAGGTATGATCGCGGTGGAGAAGCTCACCGTCCGGGCCGGGAAGTTCTCGCTGTCCAACGTGTCATTCGAGGTGCCCACGGGTTGCTACGGGGTGCTCATGGGCCGGACGGCCAGCGGCAAGAGCACGATTCTCGAGACGATCTGCGGGCTGAAGCGGGCGGTCTCGGGTCGGATCGTCCTGGACGGTCGGGACATCACGCGGCTCAAGCCCGCGGAGCGAGGGGTCGGCTACGTTCCGCAGGACGGGGCGCTCTTTTCGACGATGTCGGTGGGGGAGCATTTGGGCTTCGCGCTCGACATCCGCGGACGCCGGCGTGTCGAGATCGACCGGCGCGTCGCCGAACTGGCTGAGTTGCTTGGGATTGGTCACCTTCTCGACCGAGGCCCGGAAGGTCTCAGCGGCGGAGAGCGTCAGCGGGTGGCGCTGGGCCGGGCGCTCTCGGTGCGTCCGAGCATCCTGTGCCTGGACGAGCCTCTTAGCGCTCTCGACGAGGACACGCGCGAGGAGATGTGCGGCCTGCTCAAGGACGTCTGCCGTGAGACGGGCGTGACGACGCTCCACGTGACTCACAGTCGCGCCGAGGCGGCGGAGTTGGGCCAGCACGTCTTGCGGATTGAGGGCGGGGTCGTCTCGCAAGTTCGCGCCGTCTGACCGCGAGGGAGAACGGTTAGGTCACGCGTTCTGCCTCCGGGCAGGGGAGCGACCTGCCGGCTACATGGGTTTGGAGGCCGGGCGCTCTGGAGCGTCTGTGGAAGCGGTCCGATCCGGCTTACAGCGATCCTCATCGCAGGCCGTGCGTGAAGATGAGCTTTCTGAACATTTCGACGATTCCCTGTGCGAGCAGGTAGGTGCCTTCCGCGCCGAGGTTGACCTCGGTTGCCCTGTCGAACAGCAAGGAGAGCTTGGATTCGAAGTCCTCTTCCTGGCGCCAGTAGAGGAAGAGGATGGGTACCTTGGGCAAGGGCAGCAGGACGATGGACCGGTCGGCGGTGGAATCGCCGGTGTCGAAGTCGGCGCCGAACACGTCCAGGAGGTCGAGGAAGAGGTCGGTTTGCGTGTCGGCCATTTCCTGGAATGCTCTTTCGCAGCGATGGCTGAAGAATCGGTCCCAGCTTCTGAATCCGTTGAGTTGCCTGAAGGTTGCCCAGTGTCCGGTGGGGTCCTTGCCCTGGCCGTGGACGACGTATTGCAGGATCGGGAAGTGCACCCAGGCGTGGATATGACACAGTGAGTGCAGACCGCCGTCGCGGTCGAGCTCGAAGACGCGTCCGAGACATCGAATGGCCAGCCGGTCGCCATGGAGGACGCCGCCGAGCCTGGTCGCGGCGGCGGCGAAATCGACGTTGCGGACGTCCTTGGCCAAGGCCTCGGCGAGCGACTCCGGTCGGTCCGAGATCGTTGGCTCGGGTTGGCCGCCGGCCTGGACGAGGTCGCCGGCGATGGTGGCATCGAGAAACGGGCAGTCCTGGGGGCGTTTCTGGCCTTGGATGACCTGTAGCGAGAAGGCCATGCAATTGCTGAGGCCGCACTTGCCGCAGTTGGTTCGGGGAGTCCGCTTGAATACGTCGAGAGGGGTTATCGGTGGTTTGCCCATGACCGCCCTTCCTTGGCTCGGGGGCTCCGACTCGTTCGCCATCTCCAGAATAGGTGATGTGGATGGGGGGGTGCAAGGAGGGGCGAGGGGGACGTGTTTTCAAGGGGATGGGACCCCGTTTCCTTCTTCAGCGATAGGTTAGCTGAGCGGTGACGGTGGCGTCGGTGGTGGTGATGAAGCGGATCCAGTAGGCGTTGTAGTCTTCGGGGAACTGGTGGGTTGTTGTTTGGCCGGCGCTCAGCTTGAAGGATTCGTAGACGCACCATAGGCCGGTTCCGGCGAGGTCGACTTCGGCTCGGATCGTCAGAGGGTCCTTGGAGTGGTTGATCAGCGTCAGGGATTTCTTGTCGTAGCCCGTCATGAGGTACGGGTTTGAGGGCCTGCCGGCCTGAACGGCGGTTTGCTTCCACGGTCCGCCGTGGCCGACGGGTTTGCCGAGCTTCCAGAGGTCTTCGACGACGCCGACCCACAGGGCGGCTTTGCCGTCGTTCGAGCGGATGATGTGTGGATTGCCAGCGGGCGCGCCATCGGCGATGCCGCTTAGGACGAGCAGTCCGCGATAGGAGCAGTAGTCCTTGATGCGCCGGTTATGGGTGGCGATCGGGCGGATCTTGGCGAAGCCGCCGGCGTTGCGGGCGGGCAGCTCGTAGAACGTTCCGTGGCAGTTGAACAAATCTCGCTCGGTGACGACCTCGCGGTCGATTCGTTCATCGCCGAGGGGGCCGGGGCGGTCGAAGGCCGAATCGGTCTTGGGGAGGCGCCAGGGCCGGGCGTCGTCGTCGACGTAGATTGCCGAGGCGGTGTCGACTTGCAGGATCCCGCTGGGGATGGCGGCGTTCTTGATGAGCCAGTCGCGGGCGGTCGGATCGTCGACTCGCTTGAGTTCGAGGCGGGCGTCGAGTTCGTAGTATCCGATGCTCTCGCCGCGCGGGCCGACGGCGACCATGCCGAGTGTGCGGAGGTTCGCGCCTCGGGCACGGATGATTCCGCCAGTGACGGACGTATCGCCGGTTCCGGCGAGTCCGTCGAAGATGGGGTCGGGATTCGTCGAGCGATCGTCTATGTCGGCGTAGTGGAAGAGGGCCGTGACGTGTGGGCAATCGCGGTCGGCGCGGAGTCGGATCCAGACGCCCGGTTCGTTTCGGGCGAAGGATATCCAACGGTAGCCTTTGGCGGGGACGCTTACGGTGCGGAACTCGGTCCACTTCCCGTTACCTCGACGATCTACCTCCAGGGCGAACGTGACGGGCGTCTCGTTTCCGTGGGTCAGGTGGAGGCCCCGTCGCTCGAACCCGGCCAGCAGGTAGGGTTCGCTCGGAGTCTGAGCCCGAACGGACTCGTTCAGCCAGACGGCACCGCGTCCGATGGGGGGACCGAGACGGTCGATCATGGCCGGCTCGACGAACCAGAGGTTGGACTGCGATTGCCCTGGCCCGGCAATCGTGCCCTTGGCCCTACGCTTGTTCAGGAACTCTGATTTGGCCGCATCGTCGCAGCCGAACACGAGGCGGTCGTTCCATCGGCAGAAGTCGCCGACGACTTTGAGGTACGTCGACCGGGGGGCGATGCCGTCCGAGTGGGCGGCGCTGAAGGTCTTGGGGAATCGCCAGAACATGCCGTGCATGGTCATGAGTAGATCCTTCTCGCCGACGTCGCGGATGCGCGGCCACTCGGTGTTCCAGCCGTGTGCGCCGTCGTAGGTGTGGGCGGCCTTGGGCAAGCGGTAGGCATGCCACTTGCCGGCGTCGAGGAGCATGAGAATGAGCGAGCGATGATCCCAGCCGATGCTCCAGAGGGGGTCGGTGTCCGGCTTGGGGTTGCCATGGATGCCGCCAGGGCCGGTGACCTCGGTGAACTGGTTTCGGCGGACGATGCGCCAGGCGTCGGCCTTGCCGTCCCACTCGGCGAGGCAACCGGACGGGATGTCGGGGCGGTGACGCGCTTCGGGTGAGCTCTCGCCGTTGTTGGCGTAGACCAGGCGGGCCTGTCCGGAGTAGAGGCCCTTTCCGTGGTAACCCGGTAGGTTTGCCACTGGCCCGGTGAAGGTCGGCTTCGATCGGCCATGGAGCTGCTTCTGATTGTCGGCAAAGAGCTGGGTTACGTTCAGCGTGTGCACGTCGACCTCGTAGAAGCCCTCCTCCATGGTGGCGTAGTAGATCCTGTTTGCGGGGTCGAAGAGATGGCGGGCGTTTCCGGTGAGGCGTCCGGGCATCAACTTGGGAGAGATTGCGCGGACGTTGCGCTGCGTGTCGATGACGTATGGACCGATGAACAACTGCTTCGACTCGCGATGGATCATCCGATTGGCGGGCGTGCCGCCGACGCTTTCCGGTCGAACGATCTGGTCGAGGTCGGGCGTGATCTCGTAGAGCTTGTCGGAGGAGCCGTAGGGTTTGTGCGGGGCATAGGTGATGACCCACAGCCGGTCGGCCCATGGGACGACCGCGCCGGTGCCGCATTCATTTTCGTCGTTGAAACAGGCAAGGTGCGGATAGACGCCGGAGACCTGTTTCCAAGCCGTTTCGGCCTGGGCCTGAGACCAGCAGAGCATTCCCATGCCGAACAAGAGAGAAGGGGACTGAAGTCTTGTCCGCCGCATTCGAGGCTCTCCTTCCCAGGCGACACCGAACCGGCGCTTGCAGATGCCGCCGGCGCGTCAGGTCATTCTGACGGTTGGCTGACGATCGGGAGCACGATCCGCGAGGGATGCGCGCTGCTTCTGTGGATCTTGATCGTCGGCGGCCGGCCCGGCGGGTTCGGAAAATGGTCGACGTCGGCGCCGGCGATGGCGATTCGGATTCGGTGGCCGGCTCGGAACAGGTGCGAGACCGGCAGGACGTCGAAGGTCAGTTCGGCGACCTCGTTCGGTTTCAGGAACATCGCGTCGGCGCGTCGGAACGTGCGATAGGGGACGACCTGCTTGTAGGGCGGCTCGGCGCTGCTCAGTTTGCGGTGGACGGCTCGCAGCAGGCCCTCGGTCACGTAGTGCACATTGCCTTTCTCGTCGACGTCTTCCAGATAGACGAAGAAGTTTCCGTCCTTGGCCGACGAGGTGACGTGGAGCGTTACGATCGGGTGGCCGGTGACCTCGGTATCTTGGGTGAGCGGCTCGGTCTCGTAGCAGAGCAGCTTCTTGTCCCGCGCCTTGCGGTCGGGATACACGACCGGCCCGCCGATCAGGAGGCAGTTCCATCGGGCGTGGCCTCCGGTGCCGTGGGTGTAGTCGACCGTGCAGGCGTCACTCGCATCAGGGGCGCTCGGCTTGTCGGCTATCAACTTGGCGTTCGGTCCGAGATAGAAGGCGCGCGGGGTCGCCGGCGGGGGCCAGGCATCGGCGGATTTCCACTTCTCCTGGCCCATCGTGTAGTAATGGATCGGCTTGTCGTTCTGGATGCCCGTGTCGGTGCCGCGCAGGTGGTGCTCGAAGAAGCGGAACAGCTCGACCCGCATGTCGAACCGGGTTGGCTCGCCGACGTACGGGCCGCAGTTGTTGTCACCGCCGTGGTCCCAGGGTCCGAGGATGAGGCGATTCTTCTTACCGGTCAGCGTCAGGTGACGCTTGATGGCCGCGTGGGGATACCCTCCGTCGAACCACCCGCTGACTCCGTAGACGGCGGCGCCGGATGCGTCGAGATCCTTGACGAACGTGTGCGGGCTGAAGGTGTCGGCGCTCATCGTCCACTCGTAGGGCACGCGATCGTCCCTGAAGGTGAACTGGAGGGCCGAGGCGTGGACGTCCCAGTTGTAGGCGTGGTCTTTCACGGCGGCGGCCAGCATGGAGCCATCGCGGTCGGCGTCGACGGGGCGGACGCCCTTTAGCACAAGACCGACGAGGGGGCCCTCGAATTCATAGGCCAGGTCGGGGATCGTGTTCTCGTCCAGTTGCCGGTTGAGCTTGCCCCAGCCCTTGGTGAACCAGGTCAGGTGGATGCCACCGGGGTAGGCGATGTCGGTATAGACATCGAAGAGGCTGAACAGTGGGGCGGCGGCCTTGACGGCGGGATGCTTGTTGACGGCGAGGAACTCGGCCGTCGTGCCGTTGTAGCTGATGCCGGTGGTGCCGACGGTTCCGTCGGACCAGGATTGGCGGATGATCCAGTCGACGAGGTCGGCTCCGTCCTTGATCTCGTCGATCGACCAGCAGCAGGGGCGGGTGCCGAAGGATGCGCCGGAGCCCCGTGCATCGACGGCGATCCATGCGTAGCCTCGGGCGATGAAGAACTTGGCCAGATCGGACGGTTCGGGTCCGGCCAGGAGATTGAAGGGGAATTGGTACGCGATGGATCGCCAGTAGCGGGTCTGCTCGACGATGGCGGGCATTCGTTCGTCCGGCTCGAGGCCCTTGGGCAGATAGACGTCGATGGCGATCTTGCAGCCGTCGCGCATGGTGACGTATTGGCCGGTTCGCGTGACGCCTTGGTAGCGAGCGGGGAACTTGGTCTCGATCTGCTTCTGGTCGTACCAGGCCGCGTCTCCGCCGGTTTTGGGCGCGGCGCACCCGATGACGGCAAGGAGCGGGACAGACGACAATAGACAGAGGCGCGCTCGATCCAGGAAGCGGGGCGAGAGGTGAGAACGAAGGGGTGCGGTCATGTCGGGATCTCCCATGATGAGGACGCTCAGGCGACCTGCATCAGCGATTGAACTGCACGTCCACGGCGAGTGATCGATGGGAGGCTGATGGCTGTGAACGTGGGGGGGCAACTCACGGTTGAATTCGCGTCCCCCACCTCTGAAGAGATGGGCCACCCGATACCTGTGATCCGCTCGAACACTTGCGCAAGCAGCATAGATGTCCGGATGATAGCGTCAATGCCGTGGGTTGGCACGAGATGTCCCTGCCGGTTCAGGTAAGGCGCTCGCACCAGGCGTTCAGTGCCGTCAGGACGCGCGAACGTTTCTCGGCGAGGGTCATGAAGGGGGCCCGTGACAGCTCCAACTGGACCCATGGCAGCTCCGCGGCGTGCGAGCGAATGATGTGGCCGCCCGAGAAAGGGACGTTGATGGAGACGGGGTGATCGAAGGCGCGTTCGAGGCAGGCGGCCAGCGACGTTAGCCACTCTGTCGGACACGCTGCCTCCCCGTCGCTCAGGCAGACCCAGGGGCGCTCGAGGTTGGGATCGGGTCCGATCGGAGGCCCCAGAGCGGCCATCGTGTGACAGTCCACGCCGAGGCGGACGCCGGCGCCGGCCAGCTCGCGGAGGCGACGGTGGTAGGGGCGGTAGTAGCGTGCCAACAGCGCCTCGATCGCCGGCTCGGTCAGGGGCGTTCGGTAGACGGGGACGTTCCAGCACGTGTGCGTCTTGACGACGCCGTCGGGTCGACGATCGTTTTCGGCCCGGTTGAGATCGACGATGGCGCGGGCGACGTCGGTGGTGAGGAAGGCGGCCACTTCGGAATCGAGGTCGTAGATCTCGGCGGCACCGCCGTCGGCGTCTTCGCGGATGTCCTTCTCGGAGAGGGCGCACTGGGGGGCGACCTCCGGCGGCACGCGCGATCCGGCATGCGGGACGGAGATGAGGATGGGCAGGGTCATCCGGTCGGTCCTCCGGCCGATCCGTCTCGTCGGGGGTCTGCCACGCCGGTGAACTCGTCTCGTTCGCGGAGGACGAGCTGGACGCAGCCGAGGTAGAACGAGTGAGGGTCACGAACGTCGATCTGGAAGCCGTGCTGCTCAAGCGCCTTTAGGACGTCGCTCCGCATCCGGGTCGCCTCGATGGCGACGACGGATTTGAGGGAGCAATGGAGGCGCGGGGCGTCGACGGCGGCGAACGGGGTTTGTGTCCGCAGGCGGACGATGACCTGGAAGATCGACGACGTGATGCGTTCGCTGCCCGGGGACCCGATCACCAGCCAGGGCCGTTTGCCGCGGCTGACGATCGTCGGGGCGACGCTTGCCCAGGGCACCGCGTTCGGGCGCATGTGGTACGGGTGTGAGATGTCCTCGTACTCGAACGCACTCATGTAGTTGTTGTAGAGGAAGCCGAGCTCCGGCGTCGCGACGCAGGCGCCGTAGACGTTCTCGATCGACTGGGTCAGCCCGACGACGTTTCCGAGACGGTCCATCACGGACAGGTGCGTGGTCTCGCCGTGGACCTTTAGGCGCTTGGCGACCTGCTTTGCGGCCAGCTTGGCGTAGTCGTCGCTGAGCATCCGCTTGTGTGAGACTTGGGGATAGAAGCTGGGGTCGAAGGGCCGGTCTTGCCGGTCGAGGAAGGCCCTTCGGATGATCTCGGCCAGGGCGACGGCGCCCTTGGGCGTGTCGAAATCGCGGTAGGCCGGCGGGATTTGTCGGTGGATGTTGAACATTTCGACGAGGGTCCTTCCGGCGCCCGGCGGCGGGAAGGTGAAGATCCTCAGACCGTTGAAGGCGCAGGTCACCGGTCGTCGCTCGATGGGGCGGGGTATCTGGGCGAGGTCGTCCTTCTGGATCAGGCCTCCGTTTCGGAGCATGTCGTCGTGGATGATCCGTGCGATCCGGCCCGTGTAGAAGTCCTTGATGCCCTTTTGGGCCAAGCGGCGGAGCGTTTCGGCGAGTACGGGTTGCTTCAGGATGGAGCCGATCGGATGGGGTCGGACGCCTTCGCGGAGGAAGAATGTGGCGGCGTTTCCGGCCTGGAGGTGCTTGAGGTCTCGCTTGGTGAGGGCGAACTGGAGGGGGGTGACCTCGACGCCCTGCTCGGCCAGGCGAATGGCGGGTTCGAGCACGCGCGCGAGCTTGAGCTTGCCGTATCGTTCCAGGGCGTATCGGAGCGTGGCGGGAGTGCTGGGTACGGTGGTAGCGCGGTATCCGCGTCGGCGATCGCGTTTGGCGAGGGACTCCGGCGCGGCGCGGTTGGGCGCCCGCGAGGAGCCGTCGAGGGCGAAGGTTCGACGGGACTCTTGGTGACGGATCAGCATCATCGTCTGCCCGCCAAGGCCCGAGGCGGCCGGTTCGCACACGCCCAGGGCAAAGGCGGCGGCGACGGCCGCGTCAACGGCGTTTCCGCCGTCGGCAAGCATTTCGGCGCCGGCTTCGGTGGCCCGGTAGTGGGCGGTGGCGACCATGCCGTTCTTCGAGACGGCGACGCGTTGGGGATGGCGCACGCGCCGATCGTCGAGGTCGAGCAGGTCGGTATCGACGCGTGGGGGTCTCGTTTCCATGGAGGCTACTTTCCGAGTTCCGTGAGCAGGGATTGCGCCAAGATCAGGGTTCGCTGCACCAGGCTGATTCGCTGAACGGACTCGTGCGGGGTGCCGAGGTCCCTGGCGACGGGTCCGACGCCGCAGACGCAGGCCACCTTGGCCGGGACGAGTCCGGCGACGGAGGGCCAGACGGAGGACTCATGCGTGAGCGGGATCTCCCACTCGGCGGCGAGGCGTTCCATGGCGCGGGCGAGCTGCACGTTGAGGCGGCGCTCTCGCATGGGGGGACGATCGGAGACGAGCTTCAGCTCCCATCTCGGGCCGCGGCGGTCGAGGCCGGAGCGCATCTTCTCCTCGACGGCGTCGGCGAGCTTCGCGTCGGGATACGTCATGAGGATCGTGGTCGTCACGCGGTGGGGGAGCAGGAGGGGGAGGCGTTCGGTGTCGATGTCCAGGGCGGAGACGGAGACGCGCTGCTTGCGTGAGCTGAGCTTGGCGAAGGACTCGAGCTTCTCGAAGACCCAGCGGAGGACTTCCGGGGTCTTGCTGGGGCGTCCGGGGCGGAGCGGCTGGCCCTCGACGGTGAATCGGTATCTCCGTTGGCCGCGACGCTGCGTGATGATGCGGTCGCCGACGTTCCCGGGTCGGAGCACGAGCACGCGTTTGGCCTGGGCCATGGCGGCGCGAATCGTCTGGGCGCTGTAGCGCGCGTCGCGTCCCTCGTCGGTGTAGTAGAGGACGCCGAGAGGCAGCCGGCGCAGCAGGCGCTGGCCGCGCAGGGCCCGGAGGGCATACTCGAGGCTGACGAGCGGGGCTCGGGACGATCCGATTCCGTCACCGTAGAGCCACTCGGGCTCGCGGCGGAACATCTGGGTGGGCAGGTTGGCGTGGACGGGCCTATCGAGGTGTCCGACGAGGAGCGTGCCTCCCTGTAATCCCTTGGCGGTTTCCCAGGTCCATGCGGCGGGGTCGTCGGTGAGTTCCGGGACCGGGCGCATGCCCAGGCCGGTGAGCATTTGATCGACCCGTCGAACGCTTTCCTGCAGGCCGATCGGGTCGCCCGTGTGGCTGATGATCTCGGTCCATTCCTTGAGCCGATTCTCGATTTCGTCACGGCGCTGGGTGATGAAGGCGAAGACGTGCGTCGGAGGGTCGACGGACTTGCCGTCGAGCTTCGGCGGCTCGGGCGTGCCGAAGTAGCGGGCGCTTGCCTCGCGAACGAGTCGGTTGACGGTGGCGGCGAAGTCCATCCCGACGTGGTGTGCTCCGACGAGATAGGAGCCATGCTCGCCGAGGCTGGGCAGACTGTTGACCTCGAGGATGTAGAGGTTTCCCGCGTCGTCGAGGCGCATATCGACGCGGGCGCAGTCGTAGCACCCCAGCGCGGTGAAGGCCTTCCTGGCGAGGTCCTGTGATCGGTCCCTCAACTCGTCATCGATCGGGGCCGGGCAGAGGTGGGAGATCGTTCTGCCGCTCTGGCCGGTCTTGTCCTCCCAGGTGTAGATGGCCTCGCCCTCGCCGCCGAAGACGATCTCTACCGGCGGCAAGGCCTCGGGCGGATTGTTGCCGATCAGGCCGACGTTGATCTCCCGTCCCTTGACGTACCGCTCGACGAGGACGGGCTGCTGGAATCGGCTGAAGATGACCTCGACGCCCTCTCGCATTTCGTCTTCGTTGTTGACGACCCGCAGTCCGAAGGAGACGGCCTCATTCTTGGGCTTGACGATCAGGGGGAAGGGCAGGTCCGGCAGGGGCGCGTCGGGTCCATCGAGGACGGCGAATTCGGGCGTGGGCAGGCCCTGCTGTTGGAGGATCATCTTGGTGACGACTTTGTCGAGGGCCAGGGAGTGCGCCAGCGGTCCGGATGCGACGTAGGGGATGCCCACCATTTCCAGGATGCTCGGGACGTGGGTGTAGCGGGCCTGGCCCTGAATGCCGTAGGAGACGTTGAAGACCATGCCGGGGCGTTCGCCCTTGACGACGCGGGGCATGAATTCCTCGATCCGGTTGACCAGGTCCTTGTCGCCCTCGAAGGCGACGACCTGGTGTCCTCCCTTCTTCAGGGCGTTCGTGAGCCTGGTGATGGTCTTCTGCCCGATCTTCTCCTGGTTGGGGATGCCGAAGAGGTTGACGACGTTCCGGCTCTCTCGGTTGTAGACGATGGCGATCTTCATGGAGCACTCTCGCGAGCGGGGTGCGCGTCCGCTTCGCCCGGCGAGTCAAATCGGGGCGGGCCGCGCTGTTTTTTCGGACAGGGCTTACCATCTAGTGTAAGAGGGATTGGGCAACGGTTCCATACTGGAGTGGCGAACTGAGGACGAAGGGCATGCTAGCCCGTGGCCCATTCGAAGCTTTCGAGGTACTCGCGGAGGCGTCCGGCGGAGGGGAACCTTCTGGCGATGAGGCCGCGTTTCAGGCCGCAGCAGATTGCCTTGATCTCCGGTACTTGCTTGGCGTACCAGTTGGCGCCACCGATCGCCTCGTAGAGGACGCCGACGAGCTGAATCACGTCCTCGCGGATTTTCGAGGGGCCGGCGGCGCCCCAGTGGAAGAAGTCGACCAGTTTGACCACGTAGTGGACGCCGCGGCGACGGACCAGGATGTTGTCGGTGTGAATATCGCCGTGGTATTCGCCGAAGTTGTGGATGCACTCCAGGCCCGAGGCGATGGCGTGCAACAGGTGGAGGGCTTCGAAGGCCTGCAGGCGTCTGCCGGGCTGCTTTCGGATGAAGTCGGCGAGCAACTCACCCTCGACAAGCTCGCTGATCAGGCAGGTCAGGTTCATGTTCTTGTAGCGTATCGTCTCGGAGTTGTGGTACTGGATGGTGATTGCGCAATCGCGGAGGCGATCGAGCTTGGTGGCGTAGAACTTGACCGCTCGATCGCGTGCGTTTCGCTGTGGGAAGAAGATCTTGGCGGCGCGGGGAATGCCCGTCTTGATCTCGACGACCTTGTAGACCTCGCCCTCCCACCCGCCGCCGAGGAGCGACTCGAAGACGTACTTGCCGGCCAGGCGGCGACCCGGTTGGAAGCCGAAGGAGTCGATCTTCGGGAGACGCTTGGCCATGGGAGATTCATCCTCGGGGCGATGCGGCTCGTCGCCCTGCCGAACGGGCCACGAGAATACCCGACGATCGGGGCGAGGGGAATAGAGGGCGCCGGGTCGGGGCGGTTCGGCCCCGGCTTCCCGCGGGATCGAATCTCTTCTACGATATGCTTTGAGGGCGTTTTCCCGGTGAGTGGGTGACGAAAGGGTGTTGCGCATGAAGGTCGTAGGGCTGAGCATGATCTGTCTTCTTGGGGTCTTGGCAATGCTGACGGAAGCGGGGGCGGCGGGGCGATTAGACGAGCCGCCGGTCGCGGCGCCGCTGTTCGTCAGCGGCCAGGGAGGGTACCACACGTACCGTATCCCGGCGATGGTCGTGACGAATCGTGGGACGGTCCTGGCGTTCTGTGAGGGCCGGAAGGTCGGCCGAGGCGACAGCGGCGACATCGACATGCTGCTGAGACGCTCAGAGGACGGCGGCAAGACGTGGGGCGAGCAACAGGTCGTCTGGGACGACGCGGGCAACACGTGCGGCAATCCCTGCCCGGTCGTGGATGGAGAGACCGGGATTGTGTGGCTGCTCATGACGTGGAACCGCGGGGACGACCCGGAGAGCAAGATCACCCCGGGAAAGGGCAAGGACACTCGGAAGGTGTTCATCAGCCGCTCGGAGGATGACGGCAAGACATGGAGCGAGCCGCGCGAGATCACGAAGGACGTCAAGAGGCCCGAGTGGACGTGGTATGCCACGGGGCCGGGCGCGGGCATTCAGATGCAGCGGGGCGAGCACAAGGGCAGGCTGGTGATTCCGTGCGATCACCGGATCGCCGGGGACAAGCGCTACTGGTCGCACGTTATCCATAGCGACGATCACGGCAAGACGTGGCAACTCGGCGGGTCCGCGGGCCAGATGAACAACGAGTGCGAGGTCGTCGAGCTGGAGGGCGGGCGGCTCATGCTCAACGCCCGGAACTGGGAGCACAACAACCGTGTCGTCGCGATCAGCGAGGACGGCGGGCAGACGTGGCCGAAGGCCTGGCAAGACACCAACCTGGTCGAGCCAAAGTGCCAGGCGAGCATCCGGAGATACTCGTGGGCGAGCGATGGCGGCGGCAGGAGTCGCCTTCTGTTTCTGAATCCGGCGGACCGCACGCGCCGGCGGATGACGCTGAGGATGAGCTACGACGAGGGCAAGTCGTGGCCGGTGGGCAAGGTGCTGCATGACGGCCCGGCGGCGTATTCTTGTCTGGCGATTCTGCCGGGGGGGGCGATCGGGTGTCTGTATGAGGCCGGGGATCGTGGCGCGTACGAACGCATCGTGCTGACGCAGGTGACGCTCGATTGGCTGATCGGGGGATCCGAAGCCACCACCGTGCCTGGGCGGAACGGATCGGCGTCGAAGTCGGCGGCGGGGTCTCGGCTGTCGGCGCCGGGGGTGCTTCTCACGTTCGACGACGCCTACGTTGACGCGTGGCTGGCGGCGATGCCGGTGTTCGCGAAGTACGGCGCCCGCGCGACGTTCTTCGTCAGTGGGTTCGACCGGCTGAGCCCGGATCAGATAGAGGGCCTGCGGAGGCTGAAGCGGGCGGGGCACGCGATCGGCTGTCACGGCCTGCGGCATCGGAAGGCGGTCGAATACTACAAGCAGCACTCGATCGCCAAGTATCTCGACGACGAGATCCGGCCGGCGGTTCGACTGATGACGGAGGCGGGGTTGGCGCCGGTCTGCTTCGCGTATCCGAACAGCAACAACGATAAGGTTACGGACAAGGCCTTGTTGGGTGTGTTTCGGCATCTTCGATCGGGGGTGTATCGTCCGCCGTCGGGCACCTCCGCGCGGTTGGCCGGCTGGGACTCGCTTTTCACGCCGATCGATCAGGCGGGCGAGCGAGGGTGCTTTGGCGGCAGGGGACTGGATCGGCTGGGGGATCCGGGGACGGAGGATCTTCTCAAGCAGGTGGAGGAGGCGTTGGATCGCGCGAAGGCCAGGGGGGAGATCGTCGTTTTCTACTCTCACAGCATCAGCAGGGGCACGCCGCGGAATCACATCGATCCGGCCGGTTTGGAGGCAGTGTTGAGGCACGCCAAGGAAATCGGGCTTCGGTTCTACACGTTCGAGGATCTGCCTTGATGTGGCTTGACTGGGGGTCCGACGTCACGAGAGGGCCTTGACGCCCAGGACGACCATCTGGACGGCCATGACGGTCAGGAGCAGGCCCATCAGGCGGGAGATGACCTTGATGATGCCGGGGCCGATCCACGCCACGAGCTTTTCACCGATTACGAAACAGACGTAGGTCGCGGCGCACGCGATCGCGAAGACGATCAGCACGATGACCACGACGAGGGCGTGGCCGAGCGAGGCCTGAGGCGCGGCGAAGCTCATGCCGGTGGCGATCGTTCCGGGTCCGGCCAGGATCGGGGTCGCCAGGGGAGAGACGGCTACATCGGTGGGATCCGGGGCTTCGCCCGGCTCCTTCGAGGGATGGTGCATCGCCGACTGCCCGCCCTGGAGGAGGTGATAGCCGACCATGAAGACGAGGATGCCGCCGGCGATCCGAAATGCGGGCAGCGTGATGCCGAAGGCCCTGAAGAGGAGATTTCCGCCGATGGCGAAGGCCGCGACGATCACGAATGCCAGAACGACCGCCTTGCGTGCGATGCGACGTTGTGCTGGGGGACTCAGCGTCCCGGCGAGGCTGAGGAAGATGGGGGTGTTGCCGATGGGGTTCATGATGGCGAAGAACCCCATGGTCACGGTTGCCGAGAACGAGACGACCTCTGTCAGCATGTCGGCGGGCCCCCTGCGGTATCAGGCCTTGTCTTGACGCTCGGACTGCGGCTCCGGCGGCTTCTTGGACTGCCTCCAATCAGACACGCCCTGCAGGACGTAGTAGAAGACCGGGGTCAGCAGGAGGCCGCAGAGGGTCACGCCAAGCATGCCCGTCAGCACGGCGATTCCGAGCGTTCGTCGCATCTCGGCCCCGGCTCCGCTGGCGACGGCCAGGGGGACGACACCAAGGATGAAGGCGAACGAGGTCATCAGGATGGGCCGTAGGCGGAGCCGGCATGCCTCCACGGCGGCCTCCTTGCGATGCAGGCCGTGATCCTCCTTCTGCTGTTTGGCGAACTCGACGATGAGGACGGCGTTCTTGCAGGCCAGGCCGATGAGGACGACGAAGCCGATCTGGACGAAGATGTTGTTGTCGATGCCGTAGGAGGACACGCCGAACAGGGCGAAGGAGATGCTGAGCGGCGCGATGAGGATGATCGAGAGGGGGAGCAGCCAGCTCTCGTACTCGGCGGAGTGCGTGAGGAAGACGAACAGCACGCAGAGGGGGAAGATGAAGATGGCGGTGTTTCCGGCAAGGATCTGCATGTAGGTCAGCTCGGTCCACTCGGTGGTCATGGATGGCGGCAGCTCTCGTTCGGCGAGCTCCTGCATCATGGCGATCGTCTGTCCGGAGCTGACGCCGGGCGCGGCGTTTCCGTTGATGGCCGCGGCGGGGTACATGTTGTAGCGGGTAATCATCACCGGTCCGCTGATGTCCTCGACCGTCGCGACGGCGCCGATCGGGAGCATGTTGCCCCGAGCGTTTCGGATCTTGAGCTGTCTGACGTCGCGGGCGCTATCGCGGAAGTTGGCTTCGGCCTGGAGGTTGACCTGCCAGGTGCGTCCGAATCGGTTGAAGTCGTTGACGTAGTAGCCGCCCAGGTAGACCTGGAGGGCGTTGAAGACCTCGCTGAGAGGCACGTTCATCTTCTTGCACTTGGTCCGATCGACGTCGATGTAGAGCTGGGGCGTGCTGGCCCGGAACATCGTGAAGACGCCGACGAACTCCGGCGACTGGTTGGCCTTGGCGGCGAGGTTGTCGGTCTGGGCTTGCAGGGCGGGCAGGCCGCTGTCGCCGCGGTCCTCGACCATGATCTTGAAGCCGCCGGCGGTGCCGAGGCCGTCGACGGGGGGCGCTCCGAAGACGCCGATCATCGCCTCCTGGACTTTCTCGTAGAACTCCCTGCGGAGCACCGCTGCGATGTGATCGGCCGAGAGCCGGGGATCATGGCGGTATTCGAAATCGTCGAGGATGATGAACATGGAGCCGAAGTTGGATCCGTTGGCGTTGAGCAGGAAGGACTGCCCGGCGATGCTGACGGTGTGCTTGACGCCCTTTGTCTGGCGTGCCATGCGCTCGATCCGGCTCATCACCTCCTGCGTTCGCTCGAGCGAGGCCGAGTCGGGCAGTTGCACGCTGGTGATCAGGTAGCCCTTGTCCTGCGAGGGGATGAAGCCGGTGGGCACGGTCACGAGGCCGTGATAGGTGGCGTAGAGCAGACCGGCGAAGACGAGCAGGGCGGCGGCCGAGCCGCGGATGACCAGGCGCACGGTGTTGGCGTAACCGGCGGTCATCCAATCGAAGCCCTTGTTGAAGCCCTTGAATAACCAGCCGATCGTCAGGTTCATGATTCGGGTGAGCAGGTCGCGCTGCTGATCGCGGGGCTTCAGCAAGAGGGCGGCGAGGGCTGGGCTGAGCGTCAGCGAGTTGAAGGCCGAGATCAGCGTCGAGGCCGCGATCGTGAGGGCGAACTGGCGGAAGAACTGGCCCGTGATGCCGGAGATGAAGGCGGTGGGGATGAACACGGCGCTGAGCCCGAAGGCAATCGCGATAACGGCGACGGTGACCTCATCCATGGACTTTCGGGCGGCTTCCACCGGCGACAGGCCGTGCTCAATCCAGCGCTCGACGTTCTCGACGACGACGATGGCGTCGTCGACCACGATGCCGATGGCCAGGACGAGGCCGAAGAGGGACAGGTTGTTGAGCGTAAAGCCGGCGACGGCCATGACCGCCAAGGTGCCGATGAGTGAGACGGGGACGGCGATCAGTGGAATGAGCGTCGCCCTCCAGTTCTGGAGGAAGATGAGGACGACGATGGCCACGAGGATGAAGGCGTCTCGGAGGGCGTTGACGACCTCGTGGATGGACTCACTGATGAAGGGCGTGGTGTCGTGGACGATGGCGTAGTCGAGCCCGTCGGGGAATCGCTTCTTGAGCTCCTCCATCTTGGCGCGGACTCGATCGGCGGTCTGAAGGGCATTGGAGCCTGGTAGTTGGAAGATGGCGACGCCCGCGCTGGGCTTGCCGTCGAGCCAACAGCTTTGATCCTGGTTCTTGGCCCCCAGCTCGATCCTGGCCACGTCTCGGAGCCGCGTGATCTGGCCCTGTGTGCCGGTCTTGATGACGATGTTTCCGAATTCCTCGACGGTGGTGAGGCGGCCCAGCGTGCTGAGGATGTATTGGAAGTCCTGTCCCGGGGGCACGGGGGGCTGGCCGACCTGACCGGCGGCGACCTGGACGTTCTGCTCTTTCAATGCATTGACGACGTCACCGGCGGTGAGGTCGCGGGAGGCGAGCCTTTCTGGGTTCAACCAGGCCCGCATGCTGTAGTCCTGCTGGCCGAGGAGCAGGACGTCTCCGACGCCCTCGAGGCGGGCGATCTCGTCCTTGACTTGGATGGTGGCGTAATTGCTGAGGTAGAGCTGATCGTAGCGCTCGTCGGGGGAGATGAGGTTGACGACCAGCATGATGTTCGGCGATTTCTTCTTCGTGGTGACGCCCGTGGTCTTGACCACATCGGGCAGCGTGGGCGTGGCCATCGAGACGCGGTTCTGCACGAGGACCTGGGCCATGTCTAGGTCGGTGCCGAGCTTGAAGGTGACCGACAGGTTGTAGGCGCCGTCGTTGGTGCACTGGGAGGACATGTACAGCATGTTCTCGACGCCGTTGACCTGCTGTTCGATCGGGGCGGCGACGGTCTCGGCGACGACCTGGGCGTTGGCGCCCGGATAGACGCAGGAGACCTGAACGGTGGGCGGCGTGATCTCGGGGTACTGGGCGATCGGGAGGACGAACAGGGATACGCCTCCGGCGATCGTGATGACGATCGAGAGCACGGCGGCGAAGATCGGGCGATCAATGAAGAATCGGGATATCACCTGGAACCTCCATCAGTGCCCAGAACGTGCCGGCGAGGCCGGACTAGTCGTCGGACGAGACGCAGTGGACGCGGGTCGGGTGGCAAGGCCCGTAGCCTTGTCCATGGTCACGCGTTGTGGGGAGACCGTGATGCCGGGACGAACGCGCTGGAGGCCGTTGACGATGACCCAGTCGCCCGGGGCGATCCCCTCCTTGATGACGCGGAGCCCCTCTTCGAGCAGCCCGACCTTGACCCGACGGTATTCGACGACGTTCTTGTCGTTGATGACCAGCAGGTAGTGCTGGCCCTGGTCGATTCCGAGGGCCCGCTCGGCGACCATCAATGCGGGGCCGGGGGTGCCCGTCGGGATGCGTATCCTGACGAACATTCCCGGCAGTAGGATGTTCTCGCTCGGGAATACGCCGCGGGTGCGGATGGTGCCGGTGTTCGGATCGACGGCGGTTTCGACGAAGTCGATACTTCCCTCGTGGGGATACCCGGTCTCGTCGGCCAGGGCGAGAGAGACCGGGTGATCCATCTTCGCGGGCGCGCTGGCGGTTGTTGCCATCTTGGCGGCCCGGGCTCGCGCCAGGGGGAGCAGATCGATCTCACTCAGGTCGAAGTAGGCGTAGACCTGATCCTCCTTGAGGACGGTGGTGAGGAGCGTGTTGGCGCCGGACCCGACGAGATTGCCGACGTCGACGAGGTTTCTGCTGACGGTGCCGTTGATGGGCGAGCGGACCTGGGTGTATTCAAGGTCGAGGGCCGCCTGATCGACGGCGGCCTGCGCGGCGGCGATGGCGGCCTTGGCGGCATCGCGATCGGACAGGGCCTGGACGGTCTCGAGGTCGGCGGCGAAGTCTTCCTTCTTCAGCTTGACCAGCCGATTATAGTTGAACTCGGCGAGCTCGAGCTTGGCCTTACAGGTGGCCAGGTCGGCCTTGGTCTGGTCCAGCTTGGCCTTGAACGGCCTCGGGTCGATGACGAAGAGCAGATCGTCCTTCTTGACCTTGGCGCGGGGGATGAAGTTGATCTTTTCGAGCCAGCCGGCGACCCGCGCTTGGATCTCGACGGACTCGATGGCCTCGGTCGTGCCTTGAGCCTTGATGTAGTCCGTCACCATCTGCTGGATGGGTTGACTTACGGTGACCTCGGGGGGGCCAGGAGCGACGCGGGGGCTTTCCTTGCCGCACCCGGCGAGGAGGAGGATCGGGCCGGCCACGGCTGTCGCCATGGTTAGCGCTGATACGAGAGGCACTGGACGCATGGGTAGATTCCAGGGTACTTCGAGACCATCGGGAACCGACTGACGACGCGCGGACGGTAGTATAAACCCGGCAAATGCTGGAGGCAAACTCCTATTCCTTGGCGCGTTGTGTAAGCGGGATCTAGGGTCGTGGCCAGAGCAATTGCGTTCGGGCCGATGTAACGCGCGCCTGGTCGGGGAGTTTTCGGATCAGCGCTTCGTAGCGATCGTCTTGGTAGGCGATCACGCCACGGCGCAGGAGCGGCAGCAGGGCCATCGGCCCGGTCGAGCTGATCTGCTTGTGTGGCCACTGCTTCTCGTGATCGGCATACGGGGCGAGGAAATCCAGTGCCTTGCGCAGGGTTCGGTGATCGGGGGTCTCGTAACGCCACAGGTCGACGCCGACGTGCCGGGCTAACCTGGCCAGCGTGAAGAGGGCGTCGAGATTGAAGATGCTATAAGAGAATGACTTTGTCCTTTTCAGTTCGCGGGGCTGTCTTCCGTCGGGTTCGATCTGCCGCGCGATGCGATCCTTGCCCGTCTCGACGACGCGTTTTGCGGATTCTCGATCGCCGATGAAGAGGGCGAAGGCGGCGAGTTGGACGTTTGCCCACGTGCCGATGTTGTTGTGGGCCGTGGCGACGGCCTTGCCGTTCTCGCTGGTTCGGAGCCATTCGAGATAGGCGTTGAACCAGGCGAGCATTCCTTTCTGATCCGCGTCTGTCCAGGCCTTGGAGGGTTCGAGCAGGCCGACGGCATCGACGATGGATCCCAGGCATGCGGTTTCGATGATGCCGGTGCTGCGTCCGTGGCAGCGTCCGGGGATTCCCTGGGCGAACGTGAGGTTCGGGTTCATCTTGGTGGCGGGATCGAGGAACCAGACGCGGAGGATGCGGGCGGCGTGTTGGGCGTAGGGTTCCTTGTCGGTGAGGAAGTATGCCAACGATAGGGTGTCGACCGCGCCGACCATTCGGGCGAGACTGACGTGGTCGGATGACTTCCTGGAGTCGGGATTGACCTGTCCGTCACGGCGGATGTAGGGGAGTCCGTCGGGCTTGTCGGGGTCGGGCCACCAGTAGGGGCCGAAGCTCATGTAGTCGTGCTTATCGCCGCTGGGCGGGGTCCGGGGTTTGTCCATGACGGAGGGGGGCTTCGTGCGGAGTGCCTTCTCAGCGTCGGCGAGCAGCTTGTCCATGGCGGGTTTGAGGGCGGGGTCGCCGGCTTGGATGCGGGTCTTGGTTTTTGCCAGCAGGTCTGCGTCGAGGCAGAAGACTCGGATGTGCTGCGATGCCGCGACGCTGGTTGGTGAGCCAAGGACGACAGCAGCGAGTGCTGTCAGGAGCTGGGTGAGAGAGACGCAGTATGCGGATGGGCGCATCATTCCTCCCTGTATAGGCCGGGCTTGGCCCGGCGTTGTTGTCTTGTAGCGGGGCCTACCCTACACGGTTGAGTCGGCCTTGATGAACTCGATCAACTCGTGGACCTTTGCGAATGCGACGGCGACGTAGGTGTCGGCGGCGCCGTAGTAGACGGCGAGTCGTCCGGTTTTTGGGTCGCAGAGGGCGGCGCAGGGGAAGCAGACGTTGGGGACGAAGCCGCAGGTCTCGTATTCGGCCTCTGGGGTCAGCAAGTGCGTCCTTGCGCGGTAGCGGACCTTCCAGGGCTCGTCGAGGTCGAGCAGGGCGCCGCCGAAGCTGTAGACGTATCCGTTGCAGCTCGTCAGGACGCCGTGGTAGATGAGCAGCCAGCCCTCGCTGGTCTCGATGGGGATGGGGCCCGCGCCGACCTTGGTGCTCTCCCACCAGCCGCCGGCGCCGGTGCCCATGACGAACCGGTGCTTGCCCCAGAAGCACATGTCGGGGCTCTGGCTGCAGAAGATGTCTCCGAAGGGGGTATGGCCCATGTCGCTCGGGCGGCTGAGCATGGCGAAGTTTCCGTTGATCTTTCGCGGGAAGAGCACGCCGTTTCGGTTGCAGGGCAGGTAGGCATTCTCGAGCTGGGTGAAGGTCTTGAAGTCCTTCGTCTTGGCCGCGCCGATGGTGGGGCCGTGGTAGGCGTTGCACCAGGTGACGTAGTAGGTGTCGTCGATCTTGCAGACGCGGGGGTCGTAGGCGTACTCCATCCGGGCGATCTCGGGGTCGTCGCATTGCAGCTCGATGCGGTCGTGCTCGATTTCCCAGTGGATGGCGTCGTTGCTGCGGCCGACGTGGAGGTAGGGCATGCGGGTCTTGTACTCGGTTCGGAAGACGCCGATGAAGCCGTTTCCGTAAGGCACGACGGCGCTGTTGTAGATGGCTTGGGCGCAGGGGATGGGGTGCCGGCCGATGATGGGGTTGCCGGTGTATCGCCACATGACGTCGGTCGAACCGGCGGGGCGGTCTTCCCAGGGGACGTTGGGCAGCGGCTTGCCGACGATGGTTAGCTTCTTTGGCATGGGTTGCTCCTGTTGGGCATTGCTTGTCTGCTTCGCTCCATCTGTATCGCGCGACACGGGCAGGCAAGGATGCCTGCGTTACATGGAGGGCTGTCGTGCCACGTGGGCAGGCAGGAAGGCCTGCGTAGCACGGGCGTTTCGCCCGTGAGGGTTCATGGGCAAGATGCCCATGCTATGTGTCCGCCAGATGCCTTGCGCCTGATTTCGCTCCGTGATTCAGAACAGCCACTCCAGCAGGCCCCTGGACTTCGGGTCGAGACGTTCGAGGTCGAGGATTCGGTAGCGGTTGCCGTCGACGTCGGGGATGAGCAGGCTGCCGTCCTCCAGCTCCTCGGTGGCGTCGCGGACGCCCTTGGCGACGAACTCCCTCCGGCCGCGGTCGGTCTGGACGTCGAAGTAGAAGGCTCCGTATTCCTCGCGCATGTCGTTGACGCGCGTAATGACTGGGATGAAGTAGTGCTCGGTGAGGGCCCCGTCGGCGAGGCGGCGCGAATCGGGGTCGAGCCGTTCGGGCTGGGCGATCAGGCCGATGACCTTGTCGTTGTCTCGGGCGTCGAGGACGCCGAGATAGCGGTCGGGATCGGAGTAGGGGAAGGCCCGCACGACCTTGACGCCGAGGTAGGTGCGATCGTTTCCGATCGTCATCCGCAGCCAGCGGGTCTGGTCGGTGAAGAACCGGACTCTGTCCTCGGGGAGGAAGTCGAAGTCGGGCTCAGGCCGGGTTCTGATGTAGGGTTTGGTCGTGTCTTGGGGCATGGTTCAGATTCCCGTGTGCAACCGTTGGTGGCGGGGGCGTCGTTGTGGCCGGTTCCGCGGTGACGGTCGAGAGCAGCCCAGGACGTCAGCCCGGGGGGCTTCCGAGGCGGATTGGCGCCGTTCAGTCGTCCCTACGGGACTTGTAATTGCGGTGGAACGTGTCTTCCCAGGACTGAAGTCCTGGGCTATTGTCACCTTGTCCCTACGGGACAGTCCTGACATCGCAGGTGTCTCCTGTCTTGTCGTGTCTGGTTGCGAAGCAGCGCCATTCGTGTCTCGTCTTCCTGTCCGCGTCTCTACTCTTGCTCATCCTCCGACGGCCTGGATCTTGGACAGCTTGGACTGGAGGACGACGAGGCGGTGATACAGGCCTCTCTTCTTGAGCAGTTCCGGGTGCGTGCCGAGCTCGGCGGCCTTGCCGTCGTCGATGACGAGCAATCGGTCGGCGTTGCGGAGCGTGCTGAGCCGATGGGCGATGGCGAAGGTCGTACGATGCTTGACGAGTCGGGCCAGCGCCTGCTGGATCAGCTCCTCGGTCTCGGTGTCGACGGCCGATGTGGCCTCGTCGAGGATCAGGATCTTCGGGTCGTGCAGGATCGCCCGGGCGATGGCGAGCCGCTGCCGCTCGCCGCCGGAGAGGCGGGCCCCACGTTCGCCGACTCGCGTGTCGTAGCCGTCGGTCTGTCGCATGATGAAGCCGTGGGCGTTGGCGGCGACGGCGGCGCGGATGATCTCGTCGCGCGAGGCACCGGGTTTGCCGTAGGCGATGTTCTCGGCGATCGAGGCGTTGAACAGGTACGGCTCCTGCGGGACGATGCCGATCTGCCCTCGCAGGTCGCGGAGCTTGATCTTTCGGATGTCCACGCCGTCGAGCAGGATGGCGCCCTCGTCGACGTCGTAGAACCGGCAGATGAGGTTGATCATCGTCGTCTTGCCGACGCCGGACTTTCCGACCAGGCCGATCATCTCGCCGGGCCTGACGTCGAGGTTCATTCCCTTGAGGACGCGTTTGTCCTTGGTGTAGCCGAAGTGGACGTTGTCGAATCGGATAGCGCCTTGGGGCTTGGGCATTGGCTGTGCGTCGGCGGCGTCGTAGATCTCCTGGTCGGCGTCGGCGATCTCGAAGAGTCGCTGGGCGGCGGTGGCGGCTCGGTTGAAGTAGTCGCTGACCCTGGCCAGCAGGTTGAGGGGGTTGTAGAGCATGCCGAGGTAGCCGAGGAAGGCCATCAGCGTGCCGAAGGTGATGCCTCGCCAGAACGAGCTACCCTCGCCGATAACGCCCATGCCGCCGAAGTACCAGACGAGGAACGCGCCGAGCATGATCACGAACCGGATGGCGGGGAAGTAGGAGCCGAGGAACGCCTGGGACGAGGCCTGTGCGTCGCGGAGCTGATCGCTGCGAACGCCGAAGAGGCCGATCTCTGAGGGCTCCTGGGCGAAGGCCTTAACGATGCGGATGCCGGAGATGGCGTCGCTGGCCCGCGCGGTCATCCGCGACTGTCGCTGCCACTGTCGGGCGAATCGTCCGCGGATCCGCTTGTGGAACCACAGGGACATGCCGTAGATGGCCGGTGCGGGGACGATGACCAGGATGGCCAGGCGCCAGTCGAGCACGAAGAGCATGAGCAGGACGCCGAGCATCTGGAGCACCTGCGGGACGATGGCCAGGGCCATGTCCATGAAGAACGCGTTGAGGAGCTGGGTGTCGTGGCTGACGCGTGAGATGAGCCCGCCGGTTCGCGCGAGGTCGTGCCGCCGGAGGCTGAGGTACTGGACGGCCTGGAAGAAGTCGACGCGGACGTCGTGCAGGATTCGGGTGCTGAGCCTGGCCGAGACCCTTCCTTGCAGGATCTGAATGGCGATCGACAGGAGGTGCGCGGCGACCAGGGCTGCGACGATGATCTCGAGCAGGCGGACGTTACCCTTGGGCGTGATGACGTCGTCGACGAGGACCTTGATGAGGTACGGCGGGACCAGGCCGACGGCGGTGGCCGCGAGCATACAGCCGATCACCACGAGTGCGGCGGGCCAGTCTGGTCGCATGTACTTCCAGAAGCGGCTGAGGACGCTCCGCTTCTTGAGGCAGGCCGGGCAGAAACCACCGCGTTCGGGCAGGAGTCGACCGCAGTCCATGCAGAGGCGCGCTCGCTCCTCGGTGAGGTCGAAGACGAGGGGCTTGTCGCGGCGTCGGGTGTCGTCGAGGGCTCGTGCGATCTTGGCGAACTTCTCGGACAGAGAGTTCGTGTATCGCACCAGCTCGATTCGTCGCCCCGAGGCATGCGCCACGAGGCTCATGTGTCCGACCCTGGGGACCGACTCGACCCGGTCGATGTCTTGCAGAGGGATGATCTCGTCCGCGGCGTCGAGTCGATTCCCGTTTGGCGTGAAGACCAGGACGCGTCGATCGGTGACGACCAGCCACCGCTGTCCGAACGAGCCGTCGTCAAGCAGGTCCGCGTCGGTCAGCAGAAGGAGGGATTCGTCGGGTTCAAGGGCCTGTCGCACCTGCGACTGCATCATGGTCGATCCGAACGGGGTCTCGGGCGGTCGTGGCAGGCGCTCCTCGCTCCATGCCGGGCAAGAGGGGCCGACGTAGACGCTCGCGCCCCTTACGGGTAGCATCCTATCCGGGGACGGCGAAAGGTCAAGAAGCGGGCGGGTCCGCAGTCAGTCCGAAGGGGTTTTCCTCGCGCCGTTCAACTCCGCTCGATTTCACCATTGGGTTGGTCTGGTCAGCATTATGACGACGCTATCGAGATAGGGCGCGCATCCGCTCGATATGCGCCTTGATGAAGGCGGCCTCGGCGTTTCGCCAGCTATCCCAGATCTCGTGCCTCATCCGCGGCTCGTTCAGCATTCGCTTGGGGCCTTTCAGATTGTTGTATGCGGCGTAGACGGTGGTCGGTCGACAGGTGTCATCAATGAAGCCGACGGAGACGAGCGCTTCGGCGCGGGTCCGGGCGGCGAAGTTCATCGCATCGACGTAGCGGGAGGCCTCGAAGGTTTTCGGGTCGGGCTTGCCGTCGGGGCCGTGGGGGACGAGCCTGGGCCAGCCGTTTATGACGCCGGTGTGATCGCACATGGCGGGTACGTTTGCGGCGAGGGCGGTGACGCGGGGGTCGAGCCCGGCGGCCACGAGCGATTGTCCGCCGCCTTGGCTGCTGCCGTGGACGATGAGGGTTCGTCCGTCCCACTCGGGCTGGGAGGTGAGGAAGTCCATCGCGCGCATGAGGCGGAGGTACATGCCGAGGAAGTAGCTGGTGTCGCGGCTTTGTTTTCCGTGATGGCGATAGTCCTTGAGGCGTCCGTCGTTGAGGGCCTGGTAGAAGGCCTTCGGCTTTCCGTTCGGGATGCCGTGGGCGTTGATGTCGGCGGCGATGGCGCCCATCTTGGCGTCGGCGGTGGCGCGGCCGAGGTTCGAGCTGCAGACGCCGGCGCCGTGGACGGACAAGATGGCGGGGAGGCTCTTGGGCTTTGCGCCGGCGGGTCGGGCGTAGTAGCCGGAGACCGGAGCGCCGCCGGGACAGTCGATCCGCAGGTCGAAGCACTCAACCCCCTTCTCCGGGGTCTTGACGGGGGTGAGTGTGGGCTTCATGGGCATGTCCGTGACGCGTTTTCGCTGCTGGGCCCAGAAGGCGTCGAAGTCGTCGGGGACGGGCATGCTGGGCTTGATGTCGAGGGGGTCGATTCCCGCGCCGCCCAGTGCGACTTGCTTCTTGCCCTTCGGATCCACGTAGGTCACGGTGGCGCGGAGGAAGCCGGGTTGGTCGAGCTTGCCTTGGATGAGCAGCGGCTTGCCCGTCAGGGCGAGCGTGCCTTGGGCGAGGACGCCGTGGCCGTCGTTGCTGAGGACGTAGCTGATCTGGCCGTCGGCGAGGGGCTTCTTGTCGACGAGCAGGGAGACGTTGAAGGTGACGGTCTGGCCGACGTGGTAGAGGGCGTCGGGGCGGTCGGTGAGGACGTCGAGTTTGACGGACTGGGCGGCGGCGGCTTGGGCGATGAGGGCCGTCGTTGAGAGGGTGAGCCATGTTGCGAGTCGGAGGGAACGTTTTGAGATCACGGGGCACCTCGCGTTGATTGGGGTTGAGTCGTTCGCGTCCGCTGAAGCTGCCTGGCGGCGGGCGGCGAGCCGTTCGCGCCAGAGGGCGACTATATACAGCGACGGGAGTTCCTCGACAAGCGGGGGACGAGTGGTGTCTCGTTGATAGCGTGGACCGCACGGTGAGCCCTGCTCAGGTAGATCTTCTCCGCGATACGGTCGAGGATTCTGTGGGCTTCCCGCATTCGGGGCATACTCCCGACTCGTTGAGCGTCATGTCGTAACCGCACTGAGGACAGAATTCCCCTTGGCGACGATGGTGCGATAGCTTCCGTCGGACAAGCGTCCAGGAAGGATAGATCAGGAAGATCACTACAGGGACCCAGCACGGGAAGAGCACCCAAAGCCAAGGGGATTGGGATGGCTTGCCGAAACGTTCCAGCATGAAACGGAAAGCGAACGGACCCGATGATTGCTTTGTTCGCCGGCTCGCAGTGTATGTCCACCCTCGGTGGGTCGCACCTGGGGGATAGAACCCGGCATGAATCTCGATGATGCCCGCCTCCATCGCTACGCTCAGGATGTCTTGGCGTCCTGCATACGCCAGTTCTCGGGACACCCAGTAGCTTTGAATCCATGCGATTGCAGCGACCGCCAGCAGAACGGTGCAGCACATGGCTATGGCATTCCGGATCATGGGTGGGTATCTCGATGGCAATGCCAGCCTTGGATTCCCCTCATCCGGGATTTCCCGGATGGACTTTAGCCGACGACCACCGTCGGCCTTTCTGACGATCCTAACGCCGATCCCGAGATCGGCAAGCACCTCATCTGCTGGATGGGGGGGGTATCCGGGTTCTGGCTTCGGCGTGACGAGTCGGAGGTGGGAGGGGGGGGGCTGACGGATGTCCCACAATGTCTCACAATGTCCCGGAATGCTGCGGAATGCGCTGATTTGCACGGGTATCTGGGCTCGGGGGGCGGGGGAAGGACGAAGGATGAAGGATGAATGATGAATGATGAAGGGGGAGACGGGGGGGCGATGTCTCGGAATGTCTCGAAATGTCTCGGAATGCCCCACAATGCGCCGAGATGCAGCGGAATCCCGCGGTTTTCGGGGTCGGGGAGAGGCGGGGCGGAGGCGGGCGATGTCTCGGAATGTCTCGGAATGTCTCGGAATGCGCGAGAATGCGCTGTTTTGTACGGCACAGGGCTCAAGGGGGGGACGGTGGGACCGGGGGTGGTCGATGCACCGCAATGCACCGGAATGCCGCAGTGGTCGGGTGTCGGGGGGGCGGTGACTGGTTGGCGTTCGTGATTTCCGCATGACATTCTCCAGGCGAGTTGCCGGCTTCTTTTTCTCTGGTCGTTGGGCCGTGGCACAGTGCTTCAGATAGGGAGAAGGGGGTCGGCGTATCAGGGATGCGGCGAGTGAACCGGTACGACGCTTGTGCGGCGGCTTGCGCCCAGTCATCGGAAGGATGCTTAGCGGCGGCTCGGGGGGAACCTCGCCCTTCCTTTGGTGTTGCTTCAGTCCCAATGACCTACGAGGGGGGATAGGGCTCCATCGTCAAGACCGCAGCCACGACCACGATGAAGAGACTGATGAGGAAGCTTCCCGCGACGAGGAAGGGGATGGAAAGCGTCACCAACGTTCGGCCCGTCGACGGGAATGTCCGCGCCGCGATCGCGCGAGAGAGGCAATACCACCACCAGCCCAGCGGCAAGAGCGGCGACAACGTCAACAACCACGGTGTCACTAGTAGGGCCACTACGTCCAGCCCCAGGGCAACAAGATTGAGGAATAGTGGAAGGCATATCGGGAACGCGACAAGCAACAGGTAGTAGCTTGCGAAGCAGTTGCAGAGGGTCCGCCAGAAGGCGTAGCGGTTGTCCTCCGGGATGTTGCACGGAATCGTGTAGCAGTTCAGTAGCGCCGCGATGATGACTTCGACGGCATGCGATGCGAGAAGCATCAGTGCGCCGGCCAGGCATGCATATCCGAAGCCATCTCCATCAGTGAGGATGGTGAAAGCCACGACGACGATCAGGGACGCGATCGCACGGCAGGTGTGGCCGTGGAGCCTACCGTCACCGGCATCGGGCCGCCCCGGGAGACCCCTGGCGAGCTTGCATGGATCGAGAAGGCTGTCGCGGAAGAGCAGGGCGAAACGGGTTTGCGTTCCGCTTCGTTGTCCGTATGGCAAGGGCTGGTCGGGAGCGGCCATCCACTCGATCAGTTCGGCGCGGTTGAAGGCTTGGCCGCACTCGGGGCATCGCCCTTTGGTCAGGCCGGTGAGGTTGTACTTGCAGTTGGGGCAGTGGATCTCGACGTCGTCATCCGCAGGTGCGGGTGATGGGCTCTGAGCGCGCAGCGCTCCTTCATCGTCTGTCTGCGAGACTGAGGAGTCCGGATCTAGTTGCGCCATGCGTGGTAGTTCCCGACGGCTTCGGAGGTTCGCAGGCGGCGGTCGTAGATGCGCAGGAGGGACAGCTTGCCCTTGAGCGCGGGGGCGAGCTTTAGGATGCCCGAGCCGGTGACGTCGCCGAGGCTTCTGGGGAACCGTCCCCATCCGTACTCGCGATGCTCACCGCCGTCGCAGAGGACGCCGTCGACGAGGACGGTGATGATCTTTGGTCCGCCGTCGACGATGAAGACGACGTGGCGCCGCTTGCCGGGGGCGAGCAGGCCGGGGTCGCTGTCCCAACCGCCGCGGGTCGCTGCGTCGGCCACGTCGATGCGGAGGGTGGCGTTCTCGCCCGTCTGGACGACGATGCCCTTGCCGTCGTTGCTACGCCCGTCGAGGACGATCTGTCCGGGCGACAGGTCGTCGAACGTCAGTCCGAGCTCGACGGCGAAGCCGATGCAGCTTGTCAGGGGCGCGAGCTTCGGGAGGGCGACTGTCTTGGCTTTGAGCTCATCGCCGGTAAGCGAGAGCGCGAGGCCCTTCTGGGCGACGGTGCGCAGTTGTCCCTGCGTCCAGAGGCCTTCCAGGAGCGTGGGATCGATTTCGTGCACCCGCGCGACGGTCTTCTGGGTCTCGGCGATCCAGTACTTTCCGTCCTGCTCGATCAGGTCGGGATAGCTGATTCGGACGTTCGGGTTGGGGTCGTAGAGGAGGATCTCGGGCTGGCGCCAGTGGAGCAGGCCGTCCTTTTCGATGCCGCCGGTGATCCAGGCGGGGTTTCGGCCGTCGAACGCCTTGCCGCCGTTGTTGTGGTACCAGAAGAGGTAGTTGCCGTTTGAGGTCTTCCAGACCTTGGGGCAGGCGCGGGGGGTTTTGAGCTTGCGTCCGCCGGGGGTGTAGGTGGCGAACTCGGGCTTGGTCCATGTGTGGCCGCCGTCGCGGCTGTAGGCGTGGCAGGGGTGGCCGGTTGTCGTGCGGTACATGCAGTAGATGTCGTCGCCGGTGAGCGGGACGATGTTGAACTCTTCCTGGACCGAGCCGAACGGCTCGTTGCGGAGGCCTTGGTCGCCGTCGGGCAGGAGCTGCCAGTCGATCTTGTCGGGGTCTTTCTCCGTCAAGAGGTTGTCCGATCGGACGAACCAGCCCTCGCCGTTCACGAGGAAGTACTTGGCGAGCTTCGTGAATGCCCAGATGACGGAGCCGTCGAAGGGGTAGGGCTTACCGATGGCCCAGAACATCTGGACCTTGCCCTGCCAGTCGTTGCCGCGGTCGGCGGCGGTGACTCGGACGGGTATTCGATGCCGCTGTGACCAGGTCCGGCCGTGGTCGTCGGAAAAGCGGTAGCAGTACCAGCCCTGCGTGTCGGAGCGGACCTTCTTGCCGTTGAGCGTGTTCACGCGGTCGCCGTTGTAGGTGTAGAAAGCATAGATTCGTCCGGCGGGGGTGATCATCGTGACGGCGTACGAGGCCTCGGGTCCGTCGGACGGTTCGACGTCGATCAGCGGGGACCATGATTTGCCCTGGTCGTTGCTGATGGTGGCGACGACGTGCTGGCCGCCCTGGCCTTCGTGGCCGGCGCCGGTGGTCAGGATGCAGACCCAGTCGCCGTTCCTTGCCACGACGACGCGGGGCTGGTCGCAGTAGCTTTCATCGGGGATGGTCCAACCGGCGCGGAGGTTTCGCGGGTCGCGGTAGCCCGGACGTGGCCCGTCGGGACAGATTCGTCGGATTTCCTCTTCGGTCAGCGCGCGGGCGTAGATTCGCACGTCGTCGATGGCGCCCTTGAATTGCCGCTCGCCGCACTCGCGTCCGACGACGTGCTTGATCAGCTTGAGGGTTCCGAGGTCGGGCGGCAGCGAGGTGTCGTCCTCGAGGAAGCCGTTGAGGTAGAGCCTCATCGTTCGCGTCTTTGTGTCGGCGGTGATGGTGACGTGCTGCCAGACGTTCGGATCGAGCGGCGAGCTGCTCAGGCGTGCCCGCGCCTTGTCGCCCAGATGCAGATAGACCTCGACGCAGCCCTTTTCGATCGGGATGTGGAAGACGCCCTTTTCCCAGGCGTCGCTCGTGACGAGGCCTTGCCACTGCGGGGGCTTGGGCTGGGCTTCGGGTCGGACCCAGAAGGCGATGGTGACGGCCTGGTGCTCGCCGAGATCGCCCAGGGCGACGTAGTCGTCGAGACCGTCGAAGCGGAGCGCGCCGCCGATCTTGCCCTCACACCATTGGGCGCCGTGTACGACGGCGTCGCGCTTCTGGGCGGAGAGGTCGCGAGCGGTTTGCCCGTCTTTTTCGTCGAAGGGCCAGTGGCCGATCATGTCGTTCGAGGCGGCTTGTGCTGGACAGGTCGAGACTCCGAGGCAGGCGAGGAAGCTTGCCGTAGCGAGACTGATCAGATGATTGGACATGCGCTTGATTCCTTCCTGATTCCTCTCTCGGGGCTGCGATTGATCAGCGGCAGGCCATTCCGCGGATTGTGTCGGCGGACGGTCTCGCAAGAGGATGACGGATGGGGAGGTCCGGGGTCAAGCGGTGGATTCGTCGCTAAGCGGCCCGCAGCAATAAATGAACAGTGTGCTTCTCGAAACGCCTCGATGCATGGTTTGTGGCTCCAGCCATCAGAGACACGATCCACGGTCCGAATTCGTGTCCCCCACCGCTGAAGCGGTGGGCCACCCTTCTTGGCGATCTGTTCAAAGATTCTTGCAGGCAGCTTAGACGGCGTCAGATGCTCCGGCGCCGGCGGATGAGGCCGGCCATTGCGACGCCGATGAGGGCGAGCGTCGTGGGTTCGGGGACGAGGGCGATCGTCAGGCTCGTGCCGCTTGTCGCTCCGGGGAGGTCCTCGTCGCTGACGCCGAAGGTCAGCAGCGCGTCTCCGAAGGTCGTGAGTCGTCGCAGCGTGAAGGTGACGGCGTCGTCGATGCCGACGACGGGCGAGAATCCGCCGACGAACTCGAACAGGCCGGGCGCGTCGAAGAATGCCGAGTCGATGTCGAGATCGGCATCGCCGATGTTGTAGATCGTCACGTCGATTTCGACGCCGACTCCGGGCAGCACGTCGAGGATGGCGCTGTCGAGATCGGTCAGGTCGTCGAGCGAGGCCTGGGAGTGGTCCAGCACCATGCCGGTAAGGGCGTACGACAAGGTGTCCTCGCCGCCGGTGGGATCGTTCGTGGTGACGGTCAGGAGGGCGTCCTTGGAGCCCACGACGTCGGTGGAGACGGAGAGGGCGTGGACGGCGCTGCCGGCGTAGGTCATGTGATGGGAGCCGGCATCGCCCAGCGCCCAGTCTCCCGCCGAGGCGGGGATCGTGTAGTCCAGGTTGAAGCCATCGTTGGCGATCGTGAGCTGCCCGGCGGCATAGGTTCCGCCGTATGCGCCCTTGATGACCGTGCCCATGTTGATTCCGGATGCGGAGGCGGTGACCTCGGAGTCGAGCGCGGTGCCGAGGTCCACGGGGTCCCAATCGCCGCCGTAGGGCTTGGTCACGGTTACCCAGCCGAGGTCGTCGCCGGATGAGGTTCTGCGCTGTACGGCGAGCGAGCCGTCGTCCCCGGTCTGGAACATGACGGCGTAGGTTCCGGTCTCGGGCTGATAGGCCAGCCCGCGGGGGTCCCAGTCGCTAGACGGGGCGCTGACGTCGGCAAGGAATCCTTGGATCTCCGCGCCTCCGGAGGGGGAATACTCGAGGATGCGGTAGTATCCCGGGTTGCCGGTTTTGTAGAGGATGGCGAGATTCCCACTCGGCAGTTCGGTGATGCCGCGGACGTCCCAGTCGGCATAGGGGGCAACGCCGTCGACCCATCCGGTCTGCGTTGCGCCGCCGGAGTTGATGGTGAGGAACTGAATTCCGTATCCGCCGCTGGGGCGGCTGAAGGCGACGGCATACTGATCGCTCTGTGCCCGGGTGGCCAGGGCGCGGTAGCTCCAGTCGTCCCACGGCTTGGCGATGCCGTCGACGACGTACTCGGGAGCGCCCGAGACGCCCGACATGGCGGCCATGGAACCGTTGCCGTTGACGGACGCCATCATGTAGCTGCCATCGAGCTTGACGCTCAGGCCGAAGGATTGCCAGTCGGTGTAGGGCTTGGTGACGTGACCGTAGTCGACGAGGCTTCCGCTGCCGGGATCGGCCTCGATGAACGGGAACTGTTCGAGGTAGCCCGAATTCACGTTCTGGTTGCCGACATGGTAGTTCTGGTCGGCGTGGAGTGGGGCGGCCAGGCCGAGGACGGCTGGCGCGATGACGATCCAGGTGTTGGGGGCCAGTCTACTTGCTCGCATTGTTCCTCTCCCTCTCGTGGTCGACACAGGTTCTCTTCGCTTGCGGCCGATCGCAATAGCACGCCGAGTGTCATCATCGTGGGACCGGCCGGATCATTCTGTGGGGTATTGCGGGCAGGACGGCGTGTGGGCGGCGTCTTCCATCCCTCCAGTCCCTCCCTCCCACTCCCTAAGCACAACACTAACATTGTAAGTAGGGCCGTGGATGTGCGTCAAGCTGGTGCTCATTGTCGAGACCGGCGTTCCTTGGGAGGCGGCGGGGAGGGCGCACCTCCGTTCTCGTTCGTCCTACGTTCGAGCCGGGCAGGCTATCGAGGCTTCATCGCGGAGGCGGGGATGCCCAGTTGCTTTTGGAGAGCGGCAACGTCGATCTCTCTGACGGGCACATCGTCCTTGGCGGCCATTGCGGCGGCGGCGCCGGCGGCTCGGCCTAGCTGGATCATCGTTCGTGAGAGGCGGCAGCTCGACGCGGCGATGTGGCTGAAGCTCGCACCGCGGCAGGCGACGAGGAGGTTCTCCCAGCCTTTGGGGATCAGGCAGCGGTAGGGGATGCCGTAGGGGCCTTTCAACTCGCCGTGGACGCGTTGTGCGCCCTTGCCGTGGACGTCCATCGAATGGTCGGCCAGGGCGGTGACGTCGGGGTGCGTTTGCTTGGCGATCGTGGCGAGCAGGTCGTTCTGCGTAAGCACGTATTCACCGACGACGCGGTAGCTCTCTCTGATGCCCAACATCGGGGCGAGGCTGTGCAGCTCGAACATGGAGAACGTCGGGTTCTCTTGCATCGAGCGCCAGTGGGCCTGGGCGATCCGGCGGCACTCGGCGAGCGTGGCGTCGTAGCCTTTGTCGATGAGCATTCGTCCGGGCACCATCGCCAGCGGGTTGAGGATCCGATCGCCGCCGGGGACCTCGGTGACGTGCGCGCCTCGCGGGTAGCGGCTGACCGGCGGGTCTGGCGGGGTTTGGCGGAGGGGCCGGTCGCTCTTGCGGATGCGGTAGCAGAGCGAGATGGCATTGAGCGTTTGGCCAGGCTTGTCCGGGGCGGACGGTTCGTCGAATCGGCTCTTGGCGTCGGGCCCGAGCATGGTTTCGCATCCGAGCTTGCGGCAGAGGTGCGCGCCGCCGGTGCTGTCGATGAAGATGCGCGCTTTGATGCGAGAGGTCTTGCCGTCCTTGGAAACGATCTTGATCGACTCGACTCGCTTTCCGTCGGCGACGGCCTCGACGAAGGTCGTCTCGAGCATGACCTTGCATCGCTTCGTCTCGGCCAACATCGCCGAGACGGTCTGGACGAGCTTGTCGGGATCGAAGACGACGGCCCGCCAGCTCCTGACGGGATTCGCGGCGCGCCGGAGCGTCTGCTCGTAGGTTTCAGTGGGCGTGATGAGCCAGAGTCCGAACGGGCCCTTCTTGCGGTCGGCGTTGTGGTCCATGGTGACGCCGGCGGCGCCGATCTTGGCGAGTCGGTCGTAGATCTCGCGGGCCAGCGGGCCGGAGACGCCGGGCTCCCAGTTGCACACGTAGGCGTTTACGCTCGTGCCGCCGAGACGGTCCTGTTTTTCGACCAGGATGACGTTGGCGCCGGCCCTGGCCGCGCCGATGGCGGCGGCGTATCCGCCGCTTCCGCCCCCGACGATGCAGACGTCCGTTTGCAGTTCGGTCATCTCGGCACCATATGTCGCGGCGACGAACGTGGCCGCGATGAGGGAGACGATCGTACTTTGGATGAGCGTTGGTTTCATGTTCATGTGGGCGACTTCTCCGTGCGCGGGTCAGGTTTCGGGCGTCTTGCTCGTGAGATTCATGGGCAAGATGCCCGTGCTAGGCGGCGCGCAACAACGAATGAACAGTGGGTTCCTCGAAAGCCTTCGATTCATGACCGATGTCTTCAGCCATCGGGGACGCGAGTATCCGCCCGAATTCGAGTTCCCCACCGCTGAAGCGGTGGGCCACCCATTCCTGTTGATCTTTTCAGACATTCCTGCAGGCAGCTTAGGTGCGCGCCGTATGCGCCCTACTTGGTCCCGGGAGGTTACTTAGGGTTTTTCCGGGATCAGATGCTTGTTGATGATCGAGGCCCAGAGGCGATAGCCGCGGTCGCTTAGGTGCAGTGCGTCTTTTCGGAACAGCTCGTCCCGCGGCTCGCCGCCTGCGTCGAGCAGGGGGGTGGCGACATCCACGTAGATTACCCTCGGATCGCTCTTTGCGAAGTCTTCGATCATCGCGTTGATCTTTCGGACCTGCTGGCGATTGTTCCAACGGGCCTTGCAGATCTTTGTCGACAGCAGAACGATCTTCGTTTCGGGCAGGGCCTTTCGGATCTTGCCGACCAGGGCCTTGCAGTCGTCGAACACCTGCTCCGGCGTCTTGCCCGCGGCGAGGTCGTTATCGCCGTCGTAGACGACGACGATCTTGGGTCGATAGGGCAGGATGATTCGCTCGGCGAAGTGGACGGCGTCGCAGAACTGGGATCCCCCGAACCCGCGGTTGATCGTCTCGAGCTTGGGGAAGGACTTGGCGAGGTCCCATCCTCGGATCGACGAGCTTCCGACGAAGAGGATCGCGCCGCTGGGCGGCGGCTTCTTTTGGTCCTGCTTCTGGAAGGCTCGGATCGCTTTCTCCCAGCGGTTCTCGGTTGCGGGCCGCGTGCCCGAGTTTGGCGTGGCGGTGGGGGCGGCGCCGTGGCAGGCGGTCGTCAGGCAGGACAGCAGACCGATGCAGGGAAGAATCGACGGACAACGTCCGGCAAGAGCAAGGTGCTTCGGCGACATTGCGTCCACTCCTCTCGTGTTCGCCGGCTTCGGCGAGCGTGGGGTTGGGTGGGAGTATACCATCTTCCCGCCGGGAACGGTCGCCCTCGGGGAGGGGGCCGGCTAGAATGACGCCGCGATTCGTGACCGTGACCCTCAAGACAAGGAGAGCGACGTGAGATCCTTGGCACCCGCGATTTGCCTGCTGCTCGTGGCGGCATCGCCGTCGTCGGCGCTGACGATGCTGTTCGACTTCGAGACCGACGGGGACATCAAGGCCTGGAAGGTTCGATCGCCGGAGCAGGACACGCTCGATGCGTCGGCGGAGTTTGCCACGTCGGGCAAGCGATCGGCGGTGCTCCAAACGCCGAAGTGGAAGAAGGGCATGAAGGAGTGGCCCGCCTTCGAGGCGAAGCCCCCGGTCAAGGACTGGTCGAAGGCCAAGGCCCTCCTGATCGACCTGACCAACCCGACGGACGAGACGCAGCATCTCAAGCTCTTCATCAGCGACTCGGACACGGACCTCAGGCAGGGCGTGTCGCGGTCGTTTGCGTTGGGAGCGAGATCGCACCACCGCGCCGTGATTCCGGTGGCGAGCTTCCCGAAGCAGGTCAGCCGGAGCGACGTGGCGATCCTGCACTTCTATACCGCGCGGCCCGAGGCGAAGCTCGTCGTCCACATCGACAACATCGCCTTGCTGGCCCCGGGTGAGGATCCGCCGCCGCTGCCCGAGGCCTATCGGAAGCAGTTAGTGGGGATGATGGTCAGCGAGGAGGATCTCCGGACGGCGCAGGCGGCGTTGGTCGGGCTGAAGGGATCGTTGGATGCGCTCGTCCCGCGAGACGTCTCGGCGCGGGGGTGGTTCGACGCGGAGGTCCGCAAGGCGCTGGGGATCTGCGGGCAGGTCCGCAGGGCGTACGACTCGGGGACACTCACGGAGCAGCAGGCCCGCGTGATTCGGGATGGGATGCTGGGGAACCTCGTGGCACGGTTGAGGTCTCTGGCGGAGCTGGCCAAGGCGTCGGCCAAGCAGGCGGGCACGTGGGATTGCGTGATCGCGGCGGCCAGCTCGATGGAGAAGGTTTTGCCGCGTGACGTGCCCGTTTCGGCGCTCCCGGCCGGGCGACTTCGAATCGACCTGGCGCGGAACGAGAAGGAGAGCGTTCAGGTGGTCGTGGTTCCGCTGGCGGCTCCGCTGAAGGGCGTTCGTGTCGAGGTCGGCGAGCTCGAGGGGCAGGGCGGTCGGAGGATTCCGGCCAAGTGCGTCGACGTCCGTCCGGTGGGCTACGTGAAGACGGCCCAGCCGCCGTACCGCGTTTCGCACGTGGGGTGGTGGCCGGACCCGTTGCTGGATTTCGTGGACAAGGTGGACGTCGCCCAGGGCGACGCGCAGTCGTTCTGGGTTCGCGTTCGCGCACCGAAGGACGCGGGCAAGGGCGCGTACCGGGGCAAGGTCCGGATCGTCTCGGCTGGACGGACGCTGGGCGAGCTCGATCTGGAGGTGAACGTGTATGGCTTTGCGATGCCGGACCGTTCGCCGCTGCCCACGGCGATGAGCGTGTACACGAACTTCGTGGAGAAGTTCGCGGGCAAGGACTGGGCCAAGGTCAAGGTCCAGTTAGCGGACTTTCTGGCGGACTATTACATCGACTATGACCATCTCTACCGCAATGGTCCGCCGGAGTGGGATATCCTCGAGCGTCTGGAGAAGCAGGGCCGACTGGTGGCCTTCAATCTCCGCTACTTCAACCAGGGGCCGTTCAAGCCGGGTCTGAGCGATGCGGCGTTCGCCAAGGCGTTCGACCCGCTGGCCAAGAGCGTCGGGGAGATCCTGGCCAGGGCCAAGAAGGAAGGCATCGCGGACAAGGCCTACTTCTACGGCTTCGACGAGCGTGGCAAGGAGTACTTCCCCGTGCTGCAGCGGATCGCCGCGGGCATGCACAAGCGGTTTGGGGATCTGAAGGTGATGACCACGACGTACGATCACTCGTTCGGGCTGGACTCGGTGATCAAGGACATGGATATCTGGGTGCCGCTGACGCCGCGGTACGACCCGGTGAGGGCGGCCAAGGCGCGGAAACTCGGCAAGGAGGTGTGGTGGTACATCTGTTGCGGGCCGGCTCATCCGTACGCCAACTGGTTCGTCGATTACCCGGCGATCGAGACTCGGCTGCTCATGGGCATGATGACGGCGAAGTATCGGCCGGACGGGTTCCTTTACTACGCCATGACGCGTTGGCCGAACAACACGGAGCCGATCACGTCGGGGCCGTTCACGAAGTGGAACCCGGCGAGCTATAAGGAGTACAACGGCGACGGCTCGATCCTGTGTCCGGGCCCGGGGGGGCGGCCGCTGGCGACGATCCGGCTGGAGAACTTCCGGGACGGTTTGGAGGACTACGCGTACGTCCGCATCCTCGAGGCGACGGTGCGTGCGAAGGAGGCGGCCGGCGCGAGCGGGGAGGCTGACAAGGCGTGGCTGGTTCGGGCCAAGGCCCTGCTCAACGTTCCGGGGGGCGTCGTGAAGGACCTTACACATTACACGCACGATCCGAGCGCGGTGTACGACTATCGCTCCAGGATTGCGCGGGCCATCGACGAGGCGGGGATTCGGCCGGTTGATCCGTGGCGGCCGTAGATCGCTTGGGGGGTAGCCTTGGGGACGTCAAGCGTGGATCGGCAAGGAGCGGGGATGCGGGCATCGCTTGTCCTTGCGCTGTTAATCGGATGGGCACTTCTTGCTCCGCTGGCTCATGAGGTGCGTGCGGACGATTGGCCCACGTATCGCGGCGACGCGCGCCGCAGCGGGATATCGGCCGAGTCACTGACGTTGCCGATGCGGGCGGCTTGGGTTTACCGTCCATCCCATTCTCCCCGCCCGGCCTGGCCGGAGGCGCCGGCGAAGCGCGACGTTCTCAACCGCGTACCGCGTCTGAGCGCTACGACGACATACGACCGGGCCTATCACGTGGCTGTCGCGGGGGACTGTCTCTACTACGGGTCGTCGGCGGACGACACGGTCTACTGCCTCGACGTCGGGTCGGGCGAAGTCCGTTGGTGCTTTTTGGCGGAGGGACCGATCCGACTGGCGCCGGCTTTGTCGGGGGACCGGGTCTTTGTCGGATCGGATGACGGGTGTGTGTACTGCCTGGGCGCCCGTACCGGTGAATTACGGTGGAAGCACCGCGCGGGTCCGGAGGACCGACGCCTGCCCGGAAACGAACGGATCATCTCTCGTTGGCCGGTTCGCTGCGGGCTCGTCGTCGAGGGCGACGCGCTGTCGTTCTGCGCCGGGCTGTTTCCTCTCGAGGGCGTCTATCTGTGCAGGTTAGCCTTGGCGGACGGGGCAACGATCTGGAAGCGCAAGATCGACGTTTGTCCGCAGGGGTATCTGGTCGCGTCGCCGCAGGCGCTGTTCGTTCCGACCGGCCGCACGGCGCCGGCGGCATTTGCGTCCGCCGACGGCAAGCCGCTCTCCCATCTGGGTCAGACCGGCGGGTGCTTTGCGGTGGTCTGCGAGGACATGGTCGCGTACGGACCAAACGAGCGGGGAGAACTCTCCATCCACGCGCCGGCGTCTCGCGAGCGGATCATCTCGACGCCGGGCATTCGGCTCGTGGCCAAGGACGGGATGGCGTACCTTCTCGAAGAGGGCGCGCTGACGGCGTTGGATCGATCTCGATATCTCCAGATCGGACGCGAGATCAGCGCGCTCGTCGGCAAGCAGAAGAGGACGAGGCAAGACACGGAGCGGCTCGCGCGGCTTCGGCAGGAGCAAGCTCCAACGCGGAGGTGGAGGGTTCCGTGCGCCACGAGCTACGACCTGATCCTCTCAGGCAGCGTCCTTTTCGTTGGGGGCCGGGACTGTGTCGTCGCTTACGCCACCGAAGACGGGAAGGCGTTTTGGCGGGGCGTCGTCGACGGCAAGGCTTGCGGTCTGGCCGTGGCGGGGGGACGGCTCTTCGTCAGTACTGATAGAGGGAACATCCACTGCTTCGTGCAAGGCGGAGGGGAGGATCGTTCAGTCCAAGCCAGGGAGACATCGACGAGCGTGCCGTCAGGTTCGTTCGCCGAGGGCACCTTGCCGCCGCTGCTCGAGGGTATCGCCGAGTCCGTCGTCAAGGTCGCGGGGACGAGGAAGGGCTACTGTCTCGTGTTGGGCGCCGGAACGGGACGGCTTGTTCGGGAGGTCGCTTTGCGCGGCGATTGGCACGTCGTGGGCATCGAGCCGGACGCGTCCAAGGCCGCCGAGGCCAAGGGGCGACTGCGCAGGTTGGGCCTGCTGGGCACGCGGGCATCGGTTCACCATGCGCCGCTCAGCGAGTTGCCGTATCCAAGCTGTTTGGCCAACGTCGTGGTTTCCGGGGAGAGCCTGATCGACCGTTCTTGTCCCTTCCCTCCGGCCGAGGAGGTCTGGCGGGTCGTGCGTCCTTGCGGCGGAGCGGTCGTGCTGGCGGCCCAGAACGCGGCCGTTCTGGAGCGGTGGGGGCGGGGCAAGGTCCCCGGCTGGACTGTCGGCCAAGGGGAGCATGGCTCGATCGGCTCGGCACGAAGGGGGCCGCTTCCCGGCGCGGGCGAGTGGACGCATGCCTACGGCGAGCCGGGCAATTCCGCCTGCAGCGGGGACACGCTTGTCGGAGGAGCGCTGGAGCTTCAATGGTTCGGCCCGCCGGGACCGCGACGCATGGTCGACCGTCACTTTCGCAACGTCCCGCCCCTCTACAGGGATGGGCGATTGTTCATCCCGGGCGACGGCATCGTGTACGCCGTGGATGCGTACAACGGCGCGCCGCTCTGGCAGGTGGAGGTGCCGGATTCACGTCGACTCGGCGTTTTTCTGGACACCAGCAACATGATCGTGGACGAGTCGCTGCTCTACGTGGCGGCCAGAGACAGGTGTCATCGCCTTGACGTCGGGTCGGGACGGGCTTGTGTCCCGTTTGCGCTACCTCGGGTCGAAGGTCGTGAATCTGATGAATGGGGCTACTTGGCCTGTGCCGGTGACGTGCTACTGGGCAGCGGCCGGCGAAGCGGGACGTCGTATCAGGAGATCAGCCGCGCTGCCGAACTGGAGACGCATCCGGTCTGGTATCCGAACATGCGGATGGCGCTGAGCGAAGCCGTTTTCGGTCTTGCGCGCCGGACGGGCGAGGTTCTCTGGACGCACGCTTCTGGACGCGTCGTCGAGACGACGTTGACGGTCGGCGATGGGCGGCTGTACTTCGTCGAGTCGCACAGCCCTAAGGCACTCACCGAGCGGTCCGGACGGTTGGCGATGCGTGATTTGATCGCGGGGGGCGATCAGTTCCTCGTCGCCCTCGATCTGGCGGACGGGCATGTAATCCACAAGCAGAGACTGGATCTTTCTCGGTTCCAGCAGCCGACGTATTTGAGCTACGCCAACGGGGTGTTGCTGCTGAGCGGATCCCGGATTGTCGGCGGGGAGGCGATCACGGCCACGGGCCTGCCCTCGCTGGCCCAGCGCAAGGGCGACGAATCGATCCACTACGCGTTTCAGGCTTTCGACGCGTCCACGGGCAGGGCTCGATGGCAGGCCACGCACGGGACGAACCTTCCCGTCCGCGGCGGCCACGGGGAGTACAACCGTCACCCGACCCTCGTCGGCGGTATGGCCTACACGTGGCCGTATGCCTATTGCCTCGCGACGGGGCAGAGAGTCGAGGCGCCGGTCTTCCCGAAGAACCGACACGGCTGCGGCGGCGTCTCAGGGTCCGCCGACGTCTTGTTCCTGAGGGACGGCAATCCAGCGATGATCGATCCGAGGTCGCCGGCGGGTGTGAAGCGTCTGACGCGGATCACGCGTCCCGGCTGTTGGGTCAACATCCTCCCGGTCGGCGGCTTGGTTCTTATCCCAGAGGCCAGTTCCGGGTGTTCGTGCGGCTACCCGATCCAGACGTCGATCGCGCTGGCGCCGACTCGCGGCCGGTCCGAGGCGGATTGAGACGCAAACCCGTCGCGTGCATCAATGCCGGGCGGATGATACCATTCCGCCACTTGCGGCGGATCAGTCGAGCGTGATCGACTCGCTACTCGTTGGAAACGGCGGCGCTGTCCATGTCAGATACCCAGACGGGATTGAGGGCGAACGCACTGGGACTGTTGGCGACGTCGGCGCTGACGGCCGCGTATATGGCCCCGGCCTTGTCGATCTATGCGCTCTTCGGGGCGATGACGTCACAGGTCGGCGTTTCGGTCGGGTTCGTCATGCTGCTGGGCATGCTAATGACGCTTCCGTCGATCGTGAGCTTCGGCATGTTGGCCAAGGAAATGCCTTCGGCGGGGGGCGTGTACGCGTGGGCGCGGCGGGCTTTGGGGGAGTCTCTGGGGTTGTGGGTCGGGCTGGCGACGGCGTCGTACTACACGTTGACGGTGATTTTCCCGCCGATCGTCTTCGGCCAGTTCTTCAATGAGGTGCTCAAGGTCTTGGGCCTGCGGGCGGGGGTGGGGACGTGGCTGCTGGGCGTCGTTTTGGCCCTTGGTCTGACCGCCTATGTGACGTACCGAGGCATTGTCGTCTCGTCGCGGATGGCTTTTGCGATGCTGATGACCGAGCTGGCGGTGGTGGTCGCGCTGGCCGCGACGTTCCTCGGCGCCGCTGTGGCCAACCATACGATCTCGTGGGCGCCAATTTCGCCGGCGCACGCGCACGGCGGGTGGTCGAGCATCTTCCTGGCCCTGCCGTTGGCGCTGCTGGCGATGGTGTGCGACGCGGTGACTCCTGCGTCAGAGGAGACGCGGGACGCCCGCCGGACGATTCCCTTGGCGATGGTGATGACGTGCGTGATGGTGGGGGTGTGGTACGTCGTGGGCTTTTCCGCCTTTGCGATGGCCACGACGCCGGAGGAGATCGTGAGCCTCTCGCAGCAGGCGTTCGCCACGCCGATCACGCCTCTGGCCGAGCGTTACTGGGGGTCGTTCAAGCTGCTCGTGACTGTTACGGGGATGACGGCGAGCGTTGGCGCGCTGGTTCCGTGTTCGACGGCGGCGTCGCGGGTTCTCTTTGCGATGGGTCGGGACGGGACGCTGCCGAGGTGGCTGGGCTACGTCCATCCGCGGACGAGCGCGCCGTGGCACGCGTTGCACGTCGTGTTCGTCGTCACGGGGCTGGCGATCATTCCCTTGGCCCTGCGGATCGGCGTTCCGCAGACGATCGGCTGGTGGGGCAACTGCTTCGCCTGGTTCATCGCGGTGGTCTACATCGCGGCCAACTGCTCGAACGTCGCATTCTACCTTCGGTACCGCCGTGAGCGGTTCCACCTCGTTTGGAACCTCGTTGTGCCCGTGCTTGGCGCGGGGGCGCAGTGCATCGTGCTCTGGCAGATCGTGGTCGTGGAGTTGTGGAACGCCGGCTGGTTCGGTCGGAGCTCGCAGCTCTTCATCGTGCTGATGGCCCTGGCCACGGCGATCTACGTTTACCAGGTCGGCGGCCGGTCGGCGCGTGGGTGATCAACAGCGGATGAGCGGCATGCCGACGGCGTCGCAGAACTCGGCCAGTTCCGCGCGGACATCGCCGTAGCCGATCATCCAGTGATGGCCCAGTCCCTCGCGAGCGGCGACGTCCAGGTGATGCCGTGCGCCGCCCTCGAGGACGACCTTGGTAGGGTTGCCGGCGAAGACCATGTCGGTCGGCACGGCCTGGCCGTAAGCGACACCCATGCGATAGGTGCCACGACGCCCCACGAGGTTGACGAGGGTGACGGGGCCCGGCTTGCCGGGGAACAGGACGCACGCTCCCTGATTCATCAGACGGACGTTGGCGAGCTCCACCTGGTCCGGCGACTGGGCCAGGCGGAGGCTGCCGCTGCCGCAGTGCGAGTACACGATCGACCCGGCGTCCATGTCGACGCCGAGGGGGTCCGTGTTGTGTACGGGCTGGCCGGTGAGCCGCGTGAGGATCAGCATTGCGACGGTCGAGTTCATGTCTGCCTCGCAGCCGATGACGATGCCTTCGTCGGCCAGGACGGAGGCCGCCACGCAGAACCGTCCCATGAAGTCCGGGTAGCACTCGACGGCCACGCCGCTGAGGCCGTCCGCTTCGATGAGGCGCTTCAGGGCGAGATAGCCCTGCATCGACTGGATGACGTCTTCTTGGGAGACCGAGACCTTGCACCGGCCCTCGAGGCGTTGTTGCCAGGCGGCCTCTGCTTGATCTCGTGGGACTTCGGATATGGCTTTGGCGACCGCGTCGAGTCCGTAGTGAACGGTTCGCGGTCCCAGGAGGGCCTTGAGCTCGAGCTCGTCGAAGGTCACCTCGGTCATTCCGGGGATGCGGTAGCCGACCAATCCCATGCGCGTGGTTCGCAGCTCGGCCGCCAGGGCGGTCGCGGCGACGAACTGGCGGATCTCGCGGACGGCGTCGGCGTCGCTCGTTTCGCCGAAGACGAACCGATAGGGCTTGCCCAGCTCCTTTAGGACGTAGCAGAATTGCTGGCAGCCGCACATCGAGCCGGTGTTCATCGCCGGCAAGGCCCACGTCACGATGGGGACGTCGCAGGCTTCGAGCAGGTCCAGGACCAGCGGGTCGGCCGACCACGTCGCGGCCACGAGGACGACGGCGGGCACGCGCTGCTCATAGAAGTGCCGACCGACGGCTTCGGCGCTGGATTCGTCCTCGATCAGCGCGGGCGCCTCGACCACGTCCATCCCGGCCGAGCGGAGCGAAGCCGAGGCGTCCTGGAGGATGCTCGGCGCCTTGGCGGCGCCTTCCTCGAGGGGATGTCGGATGACGGCAAGGCCGAGACGCGGGTTGGGTTTCACGTGAGGCTCCTTGGGGTGCGGCGGATCGGGGACAGAATCCCGGGCTCGAATTCGCGCCGGCCACCGCTGAAGCGATGGGCCACCCGTGAGGCGATCTTCGTTGCGATCCACGGGCAAGATGCCCGCGCTACGATAGCAGCGGGCCACCCAGTCTTAGCGGTTCGTCCAGACATCCTGCTGGCAGCCTAGCCTTGGGCTACCTTGAAGGCTTCCTCGAAGGCGGCGAGGTAAGCGCCCTCCTGGCCGAGCGTCAGCTTCGATGGGACGGCCAGGGCGACGCCGCGATCCAAGAGGGCGTCCGTTTGAGGCAGGGCACCCTTGGCATAGTCTCGGACCAACGGCGCATTGGCCGGGTGCGTCCAGGGCCATCCGTCGGAGGCGTTGCTCCGCCGCTGCACCAGCGCCTTGACGTTGTAGTACACGTGCAGCCCGTAGTCGGGCAGATGGGAGCAGATGAGGCCTCGGCGCTTGCCCTCGGCGGCGAATCGCGCGGCCTGGCCGGGGTCGTCGAACATGGCGATCAGGAACGGTCCGGAATCGCCTGCTGGGTCATCGACTCGCCGCCAGCTCAAACCGTCACGATCCCCGAGCCCTTGACGGATTCGGTATTTGCTTTTGCGCATGGTCGCCACGATCGTGTCGAGCTTTGGCAACTGGGCCCGCACGACGGCCGCGCCGATCTCGCTCATCCTGGCCCCGGCCCCCCACATGGCGTATTCGCTGTCTTGAACAGGTTGGCCGCCCACCCACGGCACGCCCAGATCGTGGGCGGCATTGGCGCGGAGGTAGAGCTTTTCATCGTCCGTGACGATCATGCCTCCCTCGCCGGCGGTGATGTTCTTGTTCATCTGGAAGCTGAAGACGGCCATCTCGCCGAACGTGCCGACCTGCTTTCCGCCCAGCGTGGCGCCGTTGGCCTGCGCGCAGTCTTCCAGCACGGGCACGCCCCGTGCGCGGGCGATCTCCATGATCGCTGGCATGTTCGTGGGAACGCCGCACATGTGAACGGGGAGGATCAGCCCTGTCTTGTCCGTGATCTTGCGTTGCAGATCGGCCGGGTCGATGGTGTAGCTGTCGTCGATCTCGACCAGCACCGGGATCGCTCCGGAGCGGACGATCGCGCCGACCGTGGCCACCCAGAAGAACCCCGGCACGATGACCTCCTGGCCCGGTCCGACGCCGAAGGCCGCCAATGAGCACGCGAGGGCGTTGGTGCAGCTCGATACCGCTTGAACGTATTTGCGTCCGAGGCGGGCGGCGAATTCCTTCTCGAGCGAGTCGGCCTCGGCCAGGAAGTTGGCGCCATAGTAGCGAAACGGCGACCGCTGCCGGATGACGCGTAGGACTGCCTGCTCCTCTTCCACGCCGTAGTAGTGCACGCCGGGGAACTCGCGAGGCAACTCGATGCGTTTGGGTTCCGTGCTCAACGGATTCCTCCTTGTCTCGCATTCATGCCTATAGCACCGCCTGCTTCCAGGCCTCGATCATCGTCCGGACCGCCGACCAGGGCGTGTCCGGGAACAGGGAATCGACCGGCTCCAGAACGAAGCCGGCCGGGCCGAGGGTTTCGATTGCCTGTTCGACCTGCGCTCGAATCTCTTGTGCCGAGCCCTTGCCTAGCGTCAGCGGGGCGTTGACGCCGCCGGCGATCGCCACCTTGCCGCCGAGTTCGTGGCGGACCGTCTCGATGTCGACCCCGCCCATGACCGGATCGACCCAGTACAACAGGTCCACATTCGCCTGGGGCAGGAACCGGAGCAGGGGCTTGATGCCCGTGGTCATGACGTAGGCGAACTTCGCGCCGGCCTGGTGGACTCGATCCACGCTTTGCTCGAGGTTCGGCAGGACATGCCGCTCGAACAGGTCCGGAGACCAGAAATCCGTCGTGCTGTACCATCCCCGCTGTACGAACAGATCGACGCCGCCGACTTCCAGCATCAGGTCCGTTCGCATCCGGTCGAACTCGCCGACCCGATGGACGACTTGGGCGAACAGCTCGGGCTGCATCATGGCCATCATCACGGCGTTTTCGGCCCCGCACAGCCAGACGACCGCGTCCATCCCGAACAGGCTCCAGCCGCAGACCATCACGCCGCGTTCGTCGGCGAATTGCCGCACGAGCTTCATTCGCTCGCGGTAGGCGGCGAGCTGCTCATCGTCGGGCGGGCGGAGGAGGTGTCGGATCTTGGGCAGATCATCAGCCTCGACCATCGGCGGTCGGTGCGACCGGGGGATGTTGAAGTCCTCGAACAGCGGCGGGTATTCCGGTTGGACGACCCAACCGGCGCCCACATCCTCGCCGGTGGCCTTGACCTGGTGCGTCAGGACGCCGTCTGGGGTCGTGTACTCGCGGCAGGCCAGTGGATAGGGGCAATCGGCCGAGGCGGGCACGGTGAAATCGCGTGCGGTTACGCGCGGGTCGATCCGCCAGGGCAGCGAGACCTCGATCACGTCGTCGACGCCCAGACTCAACCAGGCGTCGACGCGTTTGAAGTCGTGTTCGACGCGCCACGGTTGAGGCAGCGTGTGAATGTGCTCGAGTCGACCCGTGTACCAGAAGGGCTCGGGTCGACCGTCGCGCGACCACTGCAGCTCCGGCGGCGCGGCGAATCCGAACACGCGGCAGACGAGGGGAACGTGGTCGGGCCTGCCCCCGTTGATGGCCGTCAACAATCGCTCGCGAGACGTCATTCCACACCTCTTGGCTTGATACAGCCGTTGGGGGGGAAGGTACCAGGGATGCAGGTCTGCTTCAATGTCGCAGGTTGTCCGCGACGAGGACGGAGCCGTTCATCGTCCCGTGGGGCGACGTGTCGCGACGCAGCACGGACATCTTGTTCTCGAGCGAGCGCGAGACAAGGCGACTGCTCGGCGACAACGAGTGAGCCGGCAAGCAAGGGGTGAGACCTTTCGAGCCTTACACCAGCTCGCGCATGACCGCATCCGCGACCTGGCGACCGCGAGCCGTCAGCCTCCATCCGCCGTGCGAGGCTTGTTCAACCAGCCCCTGTGCCCCCAGCCGCGTTAGCGTCTCATGCCACTCGCCCACGCGCGACGTCGCCGCCGGCCAGCGTTCCGCGAAGATATCGGGACGCACGCCCTCGTACAGACGAAGCCCGAAGACGAATCGCTCCGTGGCGTCGGTCGATGCGTCCAGCGTTTCCGCGTCGCGCGGCGGGGCGGTGTCCGCAGTGACCGCGCCGACGTAACCTGCAAGATCCGCCAGATTCGTCCATCGCCGCGAGTCCGCGCGCGAGGCGGCGGCCGGGCCTAGACCCAGGTAGTCCTCGCCGCGCCAACAGGCGAGGTTGTGCCGGCACTCCCAGCCGGGCCTGGCGTAGTTGGAGATCTCGTAGCGCACGAGGCCCGCTCCCGCGAGGAGCGTCTCGGCTTGGGAAAGCGCCTCCAACTGGGCCTCGTCGTCCGGCAGACTCTCTCCGCCGGCGACGCGGCGGGCCAGCACGGTATCCGGTTCGAGGCTCAGGGCGTAGATCGATAGATGCACGACGCGGAGCGCCAGCGCTCGCTCGATCGAGACTCGCCACCCCTGGGTCGTCAGGCCTGGCAGCCCGGCGATCAGGTCCAGGCCGGTGTTCTGGAAGCCCGCCTCCGTCAAGACGTCCATGGCGCGCACTATTGCCTTTACGTCATGGCGTCGTCCCAGGGACCGCAACACGTCGTCATCGAAGCACTGCGCTCCGAGGCTGACACGGTTCACGCCGAGGATGGCGAGCGTGTCGGCCAGCGCCGGCGTTACCGTGGCTGGATTCAGCTCGACCGTCCACTCTTCGACGTCTTCCAGGTTTACGGCCTCACGCAGTCCTTCCACGAGGCGCCTCAGGCCGTGGTCCGCGAGCATGCCTGGCGTACCGCCGCCAATGTAGAGCGTCCGTGGCGCGGCCGTTTGGGAAACCGTGCCCTTGTCCAGCATGGCCCTCAGCTCGCGCCCCGGGAGCGGCGCGTACGCCTGCCGAGCGGCGTCGTGTGCCACCACGGAGTAGAAGCCGCAGTAGTCGCACTTTCCGTCGCAGAAGGGCACGTGAACGTACAGATGCTGGATGGCTGAGTCAGTGGGCATCGGAAACCGCCGGACATCATACCGCCTTGGCCTGTCTCATTGGATGGCACAGGGATGGAGATTCAGTAGACCTGCGGCACGAAGGTCTGATCGGTGATGGGGGGGCGGACGTATCCCGTCTTCTTCTCCCTCGGCGGGAGCTTGAGCGGCTTCGGCGTGAGATCATTATAGGGAATCATGCTCAGCAGGTGGCTGATGCAGTTCAGTCGGGCGCGTTTCTTGTTGTCGGCCTCGACGACGTACCACGGCGCCTGTTTGATGTCCGTGTACCCGAACATCTCGTCCTTGCACCGCGAGTACTCCTCCCATCGCGAGCGTGACTCGAGATCCATCGGACTCAGCTTCCACCGCTTGGTTGGATCCTTGATTCGCCCCTGGAAGCGTCGCTCTTGCTCCTCGTCGCTGACGCTGAACCAATACTTGATCAGGATGATCCCGGAGCGGATGAGCATCCTCTCGAACTCCGGACACGCCCGGAGGAACTCCTGGTACTCTTCCTCGGTGCAGAAGCCCATCACCCGCTCGACCCCCGCGCGGTTGTACCAACTCCGATCGAAGAGGACCATCTCGCCCGCCGCGGGCAGGTGTGCGGCGTAACGCTGGAAGTACCATTGCGTCTTCTCGCGTTCGGTCGGCGTTCCCAAGGCGACCACACGGCAGACGCGGGGGTTGAGTCGTTGGGTGATCCGCTTGATCACTCCTCCCTTTCCGGCCGCGTCGCGTCCCTCGAAGATGACGACGACTTTCAGCCCTTTGTCCTTGATCCATTCCTGGAGCTTGACCAACTCGATCTGGAGCTTGACCAAGTCACCCTCGTAGACCTTGGTCTTGAGCTTGGCTGGTCGCTCTGCCTTGCTTTTGGGTCGGTCCTCTCGCTCTCGCACGACGACACCACCGTCGGCGGAGGGGCCTATCTCGAGGTCGCTCTTGTTTTTTCGGTTTTTCTTGTTCGACATGGAAACAGACCCCATCTCGGTGCGGCCATCGGGCGCGCCGACAATCAAGCTGGCAACTTGCAGGCTTCCCTCGGATTAGACGCCCGAGGGAGGCTATTCCTTACGCTGAGGCGAGAAAACATCCAGTCGGGATCTTGTGTGGGAGGTCTCCCGCCTTGCTCAGTTATCGACGTTATTTGATCGCGAATTGCGTGGAAGTGCGGTTTGACGGAGTGATCCTTGTGTCGGCAGGGAGCTGTTGGCGGGGGGGGAAACGACGCGACCGGGCCGCTCACAAACGGGCTGCCGATTCCCGAGCCCGCCCGCCTTGGGCTGTGCCTGTTGGGGGCGACGTCGTTGGCACTGCGCCGTCGCCGCTAGGCGTCCCGCAGCAATGGATGGCCAGCGTACTCATCGAGAACCTTCGATGCATGGCTCATGGCTTGATCCATCGGGGACGCAATTCCCGGCCCGAATTCGCGCCGGCCACCGCTGAAGCGATGGGCCACACAGTCTTAGTGATCTGTTGATGCATTCCCGCAGGCTGCTCAGCTTGATTCGGCGGTCCAAGTCGGCGAGACTATTGGGAGCCCCGTCAATCTGACCGCGGGGCGTCGCCGCGTCGATGTACTCCCCGTTTGATGGGTACGTACTGTGGTTGGAGAACGCAGATCGCGAGATCTGGGGAGGATGTTTAGCATGACCAGGCCTGGATACGGCGTCGTGGTCGCTTGCTCACTACTGATCGTTGGCCTCATGCCCGGCGTGTGTCGCGCCGGCAAGGAAGTCAAGGAGGTGACGTTCAGCTACATCGCCCGGCCGAGCATGAGCCTGCCGCGAGGGATCAAGACGGTGGCCGTCCTTGATGCCGAGACGTCGGAGGATGCCGAGAAGAAGTGGTCCGAGATGGCGGCGAACATGATATCGGGCATGCTCTGCGAGGCGATTCGGGCGGGCAACGTCGACCTGGCGATCGCGGATCGCTCGAACCTCAAGAAGGTGCTTACCGAGAAGGACTTGGCCCTCGTCGGCCTGGTCGACGACGCCAAGGCGGCCGAGGCGGGCAAGATCCTCGGCGTGCAGGGGCTGATTCTCAGCTCGATCAACGTCATGGTGGAGAAGCACAAGGGCAAGGGCAAGACGTTCGGCGGAATCGATTTCCAGGCCCTTCGAGACCGCCAACCCGGAGCGGTGAAGTTTCGCAAGGTCGAGACGGTCGTTCGTCACCTGACGGTGCAGTGCATGTTCCGTCTGGTGGATGCGGCCAACGGCAGGGTTCTGCTGGACCACGTGAGTCCGATTCTGACGCGGACGGACGGCAAGCAGGCCAAGCGGTTCTTCGGGGCGGACCGGACCGAGGCAGACCTGATGCCGAGGGACTACATCATCGGCGAATTGGTCGAGGAAGAGGTGTCGAAGTTTCTCGGCCGGTTCGTTCCGGTGAGGGTGACCGAGACGATCCGGGTTCGATCCAGCGGCAACGATGCGTGCAAGGCCGGTGTTCGGATGCTGGCCGTCGGCGAATACGACGAAGCGATCCGGTTGTTCGCCAAGGCGATCGGTGAGGACGACAAGGGGGACAAGTACGCGAGGTTCGGCACGGGAGTGGCCTATGAGGCCAAGGGGCAATGGTCCGAGGCGCTGAAGGACTACCAGGTGGCCCTCAGCGAGAAAGTCGATGGTGCGGAGGAGGCGGTGCGCCGGGTCCGATCGCGGCTGGGGCCTTGATCCTCGACCCGATGATCCGCACCGCGGGTCGGGACCGGCAAAACTTGGACGATCGGCCTTGACCGTGGGGGCGCATCGCACATAATGCTTGCTGGCAAGGGGATTGACGCGGCCTGCAGCCGGCGCAGCCGAGGGGTCATTCGTTCGGTTGGAGTGGCCGAACCCGTTCGGGGCAAATCTTGAGAGTCGTTTTGGATGGGGCGCATGTCCCATAGAGGCGACAGTTGCGTTTCCGAGATCTCGATTTACGCGTATTCATGAGAGGACCGAGAAAGGAGTCTGGTATGAGAGGTAGAACGATTCCGGCAGTTGCCACCTTCGGCCTGTTGGCGGCATGTGTCGGCGCCAGCGGGTGCAAGGGGGGAGGCGGCAGCAAGGAGATCGCGCAGGTTCCCGTGTCGTACACGATGACGCCGACGAAGAGCATCCCTCGGGGCATGGAGGCCGTGGCGGTTATCGACGCCGAGACGACGGATGACGCCGAGAAGAAGTGGTCGGAGCTTGCGGCGAACATGATCTCCGGGCTGGTCGACGAGTCGGCTCGCAAGGGGGGCACCAAGCTCAAGGTCGCGGATCGCAAGAACCTGAAGAAGGTGCTTGCGGAGAAGGACATGGCTTTGGTCGGCATGGTGGACGGGTCGAAGGCGGCCGAGGCGAGCAAGCTTCTCGGGGTCCAGGGACTGATCCTCAGCTCGATCAAGGTGAAGGTGGAGAAGCACGTCGGCAAGGCGCGAACGATCACGGGGGCGAGCTTCTCTCGGTGGTACTACGGGTCGCCGAACGTGGGGACGGAGGAGGTGGAGAAGGTCTCTCGGAACATCACGGTTCAGTGCAAGTTCAGCCTGATTGACGCGGCCACGAGCAAGGTTCTGATCGACTACGTCAGCCCGACGCTCCGCAAGATGGACCAGACCAAGCCCAGCCCGTTCTACGGGTCGAGCCAGACGGAGGCGGAGTTGACGCCTCAGGACGCGATCGTCGGCGAGCTGGTTGAGAAGGAAGTACGGAAGTTCATCGGCCAGTTCCTGCCCGTCGAGGTTCAGGACATCGTCGTGGTGCAAGCGAGCAAGAACGAGGCTTGCCAGGCAGGGGTTCGGTTCCTGGCGGCGGGCGAGTTCGGCGAGGCCATCAACATGTTCAAGCAGGCGATCGCCGAGGGCCAGGAAGGCGACCCCTACGCCACGTTCGGGATGGGGGTGGCGTACGAAGCCAAGGGCGAGCTGGACAAGGCGTTGGAGCAGTATCGGACGGGGGTTCGGTTGAGCGCGGCGGGCGCCGAGGAAGGGATGCAGCGGGTCAAGGCGCGGATGGCCGCGGCAGGGCAGAAGTAGCTTGTGACGGCGGCAAAATCTGCTCGGGGTGTCCAGATGACGGCTAACCTCGAAGCGTTTCCGCTTGTCTGTAGGGTGTGCGTTGGAAGGTAAGGCCGATTGAAGAACAAGAGGCCCAATAACCTACTGCTACACCGGTCGTCACTGGTAAGGAGAAGAACAGATGAAACCCAGGAGCTGGCTTGCAGGATTGGCTGGGATTGGGGTCGTGGCGGGGTTCTGTTTGCCCGCGATGGCCGAAGTCACGGCCGCGCAGAACAAGTTGTTGGCCAAGCGAGCCGCGGAGGCCGACGCCTACCGCAAGCTCGCCGAGTGCATTCAGGGGATGCAGATCAACTCATCGACTTACGTGAAGGACTTCGTGACCGAATCGGACGTGATCCAATCGGACCTGGACACGTTCATTCGCGGGGTGAAGCTCGGGAAGCCTCGGTGGTATGACGACGGCTCGTGCGAGGTGGAGGCCGAGGTGTCCGTGGCGACGATCATCACGACGCTGAAGGAGATCCACTCGCGTGACTACAAGGGGGACAGGATCAAGGCCGTCGATTTCGAGCAGATGACTCAGCGGATCAAGACGGACAAGGTTCGCGTGGTGGGGATGGGGGCGCCGCGTCCGGACCTGCCGCCTGATCTTCCCGAGGGCGTGGCCGAGGAGCTGGGCGGTCCTCCGACGCCGCCTCGTCCGCCGATCCCGGCGATCTGGCAGAAGATTCCGGTGAACCAGCGGCTGATGGCCAAGCGTGCGGCCGAGCTGGACGCCAAGCGTAAGCTCCTGGAGCGAATCAAGGGCATCCGGATCGACAGCCGGACGCAGGTCCGCGACTTCGTGACGGAGTCGGACGTGATCAACACCGAGGCGATGGGGCGTCTGACCGGGGCTCGGGTGGTTCGCGAGTACTACCATGACGATGAACTGATCGCGGAGGTGACCGTCGAGGTGCCCGTCGAGTGGGTCATCGAGACGGTCAAGCAGCTCAGCGTGCGAAGCTGGCAAGGCGATCGGCTGAAGGCTTTGGATTACGAGCAGATCCTCCGCAAGCAGATCACGAAGAACTTCGACGCGACCGGCATGGGGACGGTGGCTCCGCAGTACGTCAAGATCGTGACCGTGGAACAGGTGAAGGTGCCCGATTGGCCGACCGTCATTCGCGCGACCGGTCAGGGGACCGACCCTCAGATCCAGACGCCGCAAGGCAAGCTGAAAGCGGCGCGTGCGGCGGAGCTCGACGCCAAGCGGAAGCTTGCCGAGCAGATCTGGGGCCTGCAGATCGACAGCAACACGACAGTGCGGGACTTCGTGACGGAGCGGGACGAGATTCGCAGCCAGGTCCAGGCCGTTCTGGTGGGCTCGTATGTTGACTCGACGCGGTTCAACGACGACGGCACGGTGGAGGTGACGGTGGCGATCCCGTCGGCTCAGATCTGGACGATCATTTACAAGGAGAGGCGGATCGAGATCAGGCACAAAGCCGGCTAGCCCGGTGATCGAGACGAAGAGCAGCCAACGAGGGCCGTCGATCGGGACTCCGGTCGACGGCCCTTTTGCTTTGTGATTGGCGAGAACCCCGCGTCCCGCGCGGGCGTCTAATCCGTGGGGGATGAAGGGTCATGGCGTAGGAGTTCGTTTGCTGGGGTCGAAAACGCGTCCTATAATGGATGTTAGAGGTCCGTTTCCGGCGGCGAGTCTCCGACCGTTGCGGGTTGGGGGTTCTCCGGGGCGTCCTCGGCAATCCGCTGACGATTGTCGTGCCGACGGACGATATCCGTAAGGTACGGATCGCGGTAGGGCCGGCCGCGGCGCCAGGAGGCTAGAGATGACGACAAGATTGTATCTCATTTCGGTTTCCGCCGGCGTCTTGGCTTTCTGGTCGGTGTCCGCATACGGTCAGTATGATCGTCTTCCGGGCGGTCGCGCCAACGATGCCAGCCTTCGGGTCGGGAGCGGGGGGTACAATCTTCCGCGTCGTTCGAGCGTGCAGAGCTACGCCAACGAGATCGTGTCTGGGAACGTCCGAGGGGGGCGGCAATTTCGCGGCGACTCGCCGATCAGCTCGACGACAGACTTCAGCGGCGCTCTGGGGACGACGGAGCTGGACGGCTTCCGTCGCGACTCGATCGGCGTGGATGACATCAACAGCGGCTATCGAACGTACATGACGCGTCCGTATTACTCGGGGTCGCGAACGGTGACGAGCGTGGGGGGCGTGTCGGTGGGGTTCCGTCCGGACGGGGTTCGTCAGCTTCCTTCGAGCTACATCAACCTGCCCAGCGACCCGCTCGGGGCTCGATCGAGCGGCGCGCGATCCTACAGTCGACAGATCCCGATCTCCTCGCAGGACGAGCGTCCCGGCTATAGTCCGTCGGGGACCTACGAGCGGAGTATCGAGCCTGTCACTCGCAGCGCCCTTTTCGGTATTGCTCCAGACCCGGCGAGGAGCCTGTTTGAGTCGGCGGAACGGCAGGGGAAGTTGGGATCGCCCGAAGCGGTTCCTCATTCTCGTTTGCGGTCCGAGGAAGAGGTGGGGGCATCGGGGAAGCAGGTTCCCACGGCGGCGGCGGCGCCGGCTACCCCGAAGGATCCGCGGTCGACGGCGCCTGAGGGATCGGCACTTGATCGACTGCTGCGTCCAGCGTCTGGTTCGGGGACGGATGCGGGAGATCTTCCGGGCGCGGGCCCGTCGGATCGTCAGGAGACGCCGACGGATCGATATGGGCGGACGTTGGTGCCTCGTCCGGAGGAGACCAAGACCGGCTCGAGCATCCAGCGAACGTACGGCGAGAAGCCACTCGAGCAGATGACCGAGAGAGAGCGCGCGGAACTCGCGAAGCGCGCGTCGCGGCAGAGCGACGGCGGCGACGTTTACCGTACGATGCTGCGTGCCGCTTCGGCGCTCAGGGAGATCGTTCCATCGGACCGCACCGAGCCGGAGGCGAAGCCGGTCGTTCGAGGGGGGCGGTCAGCGGGCCAGGCTGAATCGGCCGAGCAGCCGCTCGAAGGGCAGGAATCGCGGCGCCCAGCGGGATCAAGGAATCTCGACGATATCGAGTCGCTGCTGGATCGTCCGATCGTGACGTTTTCGGGCACGGACAAGACGTTCTCGAACGAGGCCTTCAAGCAGGCGGAAGAGCGTCTCAAGGCGGGTCGCTACTACGACGCCGTGACGAGCTACGACATCGCACGGTCGGCGGATCTGTCCAATCCGCTGGTCTGGATCGGTCGAGGCCATGCCTTGATCGGTGCGGGCGATTATCTCTCGGCCGTGCGAAGTCTCGAGGAGGGGTTGGGGCGTTTTCCGCAGTACGGGCGTTTCCGGATCGACCTGAAGGCGTTCCTGGACCACAAGGGGATTTTGGACGTCCGTCGGGCCGATCTCGAGCAGCGTCTGGAGAAGAAGGACAACTACCGGCTGCGGTTCCTTCTGGGCTACATCGAGTACTTCAGCGGCTTGGAGAAGTTCGGGCTGCCGAACTTGGAGAAGGCCGCAGCGATGGCTCCGAGCACATCTCCGATCGCCAAGTTCCCCCAGATGCTCGGGAAGAAGTGAGCGGTTGTTTGTGGTCGGACTTAGCGCCGGTTCGCTTGGCGATGCGAGCGCCTTCGGGCGATTCGTAGGGCGTCGAAGGTTCGTCGATCGAGCGACTCGGGGGCCAAGCTACTCTCAACAAAGGATGGGCAGTGCGTCTGTGAATTGGCGATCGAATTCGTGTCCCCCACCTCTGAAGAGGTGGGCCACCCAACCGCAGCGAGCCGCCCAAGCATTCCGGCAACCAGCTTAGGTCTTGCCGCTCCGCTTCAGGGGCAACCAGCATCCCGCCAGCAGAAAGCCGAGCACGGGCAGTAGGGGTTCTGCACCGCTTCCACACTTGAAGACGGCCGTGACGTGCTTGTCCTCGTCCATGAGCAGTTGCGTCGAGGCGTTGGCATCCGTGGCGGCGTAGTTCGCATCGTCGGGATGATTGGGGTCGTAGATTTGCCAGTGTCGAAAGGCCTTGTCAGGCATGGGCACGGCGGTCAGCAGGACGGGCGTTCCGTCGGGATAGCTGGGCGCGTTGGCGTCGTCGGGGACGGGGTCGAACTCGACGGTTCCGAAGGTCACGTTGACGACGTCGAGCGTCAGGGCGAAGAGGCGGATGACCGAGGCGGTCAGTTGGACGTCGACGGAGTCGCCCGCGGTGCCGAGGGGCGCGCCCTGGTCGGTCTGGAACGTCAGGGTGGCGCTCTTGTCGCCGGGGTCGCCCGTTGCGTTGAAGGTGACCGAGAGGTCGGCGACGCCGCCTTTGGCCAGGACGGTTCCGGGGGTGAAGCCGTTGAGCTGGAAGTCGGCGGCGTCGGGGCCGGTGATCTGGGCGGAGAGCAGGGTCAGATTCGTCAGGCCGGCGAGATCGGGATCGGGAGTCGCGTTGCTCACGCTGAGGTCGAGGGTGGCGTTGCCGGCTTCGGCGAGGTCATCGAAGTCGAGGGAGGTTGGCGCGTCGGCGACGGGGCCGACGCCGGTTCCGGAGAGGGTCAGGCCGACGTTGCCGGCGTTGCTGGTGACGGTGAGGGCTTGCGAGTCTGGGGCACGGCCGGTGGGCGCGTAGCCATAGGACTTGGCGGCGGTGTCGCTGCCGAGGGTCGGGTCTTTGAAGAGGGGGTTGGCCGATGCGCCGGCGCCGGTGAAGTCGCCGGAGGCGGCGGGGAAGCTGAGGTTCTTGACCTTGGTGAAGTTGGGGCCGGTGTTGCTTGCGGTGACGGATCCGCCGGCGGTGGCGCCGACGCGGACGTTGCCGAAGGCGATGGTGGTGGTGTTGAGGTTGAGGACGCCGGCCTGGAAGGCGGTGTTGAAGAAGCCGTTGTATGCTTGGGTGGCGAGGATGTTGTATCCGGTGGTGTCGAGGTGGATGGGATCGCCGCCGCCGCTTCCGAGGCGGCTCTTGGTGACGGGTAGGTCGTGGTAGGCTGATCCGGATGGCCACGACCCAAAGTACCCGCTATAACCATTTAATGCATTGACGATGGCGAAGTTGTAGACGTAGTGGACGCGCCGGCTGCCCGCGGCGATGGTCTGCTTGCGCTGTTCGAGGGCGCGGAAGGCGGTGTTGACCGATTGCTGCTGGCCGACCTCGAAGGTGGGGATTGAGAAGATGTAGCCGGTTCCGCTCAGGCCGAGGGCGTAGTTGGCTCTGAGGGCTTGTGCGGCGCCGCCGTTGCTGAGGTCGAAGTCCCAGAAGTTCACGTAGTCGTATCCGCCGATGACGATTTGGATGTCGGGCCTGATGCTGAGAATGTGGTTGACGACGGTTTGGACGTATCCGCCGACGGCGTCGAAGAAGGCGGATTCGTTTGGCATGCCGAGGTACCAGCCGCCGAGCGTCAGGCCGGCGAGGAAGTCGTTGCCGCCGCTGCTGAGGTAGACGAGGTCGGCGGTGGGGTGTGCGTTGATCTTTGCTGTGATTTCGGCGAGCTGGGTGGCGTGCTGCTGGGCGGTTCCTCCGCCGAAGGATTCGTTGACGGCGGTGTATCCCTGGCCTGGGAAGAAGGTGTTTAGCATGAGCTGGAGGCTGCCGTAGTCGGCGATGAGGTAGGCCCAGCTATCTCCGATGGTGACGATTCGCTCTTCCGCACGGGCGTGGCCGGCGGGGGCGGCGAGCAGGATTGCGACGACGAGACTAAGTGAAAACACGTACGCGCGAGTGTTGGTGTGCATTCTCTTGCCTCCTCCAAGCAGACTCGACGATGTCAGAGGCTTCTCTGACGGACCGGCTCGCAACTCCATTTTAGTGGGATGGGGGGGATGTTCCCAGCGTGTTTTCCTGGAGAAGGCCGCAGACCTCAGGCTCCAGACTCCAGGGGTTGGGGGGGAGATGGGGGACGAGGTGCTTGATGAATGTCTCGGAATGTCTCGGAATGCGCCGAAATGCGCCGGAATGCGCCGGAGTGCGGCGTTTTGCCGGGGTCTCGAGGGCTCGGCTTTGGCTGGGTTGGCTTGACTTGGCTTGAGGATTTGGGGGTTGGCATTGTTGGGTCTCCGGGGTTGGGGCGGGGCGGGGCCCAGGGGGCGAAGGATGAATGAGGAGTGATGAATGATGGCGGTTGGGGGGGGGCGGCGTCTCCGGAGGAAGACCACCGACTGCAGACCCCAGACTCCAGGACGGTGGGAAATGGGAGGACGTGGTGCTCGATGTCGCACAATGTTCCACAATGTCGCGGGATATTCATTGGGGCTGCTCCTTGTTATGGAGGGCTGTGTTGATGGGATAAGGGGGTCGGGGTACTGGTTCGAGGCGGTTTGCTCCGAACGGGGTCTTGGTTGGGTTGGGGGGCGTGGGGTCAGAATGTCAAGTGTCAAGAGTTGACCCCCGCTCCCCCCGCTCCCCCCCCCCCCCCCCC
>JAFGLZ010000212.1 GCA_016927755.1 Phycisphaerae bacterium
CCCCCACCAACCCCGCCGATGCCGATTCGCCCTCCTGGGTAACGATCACATCGCCATCCGCCTGCCCCGACCACCGTGTCGAAAGCCGACATTCCCCCGCCCCCTCCCGCCAGACCGAACGAACCACCACATCCCCCCCGCTCCGCTCGCACCCACTCGCCGCCGCCGCGCTCCACAGATCGCGCCCCTTCATCCGCCGCAACCCGCTCAGCTCCCCGCCCTTCTCATCCCAACCTTCCTTCGTCCGAAGATCCGTCAGCGAGACCACAACCCCGTCGCGAATCCCGATCGACATCGCGTCCGTCTTCACCGTCTCAACGGAACCCGCCGCCCACGCCGCCGAACCCAACACCGCAATCAGCCAACCAAACATAGCTGCCTCCCGCTGCACCATTCCCCGAAGCTCGCCTCTCGCACCCCGAGCTAGTGCCCTTCTCGGTTAAACAGTCTCACTATGGGTGGCATGGGTCCGCGGCGGACAGTCATCAGCCGCCGAACGAACCACGGATCAACCGGAATGCGTCCCTCCGGCCACGTGTGCCGTTCCGCGGACCCGTGGCTCGTCCCGCTGACGAGCCCCCATCCGCTGTTGACCCATGCCGTCTCGCCGTTGCCCATATCTCAACGCGCGTACCCAGCGCGCCATTGCCCCTGCGATTCTCCCCCCGTAAGCTAAGATCGTGCAAGGTTGTCAACAAGAAGACCATGTGGCGCGGAGCATCCCAAGCCACCTCCTGGAATGCGTGAGCAGATTCCGTAGAACGGGTGGCCCATCGCTTCAGCGGTGGGGGACTCGAATTCACCCCGACAGTCATGTCGCCACTGGATGGCTCTCTGAACCGCCCAGAGACGACATCGGGGAATAGGCTGTTCGCACCTTGTTGCAGGCTGCCTGGTATACGCCCCCCACATACAAGCGATAGCCAGGACCGCGCCCCACGAATGCGCCAAACCCATCAGCCTTCGGTGAGCCAGCCATGAAGTACGACGCAACCATCGCCAACCGCTACGACTCGGCAAGGCACCTGCCCGAACCGACCATGCGCCTCTGGTTGGACGCAATCCGCAGACATGTCCCGGCAACCGAGGTCGGCACGATCCTCGACGTCGGCTGCGGCACCGGCCGATTCAGTGCCGCCCTGGCCGAAACGTTCGATGCCCACGTCATCGGAGTGGACGCCTCGCCAGACATGCTGGCCAAGGCGCGAAACAACACGTCCGACCCTCGGGTTCAATATCGCCAAGGAAGCGCCGAATCGCTGCCGACAACCGACAACTCCACGGACCTCATATTCATGTCAATGGTCTACCATCACCTCGCCGATCCCCCCCTGGCGGGAAGGGAATTCGCACGAGTACTCCGTCCCGGCGGCTTCGTCGGCATTCGCAACTCCACGAAGGACCTCCTCGCACAAGTGCCCTATCTGAAGTACTTCCCCTCCGCCATGGACGCCAATCACCACCGCCTCCCGTCTCAACAGGAGCTAGTCGACACCATCTGCGGCAGCGGTCTTGCGCTCTTGGCACACGAGGTCATAGCGCAGCAGTTTGCGGACTCTCTGAGCGAGTATTGCCGCAAGATCAGCGAGCGAGGTCTCTCCGACCTGATCCGACTCTCCAACGCCGAGTTCAACGCCGGTCTCCAACGGATGAGAGACGCAATTGAACGAAACGAGGTATCCCAACCGGTCCTTGAGCCCATCGACCTGTTCGTCTTCAAGAAGCACTCCGACCACTGCGGCAACCACGGCCCCTAACGACCACCCCGCTTCCCGTCGTTGTGACGCCCGCACAACATACCACGGACCATCATCGCCCCCCCCACCTCTTGAGTCCCACAGGGACGGCATGACAATAGCCCAGGAGTTCACTCCTGGGATCGCAACACCCCTCACAACCTCCCCAGTCCCGCAAGGGACGACTGAATCGATCCGTCCTTCAGCTTCCAGTCATTCCCAGAATGAGTAGCTGGGCAATGTGATCGGGCGCGTCCCGGAATGCTATCATTGCAGACGCGGACTAATGAGGGTAGTCTATGTTCACCAGACGCCAGGACTAGGAGCGAGGATTCTGCGCCGTAGCGAGTGCGGACACTCGGGAGCGCGCCCCTGCGAGAATCGACACTTCACCCTGCAGTCGGCGTGCGGAAGCGCATCTTCAGAGGGGACAAGCCAGGCTCCGGGTACCTTTTCCTAATCAGGAAGCAGACCTCCCGGATCAGGCTATCATCCTGATGCTAGAGCACTCCTGACGTTCAATGGCCACCTGGGGAGTTGAATCACCATCGCCCCCCCCGTCGCTGACTCGAGGAGAGACTGGCGTGAAGCCAAACATCGCAAGTCGGCTCGCAACCGATACCCCTTACCTCAGGGATCTCATCACAGGGGTCAGTAAGGGTGAGATCAAAATCCCGCAGTTCCAGCGACGATTCGTGTGGAAAGAGGAACAAGCCCTCAGCCTCCTAGACAGCGTATCGAGCAACTATCCTGTCGGGAGCCTTCTTCTCTGGCGAACCGACACGAAGCTAACTGCGGAACGGAACATCGGCGACTTTCGACTACCAGAAACCGATGATCTGACACCAACCGACTACGTTCTCGACGGGCAGCAGCGCCTTACGGTCATTTACTCCTGCTTCGGCGCCGAGGAGAGCGATGCGGGTTTCACCGCTTCCTACGATCTCGACAAGGAGGTGTTTGTCAGGACGCCCGAAGAGCACCACATTCATCTCTTCCCGCTGCGCATTCTCTACAACACAACGCGACTGCTAGACTTCCGTTCGGGCCTCATGTCGCACCCCAACGGCCAACGACTCCAGAGCCGGCTCGACGCTCTCCTTGACGTGCTCACGAAGTACAAGATCCCTGTAGTAACCCTGAAGGACCTCACAGTAGAGGAGGTATGCCCGATCTTTGAGCGCATCAACAGTTCCGGAACGCGGCTTTCGACGTACGACCTCATGGTGGCTGCAACATGGTCGGAGTCGTTTGACCTGAACGAAGAAACCGCCGCGATACAGGAAGCGCTCGAGCCCAAAGGTTTCGATGACATTGACGGCGATACCGTTCTTAAGTGCCTTGCCGCAGTTCAGAAAGCGAGCATCAAGAAGGAAACCGTCCTCGACCTTCGTAAGCTGCGAAGAAGCGAAATGGACGCGCTGGTTGAGAAGACGAAGGCGGCAATACTCCGAACGGTCGACCTCCTAACGACGGAGTTCGGAATCTACTGCTGGGACTTCCTCCCCTACGAAGCGGTTGCCATCGCCTTGACGTACATCTTCTCACAAAAGGGCACTCTGTCGAAAGACGACGTGCTACGGGTACGACAGTGGTTCTGGCGCAGTGCGTTCTCCGAACGCTACCGAGGTGCTTCGGAACACTTCATATCGAAAGACATGGTGAACATCCACCGCTTCGTCGTCGACGGACAAGGAAGTGCTTCGTCGTTCGGCGCCCCTCCCGACCAGAGGTCCCTCCTGGGCCTGTCCTTCCGGAGCAACAACTCGCGATCTCGAGCTTTCATACTACTCCTCGCCCGCCGCCGCCCGCGGAACCTAACTAACGGCGCCAACATCGATTGCGCCGAGGCGCTGTCCGTGTACAATAGGAAGCAGTTTCACCATGTCTTCCCGAAGGCCTTCCTCAGACGACAGCCTTCACCTGCGGAGGCCAACTCCCTAATGAACATCTGCATACTCGCAGCGTCTGAGAATAACGCAATCAGTGACTCTGATCCGAGCACCTATTTGCCTTGGCTTGTAGCCAACCACGGCCCGAAGGCGGAATCGATCTTCCGGTCGAATGTACTTCCGCCGCCATCGCAGGTTGACTATTCCGAGATCTCCTATCAGGATTTCCTAGTACGCCGAGCTCTCGTTGTCATTCCGGCAATCCAATCCTTATGTAACGGAGACTGCATCTAGCGATTCCCCGCACGCGGTCCCGTCGTGTGGCACCTGTGGACGCCAACGAAGCCCCCGTCACCCCTCCCTCACCGCCATCGCCCCCGCATCATAAACCATCCGCTTGCCCCGACAGAGACTCTCCGCCGCCAGCACGCACGCCACCGAATGATAGTACCACGCCTCGATCGGCGCGTTCGGGTCCTTACGGCTCCCCTTCACCCACTCAGCCAGATTAAGAACCCCGCTCAGCAAGCCTAACCGCTAGTCACCAGCATCGGCAACGCATCCCCACCGGCAATCTCCATGGTCGGCGCCAAGGGGTTCAGTCATTGGGCAGCCGATTCTCCAACAGTTGCCCCCCGGCGCCGCCATTGCGGACGGAACACATCGGGCGGAATCCACCCTCACCAGGACATCGAGCCGAATAAGCTTCACTATTGGTCGTCGTCCGTTCCTCCAGAGGCGGATGGAGTTCGTCGATGAGTTGATCGATGTGGCGGTTGCCGATGCCGAGGTGACACTGGACAAGACGAGCTGCGTCCTCGTTTCACATCCCCCGAAGGCGAGGGCTTCTCACGTCCCCGTCGGGGGACAGTGAGCGGGACCTTCCGTCGCCCCTGCGGGGCTGGGCGGTGTGGGCGATCGGGTACCAGGGGTTCCGTCTGCCGCGGTGGTGGCCCTTCCAACCCTCCAACATGTGGGCGCTGATCGAGTCGCCTCGTCGACGATGCGGATTTCCTCGACCGATATCAGGGGCGAATGACGACGTACGAAGAGCAAAGGACGAAGGGAGGGGCGGTGGCGGATATGGGGCGCGCGGGGTCGTCTTGGTGTACACTACGGTCCGTTTGAGTGAGGCGCTGGTTACGACGGGGGAGAGGTTTCATGGCAAGTGATCAGGCGGACACGTGCCGCATGGAACGTTTGGAGGCCGTGGCCGATTTGGTGGATTATGCGGGGAGGCTTCCCGCGTCGACGGTGATCGTTCCCGGGGGCGATCGGGTGGAGGACCTGCGCCTGGTGGAGTCGGCGCGGGATCACGGGATCATCGACCGGATCATCCTGGTCGGGCGGCAGGACAGGATCGACCGGGCGGTCAAGGAAGTCGGCATCCACATCGACGCCAAGAACATCGTGGCGGCGGACGGGGACGAGGCGATCGCGGCGGCGACGGTGGAGCACCTTCGGGCGGGGGGCATCGACATCGCGCTGAAGGGGGACATCTCGACGCCGATTCTGAACCGGGCGATGATCAAGCTGGCGGTTCGGAAGACGGTGAGCCTGGTGACGGTGTTCGACGCGGCGCCGATCGGGGGTGGGCGTCCGATGGCGATGACGGACGCGGGGGTGACGACGGTTTGCACGCTGGAGCGGATGGCCGACCTGGTCCGGAACGCGGTGGACGTGGCGCACGTGGTGATGGGGCTCGAGCGTCCTCGGGTGGCGATTCTGTCGGCGAACGAGAAACAGATCGCGTCGCTGCCGTCGACGGAGATCGGGGCGAAGCTGACGCGGATGGAGTGGCCTGACGCGGTGGTTTACGGTCCGCTGTCGTTCGATCTGGCGACGGACCTGGGCAGCGTGTCGGTGAAGGGGATGCCGGGATCGGCGGCGGCGGAGGTGGCGGGTCGGGCGGACGTGCTGGTGTGCCCGGGCATCGACGCGGCCAACATTCTGTACAAGGTGGTCACGGCGATGGTGAAGTACGGACAGGCGTCGATGGCGGGGATTACGGTGGGGTTCCCCGTGCCGTACATCATCCTCTCGCGGGCGGACGCGCTGCAGGTCCGATTGGAGTCGATCGCCCTTTGCAGCATTTACGCGCAGAGGACGGGCAAGGAGCAGCGAAGCACGACGACCAGGAGCAGTTAGGCATGAAGAAGGACGGACTTCATCACTGGGTGTTCAGGGCCCATGTTCAAGATCGGGCGGGGGCGCTAACGAGCATCGCGTCGGCGTTCAGCAACCGGGGGATCAGCATCGAGACCGTGGTCGGGCACGGGGCGGAGGAGCAGGCGACGCACGACGGCACGGTCGTGATGACGTTCCGCTGCACCGAGGAAGACAAGGACATGATGGTGCGGGTGGTGCGGCGGCTGAGCAAGGTGACGCGGCTGCAGGAATACCCGTACGACTCGCACAGCCTGCGCAAGGCGGCGCTCATCCGCGTCAATCGCCGGCTCACGCCGAAGGACGTGGCCGGTGAGGAGTCCTTCCTGACGTGCGAACTCATGAGCACGGACCCGGAGAGCTGGGTCTATCTGGTCGCGGGGGCGCCGAATCAGCTCGACCCGGTTCTGCGGCGGCTGGAGGGCGCGGGTGAGGTGAGCGACATCGTGTACACGGTGTTGGGGCTGTAGCTACTCGTCGAGGTAGGGTTGGACCTCGAGGAAGTTCATCATGAGCTCCTGGCCGATGGGGCCTCCGGGGGTGGTCGGGTCGGCCCAGTCGGTGATCTCGATCCGAGCTTCAGGGGCGGTTGCGCGGAAGACGATCCAGTGGTAGTTCATCCAGGCCTTATGCTGCTGATCGTACGGCGGGTAGTGGTGGCTGTAGCAGTTGGCGAAGACGTGCTGGAACGACTTTCCGGCGAGCACGTCGACGTTCTGCAATCGGATCGAGACGGCTAGCTTCTGCTTGGTCGATAGATCCTTGAAATCACCCGAGAACATCTTGACGGAGTAGAGCCGTCCGGGCTGGAGGGCCTTGACGGTCTGTGACACTCGGTTCGGACGGTTCTTGCTCCGCCTCATCCAGAGCACGGTGTCGCCCTGCTGGGTTCTGGGGTAGCGGCCCTGGAGCCAACTGAATCCAGCCTTGGTTTTGGCGTCGACGCAGCCGGGGGCGGCGGGCTCGACCCGCCACTGGCTCAAGCCGTCCTCGAAGTCCGGGTTTTGGACGTGCGGCAAGACGAGGGGATCGCGGCTGAGCAGTCCGCGCCGGCCCTCGATGCAGTAGTGGCGGAAGAGCTTGCCCATCCAGCGGACGGTCTCCTCGTCGGTGTAGCTGGACAGGTAGGTCATGACGCCGTAGAGGCCGCGGCAGCCGGGGTCGTTGGCGAGCAGGTGCATCTGCATATCGAGGAAGACCTTGTAGTTCACGCTGGGGTTGGCGTCGAGGCTTTCGGGCGGCTGGGAGAAGGTGCCCAGACAGACGATCATCCGGCCGGGGGAGCCGGGGATCTTCTTGGCGTAGTCGGCGACGGTCTTTCGGAAGTAGCTCTCGATGATCGCGGCGGTGACGGCGGGCTCTCGGGGCTCGCGGAGATAGCGTTCGAAGGCGAAGGCGTAGCCGGCGTCCATGACGGTCTTGACGAAGGCGCTGCTGGCATCGCCCTGGTACATCGACGTGCAGTAGGGGTAGTAGCGTTTGTCCTTGAAGGCGGGATTGGCGCGGATCCGCCGGACGGCATCGGACCATGCCTTGTACTTTTCGTCGTCGTTTCCGAAGAACTCGTCGGCGATGAGGCCGTCGAACAATGGGTCGGCCATGCCCGGGTTCGTCGCCCAATACTCGTAGGCCTGATCGGGCGTGACGGTCTGGCCTTTGCCGAGGCCGGGGACGCCGCATTCGATGATCCACCGCTTGCCCTGGCGGCGCCATTGGTCGGCGAAGGGCTTCTCGTCGAGCCCACCCGCGCCGACCATGACGTTGAGGTTCGCCAGGACGTGCTTCTGGAGAAAGGCCCAGTCGTACTTTCCGTATTCGACGACGTGCGGGTTCGCGCCGCACTTGGCGTAGACGAGCTCGGGGACGGCGCGGACCACGAGGCGATCCAGAACGGTCTTCTCGGCGGCTCGGAGGCTGAGCGCGTGCGGGCCTTGGGGCAGGAATCGCATGGCCTCAAGGGTGCCGGGGGATTCATGGCGATAGGCCGGCTTGCCGTCGAGGTCTACGGAGACGGCCGCGTTGTTAGCGGGTCGCACGGACGATGAGACGAATACCCAGCCCTGGCGGGGATTGGTGAAGTCGAGGGTTGTCTGTTTGTCAATCGGTCGGGACTCGACCGAGAGCAGCTCGGTGACGAGGTTGTTGAGCACCTTTGGCTCGCCGGCGCCGGGCGCGGCGAGGGTGATTGCGATTCCGACGATGAGGGATGCGGACATGGTGATGGCTCCTTGGGCGAGGCTTGGCGTTTGTGAGGTGATAGTGTGACTGGAACTGGCGGTGGTGTTCAAGCCCCCCCCGTCGCCTTGCGGGTACTTGACGGTCTGGGCGGGGTTGACGAAACGAGAGCGAGCGGACGAGAGAGCTGTGAGCGGGATTCTCTTTTGCCCTTTCAGGGCCGAATTCGTGTCCCCCACCCCTAAAGCGAGGGGCCGCCCATATTGGGCGATCTGTTCAAGTGTTCACACAGGCGGCGGCGCTACTTGGGTGGGCCGATGCGATCGATTTCGAAGGTTGCCTGGAGGGTCCCTTTGGCGCCTCGTCTTCGGACGGGGTTCAGGCGGACGGTCGTGATCGTTTTGCCGGCCCACTCCTTGTGCTTGGACAGGTCGAGCCGGTAGGTGTGCGGCTTGCCGTCGCTGGTGATGGGAAACCGGATCGAGAGGGGCTCGCCCATTTGCGGACGGTCGGTGGTGGTCCAGTAGAAGTGGGCGATCTGGCCGGCGGTGGTGGTCATGGTGATCTCGAGGGCCGGATAGTCATCGGCGCTGACGGGCTCGTCGAGCTTGGCGACCATGAAGCCGGGACAGTCGATTTGCCCGGTCAGCTTGCCGTCTTTGACGCGGACGTGGCTGAGTCCTCGATACAGCGTCCAGTAGTGCTTCTCGCAGGGGCGATCGAATTCGAAGTCGATCTTCGTGAGCGGGGTCATGTCGGCGGCCTCGCGGGCGAGCGTCCGCCAGGGGTCGTTGATGCGGTCCATGAAGTCGAGCAGTTGACGGCGGAGGTCGGCCTCGACGTCCTTGGTCTCCGGTCGGCCGGCGAGGTTGTTCATCTCGTTCGGGTCGCTCTGGTAATCGTAGAGTTCGTCGCGGTCGCGGGGGCGCCAGTTGTAGACGTACTTGTAGCGATCGGTTCGGATCATGCGGACCTGCTGGTTGGGCAGTGCGAAGGAAGTGAAGACGGCGTCGTGATGGCGGTCGGTCCGGCCGGTAAGCACGGGCATGAGGCTCTTGCCATGGACGGTTTGGGATGGCTTGACGCCGCAGACGTCGAGGAGGGTCGGCATCAGGTCCACGGAGCTTGCCAGCGCCTGCGTTGTCTTGGCCTTGGGGACGGTTCCGGGCATTCGTGCGATGAAGGGCACGCGCATCAGGTCCTCGTACATCATATAGGCCTTGAAGATGCACCCGTGGCCGCCCATGAACTCACCGTGGTCGGTGGTATAGACGACGAGGGTGTTGTCGGCGAGGCCGAGCCGATCGAGTGCGGACAGGATGCGTCCGATCTCGGCGTCGATGTAGCTGATGTAGCCGTAGTAGTGTGCGATGAGCTCTCGGTACTGGCGATCGGTCCAGGCGGGACGGTCGAGGAGGTCCCACATCTCGCCTTCCCAGACGAGTTGGCGTTTGAGGCGGTCTCGCTGCTTGGGCAGATCGATTTCGTGCATTCGCCAGTGGCCGTTGCGGTTTCGCTTGGGGGCGTCGGTCATGGGGTCGTTGATCGTCGGGGGCAGGGGCATCTTGTCGGGGTCGTACATTTTGTCCCATGGCTCGGGGGGCGTGATGGGGCGGTGGGGTCCTTCGTAGCTGACGCCGAGGCAGAAGGGCCTATCGGCCTTGCGCTCGCGCTGGAGGTAGGCGACGGCTTCGTCGGTCAGATAGGTCTCGATGAAGTGTTTGGCGGGGACGACGGAGTGGCCGTTTTCGATGACGGTCTGGTGGCCGCCGCGGACCTTCTTGCCGGGGCGGGGTTCGTCCATGCCGTGCTTCTTGAGGTAGGCGACGTAATCGAGGCCTTCGTGGATGCCGTCCTGGAAGCCGTTCCGGGCTCGGTTGGGGTCGACGGGGGGCGGCTTCTTGTCGATGACTCGGGGCAGCTCGTCGTCGGTGGCGGGGACGAAGGCCTGTGGGCCTCGCAGGTGCCACTTGCCCATCCAGGTGGTGTGGTAGCCGGCCTTTCCGAGCTCGGAAGCGAAGGTGGGGATGGCGGCGTCGAGTGTGATGCCGTTGAGGACGACGCCGTGGCTCTGGGGGTGCAGGCCGGTCATGATGCTGGCGCGGGACGGTGAGCAGGGAAACGCGGCGACGTAGTATCGTTCGAATCGCATTCCCTCGCTGGCGAGGCGGTCGAGGTTGGGGGTCTTGACGACGGGGTTTCCGCAAGCGCCCATTGCGTCCAGCCGATGTTGGTCGGTCATGATGAAGAGAACGTTTGGGCGGTTGTTGCGCTGTTGGCCTGAGGCGGGATTGGCGTTGGTGCCGAGCGCGGCGCCGAGGCCTGCGCCGGTGAGTGTTCGCATGAAGCCGCGTCTGTTCATGGTCATCGGTTGGGCCCTCCGCTTTCCGGTTTGCCGACCGGGGTGTGGGTCTTTCTGTGTATTGGGTCCGCGTGGCGGACCTTGGTTCTTCCGTGACATCGTGCGATTCGACTGCCAAGAGATTGTGTCGTCGCATCGGAGTGGTCATTGTATGCAGTGCGCGGTGCGGTGGGAACGCAAGAATCCGGCGGAGGGAGATCGGAGGAGAGCATGTCATCCCTTGTCCAGGACGTTGTGAACCGAGTCGACGAGCTGACCGAGGAGTTGGTCGACCTTTGCCGATCGCTTGTCCGAATCAACACGGTGAACCCTTATGCCGGGGCGGGTGTGACGGGGTTGGAGGGGGACGGGCAGGTCTATCTCAAACCGATCCTGGAGGCGATGGGCGGGAAGACGCGGCTTTTCGAGCCGCCGCCGGACATCTACGATCGGATCGGCATGATCGGTCCGAAGGGGCGGTCGTGGGAGGGGCGACCGAATCTCGTGACCGAGTTCGAGCTTGGCGGCGGAGCCGGGGCGGGCAAGCGGATCATCATCAACTCGCATATGGACACGGTCGGCGTCGAGGGGATGGACTTCGACCCGTTCTCCGGGGACCTGAAGGACGGCGTGATCTACGGTCGGGGCTCGACGGACGACAAGGGCGGCATGGCCATGGGCATCATCGCGATCAAGGCGGTGCTGGGTGTGGCCGACAGGCTGCGCGGGTCGATCGTACACGAGAGCGTGGTCGACGAGGAGTGCAACGGGTCTGGGGCGGGGACGCTGGCGTGCTGTCTGGAGGGGTACGGCGGGGACGAGGCGATCGTGATCGACGGCGGGGAGCTGATCGTGACGCGCGGGTGCCAGGGGTGCCTGACGGCGAACGTGCTGGTCCACGGCAAGGCGGGTCACGCGGCCACGGGCGGGGTAAACGCGATCGACAAGGCCGTTCTGGTGAAGCTGGCGATCGACCGTTTCAAGGAGGCTCGAGAAGCGACGTACCCGAACTGTCTGGTGAACCTGGGCGTGTTCCACGGCGGGGTGCACCCGGCGGTGGTTCCTGGCTCGGCGAGGCTGAGCCTGAATATGGTTTACGCGATCGAGGAGGCGCTGGAGAACGAGCAGGCGGGGGGAGGCTGGAACGGCTCGGGGATTCGCGAGGTGTTCGCCGAGACGATCCGGCGGGCGGACGAGGCGGACGCCTGGCTCCGGGAGCACCGATCGGTGGTGGAATGGGTGAAGGACCTAGTTCCGTTCGAGACGCCGGTCGAGGCGCCGGTCGTGCGAAACTTGTGTCGAGCGTATGAAGAGGTTCTGGGGGAGGCGCCGACGGTGGACATCATGCCAGCTTGGGCGGACGGGGCCAACATCGCGCGATATGGGGGGGTGCCGGCTGTGCTGTTTGGGCCGGGGACGCGGGGCAGGGCGCACTCTCAGGACGAGACGGTTCTGGTGGAGGACTTGGTCAAAGGGGCGAAGGTGGTGGCGGCTTATCTTGTGGAGCGGTTGGAGAGGTGAGGGGGGTGTGGTTTTCGACTGAGAGCTCCCTAATCCGACGATCGTGGGTTCGAGTCCCGCCCGGCGCGTCGTTCTCTCTTTGCTCAGACTCATGGGGGCCGGCGATCGCAAACATGCCGCCCGTACGCGGATCGCATGGCGTATGCGATAGAGCATTCCACGATGTGGAGCGACGTCGTCCGTGTAGCTACGAGGCCGAAGGTATCGCTGCAGGTCCAGGTGTCGCTGAAGGAACGCCGCGTGCTGCGGGACGGACGTCACGACATGATCGTCCTTGGTGTAGTGGTACATTCCGGTCGAGAGAATCCCCAGGTCCGGCACGAGCAGCCCGCCGAGCGTCGCGACCCGAGCGGGGGTGAGCCGACGGCGCGGGGAGATCGTGGCCGCAAAGAACGACCACTGCGATCACAGCGGCGGCGGTCTGGGACCATAGGAAAGACCGTCCGCATCATCCGGAACGTGAGCAGGTAGACTAGCAGCGTGTTGACGATATGAAGACCGAGCGACACGCAATGACAAGCCATCGGGACGACACGGCCGGACCAAACGGACTCCGATACGGATTGCCGGGCCAATCCCTCTGCAACCGCTTGTCGCTGAGTATCATCCATCGTAAGGATTCTCGTTAATCCGCCGCCCAGAGGCAATGGTCATCGTGAGGCCTGCGGATTCCGTCGCCGCCTCTGCGTAAATCGGGACCGCGGTCACATCATCGAGTACCTCCTCGATCTCACGGTGCTGTCTGTCCAGGCCGCGCCGTGGCGTCCGCGTGGCGCTCTCCGCGCGGCGTGAACCGCGTGGTTCCGGCAACCCACCCCAACAAGGCAAACGCTCGTCGGCGATTCGGTGAATGCATCGCCGCACCGAGGCCCGCCCGGTTGAACTTGTCCGCCGTCCATGTATCATCTTCCGTTTGCGGCGAACCGGCGCGTGTTTGGTACTGATGAGGCACTGATGAAGCCCCCCGCACCTCTAGGCTGGCTACTGCGATTCTTCGTCTCCCACGACCAGGCGCGCGCCATGGGGGTCAAGAGCCTCAAGGACGAGCGGATGGAGGCCGTTCTCTCGCACGTCACGGGGCGTTTGCTGGACGTCGGCTGCGGCGAGGGCAATGAGCTGGTGGCCGCCTATGGCGGCGGCGGACTCGGCGTGGACGTCTACCCTTGGGAGAAGACCGACGTCCTCTGTGACACGCGCAACATGCCGCTTCCCGACGCGTCTTTCGATACGGTGACCATGGTCGCCGTGCTGAACCACATTCCCCAGCGCGAGGTCGTGCTGACCGAATGCGCCCGCGTGCTCAGACCGGGCGGAAAGATCGTCATTACCATGCTGAGCCCCTTGATCGGAACGATCCGGCACAAGATGGCCCGATGGGACCGCGACCAGCATGAGCGCGAGATGGCGGACGGAGAGGCCTACGGCATGACGAGAGCCCATGTCGAGGAACTCCTGGGCCGGACCGGCTTTGCCCGAGTCGCGCACCGACGTTTTCTCTTGGGGCTAAACCAACTGTTCGTGGGAACGAAGGCTTAGCGGCCGATACGAATCGGCCGCCGATCGTGAGGTCTGTTGATGCTCGCACCGCGGGAAGGTGACACGGCCGAAGAGAACGCTCGGGACGCCGCAGGCAGACGGTGGCTCGGCCACGGTGTGGCGGTCGTCCTCTGCGTCGCCTTCGCCTCGTCCCTGTGGCTGCGGAACTCGTTGACGCGCATCGCCGGCGACCAGAGCAACATCGTCACGATGATCACGGCGCAGGACGCGCCGGAGAACTTCGCCCGCGACCCGTTCTTCAGCGGAACGGCCTCGGCGTTCTACCCACCGTTCTTCTGCTCGATCATGCGATGGTTGATCGCGCATTTCGGGATTCTCGGCGCGCACCGGGTCGCGCAGTTTCCGCTGACCGTCATCTACCTCCTGGTGATGTACGGCGCCCTGTACGCCATTACGCGATCCACGCCGGCCGCCGTCGTCGTGGCAATGCTGTCGGCTCAGCGGCTCATGTCGCTGGGAGGCTCGTACTGGGGCGTCGACACGGTAGGAACGGTTCAGCCTCGCACGTTCGTGCTGATCTTCACGCCCGCGCTGTTCTTTCTGGCGTGGCGTCTTCGGGAGAGTTGGTGGTTCGTGCTGCCGTTCGCGCTGACCGGCCTGTTGCTGAACGTCAATCCACCGGGGGCCCTGTTCTTCGGCGGTTTGCTGGGGGCCGCGTTTCTGCTGACGCACCGCACGTCCAACGTGAGATCCTCGCGATTGGCGGCCGCCGCCGTCGCGTTCGTGATCGGCGCCGCCCCATTCGCCTATACGCACGTGACCGCGCGTGCATCGAGCAAGGTAGAGGGGCCGGCGGTTCCCCGCGAGGATTTCATGGCGGCGCTGGAGTACCGCTTCGCGGGCACGTCTTCGTTTCCCATCGAGACCGAGAACGCTCATCAGTTCCTCTCGAACTTCGGCCCGATGCTGTTCCTTGCGGCGGCGGGCTGGGTCCTGCGCAACGGCAAACGGGGCCCGCTGGACCGCTGGTTGCTCTGCTTCTTCCTGCTCGCGGCGATCGCCCCCGTGGTCGCCCAATACGTGATGCAGAAGACCTTCATGGCAATGGGCAAGGCCCCGCCCATCGCCAACGTCATGCGAGCGCAGAAGAACGCGTATCTCGTGATGTACGTCTACGCGGCCTTTCTGATCCTGGAGTTGATGGCGAGGACGAATCGGAGGGGTCGGGTGCTCCTCGTCGTCACGGCCGGCGCTGCCGCGATCTTCGGCGGCCCCCTGCTCAGGGCCGAGGTCTTCAGGGCCAACCTCTCGCAGCTCCGCGAGCTGGCGAGCGGAAACCGGCTCCACGTGGAAGCGCCGGACATCGATCGTGTGGCCGACTGGGCACGAGACGAGACCCCGCGCGACGCCCTGTTTCTCTTCTCGCACACTCGGTTCGCCCCGTTCCGGTTCTGCGCGCAACGGAGTCTGGTCACGTCCTTCACGGACGGAGGGATGGCCCTCTACAACGGCCCTGCCCGGATCGTTCAGTGGCACCGATGGCAGAGCCGACTCAGGGAGGCCGTCGAGGACAGGTCGGTCGAGAAGCTCCTGAAGCTGGCCAACGAGGCCCGCGCCGACTACATCGGCATCTCGGCGGATTGGCCCGGGCCGCCGGACGCGAAGCTCGTCTACTCGGGACACCACTGGGACGTCTACGAACGACCCAAGGCGGGCAGTTTCGCCTCGCCGATCCCCTTCGAGAGCGTCCGGTTCGACAAGCCCGCGACGTCCTACCGAAGCAACTGGGTCGGGCGCTCACAACAGGTCAGGATCAAACCGGAGGGGGAAAGGGGACTCCGTTGCGAGATCGTCGGCGGCCCCGACGCCAGCCAACATCACTACGGGGGCGTCCGGTTCCCCACGCCCCCGTTCGGGGCGCTGAGGCTCGACATGACCTTCATGTTCCCGGAGAACATCGAGGCGGTCTGGCTGGACGGCCACGACGACGCCGGAGACCGAGTCCTCCGATGGAAGTGGCGTCCGACCATTCGAGACCGAGCTCAGATGACCAAGCGGGCCTTCTACACCGTTCGGGGCGGTCAGTCCGGACGGTACTTCGTGGCCGAGCACGCCGACGCGACGAGGCCCGCCACTTCGGTAAACCTCTTCCTTCAGCTCCACAGGCCTGATCGGCGAGCCGGCTTCGTCCTGCACGGCGCGGACGTTGCCCCGCCGCGCCTGACGAGCGGGCCGAGCGAGGCGAAGTGATTCGGGGCGCTACGGCTCCCGCACAACCGCGAATCGGTTCAGGGTGAAATCGCCGCTTCCGCCCAGCTTGAACACGGGCCGGAGGCGGACCGACCGGTCGTCGGTGTACAGGCCGAGGACGGTCGTCCCGCCGGACAGGCGGAGCCGTCTCCGCCGGATGGGCTTCCCGGACTTTCTATCCGCGTAGATCTCGAGAGTCAGTTCCGCCTGGATCGACTCGGAAGCCTCCGTATCGACATCCACTCGGACCTTCGCATCGGCCGGAACGCGAAGATCGGGTGGATCCTCCTTCTGCGGTAGGTAGTCGATCTGGCCGTCTCGCAGGCCCTTCAAGACGATCGTTGCCCGATGGTCCTCGCCGCCGACCACCTCGTAGTCCTCGTCCTCGTCCGCCCAGACCTTCCAGCCGCCGAAGTACTTCAAGCGCGGCCAGCGGCCCGGACGGCTCAGCTTCGGGGCCAGGTCGCCGGCGGGCAGAGTTGCCGGCAGCGTTGCGGCGGGAATCGGGCGGACACTCACCTCCAGGACGTGCACGGTCCGCCACTCGTGCGGGATCATCCCCCCGGGACAGGCCAACATGGTCCATGCCCCTTGGGCGCGGGTTCGGGGCGCGTTGAAGCGCCCGAGTTTGACCAATTCCAGCAAGTACCCGCCGACGAAAATGCGATCGGCACCGTCGGGCTCGGCGCTCCAGAAGTGCCTGGCCCCGGACAGGCTCGGCGCGATGGACGGACGGCTGGACGGGACCTCGGCCGTGGCCTTCAGGAGGACGTCGAGCGGGGCGGAACTGTCGGTCGCCGGGGTCGGTCGCGCCTCTGGATCTCGCTGTACGTAGAGGAATCCCCCGGTCCGCAGGAGCGCCATGGCCTTGGCTTCGTCGTAGGCGCCGGCGTCTTCCAGGTTCCTTGGAGCATCTACCACGAGCACCGGTTCGACGAGCTCGTGGAGGTCTCCGGCCAGGAGGACGGGCACGCCCTCGTGCTCTCCGGCGAAGCGAACCGCCTGCAACGTGTTGCCCACGAGTTGGGCGAGATACATCTTGCCCGCCCGGCGGTTCGGGCCGTTCAGACCGAAGATCGGATGGATCACGACGAGCAGCACCGCTCCGGCTGCGGCGACGGAGCGGATCCGTCCCGGCAACCGCGCGACGGCCCATCGGTACACCGCGGTCAGGGAGGCCGCGGAGATGATGGCTAGGAACGGCACGAGCGCCAGGTAGTGCCTGGCCTGAATGTGAACGGGCTTGTAGTGCAGCGGACTGCTGCTGCCCCACGTGTAGTAGACGAAGTACCAACACGGCAGGAGCAGCAGCACGAGCCGCCTGTCGCGAATGAAGAGATAGATCACGACACCGAGTGCAAAGACGAGCTGGAGCACCTTCGGGAAGACCGCCGGTGAAAGGCAGCGATGGCGGAACGACGCCAGCCGCTCCAGGGGGTAGTACCCCGTGAGATACTGGTCCCAGAAGAGAATGCCGGGGTCCGAGCTGCCGTGGACGCTCCAGCCAAGCCGCAGGAACGATCGCCCCGTCAGGTAGCTCAGCAGCAGCCATTCGACCAGGAACACGCCGGCAAAGCCGGTCAGCAGGAGCCCGCCGCGAATCAGTGCCCCCTGCTTGCCTCGACCTCGCTCCATGAACAGCCACGCGACCAGGTAGAAGGGCATCAGCACCAGCCCGGACTCTTTCGCGAGGTACGCCACGCCCACGCACACCCCCGCCAGGGCCATGCAGCACCGCTGCAGGCGAACCGACCCGCGCTCGCCTGCGTCCCAGGCCGCGATAAAGCACAGAACCGACCCAAGGATGGCGCTTGCCAGGATCAACTCGGGCAAGATCATCGTCGCGTGGATGACGATGAGCGGGAACGTCGCCACACAATACGCGGCGATCAGCCCGACGGTCCGGTCGAACAGACGCTTGCCCGCGACGTAGGTGAGCGCGTTGAGCACCAGGTGGAAGAACACGTATGAGGCAGCAATCGTCTGGGCGCCGAGCCCGAAGAGATGGGCGATCAGTAGATTCCAGCCGAGCATGGTCAGCCGCGTGTGGGCCAGGGAGGGCTCGGAGGGAAGGGCGCCGGTCTCGAGCACGGCCCTCGCGCCGGACAGGTACCGGGCGTCGTCGCTTCCGTAGTAGCCGGTGAAGAAGAAGAGGTCCATCGCGGCGGACGCGACGAGGATGCACGGCAGGATCCACGCGGCGGGAGTTCGGTGAATCGCGCCCCCCACGATGCTCGGATTCGAAGCAGAAGATGGCCCAACGCCTTTCGAACTCATTGGGGGGACCTCTTGGATCACGACGCGCTGCATCGTTTCTGGTGAATGTGGTTCGGACTGTAATCGAAGAGATCGAGCGGGGTCAAGCGGAGCGGACGCCTCGCTCGATCCCCGCCAGGCCCATACGTCCCATCCACATCGAGCGGCGATCGTGCGAGAGGTTCCGTTGATCCCGGCGTGCTCGGATCTCGACGGTCGTTGCGACCCGCATCAGATGTCAGTATCCTATCGGGTCTTGGAGGAAGGTCGATGGCCGAAGACGCCGTCAAGGGGATGCTTTCAATCGTCATCCCTTCCTATAACGAGCCCATGCTGGCCAAAGTCGTGCGGGACGTCCATGCGGAGATGGTTCGCGTGGGGCGGGCATTTGAGATCATCGTCGTCGACGACGGGAGCACGTCGGGCAGCGCGGGCGAAATCACGCCGGAAGAGGGCGTGGTCGTCGTACGCCACCGCATCAACCGGGGATACGGCGCAAGCCTCAAGGACGGGATCCTGAGGGCACGTGGAGAGTATGTCCTAACGATGGACGCCGACGGACAGCACCGCCCGAGCGACATCCGGCGCTTCCTGGAGGCGATGGACGACGGCGCCGACGCGGCCCTGGGCAGCCGGCAGAAGCTCCTCCATTCGACCCTGTGGCGAATGCCGGGCAAATGGTTCCTCCAACGCGTCGCCAACTACCTGATCCAACAGAACATTCGCGATCTGAACTGCGGCTTTCGGGTCTTCCGGACCGAGCTGATTCGCCGATTCCAGCATCTGTGTCCGAACGCCTTCAGCTTCTCTCTGACGTCGACGTTGATCTTCCTCTCGCAGGGCTACGACGTGATCTTCGTGCCGCTGGACGTCGAACAGCGCGTCGGCAAGAGCGCCGTTCGCGTTTCCGACGGCTTTGCCACGTTCCTGAACATCTTCCGCATCATCATGCTGTTCAATCCAATGCGCATCCTAATGCCCCCGATGGCCTTCTGCCTCGTACTCGGAACGGCCTCGCTCATTTACGACCTCATCAGCACCAACATCAAGGATGCAACCATCCTACTATTGGTGAGCGGATTCCTGTTCTTCTTCTTCGGTCTCCTTGCCGATCAGGTAGCGGCAATCCGAAAGGAGATTACGTGAAGGTCCTGCTGATCCATCCGCCCACCCGACACATGATCCGGACGAACGTTCCCAAGTCCGTGGACGAGGTGACGGGGCTCTATCCGCCGCTGGGGTTGCTCTACGTGGCGGCGGGGGCACAGGCGTGGACGCAGGCAGAGGTTACGGTGCTCGACGCGCCGGCCCACCACATGGATCAGGCCGCCATTGGTCGGCACGTCAGCCGACTCGAGCCGGACGTCGTCGGAATCCAGACGATGACCTTCACGCTGGTCGACGCCATCCAGACCGTCGAGACGGTCAAGTCGGCCCACCCCAACGCGCACGTCACGCTGGGCGGCCCGCACGTGAACCTCTACCCGATCGAGACGATCTCGATTCCCGGCGTCGACTCGCTGGTGCTCGGGGAGGGAGAGCGTCCGTTCGCCGACCTGGTCAACACCCTTGCCGACGGGGGCGCCGCCGGCGACGTGTCCGGCGTCGTCGTTCAGGACGGGGGCATCCCGAACGTCACCTCCGCGCGACCGCTGGAGAAGGACCTCGACGATTTGCCCCACCCGGCCCGGGACCTGCTCGATTCGTCGATCTACTGGTCGGTGCTGGCCACGTACAAGCCGATCACGACGATGATGACGTCGCGCGGCTGCCCGATGAAGTGCGTCTTCTGCGATCGCCCTCATCTCGGCAAGACCTTCCGCTTCCGCAGCGCCGGGAGCGTCGTCGACGAGATGGAGACGTGCGTCAAGAAAGGCATCCGCGAGCTGTTCCTCTACGACGATACGTTCAGCCTTCGCCGCCAGCGAATCTTCGAGATCTGCGACGAGATCACCCGCCGAAACCTGGACGTTCACTGGGACGTCCGGGCGCGCGCCGACACGCTCGACGACGAGGTGGTCGCGGCGATGAAGCGGGCGGGAATCACGCGGATGCACATCGGCGTCGAGAGCGGCAGCCCGAGAATCCTCGACATCATCCGTAAGGGCATCGACCTCGAACAGGCCTACGAGGCCTTCGAGCTCTGCGGCAAGCACGGCATCACCAGCCTGGGATACTTCATGTTCGGCAACCCCACCGAGACCCGGGACGACATCGAGATGACGATGGAGTTCCTGCGAAACTGCAAGGCCAACCACGCCCACATCGCCATCACGACGCCCTTCCCCGGCACCGAGCTCTACCGCATGGGCCTGGAGCAAGGTCTCTACCCGAACGACTATTGGCAGGAGTTCGCGGCCCATCCGGACGCGAGCTTCCAACCGCCCGCCTGGACCGAGAACTTCACGCAGCAGGAGCTGGAGGATCTCCGCCAGGAAGCGTACCGCTCCTTCTACAGCCGTCCGAGCCGACTGCTCCGTCAGTTGTTCGCCGTTCGATCGTTCGGCGAGCTGTGGATGAAGGGACGGGCGGGATTGAAGGTGCTCTTCTCGAAGTAGAACCGGGCCCCGACCGCCGCGATTCCCGTCTGGGGGGACTGTCCGAACCATGCGTCTTGACCGACTCCGAGGCCTGGCATCCTGGCGACTGCTCGGACCGATCGCCGTCGTCCTGGCCGTCGTCTGGGCCGGCCCCGCACAGGTTTGGAGCGTCCTGTCCAAGGCCGATCTGACGCTCGTGGGCGCGGCGGTCGCGCTGGCGATCCCGTTCGCCCTCCTCAAGGGCGCACGCTGGCGGAGCCTGCTCGTCGGTCAGGGCGTCGAGATCTCCTTCCGCGAGAGCACGAGCATGTACGCGATGGGGATGGTCATGGCGGCCGTGACGCCCGGGCACGTCGGCGACTTCCTCAAGATCGTGCCGCTCGTGGACCGGGGTTGCAGCCTCGGTCGCGCGGTGGCTTACAACGTCCTCGACCGGCTCCTCGACGTCACGTTCGTCTTTCTGGCCGGCTACGCGGGCCTATGGTACTTCTCGGCCATCTTCGCTTCGGAGCTGTGGGTGGCGAACCTGGCGATCCTCGTCGGACTGCTGATCGGCGGCGTCCTGATCGCCCGCCGCGGCACGGTCAAATCAATCGCCATCCGGTTGGTGCCCGAAAGGTACCGGGATGCGGTTCGGGAGTGCTGGAGCGAGATCGTCGCCGGATCGGTCCGCGGCAGGACCCTCCGCGGAATCCGCCTGGCGCTCTGGACGGCGGCGTTCTGGCCTCTGCAGTTCCTCGCGGGTTATCTCTGTGCAAGAGCGGTGGGGGTGGACGTGCCCTTCCTCTACATCAGCGCCTGCGTGGCCGTCGGCACGATCGTCTCGTTCTTGCCGATCACCGTGGGCGGAGCGGGAACCCGAGACGCCGCCTTCATCGTGCTGCTCGGACAGATCGGGATTAGGCGCCCCGAGAGCCTGGCCGTCTCGAGCCTGCTTCTGGCCGTCTTCCTGGCCAACTGCCTCGGCTTCTACGTCATTTCGGTGCTGATGCAAAGAGGGCGGGGCTAGGCCTGGGCGACCAAATGTGGTAACCATTACAGGGCGTGCCCGCCACAGGGCCATTCATCGCACCTGTCTGACCTATTTGCCTCAAAGGCCTAGTCCCGCCACTACATGCAACTTACGACACGTTCAGCCCCCGGGCCATAATGAATATCCCCTACCCCTGGCCAAGGCGTTGGGCGGCTAGGTGATTGCCCGAATCACTTTCTGGAAACCCACCCACGGAGCGGGCCTGCGGGCCCCCGCGTCGGCGGCGTAGCACGACTACTGATCCGCCTGATCTCGCATGAACGCCGCCGCCTCGGCGTGGCGCCGCGTGTCCATGAGATATCGGTGGTACTCGTCGGCGTGCCGGCGGATCAGATCCTCGGCCGCCGGGTCGCCCCAGATCTCGCGCACGTCGTCCGCGTACTCATGAAGCTCCCAGATCGGCGCGTGGAACGGGCCCCCCCCGTGCAACACGGCCACGTGCGGATCGTCGTCGAGCAACGAGGCATCGAGGGTCTCGTCCAACCACTCCTGCAGCAGTGCCCGGCCCTGCCGCACGATCTCGGGACGGTCCGCGGCAAGGTCCCGCAGCTCGTGCGGATCCTCCTCCACATTGAACAACATCGTCGGGCGAAGGATTTGCTTGAACCCGTCGTGACGCGTCAAGAGCAGCAGCCACGGGCCGAAGCGAACCGACCGCTGAATGCTCCAGCACGCGTGCGACAGGACCAGGACGTCGCGCCCGCACGAAACGCCGCCCGTCAATGATCGAGCAAACGACCGCCCGTCCCACAGCTCCGGCCACTCGGCGCCGCCCAGAAGCTCCACGAGCGTCGGGGCCAGATCGACGTTGTAGTGAAGCCCGTCGTCGACGGCGCCCGCGCGGACGATCCCGGGGCCCTTGACGATCAGCGGAATCCGGTGGGTGACGTGGTCGGCCAGTTGATGATCGCCGTAGACGTTCAGCTCGCCCTGGTTCTCGCCGTGGTCGCTGCTGACGATGACGAGGGTCTCGTCCCAGACTCCCAGGCTCCTCAGCAGATCGAAGACGCGCCCGGCCCAGTGATCGGCGTAGTGGATGCCGGTGTCGTACCCGTCGATCCAGAGCTTATAGTCGTCGAGGTCCTCGATCGTCTTGGGCAGGCGGGGATACTGGTCGAGGTATGCGTTGTCGGGCACGCGCGTGTGGTGCGGCGTCCGAGCCGAGTGCGGGCCGTAGTACTGGCGATGACCGGCGATGAGGTCGTCGGTGATCCACGACGCGGGCGGCTCGTCCTTGAAGGGGTTGTCGTAGTCGGCCGGAGCGCGATACGGGGTGTGCGGGTCCCAGACGTGGACGTGCAGGAACCAGTGATCCTCCTGGCCGTGCCTCTCGAGCCAGTCCATCGCCCAGGGGACGACCTCCTCGGCGCTCTCCATGCCCCCCTTGCCGGGGTTGTACATCTCGCGGAAGCCGTCGTAGAAGTCCCAGGCCGCATGACGTTCGGCGAACGGGCTCGCGCAAACCGTGTAGTAGCCGAGTTGTCTGAGCGTCGTCATCCAGCCGGCCATCGGCCCGCTCCGATTGGCGAACCCCCGCAGCGTCGGAATCGGCCGCATGTCCGCCCCGGTCGCGCCGTGGTTGACCACGCCGGTATGGATCCCCGCCCGCCCGCGGAACAGGGCCGTGCGAGACGGCAGGCACGGCGTGTCCGTGGCGTAGAAGTTCGTGAAGCGAACCCCCTCGGCGGCCACCGAGTCGAAGTTCGGCGACGTTCGGCGATGGTATCCGTAGCAGCTCAGGTGATCGGGTCTCAGCGTGTCGACGTCCACGTACAGCACGCGCATGATCTCGCTCCTTGGCCGCATCCGTCAGGCAACCGGTGGATCATCGTGGAGCCAGACCGGGCTCCGCCTCTCACACCGGACATCTCCAACCGCGGACATCCTAGCAGCGCGGGCTTGCCGACAACACCGGTTGAGGGCGTCCGACCCAACGGCGCGTCTTCCCGGTGCCCTGGACGCCCGCCCCGCCGGCGGTCCATAATGGTGCTTTGTCGACGGCAAGCGGCGAGCGTGTGATCCGGTCTCTGACGTCCGGCGTGCGCTCGAGTCGAACCGGCCCGCACCCGCGAGACGCGATGCGGCCCTTCTCAGGTCACGAACGAACGCGGCCATCAGGTAACGGAGGCACCCATCGCCGCACAGACCATGAGGCTCTACGCGAGAAGGCTGTCCCTGGTCGTTGTCCTCTGCTTTGGCGTCTGGATATTCTGGCCCGCCGAGGAAACCGCCGAGGGCACTTCTCGAAGCGGACACCGCTCGGCCAAGAACGCCGACGGCGACGTCAAGTACGTCTTGCGGATCTCCGTCGGCCCCCACTACATGCCGGGGACCGTGCCGTTCGGGATGGGCAAGAAGCTCCGCGCCGCCCAGGACGTCGCCGACGCCTTCGAGGAGCTCTTTCCCGACACGCGCATCGACATCATCAACGTGCCGACCGGCGTCCGCGAGTATCTCGTCACGCAGCTCAGCAGCGGCAAGGCCCCCGACGTCGTGCCCGTCAACGTCGAGGACGTCTGGATCGACGTGCACAAGGGCTGGTATGTGCCGCTGGACGAGTACCTCGAAGCGCCCAATCCGTTCGTCCGACAACGCGGCACGCCCGGGACGCCCGGCTACAAGCAGTGGTGGGACATGTTCAAGTATCAGGCCATCAGCCGCGGCAAGGCCGCGCCAGACGGTCTGATGTACTGCATCAGCCTGGACATGATCGAGACGGCGATCTTCTACAACAAGAGCATCTTCAACGAGGTCGGCGTGACCGTGCCCGAGACCTGGCCCGAGTTCATCGACATCATGGCGAGGCTCAAGGCGGCCGGGCATCTGCCGCTGATCATGGTCCTCGACTGGTTCAGCGACTGGGCCGTGGACCTGTTCCTCGACCAGCTCTATCACGATATCCTTCCGGGCATCGACCTGGCTCAAGACGCTAAGCGCGAGCCCTATCTCCAAGGCTACCTCGACTGGGACGAGGTCGCGTTCCTCTTCAAGCAGGGGTTCTTCACGGCGCGCGATCCCAGATGGACCGCGATGTGGCCGATCATGCACGAGTTCCGGCAGTACGCCAGTCCGAATCTCCAATCGTCCAACGCCTTTGACGTCCTGCGCGACTTCATGACCGGCAAGGGCGCGATGATCTGGTTCACGAGCCAGATGACGTACCCGCTGCTGGCCGATCGCGACCTGGGCTTCGAATGGGGCGTGTTCTATCTGCCGCCGTTTACCAAGGAGACAAGCCGGTACGCGCCGGACCCGCCGGTTCCGATGTGCGTGATCGGCGGGGCGGCCACGCAACTCGAAGTCACCAACGGCGCGTTCAGCGATACGGGCGACCCCAAGACCTCGACGCGGCTGAAACGCGTCATCTCGTTCCTCCAGTTCCTCACGCTGCCGGAGAACTGCGAGCGGATCGTCAACGAGTACCCGAGCCTGGTGCCCAACATCGTCGGCGTGCCGGTGCTGCCGGTGCTCGAGCCGTTCGAGCGGATCCTCGAGCGACGGTACACCACGACCAAGATCACGTACACGTTCGACCTGAAATTCACCGAGATCCAGCGGCGAGCGCTCGAGCTGTACCTCAACGACGGCATGAGCCTCGCGGAGTTCCTGGAGTGGGAGGAAGGCAACTTCGACACGTCCGTTCGAAACGTCCTGATGCGCAAGAACGTCGACATGAAGCGATTGCAGCGCAGGTGGGACGAACTCGCGCCGGTCCGCGCCAAGATGGAGGGCCTGCCCCATGCCCGATGAGGCGCGCCAGCCCTGGCTCGGCGATCGAGTTCGCTTCTTTCTGAGCTGTTACGGGCTGCTATTGGTCCCGATTACGCTGCTAACCGTGTTCGTCTACTTGCCCGTGGTCTGGGCGTTCACCAAGTCGCTCTATCAGTTCGAGGTCGGCGGTCCGGCTCGATTCGTCGGCGGGGGCAACTACGCCGAGTTCCTCACGCGGGATCCCACGACGTATCCGTCGATGCTGAACATGTTCCTCCTGACGTTCTTCGCGGTAAGCGTGCGGTTGACGCTGCCGCTCGTCGTGGCCAAGGCGATCCACTCGTTGTCGAGCGATCGCGCCCGCTACGTGTATCGCATCGTGTTTCTCGTGCCGATCGTCGTGCCGATCATCGCGATCCAGTTGATCTGGCGCGGCCTGGTCTACGCCGATACCGGTCTTATCAACGAATTCATGCGCGTAATCGGGCTGGGCGAGTACGGGCGGAGCTGGCTGATGGAGCCGACCACGGCCCTGATCGCCGTGGCCATGGTGGGCTTTCCGTTCGTCGGCGGGTTCGAGGTGCTGATCTACTACGCGGGGCTCTCGGCCATTCCGACCAGCGTCAACGAGGCGGCGAGGATCGAGGGCTGCACGGGCGTGCGTAAGTTCTTCCTGATCGACGTTCCGCTGGTGCTCAGCCAGCTCAAGCTGATCCTCGTGCTGACGGTGATCGGGGGGATCCAGGGCTTCGAGAACGTCTTCGTGCTGACGCGGGGCGGGCCGGGCTTCAAGACGATGGTCCCGGGAATGTGGATGTACTTCAACGCGTTCAGCTTCCAGCGGATGGGCTACGCCTGTGCGATCGGCGTGGTGCTGTTCCTGCTGATCCTCGGGCTGACCCTGCTGAACCTGCGTTACTTCAAATCGGCCGAAGAGCTGAAGGAGCAGCAGATATGAAGCGCGGCCTTAGACACGAGCTGGCCCTGCACGGGTTCGTCCTCGTGTTCGCGGCGCTGGCGCTGCTGCCGTTCGTCTTCGTCGTGAACAACTCGTTCCGCACGAACAACGAGATCTTCCACTCGTTCTTCGGCGTGCCGCGCGCGCTGAAGGACATGGCCCTGGCCGCCAAGCGCGTCACGACCGGCAGCGACGAGGCCCTGACCGTCGTCGACGGCGACGACGAGGTGCGCACCGCCCCGCCGCGGGAGGCCTTTGGCTACGCCTCGGATCGCGCGTTCAAGGGTTTTCGTCTGGCCTGGGACGTGCTGCGGGGCTACATGCTCAACAGCTTCTTCGTCAGCCTCGTGACGGCGGTCGGCGTGGTCCTGCTCGGGTCGATCTCGGCCTACGTGCTGTCGCGGTATCGGTTCCCCGGATCGAGGTTCATCTTCATCTACGTCATCTCGACGATGATGTTCCCGGGGGTCCTGACGCTCGTGCCGCTCTTCCTGCTGATCAAGGCAATGGGGCTGCTCAACTCGCATTGGGCGCTGATCCTGCCGTACGTGGCCGGCGGACAGGTCTTCGCGACGTTCGTGTTCAAGAGCTTCTTCGACGGCCTGCCCGAGGAGCTCTTCGAGGCCGCCCGAATCGACGGCGCGGGGCATGTGCGGCTCTACGTGAGCATCGTCCTGCCGCTGACCAAGCCCGTGCTGGCGGTGGTCCTGATCATGAACATCCTCTCCTCATGGAACAACTTCCTCTGGCCCTTCATCGTCAACACCGACGAGAACTACCACGTCGTCGCCTCGGGCCTGTTCGTCATGGCCAATACGTTCGGCGGGGCGAACTACAGCACGATGTTCGCGGCCTACATCCTGAGCAGCATTCCCCTACTGCTGCTGTTCATCTACGCGACGCGGCCTTTCATCGAGGGCGTGGCGTCCGGGGCGTTCAAGGCGTGAGCTGGCTGCAACAAGGATAACCCCAGCGCCCTGGCCGCCGGGCCGCATGATGGAACCAGCAGGTTCTGTCCGCCCCTCACCCCCGGCCTCCCTTCAACGCCGCCCACGCCTTGCGGTGCATCGGCGAAACGACGGCCTCGGTCAGGATCGGGTCCTGCGTCTCGGACAGGTGTCGGTGGAGCCGGGTGAGCAACTCCTTGCGGACCGTCGCGTGCGCCGGATCCTTCGCCAGGTCCTTCTGCTCCCATGGATCGTTCCGCAGGTCGTACAGCTCCGCGACCGGATGGTACGCCAGCGCGTGATTCGGCGGCTCGACGGTATCCGACCTCGGCCGCCACGACTGCGACGGGTCCATGAATGCCGGCGCCGACGAGAAGTTCACGATCAGCTTGTGCGTCTCGGTGCGGATGCACCGCCGCGGGTCGTAGTAGTCGTGGTAGGTGATCTCGCCGAAGACCTCCTTGCGCGGCTCGTAGGCACGCCCGTCCAAGAGCGCCGCCAGCGACCGGCCCTGGACGTTCTCGGGCACCGGGATCCCCAGCAGATCGAGGATCGTCGGCAGGTAGTCCACGTTCGAGACCAGGTGCGAGTGGACGCCGCCGCCGTGCCAGCCCTTGCGCGACGGAAGGCGCAGCATCAGCGCCACGGCCAGTCCCGGATCGTACAACGAGCATTTCGCCCGCGGCATCGCGTAGCCGTGATCGGTCGTGAAGATGACCAGCGTGTCCTGCCGGAGCCCGAGCCTGTCGACAGCCTCCAGCAGCCGCCCGTATTGCTCGTCCATGTGACGGACCGCGCCCTGCAGCTCGGCGAGCTCGGTCCGCGTGCCCTCGGTGTCGCGGAGAAAGCCCGGCACGCTCACGCCCAGCGAATCGTCCGGGCGGAGGTGCGTGCCCAGGAACCCCATGTGATCCGACGCCTTCGGGTCCTCGCCGCCGAGGCGGTGCGGCTCGATGCACCCGGCCTGGATGTAGAACGGCTTATCCGTCCGCCGGGCAGACTCTTCGAGCAGCCCGATCGTCTTGTCGACGACCTGCTTGGCCTTGCCGCCGCCTTCATAGCGCTGCAGGCCGCAACGTTTCGGACCGCCGTGCGTCTCGTGGATCACGCCGACCCCCGCCGTGGCGTAGCCCGCGTCGGCCAGGATCTGCCCCAAGTGCCGCTCGTCCGGATGCAGGTCCCACGCAAAATCCGCGTGACACAAGCCCATCACGCCGTTGTTGTGCGGATAGCGCCCGGTGAAGATCGACGCTCGGGACGGACTGCACTGCGGAGCCGTGCAGAAGCTCCGCTCGAACCGGACGCCCTCCGACGCCAGCCGATCCAGGTTCGGCGTCCGCACCGTCTTGACGCCGTAGCAGTGCAGGTAGGTACCCAGATCGTGGCAGTGCAACAGCAGGACGTTCGGGCGTTTGGCGGGAATGTTCGATGCCGCTGCCTGGCCGGCCGAGGCCGCAAATGCAAGCCCGCCCAGCATGAGCTCTCGTCTGTTCATGGTTCAGCTCCAAGCACAGCCTCGACCGCCCCCCTTCGTGCTCCTGATTGAACTGATCCCAACCATAAGGCAGGAAACCCACGCCGTCCACAGACCTTGGCGGCGGGCCCGGCGCACACCGGAAGCATGACCGCGAAAGCAAAGCTGCCATTCCTGGCCGAAGCATCGCCGGCGTCGACCGAAAACGCTACCTTGCGCAGGATGGCGATCCGGCGATCGCCTTCTTGGACTCCGTTGGGGGCCAACAACATCCATATTCTCTTCTTAGCGACTGGAGACACTCGCGGAATCGGATCGATATTAGTCACTGAAGGGATCTGGTTTCCATTCTGGTGCCAAATCGGTCACGACCGAGGGGGCTCCGTCACGGCCGCCCCGGTCGCACGCACGGAATCATGGAACTCGGAGAGGAGGAAGATCACCTGTCCGCGACGGAAGTCGAGAAGCTCTGCGCCAGGATCGTTGAGCTGGAAGCGGCCCTTGCCGAGCAGCAACAGCTCGGGCCAGCGCTTCGCGCTACCTGCGAGGAACTCCGCTGCCTTGCGGAGAACTCCCGCGACGTGCTCTGGGTCTTGACGCCCGAAGAGCCGAGGCGAACCCTCTACGTCAACACCGCCTTTGAGGACGTCTGGCAGCGACCGTGCGACGCCCTTCGCCAGAACCCCGCTGTCTTCGAGCAGGCGGTCCATGACGAGGACAGACCGCACGTTCGCCGGTCCCTGACCGGTCTGTGTCAGGGCGGACTGACGTGGAACGACGAGTTCCGGGTCGTCCGACCGGACGGGAGCGTCCGCACGGTTCGCGCCCGAGGAGTCCGTGTGGGATCGGCCGAACCCGGGAGCCGTCACGTGGCCGTTGTCATCCAAGACGTCACGGCGGACAACCTCGCCTCCTTGCTCGACCACATCGGCGACAGCATCGTCGCGACGGACCTTCACGGGAGAATCACCTACGTCAATCAGGCACTCGCCCAGAGGCTGAAGCGGTCTTGTCGAGAGCTGGTCGGCACGAGCGTGTCGATCTTCGGCGAGGACACCTCTCGGGGGGCCTCGCGGAGCCAGATCCTCCAATCGACCCTCAAGACGGGCGCCTGGCAGGGCGAGGTCGCTAGCACGGCCAAGGACGGATCCGAGATCGTCATGGACACCCGCACCTGGATGCTCCGGGACCAAACCGGCAAGGCCTTCGGATTCTGCGGCGTCGCCACGGACATCACCGACCGCAAGCGAACGGAAGAGGCCTGGCGGGAGAGCGAGGAACGATACCGCGGCGTCTTCTCCGCAAGCGTCGACGGCATCATGATCGGCACCCCGGATTGGCACGTCTTGGACGCCAACCCGGCGGCCTGCGAGCTTCACCGATGCTCCCGGGAGGAGCTGCTCGGACTGTCAGCCTACGACCTCGTTCATCCCGACTATGCCGATACGGTGGTCGAGGCGCGGCGGGCCCTGGACGAGCTCGGGCGTTTCTTCGTCGAGACCGTTTTCCGCCGCAGGGACGGCGCCACCGTCGCCGTGGACGTCTCCGGAAGACACTTCCAACACAACGGGGAGCCGCACATTCTGGTCGTGATCCGGGACATCACGGAACGCAAACGCGCCGAGGAGACCTTGAGGGCCTCCGAGACGAGGTACCGCCAGCTCTACGAACACTCCACGGACGGCATCGTCAGTTGCGACATGGACGGAACGATCCTCCGCTGCAACCCGGCCTATGAGAGAATGGTCGGATACGCGATCGAGGAACTGCGATCCTTGACGATCTGGGACCTGACCCCGGAGAAGTGGCACGAGCAGCTTTCCAGGATCGTCAGAGAAGGCATTGTTCCTCGGGGATACTCCGACCCCTACGAGAAGGAGTATCGCCGGAAGGACGGCACGATCGTTCCGATCGAGGTCAATGCCTTCTTGATCCGCGGCGATCAGGGGCAGCCGGCCGGGATGTGGGGCATCGCCAGGGATGCCTCCGAGCGAAAGCGATCCGAGGAGCTCGTTCGCCGGCATCAGTCCGAGTTGGCCCACGCATCCAGATTGAGCCTGATGGGCGAAATGGCGGCCGGTCTCGCCCATGAGCTGAATCAACCCCTCGGAGCCATCGCCAACTACGCCGGATCCTGCATCGAGCGACTGCAATCGGAGCCGTCAGACACGGAGAAGGTCCTGGTCGACCTCGCCAAGATCACCCATCAGGCGGAACGAGCGGGCCAGGTCATCCGGAACATTCGAGCTTTTCTGAGGAAACAGCAGGATCGTCGGTTGGCCCTCGATATCAATGACGTCATCCGGGACGCCGTCCACCTCGCCGAAAGCGAGGCCGTCCGATCCGGGATCCCAATCGAGCTGAGCCTGACCCCGGCGCTTCCCCCGGTGGAGGTCGTTGCGATCGAGATCGAGCAGGTTCTGGTGAACCTCATCAGAAACGCCCTGGAATCCATGCACGATGCCGACCCGGCGGACAAAAGGCTGCTGATTTCCAGCGGCCCGCACGGCGACGGCGGCATCGTGGTGTCGGTCCGCGACTGGGGCTCCGGAATCCCTCCGGATCTCTTGGGGCACCTCTTCGACCCGTTTCTGACGACCAAGCCCGGCGGAATGGGCATGGGGTTGGCCATCTCGCGAAGGATCGTCGAGGCCCACGGGGGCCGGCTTTGGACCGCGGAGAACCATGGAGAGGGAACGACCTTCACCTTCTCGCTGCCCCCGCCCAGAAGGACGACAACACTCCCGTCGTCTGACGTAGTCGCCGTGAATGACTCGGACGCCGGGCCGGCGGGCCTCCATGCATGAGTTCCCCGCCGAGCCCTTGACGACGCCATCCGAGGCGTGTCAAGTAATATACGCAAGTCTCTCAGAGAAGCCGGACGCGCTCCTCGTGCCGGACTCGATTCGCCCCGCTCTCGAGCGCGGTCCCGGAAGAAACCCGGCCAGAGGGGCATCGATCCTTCGGAGGCCCCACCGTGAACATCGAACCGGAGACGTCTGACGAGTTGCGGGCGCTACTCGAGTCCCAGAGGCTGGCCGTCCTCTCCACGCACGACAAGGGAGCGCCCTATGCGAGCCTCGTGGCATTCGCCTCGACTCCCGACGTCCGCCACCTGATCTTCGCCACCAGTCGATCGACACGCAAGTACCGCAACCTGTCCGACGACGGTCGCGCGGCGATGCTCATCGACAATCGCTCGAATATGGAAAGCGACTTCCACACCGCCGCGGCCGTTACCGCAACCGGTACGGCTCGCGAGCTCGAAGGACCTGAAAGGGACGAGTTCGGCACGATCTACACCGGCAGGCATCCTTACCTGTGCGATTTCCTCGCGTCCCCGACGTGCGCGCTGTTCCGCCTCACCGTGGACACCTGTTACCTGGTGACGCGGTTCCAGCACGTCGTCGAGATCCACGTGAACCCATGAGTTTCATCACGGACCTCAAAGACATCGACGAAGCGGATCGACTACGCGTCGGCGGCAAGGCCTGGGCGCTGTGCCGCCTCATCGGCCGGGGCCTGACGGTGCCGGGCGGCCTGGTGATCCGCGGCGACGCCTACGACGCATACGTCAGCCGAACCGGGCTCCGCGAACGCATCCTACTCGAGCTCAATCGCAAGGACTTCCGCGATATGCGATGGGAGGAGATGTGGGACGCCTCCCTCAGAATCCGCAATATGTTCCTGCGTTCGGCCATGCCCGATGACCTCGCCGACGAGATCGCCAAGGCCGTCGCCGACAAGATCGGCAAGCGCCCCGTCGTGGTCCGCTCGTCGGCGGCGCAGGAGGACTCGGCCAAGACCTCCTTCGCGGGCCTGCACGAATCGATCGTCAACGTGCGCGGGACTGCGGCCGTCCTCGACGCGGTTCGAACCGTCTGGGCATCGCTTTGGTCCGACGCCGCCCTGCTCTACCGCCAAGAGCTCGACCTCGACGTCGAGGCCAGCACCATGGCCGTCGTCATCCAGGAAATCGTCGACGGGCGGACATCCGGCGTGGTCTTCAGCCGGGGATTCGACGAGCCCGACCATGCCGTCATCGAGGCCGTCCACGGCTTGAACCAGGGCCTCGTCGACGGCAGCGTCGAGCCCGATCGCTGGATCGTCGATCGATCCTCCGGCAGGATCGTCTCCCATCATGCTCCTCGACGCGACCGGATCCTGGTCGCCTGCCCGGAGGGCACCCGCCTCGAGGCCTTGCCTGAGAGCGCCGCCGCCGACCCGCCCTTGAGCGAGAACGACGTCGCCCGGGTCCGCGAGCTCGCCGCTGCCTGCGAATCGATCTTCGGAGCCGCGCAGGACGTCGAATGGACGATCCGTGACGACGTGTTGTACGCGCTTCAATCCCGTCCGATCACCACGCCCACGGCGGGGGATCAGGACGATCGCCGCTGGTATCTGACGTTGCGAAGAAGCTTCGACAACCTCCGGACCCTTCGCGATCGGATCGAAGGCGAGCTCATCCCCGCCATGATCGAGGAGGCCCGGCGCCTCGCCGAAACGAGCGTCGCCGCGCTGTCCGACGCCGAACTCGCCGACGAGATCCAACGGCGTCGAGCCTGTCACAAGAAATGGGTCGACGTCTACTGGGCCGAGTTCATCCCGTTCGCGCACGGCGCCAGGCTCTTCGGCCAGGTCTACAACGACGCGGTTCGACCGAAGGATCCGTACGAGTTCGTGGATCTGCTCCGAGAGACCAAGATGGTCTCCGTCCAGCGGAATCGGATGCTGGAAGACATGGCCCGCCAGCTCCGTGAAACCCCAGGCCTGGCCGAGAAGGCCGGCTTGGGTCAGCTCGACGAGTCCAGCCCCTTCGTGCGGACGCTGGAAACCTTCATCGCCAGATTCGGCGATCAGTCGCTGCCGATGGATCGCATCGAGCAAAGGCGAGAGAAGCTCATCGGTCTGCTTTTCGAGATGGCCCGCCGCCCCACCGCCAAGTCCGCGGCCAAGGACCCGGAGGCCCTCGCGCAAGCATTCCTGCTGCAATTCAAGGACGAGGAGCGATCCCGCGCCGCCGAGTTGCTCGACCTGGCGCGAACCAGCTACCGTCTTCGCGACGACGACAACATCTACCTGGGCAAGATCGAGTCGCAGCTCCTGGCCGCTACGGATGAAGGACGGCGCCGTCTCGAAGCGCGCGTGCCCTTCGATCCGTCAGGCATCGAGCCCGACGACGTCGCCCGCGCCCTGCGAGACCCCGGCTTCATCCCCGAACCCCCGACCGTCGACGCCGAGCCCACACGGGAGTTCGACATCAAGCCCCGGCAGCTCACCGGACAGCCCGCCGGCCCCGGCATAGCCACCGGCAGCGCCCGGTTGATCCGGACCCGATCCGACCTCTTCGCCTTCAAGGTGGGCGAGGTCCTCGTCTGCGACGCCATCGACCCCAACATGACCTTCGTCGTCCCGCTCGCCGCCGGCATCGTCGAGCGGCGCGGGGGCATGCTCATCCACGGTGCGATCATCGCCAGGGAATACGCCCGGCCCTGCGTGACCGGCGTCCCCGACGCCACCGAGCTCATCCGGACCGGCGATCGCGTCACGGTCGACGGGCACCTCGGCATCGTGACCGTCAGCCAGTCGGACTAATGCTCCATCGCGAGTCATGTGATGGACTGAGGAGGGCGCCTCGCCCTCCCCAGGCATCTTCAAGGCGTCAGCCGCTCATCCGCCAAATCGCCAGGTTCAATGCGCCCGCGAAGGTCACCCACAGCAGGTAAGGGACGAACAGCCAACCCGCCGGGCGAGAGATCCCCCAGAACGACCGCGTGGTTACCGCGATCGCCGCCCACAGCAGCACGATGTCGACGAACGCCCACCCGGGGCGCCGCAGGCCGAAGAACAGAACCGACCACGCGGCGTTGAGCCCGAGCTGCGATGCGAACAAGGCCATCGGCACGACGGCGTCCGACCCGCCGCGCCGTCGCCATACGAGCCACGCCGCCACCGCCATCGCCAGATACAGCGCCGACCACACGGGGCCGAAGATCCAGTCCGGCGGCGTCCACGCGGGTTTGCCCAGCGAGGCGTACCACCCGCTCTCGATCGACATCGCCGTCGCGACGCCGGAAGCGCCCGCCACCCCGAAGCACAAGATGACGAACCCCAGCAGCGCCGCCCACGTCACAAACGCGGAGCGCTTCGGGCATGCGACCGCCGGCCCGCTCGCCGCGGCGATGCCGCGCAACATACCCGAGAAGACCAACTGATGGATCGGGTACAGCCCGACCCAATACGCGCGTCCCTCGAGCCCAACGGGATCGAACAACGCCGTCTGGCGGATCACGGACCCCGACGCCTCGGGACGGACCTCGAACTCGAGCCAAGCACGACCCGGCACCTTCATCTCCGCCGACAACCGAAGCAACCGATCGGGCTCAAACGCCTCGACTCGCCAGAAGTCGACCGTGTCGCCGACCTGGAGTCGCTCGGGGTCCCTCCGCCCCCGACGCATCCCCACGCCGCCGATCAGCAGATCCAGAAAGCCTCTCAGCCGCCAGAGCCAGTTGCCGTAGTGCCATCCGGTCGCCCCGCCGATCCGCCGTATCGGCGCGAAGGCCTCCGCCGGAGCCGCCGCAACGCGAATCTCCCTGGAATCAACGATCCGCGAGCCGAACCGGACCCCCGTCCATCGGCGCTCGGGACCCGCCGACGACATCGCGTCGGACCAGCGCGTCTCGGCCCAGTCCTGATCCTCGCTGCGAAGCGCCCCGGCAATCGAGTCTCGAACGCCCCTCGGGCGGACGTCAAAGACCTCGAGCGCGTGGGCGTCGCGGACGACCGTCGGATGGCGAATACTGTCGATGAGCTTCCGCCCCACGCGAGCGTAGACGGGCGTGACCAGGCCCAGCCAGAGGCTCGACAGCCTCGGCGTCAGCACCGGCACCGGAATCATCAACCGTCGCAGGCCGCGCTGGCGGGCGTATTCCCGCATCAGCTCCCCGTACGAGACGACGTCGGCCCCGCCGATCTCGAAGATCCGGCTCTCGTGGCCATCGAGATCCAGCGCCGCCACGAGGTAGTGCAGCAGGTCGGTCACGTCGATCGGCTGCGCGGGAATCGACACCCATCGCGGCGTCACCATGACCGGGAGCCGTTCGACCAGGCAGCGGATCATCTCGAACGACAGGCTGCCCGAGCCGATCACGATCGACGCGCGGAACTCGATCACGCACACGCCGGTCGACCGCAGAATCTCGCCCACCTCCTGCCGACTGTAAAGGTGGGCCGAAAGTTCGGCATCCGCGTCGCCGAGCCCGCCAAGATAGATGATCCGTCGGACGCCGGCTCGACCCGCCGCCCGGGCGAAGTTCGTCGCGCCCAGACGGTCTTGCTCGACGAAATCCCCGGTCGAGCCCATCGAATGCACGAGGTAGTAAGCCGTGGCGACCCCGGCCAGCGCATCGTCGAGCGTCTCGGCATCGAGGACGTCGCCTCGGACGACCTCCGCCGCCTCGGGGACTCGCCCCCGAAGGTGCTCCGGACGCCGGGCAAGACAGCGCACCGGCAGCCCCTTGCCCGCCAGCACGCGGAGGAGCCGGCCGCCAACGTACCCCGTCGCGCCGGTCAGCAGGATCGGCGCGCCGAACGACGATGTCGAATCCTGCCCAGCCATCGCAGACTCCTCGGCCGCTTACGAGTCAGCCCTTGAGCGTGGCCAGCGCCGCTAGCGCGCGTCTCCTCGCTTCATCATGGTCGATGATTGGCGCCGGGTATGTCTTGCCCAGCGCCACGCCGGCGCCCGCCAGAACGCTCGGCGGCGCCTCCCACGGCCTATGGATCCACTTGGGCGGCAGCTTGCCGAGCTCCGGCACCCACCGGGCGACGTACTCGCCCTTCGGGTCGAACCGCTGCCCCTGGGAGACGGGATTGAAGACTCGAAAGTACGGCGCCGCGTCCGCGCCGCATCCGGCCGTCCACTGCCAGCCCAACGTGTTGTTGGCCAGATCCGCGTCGACGAGCGTGTCCCAGAACCACCGGACCCCCTGCTGCCAGGGAATCAGCAGGTCCTTGACCAGGAACGAGGCCACGATCATCCGAACCCGATTGTGCATCCAGCCGATCGCCCAGAGCTCGCGCATCCCCGCGTCGACGATCGGATATCCCGTCCGCCCGCGCTGCCAGGCCCTTAGCCCTGACTCATCATCGATCCATGGAAACGCGGCGTACTTCGCGCGGAGCGGCTCGGCGGGCGTGTGCGGGAAATGGTGCAGCAGATGATGCGCGAACTCTCGCCAGATAAGCTGGCTCAGGAAGACCTCGGCGCCCTGGCGGACGGCCCGATTCCTGCTGGATGAGACCCGATGCTTCACCGCGTGCCAGACCTGCCGGGGACTGATCTCGCCGAAGTGAAGGTGCGGCGACAACCGGGACGTCCCGATCCGGTCCGGCCGGTCCCTGCCTGTCGCATAGCCGACCACGCCCTCGCGGAGAAACTCGTCCAAGCGCTCTCGAGCGCCGGCCCCGCCCGGTGTCCACTCCTCGCGCATCCCTGCCGCCCAGTCAGGTTGTGGTTCGACTTCGAGATCGTCCAACGCCAAGGACTCGGGCCACCGCCTCGGACGCTTCAGCCTCGCCGGGGCCTCGATCGGCTCCGGCGGCGACGGCAGGGCAAGGCACGCCTTGCGAAACGGGGTGTAGACTTGATACGGCTTCCACTGCTTCGTGCAGACCTCGTCCGGCTCGAAGAGAAGCGACGACTTGAAGGTCCGCACGTCCAGCGCTGTCCCACCCGAACCTTCGCTGAGCCCGGCCTTGATGCGTTCATCATGCCCGTCGGCGGCCGGTTCGTATCGGCGATTCCAGTAGACCGCCTCCGCGCCCGCCTGGCCGACAAGATCCCTCAGGACGTCAAGGGGATCGCCCCGGCGAATGACGAGCCGAGAGCCGAGCCCCCGTAGCCCCTTCTCCAAACTCGCCAACGATTGATGAAGCCACCACCGACCGGCGGCGCCTGGCGGCCAATCGCCCTCCGCATCGGGTGCCCAGATATACGTGGGAATCACCGCGCCGCCCCGACGGACGGCCTCATCGAGGGCGGGGTTGTCGTCGAGACGAAGATCCTGCCGGAACCAGACGATCGTCGGGCTGATGCTCATGGTGAGTCCCGAATGACGTGAGACCCGCGCGAAGCGGCGCGCCCGTGTCGGGCACGACCGGGCGGCAATCCCCTCCCCCCCCTCCGAATCGACGCTCGACTCCCTCGTCAAGCGTTTCCCGCCGTCACTGCAAATACACCGGCATGCCCATGAGCGGCCAGATCACCGCGACGAACACCGCCACCACGACGAGCAGCATCAGGCTGGCGGGGATCCCCGCCAGGAAGAACTGTCCGGACGTAAACTGCTTGCTGCTGTACGCGATCGCGTTGGGCGCTGCGCCCACCAGGAACAGGAACGGCATCCCCGCCGCCACCAGGGACGAGAAGAAGATCACCTCCGGCGCCACCTTGAGGTACGGCGCGATGACCAGCGCCACTGGCAAGCAGATCGCGATGGCCGCCACGTTCATGATCAGGTTCGTCATCACCAGCACGAACACCGTGATGCCCATCACGAAGACGAACCCCGGCGCGTTCTGGAACAGCGCCAGCCACTTGACGGCCAGCCACTCAGCCGCGCCCGTCTGCCACAGGCAGAACCCGATGCTCATCGCCCCGCCGAACAGCAGGATGATGTTCCAGGGAATCTCCTCCAAGTCGTCGATGTCCAGGATCTTGAACAAGAAGAACAAGATCGTGGCCATCAGGATCACCGCGCTCTTGTCCAGCTTGACCGGAAGCACCGACCGGAACATCAGCACGCCGATCGTCAGGAACACGATCACCAGCGTAAGGATCTCCGTCCGGCTCCACGGACCGAGCCGGGCGTACAACGCCTTGGCTCGCTCACGCAACCCCGGAATCGTCTTGTGTTCGGGCCGGCACGTGATCATGAGGAAGACCCACAGGAGGACCACCATCGACGCACCGACCGGGAGCATGTAGTAAGTCAGCTCGAAGAAGCCGATCTCCTTGCCGGTGATGTCCTTGAAGAAGCTGATCGCCACCGCGCCGCGCGCCGCGCCCAACAGCGTGATGATGCTGCCCGCGCCCGCCACGAATGCCATGCCGATGAACAGCCCCCTGCCGAAACGCGTCGGTTTGTTCGTGTCGTCGTACAGCGAGTAGATCGCCATCAAGAGCGGGAAGACCGCTGCCGCCACCGCCGTATGCGCCATGATCAGCGTCAGACCCGCCGTCATGAGGAAACAGCCGAGGTAGATCATGCTCGTTCGCTCGCCCACCAGCACGAGCATCTTGTACGCCATCCGCTGCGTCAGCCCCGTCCGGCTGAACGCCATGCCGATGACGATGGAGCCGAAGATAAACCACACCGACGGATCGAAGAAGTCCGTAAACGGCGCCTTGGGATCCGCCGCCGCCGCCCCCGGAACCCGCCGGATCAGGAACAGCACCTGGATCACGGCGATGACCACGCTCGTCACGCCGATGGGGACCACCTCGAAAACCCACCACGTCGCCGCCAGTACGAACAGCCCCAACGCCGCCTTGCCCTCGCGGGTCAGCTCGAACCCCTTGCCCTCCGGGTCAATCGCCGGTCCCCACGGCGGCGAGAAATGGATAATGCAGAACATCGCCAGGCCGAAGAGAATCAAGGCCAGCCGCTTCCAGTCGAACGCCTTTGGCGCCTCGGCCAGATACACGTTCTCCGGCATGGCCGGGAGCCCCCCCCCTGCCCCTTGCTGACCTCTGGATTCCATGCGTGACCTCGTCAAGACGGTTTACGGAACACCCGGACCACTCGCGCCTTCCCCCGCCCTCATAGAACCAGCTCGGCCACCTCGCGGAAGACCTCGACCGAGCGCACCGCGCCGACGATCCTGCCCTCCTTGAGAACCGGTATGACAGACACGTTGTTCGACGTCATCTCGTAGATCACCTTCATCAGGTGATCGTCGTAGTCCACCGTCGTCGGGATCGGCAGCATCACGTCGCTGATCGGACGCTCGGCGCGCTCCCGGATCCCCTTCATGAACTTGTCGAAGGACATCTCCGACAGGTTGGGGTCGATCTTCACGTCGAAGAGCCGTTTGCGGTAGTGCAGCGGCTTGGCCGTCAGGAACTCCGGCTCCAGACCCCGCATGATGTCCCGCCGTCGCGCCACGCCCATGAGCTGGTATTTCTCGTCGAAGATCAGCACGACGCGCGGCACCGACAGCCGCCCGTCGATGATGAACTCGGACTTCTCGATCTCCGCGATCACCTGTCGAAGCGTGAACCAGTACGGAACGTGGGGGTATTGCTCCAAGGGGATCATGATCTCCCCCGCTCGTTTCGTTTCCATCGGCATACTCCTTTACCTTGCCCGCGGCCCGTGGCGCCTGCGTCCCTGAATCACGACGCACCGGGTCAGGCCCCCGCCGAGGCCTGCCGCATGGTCGCCGCGATGTCCTCCGCCGACATGCCGGAACGCTCGGCCATCGTCCTCACGTCCCCGTCACACCGACGAGCCAGGCGCTGAACGTACTGTCGCTCGAAGGCTCGACGCGCCTCGGCGTACGGCTCCAGCCCGAAGATCTCGCCCACGAGCTTCGATTCCCGTTTGAGCGTCTGCCATCGCATGACGCGATCGACGGTGTAGATGATCTGCTCTCGCTTGAACGGCTTCGTGATGTAGTCGAACACCCCCAGCGACAGGGCCTCGATCGCCGTCTCCAACGAGCCGAAGGCCGTGATGATGATCAACTCCTCGTCGCGCCCCTTCTCCTTGATCAGTCGCAGAATGTCCATGCCGTCCAGGCCCGGCATCTTCAAGTCCGAGACGATCAGATCGAACGCCCCCGCATCGAGAAGGCCGGGCACCTCGAGAGAGTTGCTCGTCGTCGTGATCTGATACGCCGTCTTCTCCGTGATGATCCGTTCCAGGAGCTTGAGCATGTGGGGCTCGTCATCCACGGCCAGAATGCGCTGCGCCGATGCCGGGCCTTGTGCGTCCATCATGCCTCTCCTTCCGCCGCGTCGCGCGGCCGATCCACCGGCATCGACACCGTGAACGTCGTGCCGGTCGGTCTGCCGGGGCTGTCCTCCGCCGAGACGCTCGTGAAGCTCATCTTACCGCCGTACTTCTTGACGATCCCGTAGCACAAGGATAGACCCAACCCCGTGCCCTCGCCTACCCTCTTGGTCGTGAAGAACGGGTCGAAGATCAGCGCCTTGATCCGATCCGGAACGCCCGTGCCCGTGTCGGCCACGCTCAGATGAACCCAACCTTCCGCCGCGGTCGCCCCGATCGACAGCTTCCCGCCGGTACTCTCCATAGCCGCCACCGCGTTGTTGATCAAGTTGAAAATCACCTGCTGGTACTCCCGGCTGTCTCCGCGCACCCGGGGTAGACCGTCCGGCAGATCGGTCACCATCTCGATCTTCTTCGTCATCAACGTGTTCGCCGCCACCCGCAGCACCGTCTCCACCGCCCCCTTGACGTCCAGCGTGTCCTCCAGACCCTCCGTGACCCGCGCGAACGTCAACATGTTCTCCACGATCTTCTTGGCGTTGTTCGCGTTCGTCTCGATGACCTTCAGGTCCTCGTATTCCGGCGCGCCCGCCTCGAAACGATCCAGCAGCAGGTCCGTGAACCCCAGGATCACCGCCAGCGGGTTGTTGATCTCGTGGGCCACCCCCGCGGCCAGCGTCCCGATCGAGGCCAGCTTCTCCGTGTTGTAGATCCGCTGATCCATCTCGGCCTGCTCCGTCACGTCACGACTGATGCCCAGAAGATACCGAATCTCCTGCTCCTCGTCGCGAATCGGAACGAGCTTCGTGCTCAACCGCGTCTTGCGCCCGTCCACGGTGATCGTGTGCTCGTAGCTGATGCTGTGCTCCGTCTCCAGCACCTCCGAGATCCTCCGGGCCATGAACTGGGCGTCCCGCGGACGCATCATCTCGCCGAGCCGCCTGCCCAGCCAGACGCTCTCGAGCTTCAAGTCCGTGTCGTCCGGCAGCACCCCGCCGGCCTTCTTCGTGATCACCAGATGCGAAAAGAGCTCCACCGTCTGCGGGTTCAACAGCACCACCCGCATCTGCAGATCGAAGATGTAGATCAGGTCGGTCGCCTGCTCCACCACGCGCCGGTAAATCCGCTCGGCCTCGTGGAGCGTCGCCTCCGTCTGCGCCACCTTCTGCTGAAGCGCCTGCGAGATCCGATACTGATACATCGCCACCAGCAGCCCGAAGATCATCAGGCCAAGCACGATCGCCCCGCCCGCCGCGAAGTGGCGAAGGTACATCGGCCCCACCGCCTCGGCCACCTCCCCCACCGGCGCCACCACCGCGACCGACCACATGTGACCGCCCGCGGACAGCGTCTCCCCCCGCACCGGCGTAAACGCGATCAGCTTCGTGATCTCGCCGCGGGTGCCCCGATGCCACCCGCTCACGTAGATGCCCGTGTCCTCCTGACCATGAAGCATCTGCTCCTTCATGATCCGGTTGATCTCCTTGAAGCTGATGTACGGCTGACGCTCCTTGCGCACCTCGAACGCGTTCTTCCCGATAAACTCCGACTCGGGGTGGAACAGAAACGTCCCCGCGTCGTCGATCACCCAGGCGTACCCCGTCCGGCCCGAGCGGATGTCCTTCGTCACGTCCGCCACGAGGTCCGAAACGTCGACCCGCGCGAACAGCGTCCCGTCCTCGTCGCCCAGACGCACCGGCGTGCACACCATGCTCGTGACGATCGGCTCGCCTGATTCGTTCTGCTCGCATCGAAGCGGCCCGAGCACCATGTGGCCCCCGGCGCCGTCGCGGCAATCGGATCGGATCTGCTCCGACGTGATCGGCGCGATGCCCTTGGCGCGGAGCGCATGAACGATCCGACCCGCGGAGTCCGTCAGCCCCATCTCGATCAGCCCGCGCGTGCGGCTCCGCTCCAGAGCCGCTCGAAGCCCCTCCTCCCGCGAGCTCGCCGGCATGATCGCCAGGAACCGCTTCAGCTCCACCAGCTCCACCTCGATGCGGTCCAGCATCCGGGCGATCTGAGCGGCCGCCTGACGGGCCAGGATGAGCTGCTGCTTGTTGAACTCCTCGTTGATCAGGTCGCGCATCACGTACGCGTCCTGATAGATCAGCATCCCCGCCATGCCGATGATCAGCAGGAACAGCACGCTGAAGATCGCCACCATGTGACGCGTGCCGATCAGCGTCCTCGTCGCACGGCGGATCGGACCCGATTTCGCCGTCATGGCGTCGTCCCTCCGGTCTCGCCCAGACCGAGCTTCTCGAGCATGTCCTTCGTGTACCACTCCGTGATCGCGTCGTTCGACAGCGCCATGTCGAGCTGCTTGGTCAGCATCGTGACCCGGCCGAGCAGCCTCAGCTTGTCGAACAGGGCCTCGGCGGGCTGGTAGGAGAGCGTCGCGTCGATGAAATCAGCCTTGCTCGAGGGCTCGAAGCCCATCCGACCCAGAACGTCCGTGATCAGCTTGACCCGGCGGATCCGACGGTCCAGCCCCGCACCGCCCTCCTTGTTCTGGAACCGGACGTAATTCTTGCTCACCTCCCCGGAGCACATCGCCTCCACCGTCGTGAAGTGATATCCCAGATTCAGGCTGAGCAGCATGTACTCCCGTCCCACCAGCGCGAAGCTGAGCTCCGACATCTCCGACGTGCTCGGCCGGGTCATCGTCGTGGCCAGAACCGACATGAAGTCCTTGGCCCGCGCCCCGCGGATCGGCGTGGGCCAGCCCTGCGCCTTGACACCGTCCCAAAACGCCTGCATCGGCGCCGAGCCGATCGCGTCGTCGGGAACGTCGCGCTTCCGGCCCACGCCCGTCGCGTCCTCGTCGATGGTGATGAGCTGCACGGGCAGGGGAATCTCGCTCTTGAGCCTTTGCCCCAGCCGCCCCTTGTCCTGCATCGCCCTGCCGGCCGAGAACATCTCCTCCATCGCGCGCTGGTGCGCGAAACGCGTGATGTCGTGGAACGTCCGGCAACCCTCCGGCGCGAAGTCCGGCGCGCCCGGATCCAGCAGGTTCAACGGCGAGACGTGCGCCAACACCGCCCCCAGCACCTTGAAGATGTCCACGTCCTCGAACAGCTCGTACTCCGGACGACGCGCCTCGATCAGCGCCCGGTCGACGCCCGCGTAGATCGTCGCCCCCGTCGCGTCCACCGTCACGGGACTCCCCGCGCTCAGCGTCATCACGCCGCGAAGCCCCGCCAGCGCCGGCAGCCGATACTCCCGCGCGATCGTGGCCATGTGACTCGCCACGCCGCCCGTCTCCACCACCAGCGCGCTCAGGCGGTCCATCACCGTGATCAACCCCGGAAACGGGTGCGGCGCCACCAGGACCGCCCCCTCGGGCACGCCGCCCAGATCCGCGCTCGAGGACGCATGAAACACCACGCCCCCGCCCGCGCCCGGACACACCGTCGTCCCGCCCGACAGCAGCACCTCCAGCCGCGAGACGTCCGGCTCCGCCGCCTCCGCCTTCGGCGACAGCACGCGAAGCGGACGGCTCTGCAGCAGGAACAACCGCCCCGACGTATCCACCGACCACTCGATATCCTGCGGTTGGCCGTAATGCGCCTCCAGCCGCTGCGCGATCGCCGCGAGTTCCTTCAACTGCTCCGGAGACAGCGATGGCGCCGTCCGCATCTCCTCGGGAACCGCCTCCTCTCGCGTCCCGCCGCCACCGTCCAACGTCAGTCGCACCGGCTTGGCCGCCACCGCTGACTCGATCACGGCCCCGCTGCTCCGCGAGACCCGAAACGTGTCCGGCGTCAACGTCCCGTCGACGAGGTACTTGCCCAGGCCCAGCACCGCGTTTACCAGGACGTGATCCGACTCGGGGCTCACCGGATCGCGGCTGTACGTCACCCCGCTGACGGCCGCGTCGACCATCACCATGCAGCCGACCCCCATCGCCAGCTCCGATTCGGTCAGGTCGTGGCTCAAGAAGTAGTAGATCGCCTTGGGGCTGAATTTGCTGGCCAGGACCTGACGGTATCGCTCCACCAGCGCCTCCGCCGTGACGTTTAGGAACGATTCGTACTGACCGGCGAAGCTGAACTGCGTGTCCTCGCCGATCGCGCTGCTCCGCAGCGCGAACCGCGCCGCGCCCGCTCGCCCCGCCAGCGCGACCTGGGCCGAGCCGATCGCCTCGGCCAGGTCCTCCGGAACCGTGCCCGAGGCCACCATCTCCCGGATCTCCCCGCTGACCTGGGCCAGGCCCTCATAGTCCTTGATGTCCACCGACGCCAGCCTCTCGCTGATGCGCGACTGGAGGTCATTGGCGTCCATGAAACGCTTGTAAGCCCACGCGCTGATCGCGAACCCGTCCGGTACCGGCAAGCCCAGGCTCATCATCTCGCCGAGTTGGGCGCTCTTGCCCCCGACGCTGAACGCCCGATCGCCGCGGAGATCCTGAAACGGAATCGTCAGGTCGTCTCGCTCGATCGGGCGCGTCCCCGGCAAGATGCCCGCGATCTGCCGATCGATGGCCGCGCAGCGGTCTCTCAGCGGCGCGTATTGATCGCCCCCAAGCGAAACGAGCGCCTCGATCATCTCCTGCACCCCCGCGCGGATCTCCGCGAGGCTGCCGTGAACGTAGCTCATGTCCAACAGGTACTCGCCCTGCGACTTCTCCTCCATGTCGCTGACGACCTTAAGGACGTGGTTGTTCCTGTCCAGGACCTTCCGGAAGTCTCGGAACTTCTCCTGGATGCCCCGTAGCGGGGCTGCGGATTCCTCTGACCGGCTCCGGAATAGGCTCTGCAACCATCCCATCGCGGCTACTGCCTCTAAGCGGCCGAGGGCCCCGCACCGGCCTGGGCCCTCCATGGCGGTCGACAGGAGGGCAAGCGGAGGTGCCGAGCCGGAGATTCGACTCGATTATGATTGCTCGCCTTGCAGCCTACTGGGAGGGTATGACCAGGTCAAGCACCTCGACCAGACAACACGTTACGATCCCAGGACCATTCGACAAGGGGAGACGACAGCCAGTTAGCAGACGATAACATCGGCCATGGCGGAGTTCGTAGATAAAGACTACTCCACAGATAGGGAGATCCCCCTTGCCTTCAGCAGTCAGCCGTGCGATAATCTTTTGAGAGAGGGGATGTCTTGGGCATCCCGAAGCATGGGGAGTTTACCCGACACGAGAGCGCACGTTAGGCGCGGTATCGCACGTCGCAGGGGTGGCGGACGGTGGCCGAGCGTACACATCTTCGATTCAGGAGGAGGTTATGAACATGTCGAACCGAGTGGTGCTGGTAGCACTGGCCGCAACTGTCCTGACGGCAGCGGGGCCAGCCATGGCGGATTACTACGACCGCTTCGAGGATGGGATGTTTGACGATCCGAACTACTGGTCCGTCCCAGGGGATGCCAACAGCGTCATGGTCAGACCCGCGCCCCCTTGGTATCCGGCACAATGGCCTGACGCGAACAACTACGACCCGAACGTCTGCTGGGATATCGACGACCCTCACTGGCAGATATGGTCGCTGCTCACACCCCAAGGCGCGTTCCGAGTTCGCGTCGACCCGAATCAGAACAACGCACTGCATCTCTGGGCGGACCACTTCTTCGCTCCGACCGTCTTCATCGGCGCGATGGTGAACTCACCCCCTTATGCCTCATATCTCTACCCCAATATGTCGCAGGACCCGAATGTCATCGAGAGCGACACCTTCTTTACCAAAGACACCAGTCACTATGCCATCACCTATGCCACATGGAACGACCCGAACAAGGGCGAAGGCATTATCGGCATGCATGTCAACCCCGCGACCTGGCAGTTGATGGCCCTGGGAATCAACCAGGATCCCGGGAATGACCCCTACATCTACATGCATTGCGGCCCGGACGGCGGGCTGACCTGGTACGGCCCCGGCATGAGAAAGGCCGTGGACCTCGCAGCGGGCGTCTGGATGGCCTTCGAGTTCGACGCCGATGGTGACGCCAACTTCCCGAATGCACCCGCCGGTGTCCCCTTGTGGAAATCGGCCGTATGGAACGGTGACAAATACGACGATTTCCCGGGCTGGGAACTCGTCACGCGCGCCGATTCAGGCGCGCCCCTGGTCTACCAGAACTTCGGCTCGAGCTGGGATCCAAACAACCCGGCGAACTACCAGTTTCACGAAGAAGGCATCATGATCTTCGCGTACTACGCAACCAAGGCTGCGAACAAGCCCGTCGAGGGATGGTTTGATGAAGTCGAGGTCCGCACGGGAGAGTTCGGCGGTCCGTGCCTCCTTGACCTGATGGTCACGAACCCCAACTATGGAAAGGTCGTCATCAACCCGGAGCTGCCGGACCCGAACGACCCGAACACCAGCTCGAATCGGCTGCTGCGGTACACCTGCGGCACCGACGTTGTCCTGGTCGCCGAGCCGATCTCAGGCAAGTCCTTCAACCGATGGACGATCTACGACCCCAACTACCCTGACGATGCGAACTACGGCACGTTCGACAGCAATACGGTCCTCTACCTCACGATGAACGAGGATATCAAGGTAGAAGCCGCCTTCAAATGCGGAACCGGACTCCCGCCGTTCGTCGGCATGATGCTCTTGGCCCTGGGGCTGGGCGTTCTCGTGCGGAGAGTGTTCTAGCCAAGAAGAGCTCAGCGTAGAGTGCTTACAGGGGCGGCGGCCGGTGAACGCCGGTCGCCGCCCCTTCCTCTTCCAGGCTGCTGGGCGGCGACACTGCCATCGACAGATCAGGCAACCCCGCCAAGACGTGTCTTTGCTCGGGCCGTCGACAACCGCGAGGATGCATCTCGACGTCGGCAAGTAGGGCTGAGTGGATCGAGAGCCCGTGGCGCCGCGATCGGTTCGCGTACGCCATCACAACCAAACCACATCTCGCCCGAACCAGCGCCCCGCCCCACCGACCGCGGAGCAACGCCGAACACAGAATTACACCTGGAAGTGAGCGGACTCGCCGGTCTACAGGACCTCAAAACGGCGGCTGAACGTACCCCTGGAATTTCTGATAGGGATCAAACCCCCGTTGCCAGAAGCACAGGGCAACGACGAAGTTGGTCGCCGCCTGATACTCAGAGTACCACTGCGGCCCCGCGCCCCCGAATCGCCACGGAAACTCGCTGGGATTGGCTGATCGTTTGTTGTCCCCTTGCTCAAACGTGGGCCATGGGTCCCTCATCAAAGCCGCGTGGCCGTCGTAGAACCCGATGCCAGCTTGAGGCCACAGGAAGTTAGGCATCCCCGGAAGGGTGTCAAACGGATGCAGCTTGCTGGCCACGGGCGCGCCATGTGCAACCGCCATGATATTGTGAAGGAAGAACCCATAGTCGTTGCATACGTAGGGCGAGTGCTGAGGTCCCGTCCCGTATTCCCCGTTGATCGCGCAGTGCCGATTCCACTGCTCGCCGATCACCATGGGCAACTCCGCCGTGGAGTGGATCTTGCTCGGCTTCATGATAGGGCCTTGGACGTCGCCCCACTCGTCCGCCTCCTCGCCCAGCAACTCCATCTCTCGCTGTAGACGGTAGAGCCGGGCCCAAACAGCTCGTGTGTAGTTGAACGCGTTATGCGTCTTCATCGGGTCGGTGATCCGCTCGAACTCAGGGCATCGATAGAGACTTTCAAACCGAGTGTACGTGAAAAGCGTCCCGCTCTTCGGCACATCCGTGGTCCACTCCTCCTGCGACTCGTACGCGATGTTCCGCATCGCCGCCCTGGCCGCGGCCGGAGAATCGGTCGTGCTCACGCAATCCACCAACCACGTCTCGTTCGGATCCGGCACGTCGTTGTCCGGCGCACTGGGATAGTAATGCATCGTCGACACGAACGGCGGCGTCTCGTCGTAGTCGTCCGCATAGAGCAGGAACGCCTTGGCCATCTGCGCGACCCGACTCAAGCACTGTGTCGTCCTGGCTTGCGCACGCGCCCTGCTCAGCGATGGCAGCAGGATCGATATTAGCAGCGCGATGATCGCCACCACCACCAGCAGCTCAATCAGTGTGAACGCTCGCTCCCCTCGCGCCGTCCCCGATGCATGATCCGACATGATCCTCCTCCATGCACGCTCTGTCCGTGGACGGCAGCGTCGCCCCCGCCGCAATGCCGTCAGACCACCCCTCTCCTGATTGGGCCCCCAAGGCCTTGCATCAAACTCGTCCCGCGGACTCCCAGCCCATTCCAAGACAAAGACCTGCGCCACGAGGCCAAGCACCGACGCGAGAACTGATATGCGTTGCGTCCAATCCTATTTGGATTCTATACCAATTCTCTCGGACGAGCCAGAGGGAAGATGAAGTTGATTCCGACTTTTCTCGGACTGCGGGCCACGCTCATGGAACGGCCGCGTCGAACGACCAGCGCCCCTCTCGCCAGACCGGCTCGTCCCGCCGAGCCCACGTCGGCTACGCCATGCCCGGGAAACCTACTGCCTCATGACGCATATGCTTGAGCATAAACAGCTTGCGCCCAAAGATCACAGAACCCGCCGCCCCCCGGGCAACCGCCGCAACACATAGCTCAGCACAAACGTCAGCGGAACCCCGATCAGCGTCACCAGCGCGAGCTTCGATAGCGGGTGCAGACTCGTATGCCCCAGACCGTACTGAATCAGAACGATCACCGGTACGTGGAAAAGGTACGCCGCATACGTGCACGGCCCCAGCCGCGTGGCGATGAAGCCGCCCGCCCCCAGCTTCTCCCTGAACAGCACCACCAGCCCGATGCACATCCCGCTGCAGAAGAACCCTTCCCATAGCTCGAACCCGCCGGGGAAGAACCAGACCCCCACGATGCCCATCAGGCACATCACGCCCCCCAGCCCAACCCCGACGCCCAGCCAGATCCATCCCATTCGAGCCGGGAAACGCGTCAGCCAGTTCCGACGATACGCGATCACCCCGAGGACGAACCACGTCACGTCTCGCGGAACGTCGGCAAACATCGTCTGGATGAACCCCAGGAACGCCACCCAATAGTCGATCGGGTACCAGATCCGAACCACCGCCGTCACCACCGCCACACCCAGGCTCAGCAGGATGATCGCCCGATGCGTCGGCAGCTTCGCATCCACCTGGCCGGTCTGCGCGGACCGCCCACGAGCCATCCGCCATCCCGCGTAGCAGATCGCCAGGATCAATAAGTGCTCGACGAACCACAGATGCCCGAACTGCAGGTCCGGCCAGCTCGGACCGCTCCAATCCGCCGGCTTGGGGCCCATCCCGAAAAAGACCTTGATGTAGTACTCCCCAAACGGCATCGGCCCGTACGGACGGAAGTTCACGTAGTAGGCGTAAGTCATGACCGGAATGATGCCGAAGAAGAACACCACCAGCGGAATGCCCAGCCGCACGAACCGATCCTTCAGGAACCGCCCCGGCCCCTTCCGATCGTACGACGCCGGCAGGAAATAGCCCGAGACCATGAAGAACAGGCTCATGAAGAACGAACGGTTCAGCACGAAGAACAAGCCCAGAATCCGCGCCCGGTCCGCCTCCTGGAAATACCACCACCCTCCAGGCCCATAGGCCTGCCCCGCGTGATGCGCGATCACGAGCACGATCAGCAGCACCCGAAGGTTCTCGATGAAGTACAGCCGCTGCGGCTTGCTCAGGTCCGTCAAGGGTCACTCCCCTGCCGTCGACACGGCGCGTCCGTATGCGTCGATGGTGTGCCGAACGCTCCGATACTGCACGTACCAGGCCCGCGAGCTGTATCCGCCCCCCAACGTCATGACCACCGGAGTCCCTCGCCGAACGCACGCGTCGATCACCGTCGCGTCACGCCGGACAATCCCCGATTCGGTCATCGCCAGCGACGCCAGCGGATCACCCCGCAGCGTATCGCAGCCCGCCTGCAGGAACACGATGTCCGGCCTGGCCCGATCCAGCACCGTCGGCAGGTGCTCACCCAGGACCTCCAGGTATCTCGCGTCGCCGGTCCCCGATTCCAGCTCGACGTCCAGGTCGCTGGTGGCCTTCGGAATCGGGTAGATACTCCCCTGGTGCATCGAGAACGTGAACGTCGTCTCGTCTCCCGCCAGACAGACGGCCGTGCCGTTGCCCTGGTGCACGTCGAGATCCACGACGAGGGCCCGACGGATCTTCCCCTCCGCCTGCAGGCACCGGATAGCGATGGGCATGTCCGCATACACGCAGAAGCCCTCCCCCGCGTCCGGCTTGGCGTGATGGTAGCCGCCCCCCAGGTTGATCGCGATCCCGTGCTCGAGCGCAAGCCGTCCCGCCAGCACCGTCCCCCCCGTCACATACCGGAACGCCGACAGCATGCCCAGATCAATGAGACCGGCCGGGGCGATCCCAAGCGCCGGAGCCTCCAGATACCTCGCCACCGTCTTGGAGTCACGCAGGCTCGCCAGGAACTCGGGCGTGTGGACCCGAAGGATCTCCGCGTCACCGACCGGCACGGGCACGAACACGTCGCCCGGCGTGATCACGCCGTCCTGGACCAATCGGTTGTAGATGTGCGCGTACTTGTTGATGTCGAACGGATGGAGCTTCTCGAAACCGACCAGGTTCACCGGATAGTGCTTGCAGTAGACGACCGCCACGCGCCCCCCGAGAGCCCTGCCCTCGCGCGGACGCTTGACCTCCTTCATCGGCTTGGTCGGGATGGCGCATCCGCCAATCGCCAACAGGAACACGCCGACGGCCCAAACGTGGCCTACCCCTCGCCTCGTCATCTGTCTCGCCAACCTCTCGCCATGCGCCCATCCCATGCTACTCGCCTACCCGACGCGCCTGCGTCGCCGCCGGCGGTTTCAGGTGCTTGTCCATCCACGCGTATATCAACGCTCGCGATTCGTAGTTGATCGAATGCCCCTGCCCGTGGACGTAGAAGGCGAAGTTCTGAGGCGCCTTCTCCATCTCATAGACCTCCATGATCTTCATGTTCATCAGGACCCGCTGCCGCTGCTTGGCCGGGTCGCCGTCGTTCAGGCCGGACAGCTCCAGAAAGGCACGCGGCGCGATCAGCGCGATGATCTCGTGTACGTCGATCGGCGGCAGCTCGCCCCTCAGCAGCCCGGGACGGATGTGCTTGAGGTACACGTACCAGTGATCCCGCGACCACGCATCCACCTGCGGATTGTGCCGGAAGAACGACCCGCCGCAGTTGCACGCGCTCGCCCGAATCCGCTCGTCGTACGCCGCCAGAAAGTACGTTCCGTGCCCGCCGAGCGAATGCCCCAACGCCCCGATCCGATCCGCGTCGACCTGTTCGAGCGACTGCAGCACGTCCACCGCGATCGAGTGCTCGTACGTGAACTTCCCAACGGCCGTCCACTCCGGGTGCTTCTTGTAGAAGCGCCCCGTCTCGTAAGGCCCCTCCGGCGGAATCCGGTGACCCGCGACGAAGTGGTCCGGCGCGATCACCACGTACCCACGCCGCGCCAGGTGGTCCAGATACGCCTTGTTCGGATCGTCCACCAGCCCCGCCGCCCGCTCCTTGCCCTGCTTGTACGTCCCGTGCAGCGCGACGATGCCCGGCGCACGCCCCTCGAGCTTCAGCGGCACGGCCAGATAGGCGTGCGCCCGCTCGTCCGCCTCCACGTTGTAGCTGATCAGCTTGCGGACGTAGACGCCGTCCACCGTCACCGTCTCGTGCGTCTTGACGTCCAGCGGCGGCTTGGCCGGTTTGCGGTCGTCGCGGATCAGCTCGAGGTATCGCTTCCGAAGGACCTCCTTGCGCCGACGCCACTCCTGCGGCGTCTTGACGCCGTCGAGCAGGTCATCCCACGACGACTTGATGGGCGGTGGCTCCGACGGCTTCCGGACCGGCGAAACGCCGGCCTCGGCGCCGAACACGGACGTGACCGCTCCCATGAGTGTCCAGAGCACAACGGATTGCACCGACATGCATTCGCTCCTCCCCCACGAGGCTTCGTCGATGTCGAGAAGATTACTTTCTGTTGAGCGGTTTGTCTGCGCCGAATCCGAGGACATTGGGTGGGAAACGCCCGCTGGCGTGCAGCGCCAGGAGCCGTGTCAGGTGTGCCGCGCCCTCCGGATTGAGGTGCATCCCGTCGTAGAACTCAGCGAGTGGAAACGTCTCCTGCTTGATCCGAAGGACCTCGATCCCCTCCTCCACTAATCCACGCAAGAATCCCTCGTACACGAGCCGTTGCTCCGGCGTCAGGACCTCGTTCGTCCGCTCTGTGATCGGCATGTCGACGACGACGCATCGGGCCCCGATTCGATCGCACCAGGCGATGAGCGCCTCCAGACCGGCCACGTCGCGATCGTCCGGCGCGAAACCGCCGAACCGATGGGCGTAGTCCGTGTCGCGATCCGGCTCGCCCTCGGTCGGCATGAACCCGCCGCGCCGGCCGTACTTTCGAACCGCCAGCTCGTCCCTGCACCCGCTCGTCAGCCATCGACGCAGATCGCCGCGATACGCGATCAGATGCACCTGCTGCAGCGACCGCCCCAGGAACTCCCGCACCGGCGACATCGCCGCCGTCGCCTCGAACCGACGCGTGATGTCCTTGACCGCTTGACACCGGTTGCGATTGATGGCGTTCGGACTCACGCACACGTAAACGAGTCTCGGCCTGATCTTCGACAGGAAGAACCGGTCCAGCACCGCGTGAATCCCCGCCAACCCCGGCCCGCAGAAACCCAGGTTGAACGACGTCACGTCCTTGCCCCGCTCGGCGCACAACCGATCGAACCCCGCCGGATCGATCCCGCACTCGACGATCGACGTGCCGAAAAACGCCACGTCGACCGGGCCCTCCTCCAGCGTCCGCTCCAGCTCGACCATCTTCTCCTGGACGCGATACGTCGCCTCGTGGATCCCTTCGGGAGGCATCGCCGGCAGCAAAAGGCGGGCGGCGCCTTCGGCGATCAGCACCAGCACGACCGCGAACGCCGCCCCCCAAGGCCTGAAGCCCCGGAGATCGAGCGTTCGCGCCGGAACCGGTTCGGATGCCGCTTTCCGAAGCGTCAGCGCGGCGCGATCCGTGTCGAACCGCCCCGTCTCGACGATCGGAGCCCGCCACGGCAGCCGCATCCGAACCGGCGACGCCGGCGCGACCAAGTCAGAACTGGAAGTAGATGAACGGCTCACTCGCCGCTCCTCCCATGATCACGAGCGTCAGCAAGAGAAACGCGTAGTACCCGCCGCGAACGGGCCAGGACGCCCGAAGAACGACCGTGTGGTCCCGCCGGAGGTACTGCGGCACGTCCACCATCAGCAGCAACAGCAACAGCATCGCCGGATTGAGCCACCCGAAGGGCTCGCCGCCCCGCATCGAGACGATCCCCCATAGATACTCCAACGCCATGCCGACGTTCGGCGACCGGAAGAACACGAACGTCAGCACGATCAGGTGCATCGTGACCAGCAGCTTCACGATGAACACCAGTCCGCTCCGAAGGCCGGTGACGCGCATCCGCTCCGGGATCTTCCGATCGCCGACCAGGGCGCGGTGGATCACCAAATACGCCCCGTGGATCGCCCCCCAGATCACGAACGTCCAGTTCGCGCCGTGCCACAGCCCGCCCAGCAGCATCGTCGTCATGACGTTGACGTACGTCCGCGCGTGACCCAGGCGGTTCCCCCCGAGCGGAATGTACACGTAGTCGCGCAGCCAGCTCGACAGCGAAACGTGCCACCGCCGCCAGTGCTCCGTGATGTTCGTCGACAGATACGGCTGCTGGAAGTTCTCCATCAGCTCGATGCCGAACAGCCGGCTCACCCCCCGCGCGATGTCGCTGTAGCCCGAGAAGTCACAGTAGATCTGGATCGTGAACAGGTACGCCGCCCGAAGCAAGACCGCCGATGAATGCCCCGCCGGCGAGGCAAAGACGGCGTCCACGCCGCCGGCGACCGAGTCCGCCAAGACCACCTTCTTGAACAACCCCAGCAGGATCAGCACGCCACCGGTCGACAGATGATCGGCCGTCACGCGCCGCGGCGCCTGCAACTGAGGAAGAAGACGCGTCGCTCGCTCGATCGGACCCGCCACCAACTGCGGGAAGTAGGCCACGTACAGCGCGAACGTCAGCGGATCCCGCGCCGGCGCCAGCCGCCCGCGGTATACGTCGATCGTGTACGACATCGTCTGGAACGTGTAGAACGAGATCCCCACCGGAAGAACGAAATCCAGCGTCACCGTCGACGCCTCGAGCCCCAACGGCGTGATCATCGCCGCGAACGACTCGGCGAAGAAGTTGAAGTACTTGAAGAAGCCCAGGATGCCGAGATTGACGACGACGCTGACCGCCAACCACGCCTTGCGCCCGCCCTCGCGCTCGGATCGGTCGATCCCGAGCCCAGCCGCGTAGTCCACCAGCGTCGAGAGCAGGATCAGACTCAGGAACCGCCAATCCCACCACCCGTAAAACAAATACGACGCCGCCAGCAGCCACAGGTTCTGTCGTCGCTGCGACAGCGCATAGTAGACCACCAGCACGACGGGCAAGAACGCCGCGAATGTGACGGAGTTGAACAGCAAGCCGATCGTCCTCGAGCGATCAAGTACCCGGCCCGGATACCCCCCCGGGACAGGGAGCTCTCCCCGCATGAGCTCCCACCGGTACGTCGGACACGCCCGGGCCCGCCGTTAGCAGCCACCTTTCACGAGAAGCCCCAGGACGCAAGGTCCGATATTCGAGTCACAAGGGCGGATGGACACCCGATGCGGTTATCGCCCCCTACGGGTTCAGGCGCGATAACTCGGCCCGCCGAAGCCGGCCGTCGCCGTCTTGACGAGCGGTCCAATGAACGCCGCGCTTGGGCTCGCGATGAACCTGGCTCACCCGACGGCAGAGGCGCGCTCGAGGTCCGAGCGCAATGCCAATGAAGGAGAACAATGCCCAAAAAAAGCTGATTACCTCTTGTCTGATCTCGGGTCCACTCGAACAATACTAGCGGTCGTCTATCCCCACAATCAGCAGAGGTGGCATACCGAGAAACGCGTATGGCCCGTGCACCGGTGAGCCGGTGCCCAATCAGAACGAGAGGTGACGAGATGAGGTCGAGCCGCCCAGTCCGCGCGCGTGAGGCGCGCGCCCTCCTTGCGGTCCTTACCTGTCTGGCTACCTGTCAAACGCTGAAGGCTGCCGAGCGCCACGTCCCGAGTGAGTTCCCCACGATCCAAGCCGCCATCGATGCCACCTCGGACACGGACGTCGTCGTTCTTGCGCCCATGACGTTCACCGGACCGGGAAATCGCGACGTGGATCTCCTCGGCAAGGCCATCACCGTCCGAAGCAGTGATCCGAACGACCCCAACCTCGTCGCCGCGACCGTCGTCGACTGCCAGGCCACCTCCGCCCAGCCCCATCGCGCGTTCGTCTTCCAGTCCGGCGAGGGACCGGGCACTCAACTGATCGGGCTGACCCTCACTAACGGCTATGCTCCCCCCCTCGACACAGGTCCGGCGTTTGGGTTGATCTCCGCGGGTGGCGCCGTCCTGTGTCGCCATGCTAGCCCGACGATCTCTCGCTGCGTGATGCAGGCCAATTTCGCCACGGTGGGAAGCGCCGTGATGTGCTTCGACCACGCCAGTCCCCAGATCACGGATTGCGCGATCGTGGGCAATGCCAATGGGAGCGGCGCCATCTGCTGCCACGTATCCAGCTCACCGACACTGGAGCGCTGCACGGTGGCCGAGAACGCCGCCGACCTCACCGGCGGCGGAATCACCTGCAGTAGCGACAGCAGTCCCACCGTCAGGGACTGCGAGATCCGTGACAATGCGGCCGTCTTCGGCGGCGGCGGCGTGTGGTGCATCGACGACTGCAACCCCCTCTTTACGCGCTGTGTGATCGCCGGAAACTCGACCCCCTATTCGGGCGGCGGAGTCCTATCCGCCCGGGGAAGCCGCCCCGTCTTCCAGAGCTGCCTGATCGTCGGAAACGCCTGTGACGGCGAAGGCGGTGGGATCTCCAGCACCTCGGCAAATGGCCTGGAGATCCTCAGTTGCACCCTCGTCGGAAACATCGCGGGAGATGATACGGGAGGCGCCGCCGTCGGATATGCGTCCACCGTCGCCGTCAGGGATTCCATCTTCTGGGACAACGTCCCCCGCCAAGTCTGGCCCATGTCGTCAGCCGTTACCTTCTGTGACATCCAGGCAGGGTCTGCCGGTGGCGGGCCCGGCAACATCGATGCCGACCCGCAATTCGTCGATCCCGACGGCCCCGACGACGATCCGGCGACCTGGCAGGACAACGACTATCACCTGTCCGCCGCCTCGCCGTGCGTCGACGCGGGCGATCCTAACGGCGATCACGCCGGCCTGACCGACCTCGACGGCGAATCCCGACTCATCGGACAAATCGTCGACATGGGTGCCGACGAACGATCCGGGCCCGTCGAGCGACACGTCCCGGCTCATTACGAAACGATTCAGGACGCCATCGACCTCGCCCGAAACGGCGATACCGTCGTCGTCGCCGAGGGAACCTATCGTGGAGCCGGCAACAGGAATCTCGACTTCCACGGCAAGGGCATCACCGTTCGCGGCAGTGACCCGAACGACCCCAACGTCGTCGCCGCCACGATCATCGACTGCCAAGGCACCGAGGCCGAGCCGCATCGCGGGTTCGTGTTCCACTCCCATGAAGGACCGGACGCCGTCGTCGCCGGACTGACCATCACGAACGGCCGCGGCGCCGTCGAGATCATCGACGGACCTTGGGGCACCGCCCCGGCCGGCGGGGCCGTGTACTGCCGTCACAGCAGCCCCGCCCTGCGGCAATGTGTAATCCGCAACGGCGCCGCCCGGTTCGGCGGCGGCATCTGCGCCGTCGACGAGAGCTCCCCCTCGATCGTCAAGTGCGTCATCGAAGCCAACTCGGCCGGCCCGGACGGTCTCGGCGGCGGCGTCTTCCTCTTCTGCGACGGAACCCCGCTCATCACACGCACCCTCATCCGGGGCAACACGGCGCGGGACGGCGGAGGCGTCTTCTTCGTGACCAAGCTCACGATCCAAAGCTGCATCATCGCCGACAACGTCGCCACCGGAGATGGCGGTGGCATCTTCTTCTATCTGGGGTTCGGATCGGTAATCGCCAACTGCACGATCGCCGCGAACTCGGCGACCGACCCCGCCGCTCGCGGCGGAGGCATCTCTGATTCCCTCGGCGACGACCTCGCCCTGAATAACGTCATCCTCTGGGGCAATACGCCGACCCAGATCTCCGATTTCGGCCCGACCGTCACCTACTCCGACGTACAGGGCGGCGCGTCCGGCCCCGGCAACATCGATCGCGATCCGCTCTTCAAGAACCCCAGCGGATACGACGGCGACCCCGCCACATGGCAGGACAACGACTACCACATTGCGGGCAGGTCGCCCTGCCGAAACGCCGGCGACCCCAGCGGCGACTACGCCGGACAGACCGACGTCGACGGCGATCCCCGCGTCCTCGAACGACGTGTCGACATCGGCGCCGACGAGCGCCCCCGGCCCAAGATCCGACGGGTACCCGAGCAGTACGCCACGATCCAGTCGGCCATCGACGCCTCCTACGACGAAGACGTGGTCCTCCTCGCCCCGGGCGCCTACACCGGCGACGGAAACCGCGACCTCGATTTCCGAAAGAAGGCCATCACCGTTCAGAGCCGATTCCCGCGCGATCCGGACACCGTCGCCGCCACCGTCATCGACTGCCAGGGCGACGCCTCCGAGCCCCACCGAGGGTTCGCCTTCCACCTGGGAGAAGGCCCCGACTCCGTCGTCGCCGGATTGACCGTCATGAACGGCTACGGGCCGAGGGTGCCCATTGAGATCGGCTTCGACCCGGACCCCAACGGCTATCCCGCCGGCGGCGCGGTCTACTGTATCGGCTCGAGCCCCACCATCACGGACTGCTCGCTGACGGACAGCGCCGCACTCTTCGGCGGGGCCGTCTGCTGCCTGGATGGCAGCAGCCCGGTGATTGCCCGCTGCGAGGTCACCCGGAACGAAGCTCGGTACGGAGGCGTGGGTGGCGGCATCTTGTGCATCAACGACTGCAGCCCTGAGATCTCGAACTGCCACTTCAGCGGCAATCAAGCGTTCTATGGATCCGCGATATGCCTGGACGGCAGCGCGATGATCGCCAACTGCATGGTCGTGGGTAACCAGGCGTACTGGGGCGGAGGTGGCATCGTTTGCATGTATCCGAGCAATGTCACGATCACCAACTGCACGATCGTCCGGAACATCGTCGAGGGCGGCTGGTCGCCCTTTAGTGCCGGAGGCATCTACACGAGTTCCCCGTTGGTGACCATCACCAACTGCCTGCTCTGGGAGAATGATCCGCCGCAGATCCAAGCCGACAGTGCCGAGCCCGCAGTGACCTATTGCAATATCCAAGGCGGCTGGCCGGGCGAAACCAACATCGATGAAGACCCCAGATTCGTCGATCCCAACGGCCCCGACGGCGACCCCAACACCTGGGAAGACAACGACTATCACCTCGACCTCGGCTCGCCGTGCATCAACGCCGGAGACCCGAACGGAGACTACGCCGACCAGACCGACATCGACGGACAGCGGCGCGTCATCGCCGCCCGGGTGGACATCGGCGCCGACGAATGGTCGCACCACTCCTGGTCCTGCGGCGACGGCGTCGCGCCGATGCTGCCCCTGGCCGCGCTCGGCATGCTGGCCGTGGTCAGGAACTCACGACGCGCCCGAAGCCACCGGTAACCGATAGAGCCCCAGGAGGCCTTGCGGGGCGGGTGACCCTCCTCCTTCTCCGCCCTGCAAGGCTCATTCTCGTTTCAGCGGGAATAAGCACGCTCTCGTTTCAGAAGATGCCCTTCTTGCGCGTCGAATCGTAACCGGCGTGGCCGTCCGGGTCGCCGCAGATGGCCCATTCGTTGCAGGTGGTTACCCCGTCACCGTAACCACAGACGTCGCGCGTCGACGGGATCCGCGCAAAGAGCAGCGAGAACAGGTCCCGCGCCTTCATCATGGCCCCAGGCATGAGGCCGAGCCTCTGCAGCACATCCAGGTCTTTCTTGTAGTCGCGGATCAGCCCGCCGGCGTGCACACAGCGCCCCGTCTCTGGATGGTAGCCGTCACAGCAGTCGCAGGCCATGCAACAGCCCTCGACGAGCACGATCGGAATGTCCGGCTCCTCGCGGATCCGGAGAAGCAGTTCGTAGAGCGTGTCATTGGGCCGCGGAGTCTCGTTCCGACCACCCGCCAGGCCGCAGCACAGACACATCAAGTGGTGAGGTCGAATGGCCAATCGAGCGGCCTTGCGAATCTGCTCGATGTTCCGCTCACGGAAGGCAGCCATCTCCTCGTCGCTGCGCTGATAGACGATCGCCCGCCACCCCTTGGCCCGAACGCGCTCGTACACGCCGCTTCGCGCCAAGCGGCACCCCTCCCAACCGGACGTCTCGTACGCGCAAACCCCGTCCAACGTCTCGATCCTCTCGAAGAGAAGCTCGTAGAGATAGCGCGCCCGACGGATCGACCCTGGCACGAGCCCGAGCTTCTGGAGCACGTCCAAGTCTCGCTTGCGGTTGAGGACTTCGGCGGGGTCCTGCCTCGCGAAATCCTCCTCGCTGAGCTGACTGTAGTGCGGTACCCGCTCGGCCGTGGACGTGAGCCGAATCGTCACGGTCGGGTCGCGCTCGATCTCGCCCAGGATCTCCCGCGCCCGCGCCGGTTCCAGCAGTGGGCAGGTCGCCCCACCGGCCACGCAAACGGTGCCGAGCAACTGGTGAGCGCGCATCGTGATGACCGGCTCGTCCAGACCGTCGTCGAGAAGCCTCTCGTCAACCATACTCCTGCCCCCTTGTGATCGGTGCGTGAATCTGCGCCAGCGATAGGGGTAGGAAGGACCGGTTGAGTTCCCGGTCCCTCCCCCCTCCGAACCGTACGTGCGGATCTCCCGCATACGGCTCTCCGG
>JAFGLZ010000213.1 GCA_016927755.1 Phycisphaerae bacterium
AGCGCGGCGCCTCAGATCGCTCGCTCGGGACGTGGGACTGAAGACGTCCAGCGCGGCGCCTCAGATCGCTCGCTCGGGACGTGGGACCGAAGACGTATGGGCTATCAGTGTAGTGGGTGGGCAGTTCAGACTACCTGATCGTGCTCAGTCGCTTTGGACGGGGAGGGCGCGGGCGAGACGCGCGTGCCGCAGAGGCGCGGATTCAGGCACGGTCATTCAGTCATCCGGGGCGGCGAGGGCGCGGGCGGCTCGGCTGTCGGGCGGCGGCGGCATCGAGGCCATGGGGTTCGTTTGGGGTCGCGGGTCGTCTGGTGTGGCGCGGAGGTATTGGCGATTCGTGGTGGGCCCCTCGGTCGTAGCGCCGAAGTGATCGCCGTCGGCGTCCATGGCGATGACGTTAACGACGCCGGTCATTTTGATGTCGACGTCGTGCAGGTCTCGCATGGCCTCGGCGACGGCCTGTCGGACGGACAGGCCGGTCTTCATGTAGAGAACGACGCTTCGGGCGGCGCTCGTGGATAGGGTCCACTCGCCGAAGCCCGTGCACGCGGCAGCGCCGTATCGGTTGTCGGCGTAGGAGCCGGCGCCGATGACGGGCGAGTCGCCGAGCCGGCCCGGGTACTTCCACGCAAAGCCGCTGGTGCTGACGCCGACGGCGAGGTTGCCGTCGGCGGCGCGGGCGATGCAGGTGACGGTGCCGCCGGCCTTTTCCGGGTCGACGGCCCAACGTCCGAGGCGGGCCAGGTCGGCAACGGATCGGACTTGCACCGGGTCGGCGAGGCCGAGCTTGTCTCGGAGGCGCTCTTGCCAGGCTTGGCGGGCCTCGGGCGAGAGCATTTCGCGGGGCTCACATTCCATCTCTTCGGCGAAACGGGCGGCGCCTTCGCCCACGAGCAGGACGTGGACGAGCCGTTCCATGACGCGACGGGCGACGGTGATCGGGTTTCGGAATCCTCGCAGTGCGCCGACGGCGCCGCTTCGGAGGGTTCGTCCGTCCATGATCGCGGCGTCGCATTCGACCTCGCCGAGCAGGTTGGGCCAGCCGGAGTAGCCGACGGTGTGGTCGTCGGGGTTGTCTTCGGTGCGGCGGACGGCGAGCTCGACGGCGTCGACGGGCGCGGCGCCCCGTGCGAGGCGCGCGGCGGCATCGAGAAGACCTTGGCAGTTGTGGGAGGCGATGATCAGGGGGGTCTTGGCGTTCATTCGGCGCTGTCCTCGCTGGCGACGCATCATACGCTCCTGCCGCTCGCGAGGTCCAGGGAGGCATTGCCCGGTTGACGGTTGGTGTGCCATGATGTGCGCGTTTGGGGGTCACGGGCAAGATGCCCGTGCTACGATGGCGCGGAATGCGGTGCGGTGGTTTTGAAGGGAGACACGATGCGGATCGATGTGGCGGCGATGATCGTGGCGGTCTGTTTGTCGGCCGTGGGGGTGGCGGGCGCTGAGCCGGCTTTCAAGCCGGGGGAGCAGGCCGGGTGTTTTGCGTTCGATACGGGAGTGGTTCGGGGCACGCTCCGCGCTGACGGTAAGAGCCAGGGGATGCCGACGGTGGTGGACGTCAAGACCGGGACCGAGCTGGCCTATGGCGGGGGCAACCCGGGGATCTTGAGCTACTACCGGTTGTTCTCGAAGGAGAGGCGTTGGGGGGATCCGAAGGCGAGCGACACATTTCGGGCGTGGCCGCAGGAGGCCAAGTGCCTTGACGACGGGTCGGTCCGGATCCAGTGGGCGGCCAAGGCGGATCATCCCGTCGCGGTGACAGCGACGTATCGATGGGTGGCGCCGGGGACGCTCGACCTGGAGACGACGGTGACGCCGCAGATCGACATGCCCGAGTTCGAGATCTTTCTGTCGAGCTACTTCAACCACGACTTCAAGAACTTCGTCTACGTTCACGCGCCTCGGCAGGGCAAGCCTTACTTCCTCCAGCCGGTCGGCAGCGACCTCGTATTCGGGACGTACCTGGCGTTTCCGCGCGACCTGAAGGCAGCGCGGATGATCTACGACGGGCGGTGGGAGCAGGGGCACAATCCGGTGCAGTGGTCGGTGACGCGATTTCTCGCGGCGCCGTTGGGGATGATGGTGGACGAGAAGACGGGCGTTACGTTCGTGCAGATGGCCCGGCCCGAGGAGTGTTTTGCGATGGAGATGCCGTACAACCTGACGCCGCCGGACGGGGTTGCGGGACATCATTCGATGTACTTCTCGCTGTTCGGGGGTGACGTGAAGGCGGGTCAATCGGCCAAGGCGCGGTTTCGGATGGTGGTGGGGCGAGGCATAGACCCGCGGCGGGCGGTCGAGTTGTATGAGGCGTTTGTGAAGGAGACGCAGCCTTAGAGACCCGCAACACGGAATGGGCAGTGCGCTCGCGGGAGACCTTCAGCGCATGGTCCCGCGGGCCCGGATTCGTGTTCCCCACCTCTGAAGAGATGGGCCACCCCGCCGGATCGACATCGGGAGTTCGATGCCCCTTGCGTGCCCGCTTTAGGGACTTTTCTTGCCGGGGCGGAAAGTCAGTGTCTCTTTGGGCTTGGTCTGCAGGCTGACGATGCGATCCGCATCCGGGGCGAGGGGCTTCCAGGCGGTTTGTCCGTCGCGGTCGACCTCAATGGCGGGCCATGGGCTGACGAGGCGGAGCGGTCCGCCGACGGTGCTGGTGATTTCAAGCCGACTCACCGATTCATTCTCATGGGAGGCCGATACGAGGAAGCCGCCTTGCGCGCGGAGGTTCTTGAAGGCGGCTTGGGCGGTGGTCGGGAGGGCGGGGAAGAGGCGGATCACGTCGGCGACGCTTTGGAGCATCAGCTCGGAGACGGCCATGCCGGCGCCGAACTGCTCGGTGTAGTGGCCGAAGTCGTTGAAGTTGTGGTAGGGCTCGAGGACGTTGAGGGACATGGTGCCGTTGGGGCGGGTTCGGGCTTTGACTTCGCGCGTGAGCCAGGCCTGGGTATCCGGCATGCCGAGCCTGGCGCGGGAGACGGCCAGCATGACGGTGGCGTTGTTGCCATTCCACTGGAGCTTGTCGATCGTTCGCGTAAACAGGGCCTTCTCATCGGCAGATGATCGGAACGTCACGACATCGCAGGGGAAGACGGGGGTCGCGGGGACGGAAATGTTGTAGTTGGTGGGCGGGGCGCCCTGGACGTCTACGACGATGGGCTCGTCGCTGCCGTGGAGGGGGTACGGGGGCAGGCGATCCATTGCCTTTCTGCATCGGGCGACGAGGTCCGAATCCTTGCCGAGGGTCTCGGCCGCTTCGATGGCGGCGGCGAACGTATACCTCACCATGGCGATGTCGAATGCGCAGTCGTAGTTTCGGGTCAGATGGGGGGTCCATGCCCAGTGCTCGGGGGAGACGGAGGGTCCTAGGCGGACCTTGTCGGGGCCGTCGCACTGCTCGATGAAGGCGGCGTAGAAGCGCGCGGTCTCTCGGAGGGCGGGGTAGACGGTGTCTTCGAGTAGCTTTCGGCTCGGGGCGTACTTGTAGTGCCACCACAACGGCTGGACCGTGAAGCCGTTGACGCCGATGGTCATTCCCCAGACGTGGTGGATGTACTGGTGGCCGTTCTTGCTCTTGCAGGCGGACGGATCGGGGGGTTCGTAGGCGAAGATGACGTGGGGGTAGTAGGCGCCTTCCATCGAGAAGACCTGTCTGGCGAGCCACGTGGCGCGGGGCAGATACTCGGCGATGAGGCGATCGTACGGCTCGGCGAGCTCGGGATGGTTGGCGGCGTAGCAGCCCCAGAAGGTTTGCTGGATGTTGTAGTTGGTGTGGTAGTCGCCGTGCCATGCGGGAGCGTCGTTGATGAGGCTTGCGAACAGGCCGGGACACTGTGCGCCGGGCTTGCTAACGCAGCGGAGGAAGTAGAGCGACCGATACCAGGTTTGCTGGAGGAGTTGGTCAGCGATTTCGATGCCGCTGACCGACCAGAAGCGCTCCCACGCTTGTTCGTGTCGTTGGACGAGTTGGGAGGTGTGGGCGGCGACGGTTTCCCTGGCGAGCTTGACGGCGTCGGCGGTCGGGTCGTTCGACTCGAACGAGGTCACAATGGCGACGGCCTTGAGCTCACCCCGCGCGGCCATGGCGACGGCGAAGCGCATGCCGGGCCAGTCCGGGTCGGGGTCGGAGGGGATGGCCTGCTCGATCCAGGTAACGCCGTCGCGATCGCCTCGGGTTGGGCTGGGTAGGTCCTTGCTTTCGAGGGCGGTCAGCGACGCGGCGGCGGGGGTTCGGATCAGGAAGGCGTTTCGGTCGGCCAGGGCGCGGGCTTCCATCTGGGGAACGCCGGTGTCGCCGCCGTCGACGTAGGCGACGGCACGGCGGAGGTCGAGGCGTCCGGCGCAGGTGGGCGGGGCGACGACGTTCAGATCGACCTCGTATTTGCCCTTGGCGCCTTCGAAGCAGACGGACTCGAAGCGGTTCTCGGCGAGTTTTCCGTCCTCGGTCCAGGTGTAGAGGATGAGTCGCTGAACGGTCTTGCCGGGGGGCAGGTCGAAGACTCGCTCGGCGGAGTGGGTCGGGGTGTCGATCCATTTGCTGCCGAGGATGTTCTCATTGCCGGGGGCCATGACGTCGACGAAGTATCGCGCGTTTTCGGTGCCGCTGAGCCGGATGCGGAGCTTGCCGTGGTCGTTCGTGGACAGGGCGAGGGGCTCGAGGGCGTAACCGTTCGAGGCGTCCTTTGGGCCCTCGATGCTCATTACGGTGAGGGGGCCGCGGCGCTGCCAGGCGTTGTGTTTGCCCTCGGCGCGGATCGGCCGCCACGTGGGGCCGGGCTGATTGCCGCCGAGCCGCAATCGCGCGCACGCGCGGGGACAGGGGTGGGCGGTGGCGTGATAGCTATCCTTGCCCGACCAGGTGACGCCGTCCGGGAGGATGGGGTCCTTGATCGGGACGCCGGCCTTGCCGAGCTCCTTGATTCGGGCGAGCGTGGGGAGGGGCGGGTCGTTCTTGGTGATGAGTCTTGCGTCCCAGACGTCGTTCTTGGTGAGGGCCATCGCGACGCCGCCGCCCTCGGTCCAGACGAGGGCGTTGATGTCGCCGTTGCCGATGAGGAGGGCGTGGTCGAGGATGCTGTGTAATCGGGGCACGCGGACGTCGGCGCCGGCGAGGGCGCCGGGATAGGGGATCGAGGGGGGCGTCGATTGTCCGGCCGCAGTCATTGCGGGGGTCATGAGAACCTGGACGGCCAGCAGGGCGATCCATGCGCGGTCAGCCATTCTGGAAGAGATCATGCTTGCTCTCCTTGAATCAGGCACGTGGTCGGTGCGGTTGCCCGAATCCGGGCGCTTGCGCTCAGGGTCCAAGTTCCCCCCGCCGAATACAGTCTGTGCGTCACGACGGACGGCACGCCTGGAACTCGTTCCGCTCTCTCTGTGCAACGACCTAACGCCCCCATCGGGGGCTCGGGAGAGACGATGGCGACCAGGAGACAAAGACTCAGCCGTCGCTACGCGACTGGAGTATCTCTACTTGGCTCTCCCCCCAGGACTGAAGTCCTTGTCGTTACCCACATTTCCGCGGGTTGGCGGCAGGGGTAAGCTATTGTAGCGAGTGAGCGGTTCATGGAC
>JAFGLZ010000214.1 GCA_016927755.1 Phycisphaerae bacterium
GTCCATGAACCGCTCACTCGCTACAATAGCTTACCCCTGCCGCCAACCCGCGGAAATGTGGGTAACGACAAGGACTGAAGTCCTGGGAACCGAGCCACCTGCGAGTGAATCAGTCCCATCGGGACGGCTGAAGCTTCGGCAAGCGTTCGGTAGAGCTGCGGCGGACTTCAGTCCTAGCCAAAGCCGCCGCCTTCAGGCTGTAGTGGTTCACCTCTGCCCGTCCCACGTCACGAATCCCACCCCCAATGACCCCTACACCTTCCCCAACGCCAGCACGCGATTCTTGGCCTTCACGCTGAACGGCTTGGCATAGTGATACACCTGGCACGCCCCCTTGCCGTCCTGGCTCGCCGACGTCGGCTGCTCCACCACGAAGTCCGCGAAGTCCGGCGCGTTGAACGCGATGAACGCCAAACGCAAGCACTCGATCTGCGGATCGTATCGCTTCGACAGATCCGGATACGCGATCGGGCCCGTGTCGACCTGGTACATCTTACTGTCCAGGCTGACGTTCATCGTCTTCGTCGGACACTCGATCACCGCCCGCAGTCCCGTCTCCGCGCTAGCCAGCTCCGTCTGCGTCACGATCGGAATCGCCGCCGCCGTCGCGTCCCGAATCTGCTCCCACGTCGCCAGCTCCGTGACCTCCCGCGCCTCCCGCAGCTTCAAGATCGGCTTGCCCCAGACCTTCTCCGTCTTGACGACACTGCGATAGTTCTCATTCAGCCATGCCTTCCGCCGGAAGATGAGCCAGTCGTCGCCCCCCAGAATCGGCAGAAAGTCGTAGTTGTCCTGCTGGAAGAGGTCCTTCGGGGCGAACGTGTTCTCGCTCTTGCACGAGCCGCACTGATAGTAGACCCTCGACTGCCCCGACTTCTCGTCGATGATCGTCGTCCGGCTCTCCACCCAAAACCGCACCGAGTTCGCCGGCGACGGGTTGCAGATGAACGACAGTCCGTAATCCAGGCACCGCATCGCTTGGCTCCTTGCGTCCTTCCCCGCCTCGCCCGCACGGGCACGATCAACCAGCATCGCCGCGCCGAGAGCACCGACGCCCGCCCTCATCATCTCGCGCCGAGTCGCACGCATGTCAACTCCTCCTGATCCACCATCTCGAGACCCCCGTCCCACGTCACGATCAATACGCTATCAGAAACGCCCCCGCCGTAAAGACTCCCAACCACATACCGACGACCCGAGCCGCGGGATTCATCCAACCCGAGCCGCGGGGTTTATCCCGCGCGGCCCCGCCACGCATACCCCCGACCATCCATCCAACACCCACGAAATTGACAACCCCGCCCACTGCCGCTATCTGCGTCGTCAAACTCGACGCACACGTTGATCGAGTTGATGAGGACAATCCGATGACGACCCTCCTGATAATCATCACAACTTCAGCGCTGTCCGCGGCCGACCACGGATTCACCCAAGTCCAATCCGAGCTGCCCGATGGTCCCACCACAATCACGGAGAACGCCCGCGGCCGACTGCTCTTCATGTTCGGCCGTGCCGCGGGTCTCTCGCTGGCGTGGGACGGCGCACGCCTCCACAAGCTCGCCCACCACCACATCGATGCCCCGGCCACAACCCACTCCGTGACGAGCATCAGAGACGCGTTCGGCAATCTGTGGCGCCTCTCACGAGCATCCGAAGAATCGCCGGACCTCACCATCACGATGCTTCCCGCCGGCGCCGGAGACGATCGGCAAGCACACGCCGCCTGCCCGCCGCCTTCACCCCCCGACTCGTGGTGTTGGTTTGTGGTCGACGACCTGGGTTCCGCCTGGATCGCCGGCCGGCCCGGCATCGCAGGATTCGACCCCCACCAGCCAAACGCCGCCTGGCACGTCTTGCCCCCCGACAAGCTGCCTAAGGCCGCCGTCACCTCGCTCGGATTGTCCCCCCGTGGACTGGCTCTGGCAGGATTCGCCGACGGGAGCCTGATCGAGCTGGATCAACATGCCGACGGCAAGCTGATCATCGAGTCCCTCCGCCTCAGTCGACTCCCCACCGCGCCCATCCGCGCCGTCTGCACCGATCGCGACGGCGCGATATGGGCCGTCGCCGCCGGCGCAATCTACAAGACGACGCCAAATCGCCGATGGCGCGACCTTGCTCGGTTGCCCGTCGGCAACCACGACTTCTACGGCGCCGTCCTCGACGGAAAGCTCTACATCGCCGGCGGCATCACCAACTTCGGCTACCCGCCGAAGATGGCCGCGCTCGACTTGCTACTCGCCTACGACCCCGCCCGGAACCGCTGGACGCCCCTGACCCCAATGTCGGTCAAGCGCGGCTACTGCGGCATCGCCGCCCTCGACCGCGAGATCTGGGTCCTCGGCGGATACGCCTACGACGACCCCGCCAGCCGGAAGCAAACGGTCCTCGACCTCGTCGAGATCTACTCGCCAAAGACAGACTCATGGCGCCCCGGCCCCGCGCTGGACCGCCCCCGCGCCGAGCTCGTCGCCCTCACCGTCGCCGATCGCCTCTACGTCATCGGCGGCGCAGACGCCAAACAAGAGTTCACCTCCGTCATCAGTATCGCCCCCGGCCAGACCGCCTGGCGCGCCGAGCCCGAGGCCCCGCGCGCCTTCCGGCAGGCCAGCGGCTGCGTCTTCGACGACAAGATCTTCATCGGAAGGAGCCCATCCGAAAAGCACCCGCGCCCGCCGGGGCTCTACGTGTTCGATCCCAAGGCTCGCCGCTGGACCACGGATATCCCGCCAATGCCAATAGGCCCGCCGAACGCCCCGCTCACCGCCGTCCACAACAACGAGATCTGGGTCATGGGTGGCTGGGGTACCAACCAACCCCGAGCCGTCTTCTGCTACTCGCCGAAGACAAACGCCTGGCGCAGCGGCCCCGACCTGCCGATCCCCCTCGGCTGGGCCGCCGCCGCGGAAATCGACGGAAACCTGGTCATCGCCGGCGGCGCATACTACTCACCAGAACACCGCGCCTTCATCTTCTCGAACCGAACCTTCACCCTTCTCCGCGACTGACGGCTCCAATTGACAAACCCCCAACCAAGCGGTATCCCAAAACACGGATGCACACCCCAACGCCCGAAGGGAAAGACGCAATGTCAGCCACGAGACGCGAATTCCTGAAGTCTGCCCTGGCTACGGGCGCCGCCGCCCAAATGGCCGCTGGCGCATCCTCGTCTACCTCCCCCGCCAAACCGGGCGACATGCCCCGACGCATCCTCGGCAGAACAAAGGAACAGGTCACCATCGTCGGACTCGGCTGCGCCTATGCCGGCGGCGGCGTCAGCGAGGCGCAGACCCGCGAGACCGTCGAAACCGCCCTGGCCGGCGGAATCCGCTACTTCGACGCCGCACCCGAGTACGTTGCCGCCGAGGTTCGCCTCGCACCCGTCATCAAGCCCGTTCGCAACGAGTGCTTCCTCGTCACCAAGACCTACGCCCGAACCGCGAAAGAGGCCGAAAAGGACCTCGCCACCGCCCTCAAACAGCTCCAGGTCGACCACGTCGACCTCTTCCTGCAGCACGCCGTCGGTATCCAACCGGTCCAGACGAACACGGAGATCCTCGGCAAGGGCGGCTCACTCGAGTTCATGACCAAGGCAAAGGCCAAAGGCCTGTGCCGCTTCATCGGCATGAGCGTCCACCCCCCGCACGCCGCCGCCATCGACCTGCTTGAGAAGTCCGACGCGTATGACGTCGTCATGCCCTTCATGAGCTATCTGGCGCACGCGCAGCTCGAGGCCGAAGACGACGATATCGACTTCGGCGGCGCCGACGCCTACGACCGCCAGGAGCTCTTGCCCCTGGCCAGGAAGAAGAACCTCGGCATCGTCGGCATGAAGGTCCTCGGCGGCCACCCCGGCAAGCTGGCCGAGGACTACGACCGTGCCGTCCGATACGCATTGAGCGTGCCCGGCCTCGCCTCCGCTGTCATCGGTGTCGTGACCCCAGAGCACGTCAAGCGGGCCGTTCAGGTGGCAAAGACCTTCCGACCGATGACCGAGCCCGAAATGAAAGCCACGCTCGACAAGGGCGCCGAGATGGTGCGCAAGAAGGTCAGCGCGTCGAACATCCTCTACCGCCACTGGGAGCGAGACTTCGGAAGCATCCGAACGGCGTGAACGCCGCCGCCCCCGCCGCGCTGGGCAATACGCATCGCGTAAGCGGTGGCCAACGTAGCACGGGCATCTTGCCCGTGAAGTCTAATGGGCAAGCGAAGATGCACGAGCAAGCCAGAATGCACGAGCAGACGAAAACATGTGGACAAGTGAAGATGCATGAACAAGATACCCGAGCCACAGCGGCAGCGCGGGTGGCATGGGTCCGCCCGAGAAGACCATCGCAACCGAGCAAACCACGGGTTGGCGAGAGGCATCGTTCCGAATCAGCGCGGCGTTCCGCGGACCCGTGCTTCGTCCCCAATCAGAAGCCCCGCCTGACGCCGTGCCATGCCACCCTCGGCGCAAAGCAAGAACCGCTCTCTGAAGGCCGAGCTAGAATTCTCCTCCCCCACCTGATCGCCTCGCTGATCATCGCCTCGTCCCTCACGACAGGCTGCGCAACGATGCCCCACTCCGCCGCCCTCACCTCGCCCGCAAGCCAACCCACCACCGCCCCGACCACCCCCATCGAGCTCTACGTGGCCGTCGGCGGCAGCGACCTGAGCCCCGGCACCAAGTCCAGACCCCTCGCCTCGCTCGAAGGCGCCCGTGACGCCATCCGGCGAATGAGAGAAGACGCGCCGCTCACGCGACCCGTCATCGTCTGGATCCGAGGCGGCGACTACTTCCGAACCGACACCTTCAAGCTCACAAGGGAAGACGCCGGCACGATCGATGCGCCCATCGTCTATCGCGGCTACCCCGGCGAATGCCCGCGCCTCATCGGCGGTCGCGCCATCCAGACCGGCTGGTGTCACGAGATCACGAACGATTCCGTGCGAAATCGCCTCGACCCCACCGTCCGGTCAAAGGTCGTCGAGGTCGACCTGAGGGCCAACGGCATTGAAGACTACGGCGAGATGTCCATCCTCGCCCCCATGTTCGAGCTCTTCTGCAAAGGCAAACGCTGGCCCGTCGCTCGCTACCCCAACAAGGGCTGGATGCACATCGGCCAGATCGTCGAAGGCGACGTCGGCGAGCAGCCAAAGCTCGTCGACGGCAACAAACAGGGCAAGACGTTCCAGTACGCCGACGATCGACCCGCCCGATGGCGCCACGCCGAAGAACTCGAGCTCCACGGCTTCTGGTGGTTCGGCTGGATGGACCAGCACGTCAAGGTCGCCGCGATCTCCCCCGCGCGAAAGCTCATCACCCTCGTCGAGACCCCCGGCGGCGGCATCCGAAAGGACCAATGGTTCTACGCACTCAATCTCCTCGAGGAGATCGACCAGCCCGGCGAGTGGTACCTCAACCGCGCCACCGGCCTGCTCTACTTCCTGCCCACCGAAGACTTCCCCCACAACCCGCTGATCTGCTCGACCATCAAGGAGCCCCTCCTCGTCTTGGATGGAACCAGCCACGTCACGATCCAGGGCCTCGTCATCGAGGTCACGCGCGGCGTCGCCGTCGTCATCGGCGGCGGACAGGACAACCGCCTCGTCGGCTGCGTCGTCCGCAACGTCGGCTCCGACGCCATCGTCGTCGATCACGGCAAGCGAAACGCCGTCGTCGGCTGCGACGTTTACAGCGTCGGCGGTACCGCCATTCGCATCAGCGGCGGCAACCGTTCCACCCTCGAGCCGTCCGAGAACGCCGTCCTCAACAGCCACATCCACCACTACGCCCAGCGCAAGAAGGTCTACATGCCCGCCGTCCGCCTCTACGGCTGCGGCCACCGCATCGCCCACAACCTCATCCACGACGCCCCGCACCAGGCCATCGCCTACGACGGAAACGAGCACCTCATCGAGCTCAACGAGATCCACCACGTCGTCCTCGAATCCGCCGACGCCGGCGTCCTCTACTCCGGCTGCAACTGGACCTTTCGCGGAAACGTCGTCCGCCACAACTTCATCCACCACATCCCCCACGGCCCCGGACTCGGCACCGTCGGCGTCTACCTCGACGACTGCCACTGCGCCACCGCCATGATCGGTAACGTCTTCTACGACGTGCTCAAGCCGACCTTCATCGGCGGCGGACGCGACAACAAGATCGAGAACAACGTCTTCATCGAGTGCGATACCCCCGTCCACCTCGACAACCGCGGCCTGCGATGGGACCACTTCCGCCCCGGCGGACCCATGTACGAACACCTCAAGCAGATGAGAGTCGATCAGCCGCCCTGGTGCGATCGCTACCCCGAGCTGGCCAGGATCCTCGACGAATGCCCCCAAGCCCCCCTCGGCAACACGCTGCTGAGAAACGTATCGTATAAGAGCAGTTGGCGCGACCCCGAGGCCCACGTCCGCGCCACATCCAAGAAGAACATCGACCGAAAGTACATGACCATCGCCGACAACTACGTCACCGACGACGACCCCGGCTTCGTCGACGCCGCGAAGATGGACTTCCGACTCCGAGCCGACTCCGTCGTCTACGAGAAGATCCCCGGCTTCAAGCCGATCCCATTCGAAAAGATCGGTATCTATGAGGACGAATATCGCGCCAGTCTGCCTATACGCGATTCCGCGCCGCCGACAAGAGCGCGATCCAAGACGACGCGCCCGGTCGGTCCGTAACCCCCGGGTGGCCCATTGCTTCAGCGGTGGGGGACACGAATCCTCGCTCCAACGCGTCGGGTGGCATGGGTCAACGTCAAATGCGGCTTCAGACATGGAACGAAGCACGGGTCTCCAAAACGCGGCGCCGACTCAAAACAATGTATCCAGTTGACCCGTGGCTCGTTCAACTGGAATGATCTTCCCTTGCAGATCCATGCTGCACGCAAAGAGACTCTCTAACCCAAAAGGGCACCTAAAGCAGATCGAATGAGGCCGTGAAGCATCGGAGAAGACCATGCGAGCCATCACACGAACAATGACCTATCTCACGATCGCCACAGCCTCCCTCCTCGTCGCCACGTCAGCTCTAGCCGCCGACAACCTCGCCTTCTACGTTGCCCCCGACGGAAAGGACGCCAACCCCGGCACCAAAGACAAACCCCTCGCAACCCTCGAAGCCGCACGAGACGCCATCCGCGCCACGAAGAACGCCGGCCCCCTCGCCCACCCCGTCACCGTCTGGATCCGAGCCGGCATCTACGAGCGAACCAAGACTTTCGACCTGACCAAAGACGACGCCGGCACCCCCGCCGCCCCGATCACCTACCGAGCATTCCCCGGAGAGCATCCCCGACTCGTCGGCGGAAGGACCCTCGACCCCGCATGGTTCCAGCCCGTCAGCGACACCGCCGTCTCCGACCGCCTCGACCCCAAGGTCCGCGGAAAGATCCTCCAGGTCGATCTCGCCGCGCATGGCATCACCGACTTCGGCACCCTCGGCGGACTCGCCGGTGGACTCAAGCTCTTCTCCGCCGGCCAACGCCTCCCCCTGGCACGATGGCCCAACGAAGGCTGGGCCTACGGCCGTCGAGGCATCGTCACCGGCTTCGACGGTAGCGGCGAGCCCAACGTCGATGACCCCGGCCGCGAATGCAAAACCCTCGCATTTAAGTTCGAAGGCGCCCCCCCGAGACACTGGCGCGACCTAGACGAAGTCTGGCTCAGCGGCTTCTACTGGCAGGAGTACTCCTTCCACGACTGGCACGCCAAAGACATCGACCTGACCAAACGACAGATCACCTATCCCCACAACCTGCCCGACCATCTCACCGAATGGCGCCGCATCCTCGCCGTCCACGCCCTCGAAGAAATCGACCGGCCCGGCGAGTGGTTCCTCGACAGAACCAAGGGCGTCCTCTGCATCTATCCGCCCGAGAGCTTCCCGAAAGAGCCCATCCAAGCCTCCATGCTCACGCAGACGATGATCTCCCTCTCCGACACGTCCCACGTCACCATCCGCGGCCTGACGCTCGAAGTCTCCCGAGCCACGGCTGTGAGCGTCTCAGGCGGCTCGGACAACCTGATCGCCGGATGTACCATCCGAAACACCTATCACGGCCTCTCGCTCAGCGGCGGCACGAGGAATGGCGTCGTCGGCTGCGACGTTTGCGATATCGCCGCCACGGGAATTGACATCACCGGCGGCGACCGAAGGACTCTCACCCCCGCCGGCCACTACGCCGTCAACAACCATATCCACCACTACTCCCAATGCGTGATGAACTGGCAGCCCGGCATCCGCGTCAAGGGCGTCGGGCACCACATCGCACACAACCGAATCCACCACGCCCCCCAGTACGGAATCTCATACGAGGGAAACGACCACGTCTTCGAGTACAACGATATGCACGACCTCGACCTCGAGCAGAGCGACGTCGGTGTCATCGGCTGCGGAACCGACTGGACCCTCCGCGGAAACGTAATCCGCTACAACTTCATCCACCACATCCCGCAGCGCCCATACCCCGGCGTGTGCGGCGTCTACCTCGACAACTGCGCCGCCGCCGCCGAAGTCCACGGAAACGTCTTCTACAAGATGACCAAGCCCGTCATGATCGGCGGAGGACGCGACCACCTCGTCACCAACAACGTCTTCATCGAGTGCGAGATCCCCGTCTACATGGACAACCGCGGCCTGAGGTGGCGCGCCCGCTGGGGTCACTTCAAGCCGGGCGGCCCGATGTACAAGAAGCTCCAAGACGTCGCCTTCGACAAGCCCCCCTGGAGCACCCGCTATCCCAAGCTGGCAAGCATCCTCGACGACGTCCCCCAGGCCCCCCTCGGCCA
>JAFGLZ010000024.1 GCA_016927755.1 Phycisphaerae bacterium
CCCATGCCCGCCACGTCGCCGACGTTGTCACCCACGTTGTCCGCGATCGTCGCCGGGTTCCGAGCATCGTCCTCGGGAATCCCCGCCTCGACCTTGCCCACCAGGTCCGCCCCTACGTCCGCCGCCTTCGTGTAAATGCCCCCGCCGACCCGGGCGAACAACGCCTGGCTCGAGGCCCCCATGCCGAAGCACAGCATCACCACCGTGATCGTCTCCAGGCTCATCGCCTTGATGCCCATCGCCGGGAAGACCCAGCTCAGAAGCAGGAACCAGCCCGTGATGTCGATCAGACCGAAACCGACGACCACCAACCCCATCACCGCCCCGGCGCGAAACGCCACCACCAGCCCCCGGTTCAGGCTCTCACGTGCCCCCGCGCACGTCCGGTGCGACGCGTTCGTCGCCGTACGCATCCCCAGATAGCCGCAGAGCCCGCTGAAGAACCCGCCCGTCAGAAACGCGAACGGCACCAGCCAGTGCTGAGCGTGAAAGCCGAATGCCATCAGTGCCAGCAATGCCGAGACCACTACGAAGAAGACGCTCACGACCTTGTACTGCTGCCGCAGGTACGCCATCGCCCCCTCACGGACGTAACCCGCGATCTCCTGCATCTCCGGATCGCCCTCGCCCGCCGCCATCACCTGCTTGTAGAACACCCACGCGAAAACCAGCGCGAGCACCGAGCCGATCGGTGCGATCCACCAGATCTTCGGGATCACGATCGTCTCATGCACCTCGTCCGCCCCATCATCCGCCGCCGTGACCGCGGTTGTGCTCGCTGACGCCGCCATGACCGCCGGAGTCCGGATGACCATCGTCACCGCCGCCACCGCCACCAACAGCAACAGCATCCCAAAGCCGTAACGCCTTAGTCTCCTCACAGCCTGACCTCCTTCCGCCTGGGCTGACGCCGGGAGCACGCCCCGACCGCCGGAACGGAAACTCATTGGACATTATCAGAGCGGCAAATAGACAAGTTCTCTGTGGACAAGCCTCGCCCGCGCCACAGCGAGCGGCAAGCATAACAGACCGCTGAGCGTTTTCACAGGCCTTTTTTGGGGGGACCAACGATGGTTACAGCCGCCTTCAACTAGGGCTGGGTCGATAAGCAACCCGCTCGCTGCGCGAGCCCATCCCCGACCCTGCAAACCTTGAGCCGCCGTGGCCTATCCAAGCATGCTTACCTTCAACCACGTCCAGGGGGAAAACACTAGTTACCGCGGCTGGCTTGGGCCCGCTGCATTCGCTTCAGGGCCTTACGCATCTGACGTCGACGACGCTCAGAAGGCTTCTCGTAGTAGCTGTTCCGCTTGATCTCCTTGATCAAGCCTTCCTTCTCACACATCTTCTTGAAACGTCGCAACATATTCTCGGCGGGTTCGTTACCTCGCGCCTTGACCTTGATCATCCCGCAAATAGTCCTTTCTTCCACTTCATGAGTCGTCTGCCGTCGTGCGTCCTACAGTGACCTCGATGCTCCATCCCTGGTCGCAACAACTCGCGGCGCCGCCAGTCCTCCCCGGGAAGAACCCCACCCCTCGAACAGCCGAGGGAGCCTCCTCCCAGGGCTGGCGGATCCCCCAGCCCGGAACGCGTCAGTATACAGCACTATCGGTCCACCCAGCAACTAGAATCCAACATGCAACCCCACTTTCGCCCGGCCCGGCGCCTCGCGATCCGTAAGCGAGAACTGGTTATCAATGGTAGCTAATATCGTGTTTACGGCTCGATCCGTCGGCGGATACTCTGACCTTTCCCGGCCCCCGTTGACTTCCCGCCTGCCACAACTAGAATGCCCGACGGACCCTCGCGGCGATCGGCTTTTCCATTCCTTTCGCACCAACGTCGCCCGCCGCCCGGTGTCTTCCAGGCTGTCAGGAGCACTCAAACATGAGCAATCAGCTATCAAAAGCGTGGGGATCCGCCCTCGTCGCCGCACTAATGCTGGTGCCCCCCGCACCGGCCCAGACCCCTGGGGCGCCAGACCAAGCCGCTCAGATGGTCACCGTCGTCGGAAAGGCCACCGGCACCGGACTCAAGGCCGAAGAGCAGGCCACCCTCGACGCCCAACGAAAGGCCGTCGAGCAGGTCTGCGGAACCTTCATCAACTCCATGAGCCAGACCGAAAACTACCAGACCGTCTACGACAAGATCCTCGCCCAAGCCGCCGGATTCGCCCGGCTCGTCAAGGTCGTCGAGCAGGAAGAAAGCGATGGCATGACCTTCGTCAAAGCGCAGATCGAGGTCTTTCCTGCCCGCTTCAAACAGAAATGGCTCGAGTTCGCACACGTCAAGGAGGCGGAAGACAACCCCAGGTGCATCCTCATCGTCATCGAGGACAACGATACCACCGACAGGAAGCCCCCACGCACCAACGGCGTCGTCCAGTCGCAGCTCGAAGGCTTCTTCATCGGCAAGGACGTCCAGCTAATGGACAAGACCGTCAGTGATGAGGTCCGAAGGCGAGACCTGGAGCTGGCCGCCGTCAACGACGACATCAATAAGCTGGCCGCCGCGGGCGCCGCGTTCAAGGCCGAAGTCGTCGTCCTGGGACGAGCCGAGGCCACCCCCGCTGGCTTCTCCGAGATCGGTGGCCTGCGGGCCTACAAATGGCGCACGACCCTGACCATCCGCGCCATCCAAACCGACTCCGCCAAGATCCTCATGTCCAGGCAATACCAGCTCATGCACACGACCACCGCCTCCTCCGGCGGCGGAGACCCCGCGCTCGAGAAGGTCGCCAAGGAAAACCAAGGCAAGATCCTCCTCGACATCGCCGCCGCCTGGCGCAAACGGGCCTCAGATCGTCGCATCATCCGACTCACCCTCAGACCCATGAGCTACGCGCAAGCTCTCATGTTCACCGAGACCCTCAAGAAGCTCGACGGCACCGCCGGCGCCAAGCTGAGGGAGGTCGTCCAGAACTCCGCCGACATCGAGGTCGACTGGAAGAACAAGATCGACGACCTCGCCGCGGAGCTCATGAAGATGCAGCTCGACGAGGGGGAAAAGATCGAGATCACCGAACGAACCGCCAACCGACTCTTCGGCAAAGTGCTGAAATAACCCCGTTCTGCCCCCCCTCCGAGACCCTCGGAATGGACGAGTGGGCCTACCGAACCCCCAGGTCGCGTGAGGTGGATGGGCAGGAGCGAACCACCGACCCATCTGAAGCGTACCTCACACGGGACCAAGCTTCGCCGCCAGTCCTGACGATATACCCCAATAGCGCCGCTGCAGACCCTCAGGACCAACTGCCATCGATCACGACAACGACAGACAGGACCCCCCAGCATCGCCGGGCACCCCCCAGCCAAGTCCCCGACCGCCCTCGCGACGACGGGTACTCAAGCGATTGCTCCTCGGCACCGGCTCCATCGCCGCGGGCGTCGGACTCTATGCCTGGCGGGTCGAGCCCCGCTGGGTCGAAGTCACCACCGTCAATCTGCCAGTGCCCCGCCTCGGCCCCGAGCTGATCGGCTATCGGATCGCCCACGTCTCCGATCTCCACGTCGGTTACAGGGTCTCCGTCTCCTACCTCGAGCAGTGCATGGACCGCATCAATGAAATCGCGCCGGACTTGGTCGTCGTCACCGGTGACCTGATCACCGGGGGGCTAAGCGACGAGATCCCCACCGCCGCCCGACTCCTCAGCCGACTCAACCCCCCCGACGGACTCGTCGTCTCGCTCGGAAATCATGACTATAGTAGTTGGACGCCCGGAAATATCCGTTATGACGTCGCCAACAAGGTCGTCTCCGCCGTCCGACAGATCGGGGGCAAGGTCCTACGAAATGAGCGAACCGTCCTCCGTCGCGGCCCCTCGACCGCCTACCTCATCGGTCTAGACGACCTCTTCGTCGACCGCTGTGACCCCGCGCCCGCCTTCCACGGACTCACCAAAGGCCCGCCCGTCATCGCCCTGAGCCATAACCCGGATAGCATGGGAATCCTGCGTCACTGGCCCGTCGATGTCGTCCTCTCGGGCCACACGCACGGCGGCCAAGTCCGACTGCCCCTCCTGGGACCGCCGATCCTCCCCGTGGCCGACCGCCGGTTCGCCGCTGGCCTTGTCCGCCTCGGCGACAAGACCGTCTATGTCACCAGAGGCCTCGGACACCTCCTCCAGGTCCGCTTCAACTGCCGCCCGGAGATCACCGTCCATAGGCTCTGCCCCGCCTGACCTTGACCTGTCGACCCCGATCGCGACAATCCACGCCATGCCCGATGAAATGCCCACGTGCGACATCGAGATCCGCGTGCGATACGCCGAGTGCGATCCTTGGGGTAACGTCCATCACGGACGGTACTTCGAGTACTTTGAGGCCGGTCGTGTCCAGCTCCTGCGGCAACTCGGGATGAGCTATCGCGACTGTGAGGCCAAAGACGTCTTCTTCGTCGTCAACAAGCTCGAGTGCAAATTCCGAGCACCCGCCCGATTCGATGACCTGATGACCCTGACGACGACCCTTCGGCGAGTCACCCGGGCGCGCGTCGACCACGAGTATGTCCTCAAACGCGACGGCATCATACTCACGCAGGCCGTGATCTCACTGGCATGTGTCGACAAGCAAGGCCGCGTCCAGCCGATTCCCGACTGGTTCCCCACGACCCAAAGAATCCAGGCCGGCGCGGACGGCTAACCCGTCCGGGGCTTAGGTAAATTGCTTGACCTGGATGGCCGACGATGTATATTGATTAAGGACAGGAGGATCGGCCCCTGTGGTGCCGACCCCGGACATCTCGGCAGTGTACGGTACATGATGCGGCACAGACCGATGGCACGTACAACAGCATAATGCCCGATGTAGCCTGCAAACCCGCTCGGTTTGCCAAGGGCTTATGCGTCCATCTGGTTTCTGTGTCTTTTTTTGTGACTGGATGCCCCAGGTAACGCTACCAGACAATACGGTGCTCACGATCGATGAGGGCGCGACCGTCGCCGACGTCGCGGCGAAGATCGGTCCCGGACTCGCCAAGGCCGCGGTCGCCGGCCGGCTCACCGCGCCTAGCGACGGAGCCCACGTCGTCGACCTCAGTACCCCCATCCCCGGAGACTGCCGACTCAGCATCGTCACGCTGAAGGTGGAAGACGCCGATGGCCTGGACGTGCTCAGGCACAGTTGCGCGCACGTCATGGCCGAGGCCGTTCTGGCCCTATGGCCCCAGGCAAAGCTCGTCTACGGACCCACCGTCGAGGATGGCTTCTACTACGACATCGATCTGGATCGGCCCATCACCCCCGACGATTTCCCCGCTATCGAGAAGAAGATGCAGGAGATCATCAACGCCGATCGACCCTTCACGCGAGTCGATATGCACCGCGACGAGGCGATGGTCAAGCTCAGGGCAGAGGGCAATCGCTACAAGATCGACAACGCGGAGCGAGCCGTCGGAGATACCCTTAGCTTCTACCTCACCGGAGATATCCCGGGCCGAGAGTTTGAGGACCTCTGCCGAGGACCTCACCTGCCCAGGACCAGCCGTATCCCAGCCTTCAAGATTCTCAGCGTGGCCGGTGCCTACTATCGCGGCGACGCCAACGAGAAGATGCTCCAACGCCTCTATGGCACTGCGTGGCCGAGCAGAAAGGATCTGACCGCCTATCTTCGCCGACTCGAAGAGGCCAAGAAACGCGACCACCGAATCCTCGGCAAGCAGCTCGACCTCTATAGCATCCACGACGAAATCGGACCCGGGCTGGTTCACTGGCACGCCAAAGGGTCCTTCATCCGCCATCAGATCGAGTCCTTCTGGAAAGAAGAGCACCTCAGGCGAGGCTACGACCTGATCTATACCCCGCACATCGGGAGCGAGCGCATCTACCAGCGCAGCGGACACCTCGAGAAGTACGCGGACATGATGTACTCCCCCATGGACATCGACGGCGTCAACTACTACATGAAGCCGATGAACTGTCCCGGGCACTACATGATCTACAAGACCGACACCCGCAGCTACCGCGATCTGCCCATCAGAATGTGCGAGCTCGGAACCGTCTATCGCTACGAACCGTCAGGAACCCTCCACGGAATGCTCCGAGTCCGCGGATTCACCCAAGACGATGCCCATACCTTCTGCACCCCCGATCAACTCGGACAAGAGCTCGATCTCATCCTGGAGCTGATGGACTTCATGATGCGGTCCTTCGGTTACGAGTACCGGGCCTATCTCGCCACGCGACCCGAAAAGTACCTCGGCACCGAGCAGGAGTGGGACCGCGCCACCGCCGAGCTCCGCGCTGCGCTCGAACGCCGAAACCTCGACTACGAAATCGACGAGGGCGGAGGCGTCTTCTACGCACCGAAGATCGACATCAAGCTCATCGACTCCATGGGACGCCAGTGGCAGGGACCCACCCATCAGGTCGACCTCCAGGCCGCGAAGCGATTCGACATCAGCTACATCGGCCCCGACAACGCTCCCCACGAACCCGTCATCATCCACCGAACCGTACTGGGAAGCATGGAGCGATTCATCGGCGGGCTCATCGAACACTTCGCCGGCGCCTTCCCCATGTGGCTCGCCCCGGAGCAAATGCGCATCATCAACGTCAGCGAGAGGAGTGCCGAGTACGCAAAAGAGGTCGCCGAGGCCCTCAAGAATGCCGGCCTGCGGCCCGAGGTCGATGTCTCCTCCGATCGACCTGGTCCAAAGAAACACCGCGCGCGACAGCAACGCGTGCCCTACATCGTCTTTGTCGGTGAACAGGAGATGACCGAGAGAGTTGTCCAAGTGCATGGTCGGAACCCCGAAAAGCCCGAGGATTACGTCTTGGAGGGAACCCCGACCCTCGACCAGTTCATCGCGGCCTGCATCAACGAGGTCGCAACCAAGGGGATCGGGAAGCACTGACCGTCAAGTCGATATGCGCCTAATGAACCACTCGTTCATCAAGATTCGTCTTAGTCGCCTCGAGGCAGCAGCGCGGGGGCCCTTTCGCTTTGGGCGCGGATTCGGTCCGCACCGGCCCCCGGACGTCCGTCTGTCAGAGGCCAAATGAAAGGCAGGTGATGGCCTATCGCTCAAGGACTGCGTACCAACGAACAGATCCGAATCTCGCCGGTTCTCCTCATCAATCAGGAGAACGAAAAGGTCGGGGTCATACCCACCGACGAGGCACTCAAAATCGCCCAGGAGGCTAGCCTGGACCTCGTCGAGGTCGCCCCGAACGAGCGACCCCCCGTATGCCGACTCATGGACTACGGAAAGTGGAAGTATCTGCAGAAAAAGCAGAAAAAGCAGAAGCCTCCACATGAGGTGCAGCTCAAGGAAGTCCGGTTTCGACCCAAGATCGATAAGCACGATCGTGAAACCAAGTTGGGCAGGGTGAAGGACTTCCTCGGACGAGGCGACAAGGTCCAGTTGACCATGCTCTTCCGTGGCCGAGAACGATTCCATCCCGAGATCGGAATGGACATCTTCAAGGGGCTCATCGAGGAACTCGGCGAAACCGCCAAGGTCGAGCGAGAGCCGCGATTCGAAGGCCGACGGATGACCATGACCATCGCCCCGGCCAAGAAGTAGCGACGAGCGGACCCGGAACCTCAAAGTGCCTTGGGCTGATCAACCGGATCGCCCTGCGGGGGTGGTCTTTTCAGTTGCCCTCGGGCACCCGACAGACCGGCTCAACTGCCGTCGTGCGCTGCGCCTAGCTTCGTCGAGACCCTCGCCGAAAGCGTGTCCCCAGCGCCGTCAGCACCAGCAGAAACGTCACCCCCGCCGGCACGCTGGCGCAAGCGGGCGACACCGGCGCAAGCGACGAGGCGCCCACGAATCTCGCCGTGATCACGCGCTCGCCATCCATCACCACCGTCAGCGGATTGTCCCCCTCGCTGCCCGCCGGAACGTCCCCCTCCCAAGCCTGGAACGCCCAACCGCTCGACGCCCTGGCCAGAAGCTGAACCGCCGTCCCCTCCGAATACGGACCCGAACCCGGCATCACCGTCCCCTCACCGATCACCTGGGCAATCAGCATGAAAGGCGCCCTGGCGAATCGAGCCCGAATCGAAAACGCTCGGTCCATCACGATCGTCAGCGGATTGTTGAATCGTTCCGAATCACTGACGTCCCCCTCCCAACCATCGAACACCCACCCGTCGGCCGGTGTCGCGATGACCGTAACCGGTACCCCCTCGGGATAGTCCCCCGAATCCGGCGAGACCGTCCCCTGACCCTCCACCCCCAACGCCAACGAGAACTCGTTGAAAACAGCCGTGATCTCACGATCCTGGCTCATCGTCAGAACCAGCGGGTTCCTCGTCCGATCCTCGACCGGCACGTCGCCGTACCAGTACAGAAACGGCGATCCGCCCGTCGCCTTGGCCGTCAGCCTGACCGGCCACCACGGCGGATGGACTGCCTGGTTCGGCTCCACCACCACCTGACCGGCCTCAACATCGCTCACGCTGGCCGTCAGACGATAGCTCCCGGACTGAAGAACGCGAAACCCAACGAACTCCGCCCCCGTGGTCACCTCTCGATACTGCCTGAACGCCGCGGCGGGTCCGCCGCTCTGGTACGACCTCCCCCGAGTCGAGTGCTGGATCGGGCCGGCGATCGAGTTCGAGTAATCCTGCCCCCACTCGTAGACGTTCCCGCTGAGGTCGTCGATCCCCCACGGATTGCCGTTGCTCTGGTAATACCACCCAACCGGAGTCGGAACGCGAATCGAATTCGGGTCGACGCCGCCCGGCAGGTTGGCGTCGTAAATCAGGAAGTTCGCCCTCGACAGATCCTGATCGTCAGACCCATACCCGTACTGCCAGTGGTACGCCGGAATCTCCTCGTCGTGGTCCCCGATCCTCTCGGTCCCCGGCGCGTTCGCGTCGTACCCCGCCGCCTTGTACCACTCGTTGAACCGGCTAGCCCGGCCGTCCAGGTACCCGTTCTCCAGGCCGATGTCGTCCATCGGAAGGCGAACGCCTCGATACGCCGCCACCAAGACCTGACGCTCCCCGTCGCTCAAATCCCTCAGTGCCCACTCGCCGGCCGAGATGGTGACCGGATGCCAGTCCGAGACCGAAGCACCTTCCGTATAGCACCGCTGGTTGGGGTCCATCCCCAACTCGAGCGTCAGCCAGTTGCAGAACTTCACCGCCCCGATCCAACTGACACCGACAATCGGAAAATCCTCATCGTCCCCCGCGCATTGGTAGCGACTACCCACCGGACGATTCGCGTCGTAGCTCACGTCATAGTGCGGCGCATAAGTAAATACCGGGTCACAGTCGCTGATGTTGAATAGCCCGTCCGGCGCGCTCCCGTCCGCAAGGCCCACGTCCCCGGTCGCCCCGTCGATGACCATGTACGAGCCCCGCTCGTTGTCGGCGTTCGCCTCCGCGTCGTTGAGAAACGCCAAGAACTGCCCCACGGTCACCTCCCACCGACCCATCCAGAAGTCGTACGACGGGCCGTTTGGCTCGCCGCCGCCGGGAACGAGCCGCATCTCGATAGGCACCTCGCCCATCAGCCGTGCCGTCGACAAGAGCAATAACAGGATCGCGGTGAGGCATCGCGCAGGAACCACACGTCCGCCGCCCAGCATCCGCCACCTCCTCATCCTGACCCGTGATAGGGGACCCCGCCCCTCGCCCAGTACTTAGACTATAGCCAGCCGCCCCGATCCAAGGCAATCAAACCGCCTCCCTGCCCCCCCGCACCGCCCAGCGCCGCCACCGCGCCGCCGCCCTCGGCCCCCCTCCGCCCTGATGCGACGCATAGACCTGTCCCCTCATCCGCCACACCGTTTTCCCCGTTGTCATTGCCACCCATTCGGGGTAGTTTGGTGCCGCTTCCGAACGAAAGGAGACGAGCACCCCATGCCGACACCAGAGTCAGATGCCGCCATAAAATCCCTCGACAAGCTCTATGAGTTCGAAAGAGAGCCCATCCCACGGAACAAGCTGCAGCCCGCACGGCACTTCGCCGCCCTCCTGGCCGGCGAGCACGTCGCCGGAACCGAGTTCGTCATCGGGGCGATGTTCGTGGCCTGGGGAGTCGGGACCTATGACGTCATCGTCGGACTCCTGCTTGGCAATCTCATGGCCGTGCTGACCTGGACCCTCATCTGTACGCCGATCGCAATCCAGACTCGGCTGACCCTCTACTGGTACCTCCGAAAGATCGCCGGTCCCGTCACGACGATTATCTACAACCTCGCGAACGCCGCGCTGTTCTGCATCCTCGCAGGATGCATGATCACCGTATCGGCTTCGTCCGTTCGAATCCTCTTCGGCATCCCAGCCCAAACGAACTGGTATCCCGAAGACTTCCGCTTCGTGATCCTCGTCCTCGCGCTCGGGTCGGTCGTGGTTACCTTGGCCGTGCTCGGCTTCAAGCGGCTGGCCCAATTCGCCCAAATCTGCGCCCCGTGGATGTTCCTGATGTTCCTCGGCGGCGGTCTGGTCCTGCTGCCGGGCGTCGCAGCCAAGACCGGATTCGGCGAGATCCGTAGCTTCTCCGACTTCTGGAGGCTCGCCGATGCCCATATCTGGACGGGCAAGACACCCGACGGAAGCGCATCCATGTCTTTCTGGCAGGTGGCCGCCTTCGCGTGGATCTGCAACCTGGCCATGCACGGCGGGCTGTCGGACATGGCCCTCTTCCGTTATGCCAAGGGCGTCTCCTGCGGGTTGACGTCCGCCTTCGGAATGTTCTTCGGACACTACGTCGCCTGGATCTGCGCCGGCATCATGGGCGCCGCGACGGCCCTGATGCTCGACGCGAATCTGGACACACTCGATTCGGGCGCGATCGCGATGCAGGGGCTGTGGCTGGCGGGCGGCATCGCCGTCATCCTGGCGGGCTGGACCACGTCCAACCCGACCATGTACCGCGCAGGTCTGGCGTTCCAGGCCGTCACCCCCGGCTGGCCTCGATGGGCCGTCACCGTCGCGGCCGGCGCCGCGACGACGATCATCGCGTGCTTCCCGTTCGTTTTCACCAAGCTCTTGAGCTTCGTCGGATGGTACGGGCTGATCCTCATGCCCGTCGGGGCCATCGTCGTCGTCGAGCACTGGATCTTCCCGAGAATCGGATTCACCCGATACTGGGCCTCGCGCAAAGGCCTGAAGGTAAGCTGGCCCGCCCTGCTCAGTTGGGGAATCGCCGTCGGCGTCGCCATCCTCCTCTCGTGGTTCGAGGTCTTCAGGTACTTCCTCACCTCCGGACGACCCGACGGAGACACGTTCTTCTACTTCCTGCCGATCTGGTTGCTCACCGCCATCCTCTATACTGCCTTCGCCGCCATGGCCGGCGCCACCGGGCAATTCCCAGAGGAGCCGGAAGAAGCTGAACCGCCGACCTCCGCTGCCGACGTTTCCGCCGCCCCCCCCCAGTCCTCGACACCCGCTGAGACCACCAGTGACCAGAACCCCCAGGGCAGTACCGCCGCCATGTGGATCACGGGGACCCTCTCACTGGCATGCCTGGTCGCCTGCCTGGCCCTGCCGATCTGGGTCTTCGTCATGGGAACGACCGGCTACGAGGATCGCCTGGTAACGTTCAAGAAGATCATCATCGTCCCAAGCATCATCTACCTGATCACCGCCACCATCTGGGCAGTCCAGCGAGAGAAACAAGAGGGCGAATTCTGAGCTGCCTGCAGGAATGTTTGAACAGATAGCCAAGAATGGGTGGCCCATCGCTTCAGCGGTGGGGGTCGCGAATTCAGGTTGGGGATCGTGTCTCCGACGGCCAAAGCCATGAACCGTGCATCGAACGTCTTCAAGGAGCACGCTGTTCATTCATTGTTGCGGGCCGCTTGGAACAACACCGACATCACTGACGCAAGGTGCCCACGAGATGCCACGACCCCGCGGCGATCGTCCCAACGTCCTCGTCCTCTTCACCTCCGACCACGGCTGCCACTTCAAGACCCGCAACGACGAGTACAAGCGGTCATGCCACGAAAGCTCCGTCCGAATACCCACTGCACTGCAAGGCCCGGGCCTCGACGCCGGCGGACAGACCCGCCAGTAGCCCCTCTCTGCCGGACAAAAGAGGAATACATCCCAAGCCCAAGGCATCAAAAAGCTAGAGCTTGGCTCATGTGCTAAGTGCACTCGATAATTCGTCGTATGCATGCCAGTCGTTGGCGATTTGATGCGTTCGCAACATCCCAGCCTGAAAGAGGAGGCATATCATGACGCTCGTGAACTCGACCATGCTGGAACTAGGAACGCTCGCACCCCAATTCGAGCTGACCGATGAGGTCTCCGGACAAGCCATCACCCCCGACGCCGCCGCCAAGGCCAAGGGCCTGCTGGTCATGTTCATCTGTAAGCACTGCCCCTACGTCAAGCACGTGCAGGACGAACTCGCCCGAATCGGCAATGACTACGCCGAAAAGGACATCGGCATCGTGGCCATCAGCTCAAACGACGCCCAGGCCTACCCCGAAGACTCGCCCGCCAACCTCCAGGCAATGGCCCGGGATCTCGGCTTCACCTTCCCCGTCTGCCACGACGAGACACAACAGGTCGCCAAGGCCTACACCGCCGCCTGTACCCCCGACTTCTTCCTCTTCGATGCCGACATGAAGCTCGTCTATCGAGGCCAGCTCGATGACAGCCGCCCCGGGAACGACAAACCCCTCACCGGAAAAGACCTCCGAGCCGCCCTCGACGCCGTCCTCGCCGGAAAACCCGTCGCCGCCGAACAGCGACCCAGCGCGGGCTGCAACATCAAATGGAAACCCGGCAAAGAGCCACCCTACTTCACGGGCTAGATGACCGTATGCGAATCTCCGCCACCCTAGCACGGGCGTCTCGCCCGTGACCATCCATATGCCAGCCGGCTTGGCATCACAAGCCCGGTCACCCAATCGCCCCCCCCACGTACCGCGCCGCGATAAGCATCAACGCCCCCCCGATAATCAACCGGATGACCAGCGTCGGCACCCACCTCTGCAAGTAGCTCCCAAAGTAGATCCCCGCCATCCCGCCGAGCCCGAACAGCCCCCCGAGCAGCCAGTCCGGCGACGCATCCTCCACATGCCCCCCGGGCGCCAGCCCATAGCAAATCGCCGCCGCCACCGACGAAATCCACGTCGAAAACAACGCCGCCCCCGACACCACGTACACCGGCAGGTTCAGCACCGAAATGCAGAACGGCGCCATGATCGCGCCCCCGCCGATCCCGTACGCGCCGCCCACCACCCCCACGACCAGCGACAACGCCAGCAACGGCGCCGTGCCGAAACGATACGTCTGGCCCTGAAAATCCACGCTCGCCGAACGCCACCCCAGCCGCCCCCCCGTGATCCGGTCAGACCCCTTGAACCCGCCCCCCGCCTTCCTCGCAGATCGACCCAGCAGCTCCGCCGCCACGCCGTAAAAGAGGCGAACGCCCATGTACCCCAATACCAGCCCCACGAAGACCTTGAAGTGCTCCGGCCGCGGCAGATACGTCACCCGAATGTAGTAGCCCGCCGCGATCCCCGGCACCGTCCCCAGCGTCAGCAGCGCCAGCAACGGCCACGCAAGCCGACCCTCCCGAATGTGCCGGTACACCCCCAGCGGAATCGACACCACGTTGTAGACGAAGTTCGTCCCACTCACCCCGGGCGCCGTGTACCCCAACACGCTCATCTGGAACGGCAAGAGCACGAACGCGCCCGAAAGCCCACCCATCGACGTCAGCGACGAGATAACGAACATCACCAGCGGCGGCAGCAGCAGGTTCGTCTCGACCCCCGAAATCGGAAACTCGTACCGAAGAAAGTCCATCACGCCGCCTCCCAACCAGCGCACGTCAAACTAACCCGCCCACCGCCCTGCGTCCACAACCACCCCCCGCCTTCAGTTCCGCCCAAGGATCTGATATACCTGGACATACAGGACTTGAACGAGACCCGCTTGGATGTCCGAGACGCTCGACCAATCCGACCTGCTGCTGCGTCTGACCCCCGACCGCCTCCACGACATCGGAGAGCACCTCAGCGCAGGCGTCTTCACCGACCCCGACGCGCCGATCATCGTCCGCATCGCCCAAGGTCTGCATCACTTCGTCCAACACGTCGAGCTCGAGCCCTATCGCGGCGAATCGCTCTACCCCACCGGCCAAGCCGTCTGGCAGCGACCGCCCGCCATGATCGTCCGGTGGCACTACGTGAGTATCTCCCCGATCGACCAGCACGTCCTCGAGCGGAAACGCACCGCATTCGCCGACACCCCCGAAAGACTCGAGACTCTCAACGCCATCGAACGCTTCTGGCGCGATTACCCGCCCGCCGGCGGCTACACCCACAGCATCCCCAACTACGATCGAATGCTCGCCGAAGGCCTCCGCGGCGCCCAAATGCGAATCGAGTCCGGCGCAGCCCAAGCCCAACACGAGCCCGACGACGAAGCACGCGGCCTCTACGACGCCATGCGCATAACCCTCGACGCCGCCCGAATCCTACACCAGAGGTTCGTCCGACAGATCCAGACCGCCACGCTCGACGACCCCGACGACCGGGCCAATCAGCAGCGACTCCTCGATGCCTGCGCCCGCGTCCCCGAGCATCCCGCCAAAACCTTCTACGAGGCCATGCTCGCCGCCAACTTCTTCTACTATCTCGACGGGCCCGACGATCTCGGACGCTTCGACCAATTCATGTGGCCCTACTACAAGGCCGACCTCGACGCCGGTCGTATCGATCGAAACGAGGCCCTCGCACTGGTCGCCAGACTCTGGAAGAACACCGACCAGGCTTGCGCCTGGAACACCGCCATCGGCGGAAGCAAGCCCGACGGCTCCCGCGCCGACAACGACCTCACCCTCGTCTGCCTCGAGGCCGCACGTGGCATGCGCCGACCCAACCTCGCCCTCCGCATCCGAAAGGACACGCCCCAGGCCGTCTGGGACGCCGCCTTCGACACCATCCGAACCGGATGCGGACTCCCCGCCCTCTACTGCGAGGAAAACTACCTCCAGGCCATCCGTGAGGCCCACCTCAACGTGCCCGACGAGGACATGCACCGGTTCGCCTTCGGAGGCTGCACCGAACTGATGATCCACGGCTGCAGCAACGTCGGTTCGCTCGACGGCGACTTCAATATGCCTAAGCTCCTCGTCGATTCCCTCCGCCAGGACCTGCCCGAGTGCCGGACCTTCGACGCCTTCTACGAGGCCTACAAGCGCCGCTGCGCCGGAACCATCAGCGATACCGCCGGCGAGATCTCCGCCGCCCAACGACGAAAGGCCCTCTGGCACCCCCAGCCCATCCGATCCCTCATGATCGACGACTGCCTCCAACGCGGCTGGGAGTACGCGGCCGGCGGCGCTCGGTATAACTGGTCCGTCGTCAACATCATGGGCCTGGGCAACGCCGTCGATTCGCTCTGCGCGGTCCGCGAGGTCCTCTTCGAGAAACAAGAGCTCTCCGCCGCCGAACTCCTCGACGTCCTCGACCGCGACTACGACGGCGCCGAGCGATGGCGGCAGCGGTTCGCCCTGTGCCCTCGCTACGGCAACGGCCACGAGCGTGCCGATCGCCTCGCCCGCGACCTCTCCGAGTTCGTCTTCACCCAATGGCAGCGATACGCCCCCTGGCGCGGCGGAAAGTTCCTCCCCGCCTGCCTCATGTTCACCACCTACGCGCTATTCGGCGAGGTCGTCGCCGCCACCCCCGACGGACGCCGAAACGCCCAGCCCATCGCCGACTCCGCCGGACCCGTCCAAGGACGGGACCGCGGCGGGCCGACCGCCATGCTCCGCTCCGTCGCCGGCATCGACCAGCGGCACGCGCCCGGCACACTCGTCGTCAACGTCCGCTTCAGCCCTTCCATCTTCGCCACCCCCCAAGATCGCGCCAGGCTCCAGTCCCTCGTCCGTGCCTACTTCGACATGGGCGGAATGCAGCTCCAAATCAACGTCGTCGACCAGGCCGTTCTCGAGGCCGCCATGGCCGACCCCGACAAATACGGCGACATGATCATCCGAATCGGAGGATTCAGCGAGTACTGGAAGAACCTCTCCCCCGCCCTCCGGCGAAGCGTCCTGGAGCGAACCGAGCATGTCTGAAACCAAAGCCATCCCGGGCGTGCCCGAAAAGCACCGTAACCCGTGTGTCCGCGTCAGCGCATTCAGTCAGAAACCCCACCTGCTCGATCGACCGATGCAGGACCACATCATCGCGAGGACAAAACACGCAAAATGAGCAGGCTAGACGTTCGCGGAATCATCTTCGACATCAAACGCTTCGCCATCCATGACGGTCCGGGCATCAGAACCACCGTCTTCTGCAAGGGCTGCCCGCTCAACTGCGCCTGGTGCCATAATCCCGAGTCGATCCGCCCCGACCCCGAGATCTCCCTCATGCCCGACCGCTGCATCGGCTGCGGCCACTGCTTCAAGATCTGCCAACAGCACGCCCATCGAATGAACGGCGACAAACGCGTCTACGACCGCGACCGCTGCGTCGTCTGTGGAGACTGCGCCGAGAAGTGCTACGCCGAGGCCATCGAGATCGTCGGGCGTCAGGTCACCGTCGCCGAGGTGATCCAAGAGGTCGAGGCGGACCGCCCCTTCTACGAAACCTCGAGGGGAGGCATGACCCTCAGCGGCGGCGAGCCCACGCAGCAGTTCGATTTCACCCACGCCCTCCTCGCAGAGGCCAAGCTCCGCCGCCTGCACACCTGCCTCGATACGAGTGGCCTGACCTCATGGGACCGGCTCGACCAGCTCCTGCCGCTCGTGGACATCTTCCTGTACGACCTCAAGGACACCGACGCGCAGCGCCATAAACGATTCACCGGCGTCGACAACGACCTGATCCTCGAAAACCTCCGCCGCCTCAACGACGCGGGGGCCGAAATCATCCTCCGCTGCCCCATGATCCCCGGCATCAACATCGATGACCAACACCTGACCCGCATCGCCGACGTCGTCAGGTCCCACCCCCGGATCTCCGAAGTGAACCTCCTCCCCTACCACCGGCTCGGCATGAGCAAAAGCGACCGAATGGGCTACGACCGACCGAAACTCACCGAACAAACCCCAGCCGGCCAAGAGGTCGAGGAATGGCTCACCCGCCTACGCGACCTCGGCGTAACCACCGCCCGACGCTCCTGACCGAACCCGCCTACGCCGCCGCCGTCGCCACGCCGAGACAAAAAGAGGGCCAGGCGCCCATGCGACGCCCGGCCCTCAGCGAGAAAGCACTGGTGATTCGTGTCAGTCCACCTCGACGACCGAGTTCAACTCCCCGTACGGATTGCTCTCCACGTACGTGTTGTGAGGATCGGGAAGCCACGCGCCATCGACAACGTACCGGTACCGATACCGGCCCGGGTCCAGGTTCAGCGTCACCCCGAACGACCCGTTCCCGTCCTCGCTCCGAAGCTCAGTCGCCGCCGGCGACCAATTGTTGAAATCCGCCGCCAGACTCACACGCTTCGCACCGGGGGCGTGTATCAGGAACCTCACCCCACCATCCGTCGGCCGGACGCCGTAGATCCGCTCGATCTTCCGGTCGATCTCGTCCGGCGTCGACGGAATCGGCAACGCCTCGAACTTGCCCAACAGAGGCTTGCTCGTGGCCAGCAATTCGCCCGCCCGATCAGCCAGCATGCTGGCCTGCTCGAGCAGCTCGTGATGCACCGTGTCGACCTCCCCCGCCGAGATCACCTCGTTCGCCAATCGCATGTAATCCCGATGACCCGGGCTCGAGGGAGCGTAGTCGCAGATCGGTTGGCCGTAGCCCGTCGCCTCACGAAGCTTCGCGTTGAAGTTGATGTGCGTCTCGAAAACTAAATCCGAGAACTTCTTCCGAACCTCGTTCAGCACGCGGCGAGCGTGCTTCGTGCGAACGTCGTAAAGATTCGCCAGAATCCGGATGATCAGGTTGCGCCCCGTCTCCGCCTCATGCTCCGCGATCGTCGCGATCTGATGCGTCAACCCGTGCAGGGCGAAGTAGCCCGTGTCCACCGGAACGATGACCTCGCCCGATGCCCGAATCGCGTTGCCCGTCAGCAACCCAATGCTCGGCGGGCAGTCGATCACGCAGTAGTCATAGCCGCTCGCCACCTCCGACAACGCTCGCGCCAAGCGATCCTGCCGGTAGGCCGCGCCCGCAAGCTCCTGCTCCAGCTTCGCTACCTCCGATGCCGACGGCGCCAGGTCAAGGTCCTTGCCGATCTGCCAGGTGATCTCCGACATCCCCACACGCGTCTCCCCTTGAAGCACGTGATAGATCGACCTGGCGATCTGATCCTCAGGCACCGCTAGTCCCACGGCGCAGTGACCTTGAGGGTCCATGTCCACCAAGAGCGTTCGCCGTCCTTGGCGAGCTAGACAAGCAGCCAGGTTGATGGCAGTCGTCGTCTTACCACAACCGCCCTTTTGGTTGGCTACCGCGATGATCCTCATCGGAGCGCTCCTAGAATTGACGGGCCCGGCAAATGAATCAGCATGAGGTGTCGGGCCAGCAGGTCCCCGGCCCCCAGAAATCTCCCCGACCGTGTGCCCCGATCGGCCCAAACCCAGGACCCAACGCCAAGGCAACACGACCGATAAAAACTCTCCTGCACCAATCATCGGACGCCCCCACCCCGGAACTTGATACTTTCTTATCGGACCTCCACCCCGAACCCCTCACACCACTCCCACCCCCCTCGAGCCGCCAGTCCTCTCGCACCACACAGCCAAACGTTTGACTCCCACGACCCCCGCGAGTAATATCGCACAAGTCGATGTCATTATTGATGATAGAGCAGTCATCGGAGCCGACATGCCCGCGGACCTCGCCCAATTCATCGACCGCTTCCACCTCAACGTCCTCGTACTGGGAGGCTTCGCCCTCGACCGACACGCCTACGGCAATGCCGAGGACATCAGTCCCGAAGCCCCCGTCCCCGTACTGAGACTAAACCAGGAGATCGAGCGGCCCGGCGACGCCGGACACGTCGCCGCCGCGCTCACAGCGCTGGGAGCCAACGTCACCTGCAGCGGCGCACTCGGAGAAGATCCCGCCGGACGCTCCCTCGTCGACCTCCTCACGCAGGCCGGTATCAATACAAGCGGAATCGAGCTCATCCCCCACCGCCAGACCACAACCCACGCACGCCTCATCGGGCTCGCGCAACTCAGGCACCCCCAGCAGATGATGCGCGTCGAGCAGGCCTCCCCGGACCCCCTCCCGGCCCACGCCGTCGACAGACTCGCTTCAACCGTCCGCGCCGCCGCCGGCGACGCACGGGCCGTCTGTGTCCGCGATAGCGAGGCCGGAGACTGGCCCGAAACCCTCTGCCGCGCCGCCATCGACGCCGCTCGCCACGCCGGGCGTCCCGTCCTCGTCAGCCCCGTCGCCGACACGGACTGGCAGCGCTATCGCGGGGCAACCGTCCTGACGCCCAATCGTCGAAAGCTCGCGCTACAACTCCGTGAGTCCCCCAGCGAGATCGCCCGAATCGGCGCGCTGGCCCAGCCCCTCGTTCAAGAACTCGAGCTTCAAGCGATGGTCGTTACCCTCGATCGCGACGGCGCACTCGTCGTCCCTGCAAACGCCGACCCCACGCACGTCCCCACGCGCCCCAGGGCCGTCTACGACATCACCGGCGCCGGCGACGTGACCCTCGCCATGCTCACCCTCGCCGTGGCCGCCGGCGCCGACTGGACCCAAGCCGCTCGCTTGGCCAACGTCGCCGCCGGGCTCTCCGTCGAACGATTCGGACCCGTCACCATCACCGCCGACGAAATGAGGGCCGACCTTAGCATCGAGGGCAGGGCGGGCGCCGGAAAGCTCCGTGGCCTCGACGACCTCACCGCCGAGCTCGCGCCCCGCCGTAGCGCCGGTGCCAAGGTCGTCTTCACGAACGGATGCTTCGACATCCTCCACGCCGGACACATCCAGTACTTCAAGTTCTGCCGCCAGCACGGTGATATCGTCGTCGTCGGACTCAACTCCGACGCCTCCGTCCACGCGCAGGGAAAAGGCGACGACCGCCCGATCAACAACCAGCTCAATCGCGCAAGAATGCTCAGCGCCCTCGAGGACGTCGACTACGTCGTCATCTTCGAGGACCCCACTCCCGAGAAGGTCATCCGCCGAATCCTCCCCGATGTCCTCGTCAAGGGCGCCGACTGGGCCAAATGGGTCTGCGGACGCGAGGTCGTCGAGGCCGCCGGCGGAAAGGTCGTCCTGGCTCCCATGCTCGAGGGATACAGCACCAGCCAGTTACTCGCACAAATCAGAGGAATGGAACAACGCCGTGAACGAGACGATTGAAGCCCAACTCGCCAAACATGACGTCGCCGTCGAGTCGGTCCGCGACCAACAGGCCGCCATCCACCAGATGGCCGAAACCATGATCGCCGCCCTCCGCCGTGGCAACCGAATCTACCTCGTCGGTAACGGTGGAAGCGCCGCCGACTGCCAGCACATCGCCGCCGAGCTCATCAGCCGCCTCAGACCCGGCAAGGAGCGACAGGCCCTGCCCGCAGTCGCCCTCACCACCGACACCTCGATCCTCACCGCTATCGGAAACGATTACGAATTCGACCTGGCCTTCAAGAGACAAGTCGAGGGCCTCGTCACCACCGGCGACGTCCTCTGGGCCCTCTCCACCTCAGGTAACTCCCGCAACGTCCTGCTGGCCGCCGAAGAAGCCAAGGCCCGCGGCGCTTCCGTCATCGGCTTCACCGGCCCCACCGGCGGAAAGCTCCTCCACCTCGCCGATCAATGCCTCCGCGTCAACGCCGAAACCACCGACCGAATCCAAGAAGCCCACCAGCTCGCCTACCACCTCATCTGCTATCTCATCGAAAACGAATTCGTTCGGAATGAATAGGGTATACGGTTTGGGATCGAGCGTCTCGATGAGCCGCCAGGTCGCTCTCCGCTAGACCCTAAACCCCAGACCCCACCTCTTGCCCCTTCCCACGCCCCCGACGCCGAACCTTCTGCGCCAAAATGATCACCATCCCCACCACCAGCCCCGCATATCCCGCGTACACAACCCCCTCCCCCGGGTCCGAAACCACGCTAAGCATCGTCGCGATCGGCTCGTTGTTCCGCCCGAACTGGTAGCTGCTCTGGTAAAATGAGTATCCCCCGTACTCCAGCGGAGCGTTCATGCTGACCGTCCGCTCCAGCTTCGTCTCGCTCCGCCCATCCTCGATCGAAACCCGGCTCTCGTACGTCCGCGCCCGCTCCGTCCCCGGATAGTACGTGATGATCGGCTTGACCAGCTTCACCGAGTACCCCAGCGGAATCCGCTCCGGCCCATAGCTGACCTGAACGTGCTTGCCTCCCAAATGAACGTCATAGCTCTCCCCCTTCCGCACCCAAAGCCGATGCGCCGCACGATCCGTCCGAAGACACACGAACGCCGCCGGCATCGCGTCGGAGATCCGAACCGCGATCGGCTTCAGCGCCCGCTCGTTCCGAGCGCCAGGATACACCTCCACCACCGTGATCCGCGTCTGATCCCAGGGCGTCTCCGTCGGCCGATTGAGCGCCACCTCGCCCACCGTCACCCGACCCTCGCCGTCGCTGAAACGCGCGTGCAGCTTCCCCGCCGCGTCCAGCAGGATGTCGATCCCGTTCTGCCGGCTGTCGAACATCGTCGCGCCCAAGTACCTGAACGTGATCGGCTGGCTCGTCGCCGGCGCCGTCGCGCTCATGTGAGTACTGGCGAAATCCCGATCCGGAAACCTCGCGAACACCCGGTGAGGCTCCGTCTTGCCCGATGGATCCGTCACGTCGAACTCGATCATCGGGTTCACCGGACGACTGCTCGCCGTCTGAATCCCGCCCTGACCGACCATCGCATGGGGCAGATACCGTCGCACCCGAACCCGATACCCCGTCGCGCCGAGCGGCACCTCCTTGTCGGCCTGCTCCCGAACGTCGATCACGTGCCGCTCTCCCCCCACCTCGACCGACAACCGCCCCTGGTTCGGCGCCCCCGGCGCGCTCGTCGGAGTCAGAAGCCGCTTCAGCATGCCCGCGTCCGTCACCCGAAACAGCCGAACCTCCACCATCCCCAGCTTCTCGGGCCTGCCGCCCATGACCCATTGCTCATGGTCGTGCGGGCCGTGACCCAGTCGAATCTTCATCGCCGGCTGAGGCCCGTTCGGATCCGCGATGATCCGCTCCCCCTCGTCGATCGTGTCCGCCGCGTACTCCTCCACCTCCAACCGAACCCCGTCCACGTCCTTGTCCGCCCCCTCGGCGCTCACCACCGGCCCGCCCGCGCCCACCGGGATCGTCACGCTCGCCTTCCCGTCCGCCGTCTGAAGACGCAGCGCCCACGCCCCCCCGTCGAAGTCCGACCGCGTCTCCTCCGGCCGCAGCCACAGCCGCCCGTCGATCCCCCAAACGCGCGTTACCCACGCGCCCAACAGAATCGCTAGGACCGCCACGTGCGCCGTAACGAATCCCGCCTGCGACGCCCGAAACGGCCACCGCGCCACCAGCGCCGCCAGAACGTTCACCCCCAATGCCCCCAGAAGCGCCGCGAACCACAGGCTCCGATAGAACACGCGCAACGCCGCTTCCGTCCCATGCTGTGCCTCGTACACGCTCGCCGCCGACATCGCCGCCGACACCCCCACCAGCAACACCACCGCCAGCTTCAGCGATCCGATTGTCTTGACCAGCTTGCGCATCCAGTAACTCCGTCGGGGTCTCGCCTCCCGATCCAATCAATCATATGGGTACGAACCCTAAATCGCCATCCGCATTTCGCGCGTGACATCCGCCAACTTGGATGCTCAAATCATGGCTCGTTTGACCGGCGGCGACGGGCCGCCGTCTATCCGGACCATGCGAGAAACACAACACGAAGGAAGGAACACCAAGAATGGCGATCAACGCGATGCTGATCGGTGGCGGCGGCATGGGCATCATGCACGGCAAAAACTTCGCCGAACACCCCGATTGCGAGCTCAAGGCCGTCTGCGATATGAACCCCGAGCGCCTCGACGCCCTCAAGAAAGAGTTCCCCGGCCTGCCCGCCTACGCCTCCGTCGACGAGCTCCTCGATAAGTGCGACGCCGAGCTCGCCGTCATGATCACCAACGAGACCCTCCGCGTCCCGCCCTGCGTCCAGCTCCTAAAGGCCGGCCGGCACGTCTTCACCGAGAAACCCCTCCACAGCCGAAAGAACCAGTTCAACCTCGACGACGAGGACGCAAAGGTCGCATGGACCGTCATCGACGCCGCCCGAAAGAGCGGTAAGTGCTTCGGCATCGACTACAACTACCACTACTTCGAGCACTTCGCCAAGCTCAACCAGGCCCTCACCGCCGGAAAGCTCGGCACCCCCAAACTCGTCTGGGCCCGCGCCCACTTCAACTGCTGGTCACACATCATCGACCAGGTCCTCTGGAATATGGGCCGACCCGAGTGGGTGCAGACTATCGGCGACTGCAGCAAGGAAAACTGGACCCGCCTCATCCACATGAAGTGGCCCGGCGGCGCCGAGGGCGAGCTCGGCGGCAGCCTCGACTGGGGCTACGACGACGGCCCCCTCAAGCTCATGATCTGCGGAGACAAGGCCTACGCCACCGCACTCGGACTCGACGGCTTCTTCACCGTTAGAAAGGCCAACAGTTGGCCCTGCGAGGAAATCGAACGCTGGGAGGGAAAAGGCGCATACAACGACAGCTTCGTCCACATGGCCGACGCCGTCATCAAGGCCCTAAAGGCAGGCAAGCCCATGCCCGTCGACGACCAGGCCGCATGGAACGAACAGGTCTTCGAAGCCGCCGTCTACCGCTCCGCAAAGACCGGCAAGAGAGTCCCCCTAGACGAAATCGACCAGGAACTCCGCTCGTAAAGTGGAGTAGGGTCTAGCGCCTCGAATATCGCAGTGCGACGGCCTGCCCCGCTGGGGCCTGACGCCGCCTTGCCAGTATGGAGTGCGGGCGGCCTGCCCAGTTGCGGCTTGACGCCGCTTTGGATCGCCCGCGTAGCGAGCCCGACCGTTCGGATGACGGAGTAAACGGGATTAGTAAACGGGGACGCAGCTAGATAACTTCGCCAGTCGCCAGCAAGGAGTCCCTAACGCCTCTTCCGCTCTCAACGTCGACCTCGACCTGAGCCCCCGCGCTACGTCTCGCCGCCGCCCTCCTCGTCCACCGTCCCCGCATACCCCAACTGCTCCGGCGTGCTCAAGACCTCCTTGAACGTAAAGGCCCGACCACACTCGGGACAGCGGGGCCTAGAGAGTCCCCGCAGAGAATAGCCGCATCCCGGGCACCGCCCGGGCCGCCGGAGAGAGAGGGCTATGATCACCTGTAATAACACCATCGCGGGCAGACCGAAGAAAACCAGAATGCATTCAAGAATCTCCCACAACGTGTATCCCCAGGGCGGCGGCACAATCAGACGCCAGAATCCAAAAACCATCACCGCAATACTGGAAGAGACCGCGAACGCGAGCCCGATCTGCACGGCTCTTGATCGCTCCCGAAATGACTCGAACAGTCGCATCCCCACGCAATCTCCACCCAGTCACTCATCTCTTCGATCCCCATTGTACGCGCGCGAGATGTACCCACAACCACTCACGTAAGCCCTTCCGACACAAACCAAAGGAGGGACTGAAGTAAACATGGTGTCCTCAAAGCAGGCTTGACAGACGGCCAAGCCGCCGAGAAGATCAGTTTATCAAGAGGGCGAGATCGTCCTTGACCCTTCATGAGGCGTTACGATGGACCCCAATGCTGTCTCCGTGTTTGACCTGACCGCGTCAGAGAAGCTCCAGTTGGTCGAGGACCTGTGGGACGACTTGGCCGCCACCCCCGCCGAGATTCCCGTCCACGACTGGCAGAAGCGAGAACTGGCCCGGCGAAAGGCCAACCTGATGAGCAGCGCGGCATCCGGGCTTTCCTGGGACGAGGTCAAGCGAAGGGTGCGAAGCCGCTATGGCCGTTGAGCTCGTCATCGCGCCGGAAGCCGAGCAAGACATCGATGAGGCATATGGCTGGTACGAAGCCCGGCGGGCCGGCCTGGGAGAAGAGTTCCTCGGCTGCGTCGATGCCTGCATCCAGACCCTATGCCGCATGCCCGAGATGCACGCCACGCTCGACGAGGACTACCGTCGGGCGTTGGTGCGGCGTTTTCCCTACGCCATCTTCTACGAGTACGCGACCGGCGCAGTGACAGTCTACGGCGTCTTCCACACCTCGCGCGATCCGGAAAAGTGGCGCCAGCGACTGTTCTGAAGAGAAACGGGGAGAAACGGGAAACGGGGACGCAGCTAGTATTGCCCCGCCAATCGTTCGCCGTTACAATGCCATCACCATGCCACGAAAAGCACGAGTCGCCCCTGGGGGGTTCGTTTACCACGTCCTGAACCGGGCGGTAGCCCGGTTGCCGCTCTTCCGAAAGGAGGCGGACTTCGAGGCCTTCGAGCGGGTCATCCTCGAAGCCCACGAGCGGCATCCGACGCGACTGCTGGCGTGGTGTCTGATGCGGACACACTGGCACATGGTCATCTGGCCCGAACGGGATGGCGAACTCACGGCCTTCGTCCGTTGGCTGTCCCACACCCATGCCATGCGCTGGCACGTCGCCCACCGGACGGTGGGCGGCGGCCATCTCTACCAAGGCCGCTTCAAGAACTTCCCCATTCAGCGGGATGAGCACTTCCTGACGGTCTGCCGGTACGTGGAGCGCAACGCGTTGACGGCCGGTGTCGTGACTCGGGCCGAGGACTGGCGATTCGGCAGCTTGCGGGTCAGACAGCACGACAGCGAGCCGATGAAGCGTCTTCTTGCCCCCTGGCCCGTGCATCGCCCGACAAACTGGGTCAAACAAGTCAACGAACCTGTCTCCCCCCGGGAACAGGAGGCGATCCGCATCTGCATCACCCGTGCATGTCCTTACGGAGGAGCGCAATGGCAGCAGCGGATGGTCCGCAAGCTGGGGCTGCAACACACGATCCGCTCCGAGGGCCGCCCTCGCCTGGATAAACGGGGACGCAGCTAGTATTACTCCAATCACTGGCAAGCGGTCCCCGACACCCTCTTCCCTCCGGCGGAACAACCTCCCGCGCTGTATTCACCTCCACCCCAAAACCTGATATACGCATAGCCATCGCCCGGAGCCCCAAACGCCCCGATCGACCACGGAGAACCCCATCATGCACCCGACCGACCATCGTCACTGTCAGGTCGCCACCGCCGCCCTAACACTCCTCATCGCGGCACTAACCGCCGTCCAAACCGCCCGCGCCGAACGCCCCATCCCCCCCGGCCCAAAATCCACCGTAGGCCCGCCCAAACCCCCGTCCGACCTCGTCCGAGACAAGCCCTGGATCGGCGTCGTCTTCTTCTACTGGTACACCTGGGACTACGACCGGCAGCTCGGTAGCTGGATGGGCGGAATCCACAACACCCCCATGGACGGCTACTACGACTCCCGAACCTACCGCGACAACTACCGCTCCCTCCAGCTCGCCGGAGAATGGGGCGTCACACACCACTGGATGGACTACTGGTCCCCAAACTGGAAAGGCGAAGACGGCCAGATGCGCGAAAAAACCGTCATGCGCGCCGCCGAAGCACTCCGAAACGCCGGATACAACATCTGGATGAGCTACTACCAGGACGGCGAAAACTTCGACATGACCGACTTCGCCAAGAACGTCACCGAAAAACGCGACGTCTACCAGTGGCTCCGAGACTTCAGCCGCTCACCCGTCTGGCCCCGCATCCGAAACAAGCCCATGCAGCTCGTCTACGCCCGAAACGGCGCGCCCGCCCTCTCAAACGACAACTCCGGATTCCGCGCCTACCTCAAACGCAGATACGACACCATCGCCGCCCTCAACAAGGACTGGAACGCAACCTTCGCCTCATTCGACGACGTCGACCTCGACCTCGGCGCCCGAGGCCCGCGCCGCGCCTGGTCCGCCAGATACCAACACGACGTCTGGCGCCACAAGTGGCGCGAGCTCGACGAGGCCGTCGCCAAGGAGTTCAACCTCCCCGGCCTCGTCGCCTCCTTCGACGTCGGATACGAACCCTACCGAAACCTCGGATACGCCGAGTTCGCACGAACCTTCGGCGGACCCCACAGCTACGCCGGCATCTTCGAGGTCCCCCATCACCTCGACGCGGAGCGCTTCATCCAAGCCAACGTCTGCAAGGCCTACGGCGCCGTCTTCCTCGATCACTACAAGAACTTCTACCACGACTGGGACATCCGCGTCCCCGGCATCGCCTACCTCCCCGACCCGCACCACTTCGACCGCTTCTGGGTCGGCGACCTCATGCGATACGCCGAGGCCATCCTCCACCTCTCCTGGAACGAATGGTGGGAAGGCTCCAACCTCGAGCCCTGCATGGAATGGGGAAAGACCTACTGCCAGAAGAATCTCTTCTACTCCACCATCATGCAGCTCTGCTACGACTCCATACGCGACTGGTCCAAAGGCGCCCGCGTCGGACTGCTCCTCAACGACTACGCCAACCTCGCCGGCAGCATGCACCAGGAGGAGATCACCCAAACCCTCCAAACCCTCCGCCGCCTAAACGCCGACTTCGACCTGCTCCCCGACGACTTCGTCACCGCCGCCCGACTCCAGGACTTCAAAGTCATCGTCGCCCCCGCCGCCGGCGTCGGATTCGGCATCAACATGAACGACAAACGCATCGCCGAGATCCTCCTCGATTGGGTCAAGGCCGACCGAAACCGACGACTCATCGTCTCCGCCGACGAAACCATCGAACGAGCCCTGGGTATCACCCAGGCAACCGCCACCGCCCCCACGAGCCGACCCAAAGGCCCCGACATGAACCTCTTCGTCGACGTCGGCGCCGACGGCGACGACCGCTTCGTCATCGCCGGCCGAACCCACCCCGAACAGTGGGCCGACCTCGCCCCCGGCCAGTTCGGCGCGGGCTCCAAGCACACCGTCCGATGGACCCCCGGCCTCGACGCCACCACGATCCTCCAACTCCCCATCAGCCCCAACCGCGACCACGTCCTACGCCTCGCCGGCGCGTCCATCTGGCCCAGCAAGATCAACGTCGGGCTCGACGGCAAACCCATCGGCGAAATCCAACTGAAGCCCGGACACAACGAATACGAGTTCCCCATCCCCGCCACCGCCGTCGGCGGAAGAACCCTCGCCCAAATCCAACTCCGCTACACCCCCCTGCGCATACCAACCAAGGAAGACCCCAAGCAGTACCCCAACGAAGCCAGACGCTGCAACCTCGCCCTCGACTGGCTACAGATCGCCACCGCCAACGTCCCCGCCAAAACCCAAAAACAGAACTACACCGTCCCCAAAGGCCGCATCCGCTTCGGCAGCGAGCTCCTGGGCCGCCTCAACCGCCGCGGACTCCAGGTCCCCATGCGACTGCGAAACCCGCTCCAGGCCCCCGACGCCCGACTCCTTAGCCTCTACGAGGACGGAACCGCCCGCGACCTCCTCCTCGAAGGCGGCCACGGACGAATCTGGTACGTCAACGGACTCTTCAACGACGTGCCCGAAGACGAATACTGGCGAGCCGTCCTGTCCAAATGGGCAGCCACCCCGCCCGCCGAGCTCGTCCGAGGAAAACGATCCGCCGGCGCTCGCCTCAGCGTCGGTCAGACCGACCTGCTGCTGGCCTACAACTACGCGCCCGACAAGCCCGACCCCATCCGATGCCGCCTCCCCGCCAGAGCCCTGCCCCTGAGCGAGGCCATGGCACTGTCTAAAGACGGCGTCACCTACGCCCCCATCCAACCCAAACAGAACGGATCCTGGCTCGAATGGTCCGACACCCTCGGCTACTACGCCGTCTATCAGCTCGCATACGCCCCCGTCCGAGTCGAGACCAACCCCATCGTCGTCAGCCCCGGCCAGACAACCGACGTCCCCGCCCGAGTCGTCAACCTCACCGACCAGCTCACCCAGGCCAAGCTCACCTTCCGCTCCGTCATCCCAACCCTCACCGGCAAACCCGTCCAGGTGAGCCTCTGGGGCCGAGCCTCCACCGACGTCCGCCTGCCCCTCACCGTCGACGCCTCCGCCGATTGGGGCCGAAAGGCCGCCGTCATCGAGATCGAGTCCGACGGCAAGAAGTCCTACCTCTGGCGCGATGTCGTCGTCCTCCGCCCCCCAGACTTGAAGCTGGCCCGAACCGTCACCACCGCGCACGAGCCCGTCGTCGAGGTCGTCAACACCGCCTGCCCCTTCGGTGAAGCCGCCCCCGCCATGAACGCCGTCGCCGTCATCGCCAACCGCCAGGTCCCCCTCGGACAGGTCCCCGCCGGCGCTGCACTAGCCAAGCCCCTCAACGCCCCACTCCCCGTCGACATCACCGCCACCCAACCCGCCGAGCAGGCGGGCCTCCGCCCCTACCCCATCGCCCTCCAATGCACCGACGACCGCCGAACCCTTATGTCCGAGACCACCCTCTGGGTCGCGCGACCGACCGCATCGGCCAAACGATTCCCCGAAGCCGTCGCCGCCGCCAGCGTCTTCAATCACCACCCCCGACCAATCGACAACGAGATCGTCGAGCTGCCGCTGCCCGACGACATCTCCGCCGCCGGCCCCTATCACCTCCGCGATGACAACGGCAGAACCCTCCCCGCACAGCTCATCGAGGGCGGAAAGCTCGTCTTCCCCGCGACCACACCCGCCCGAGCCGCAACCACCTACACCCTCTGCCGAGGCGAAGCGGGCCCCAAGACAACCGACCTCCAAATCGTCGATCAGCGAAAGGAAAACGGAACCCTCTCCATCGCCAACAGCCACTACCGCATCACCCTCGATCAAGCCGCCGGCGGAACCGTCACCAGCCTCGTCTCCTCCGCCACCAAGAAGGACTACGCCCTGCGCGCCTTCGACGCCGACTACGGCCAATGCTCCCAATACGACCCCAACCACCCCGTCACCAACACCGTCGACTACATCAACGAGAAGAAGACCTCTCTCTCCCAACAGAAATGCACCTGGACCCGCCTCGACGTCGGCCCCGTCCGCGCCCTCGTCGAGCTCGAGGTCAGCGATGGCAGCGCCACCTGCCGAACCACCTACGAGTTCTTCGCCCACGCGCCGTGGTTCCGCCTCAACCGCCGACTCGATTTCACCGGACAGACCCACCCCCAAGAAATCGTCGCCGTCGACGCCAGATTCCAGCGACACGCCCTCACCAAGTCCTACCCCAACTTCGTCGGCATGCCCAACGACAAGTCTCAGCCCCACTTCGGCTGGCGCTACGGCAACTGGGTCCCCGACTACGTCACCCTCATGACCCCGCCAGACTTCGACGAGAGCCTCTCCATCCTCCTCCGACAAAAGGACGGCATCGACCAGATCCGCCAGGGCTTCTGGCCACGGAACCGACCCAAGCCAGGCCCCTGCCACCAGGCAAGAGTCGAGCTCATCATGACCCGCTCCACCTTCTGCGACGTATCCCTGGTCGTCTACCTCCATAAGCAGCACCAGGTCGCCGCCGCCAGAATGAACGAGGAGCTCAACGATCCCCCACTAGTAACCCTAACGCGCGAACCCCTCTGGCGCTTGCCGTAAGCTGTCTCAACGTGGAAGATGGGCACGCGTAGCACGGGCATCTTGCCCGTGGATTGCAGCAAAAACCGGGTGCCCCATCGCTTCAGCGGTGGGCAGCTCGAATTCGATCAAGAAGGAGACACGCCAATGCCCAGACCCGCCGCGATCGCCACCTGCATCATCACCCTCCTGATCACCCATCACCTCGCACCCGCCGCGCCACCCAACCAAACCCCCCTCGACCTCACCGCCAAGCTCGTCCCCAACGCCATCGACGTTTCCGTAGGCGGAAAGCTCTTCACCGCCTACAAGTTCGCCCCCGACCAGAAGTACCCCTACCTCTTCCCCGTGAGCGGCCCCATCACCGGCAAGACCGTCACCACCGAAACCTCCCAGCCCTACCCCCACCACCACTCCCTCTTCTTCGGCTGCGACAAGGTAAACGGCGGAAACTACTGGCAGGAAGGCAACCCCCGAGGCCAAATCACCTCGAAAGGCCCAAAGATCCTCGAAGCCAAGGGCAAACGCGTCGTCATCGAGGACCACGCCCAATGGCATCGCCCCGGCGCGGAGAACCCCTTTAGCGACAAACGCACCATCGTCATCTCCGCCCCCTCCCCCACGCTGAGATTCATCGACTTCGAGATCACCCTCACCGCCGAAATCGACGTCCAAATCGTCAAGACCAACCACTCCCTCTTCTGCGCCCGAATGGCCCCCCACATGAACGTCGAAAACGGCGGACGACTCGTCAACGCCGAGGGCGATCTCAAACAAGCCGGAACCCTCGCCAAGAAGTCCCTCTGGTGCGACTACTCCAACAAACACGACGGACACGTCGAAGGGCTCGCCATCCTCGACTGGCCCAAGAACCGATGGACCCCGTGCACCTGGCTCACCCGCGACTACGGCTTCTTCTCCCCAACCCCCATGAACTGGCTCGGACCCGACGGGCTCAAGTTCAAGAAAGGCGAGACGCTAACGCTCAAGTACCGCGTCGTCGTCCACGCCGGAAACGAAAAGGACGCCGACATCGCCGCCCTCTACAAGCAATGGACCGCCCACGCCGGCAAATAGGAGGATCGCCGATATGTCCCGCATCGTATGCACCTGGATCGCCCTGCTCTCCGCCGCGCCCTCTGCATCGCTCCTCGCCGCCGACGCACACAAGAACGACCAGGGCGTCGACTGGATCGATTGGACCGACAACTGGGGCGTCCCCTTCGGCGACGCCGCCACCATGTTCTACGCCAACGTCGAGAACCATCGAAAGTGGCTCGCCGACCAAGGCGTCCCCGCCGACAAGATGCAGTTCGTCGTCGGCGCCGAAACCTCCCTCCGAAAGGTCTTCCGACCCAAGTGGTGGTTCCACGGCGACATGACCGGCCAGGTCCACCTCGCCGCCGCGCGCGGAGAGACCGAAAGCTTCCAGCTCGTCGTCTGCCCCATCGCCGACGGCGAACGAACCATGACCCGCCTCTCCACCGACAAGGACCACGCCGCAGGACCCTTCCTCCCCAAGACCGTCAAGATCGCCTCGATCGTCCCCACTAACCTCAAAGGCCCCGACGGCGCAACCATCCCCGCCAGCGCCCTCACCATGGCCCGCGTCGACTATATCAAGACCATCCCGGCGCAATACCCCGTCATGAACGTCGGCGACTGGCCCGACCCCCTCATGCCCCTCGAAGCCTTCGACGTCGCCAACCCGTCCTGCCAACCCGTCTGGGTCGACCTCCGCGTCCCCCGTGACGCCAACCCAGGCCGCTACACCGGACAGATCAACGTCGCCGGACCCCACCCCGTCGCCATCACCGTTAACCTCACCGTCTGGCCCTTCGAACTCCCCGCCAAACGCTCCTACGTCACCATGGGATGGGCCTTCAACGACTGGTTCCTCGCCGGCGGCGTCGAGCCCCTACTCCAAAAGCTCACCGTCCTCATCGACCACGGCCTCGCGCCCTGGCACGTCTGCGTCAAGCTCGCCAAGAACCTCGACGACCACGACCGCGTCTTCCGATGGCTCCAAGACCGCGGCGTAAAGCTCCAAGCCATGACCACGTCCGCCCCCGACCCCAAGTACATCGAGCACCTCCGCCGGCGCGGCTGGCTGAAGCACTTCATCTGCATCCCCGGCGACGAGCCCCACGAGCGCGACTGGCCCGAGTACCGCAAACGCGCCGAAACCATCCGCAAGCAATTCCCCGGCCTCACCGTCGCCATGACCGAAGGCCCCACACCCGCCAACGCCGGAATGTTCGACCTCTGGATCATCGAGCCCTCCCTCCAACGCGACGACTTCATGCGCGCCGCACAAGCCAGAGGCGATCGAATCTGGTGGTACATGTGCCAGTTGCCCATCCACGACACCTACCCCGGCCCCATCTGGGCATGCCCCGGCGTCGTCCTCGACCGACCCGCCGTCGACCACCGCATCCCCTATTGGCTCGCCTGGAAGTACGGCATCGAAGGCATCGGCTACTGGGCCATCTCCTCCTGGCCAAAAGGCTGGGAGAACTGGCCAGACCAGCCCTGGCCCGTCAACCCAATCTCCAAGTACCCCTACAGCGGCCAGCACAACGGCAACGGCTTCCTCTGCTACCCCTGCAAAGGCACCGTCCTGCCCTCCCTCCGCCTAAAGATCCTCCGAGACGGCATGGACGACTACGAATACCTCCTGCTCCTGAAGGCCCGCGCCGGCAACAACCCCACCCCAAGAGACAAACAGCTCCTAGCCGTCCCCCCCGAAGTAGCCATGAACCTGAGGTACTACAACAAAGACCCCAACGCCATTCTTTCGGCGAGACAGGAGATCGCCACCCGAATCGCCAACCTCCCCTCAGGCCCGTAGCGCCGGTCGCTCTGGCGGGTCCCCTTCAGGCCCGTAGCGCCGGTCGGAGCGTAGCCAGGGGTGGAGTCCGTCGCCTCGGCGGACCTATCCGCCGTGGCGCCGGACGTAACCCCTGGTGACCGACCACCCAGCCCGATTCAGCCCTGAAAGGGCGAAGGAAACCCCTGCTCACCCCCACCGCGACAATCCACCGCCAAAAGACAATGCCGACGCCCAACCATCCCTCGCCACCCCAACCAACCCCCGCCCCAAATACCTCCCGTCCCGTAGGGACCGACTGACAATAGCCCAGGGTCTTCAGTCCTGGGAGCCGAGCCACCCGCAAACGAATCAGTCCCGTAGGGACGGCCTGAAGACAGCCCAGGGATTCATCCCTGGGAACCCGGCGACGCCCCCAACAACCCAGTCCCGTAGGGACGGCTGAAGTCTCCCCAAACCCTCGAACGACCCGACGCGTACCTCCGTCTTAACGAAACGCCTCGCCCCGCAATGCGGAAAACGCACCTCCCCTCACCCCCCCCCCCCC
>JAFGLZ010000215.1 GCA_016927755.1 Phycisphaerae bacterium
AAGCGATCGAGACAGGCCAGCATGAACGATCGGAATCGCCCCCGAGACGGATCCACACGCCCGAACACATCGCGCTGGAGCCATGATGAGAAGAACTCTTGGGTAAGGTCCTTGGCGTCCTCGTTGCCGAAACCACGACGCCGGACGTAGCAGTACACGGGCTTCCAGTAGCGCTCGATCATCAGGTTGAGGACAACGCGGTGCGCCGGCGTAAGTTCCCCTCGGACCTCCGCCAACAGGCTCCAATGCGTCGTCGGAAACCTGCCCCCACCTTCTCCCATCTCCGTGTCATCGCTCGGAGCCAATCGATATGCCTCCCCCAGAAGCTCCATCCCTAGATAGCTTCAGGCAGTCCCCCCAGAAGGTAGGGTTCGACACCTTATCCCCGATGCCCGCTCCTGATGTCAGAAAGGTACGATTCAGAGAACTAGTCTACAGGATCTCGATCGTTCGTTCGAGAACCTGTTGGGCGTGCCCACTCCGCTCCTGGCAAGAAACGCATGTCATCCTGGACGTGTTTTCGGCGGAGCACAGGTGATCGGAGTGTCCCGCCATCTGGCGTTGGCGGGGCATCTCGTTGGCCTGCCGAGCGACGCAAGCAAGCCTCAGGAATGTTGCCACCCACCCTGAAGTCTGTTGCCAGGCTGGACTAAGCTATTGCCTCGGAAATGATTAGGAAGCAGAAAACGGCTCGGGAAGCTCGTATTCTACCACTGAATTACGCCCGCAGGCTGACTATGAGTTATTCCGGGAGGTTACGTCATCCTGTCAAGTCCCGTTGGGTGCAGAGAAATCGCTGTAAGTCCTGTTGGTTGTGGTTGCGTACATGCGAACTGGCAGGAGACTGGCAGATTCCTTTCGGAGCGAAGTTGGGTTCTTGGCACGACCACGCACCGATGTGGTCGGCATTTCACTTGGTCGCCGGGATCTTTCTCAGATGTGCGAAAGTCCGGCTAGACGGGCGGGCCTTGCGGCTGGCTACGGGCGGGTCGCGGGAAGATCTGGGCGCGTGCTCGACGATTGCGCGGGGGGCGACGTAGCCGACACATCGCCGGCGCTTGCCGAATCAGTGTCGGATTCGGAAGCGAGCCGATTCAGCCCGCTGCGGAGCCGCGCGACGTAATCGGCCAGTTCGGACGCACGGCGCTCCAACCCGGACTGCCTGGAGGTTAGCTGGTCGACCAGGCGCTTGTGCTCCCGCCCGGCGGACTCCAGCAACGATCGCTGCAGCGGAAGTTGATCGCGCAGAAAGGCCCCACCCGCCTTGGGATCGTTCGCCGGGAAGTCCGACGCGGGACGACGATGTACCTCGACGGACGCCTCCGGGACGCCCGCCGCTCTGAGTTGATTCTTCAATCGTCGGATGTCCACGTCGAGCGTCGTCGGGGCGACGAGCACGCTAATCCGACCGTTCGGCGACGCTTTCAGGTAGTCCTTGACGGCGTTGGTGATCGTCTCGGGATCGTGCCGCCGTCCGTTCAGGAAGACGCGTCCGAACCGGTCCATCTCCAGCCTCAGTCCAGCGGCGCGGACGAGTACGGTGACGGGCATGTCGAGCTGGGGCACCTTTTCAGTTCGCGCTTCGATCCACATCTGATCGTAGTCTCGGGGGTGATGGACGGACAGCCCGATGATCGACCCGTCGAAGTCGACGAGGGTCGCCACCGTCCCGTCCTCGTCCGCCAAGATCCCGTCGTCCTGCGACGGCGCCGAGCCCGCAAGAACCCACGGTAGCGGGCCGAGCGGGGCCTTGGGATCGTCGATGCGCCGCATCCATTCGCTTGCGTCCACCCGTCGGCGCCGGCCGTCATCCAGCCATTCGACCCCCAGCTCCAGCGTCTGTCCGGTGGCGGGGTGAATCGCGTTCTTCTTGGCGTCCCACCGCGCAGGACGCCCCGGCTGCAAGCCGATCAACCCGAGCGCCTGGAAGACGTGGAGCGGTCGGGCATCGAGCAGGACGATGCTTTCGTGCGTCTTATCGCCGCCGTATCGATCCGTGGCGCAGGCGAAGAGCTCCAGCGCGCCCTGCCGGAGCGCGATCTTGCCCGTGAGCTCAACCTGACGCTGAGTCCAGTTGATGGCCACGCCGGGCTTGAAGATGACGATGCGGTCGTCGGAGGCGGTCTGGGTCGCCGCCGATCGAGACGTAGTGGCGGCCGCCCTCGCGGCAGCGGGGTGCATGAGGACGGCGATAGCCAGAGCCAGGCAAATCCGCAGTGCGCTCACGAGCGATTCCTCGGTCGGCAACGTTCCACACGGACCGATTGTAACCGATGAGGTCTTCGCCCGGCACTATCGTCGACGACAGTTCGTTTGGCATGCGGACGGGCGAGAAGAAAGCCGCCCCGGCTCGCTTGGGGCCGGGGCGGCGCAACGTGCGTCATCGGGATGCGGGGGGGCCAAGTCGCCCCACCGGCCTCACTTCGTCGTCGCCGCGGCAAAGCCCGGATAGGCGTCGTCCTCGGCCTCCTGCTGAATGATGATCTTCGGCTTGACCAAGATCAGCAGTGTCGACTCGTCCTTGACGAGCGAGCGGTTGCTGAAGGCTCGCTTGAGCACCGGGATCTTGTTCAAGACGGGCACGCCGGCCTCGATCTCGACCTCGCCGCCGAGCTTGAGCCCGCCGATCAGCAGGGTACCACCATCCGGCACGGTCGCGGTCGTGCTGACGGCCGTCGTGCGGACCTCGGGCAACTGGACGTTTCCGACGCTGAGCAGGCCGGCCTCGACCCCGCCCTGCTGGACGCCGAACGTTCGGATCGCCAGGATTTCCTGTGTATACGGCTCGAGCGTCATCGTCACGTATCGGCGATCGGGAGAGACCGTCGCGGTGACCGTAAGGAACCGGCCCTGTTCAACCTCCCCTATCTCGGGCGTATAGCCGACGGCACCTTGCCCGCCGACCGAGCCACCTGACGTTTCAGCCGAGACGCTCTCGACGTAATTCTGCGACTCACTCACCGAGATCGACCCATATCGACCGTTGGGAATGACGATCCGAGGCGCCTGGACAAAGCTCCGCCGCTGGTCGGCCTGCGTCGCGCGGATCAGGAAGTTGACCTGGATGTTGTCCAGGAAGGTACCGGCGACGGTCATCGCGTCCCCTACAACCCCGCCACCCAGGCTGCCCGGGACCCCACTTGCTGTCGGGCGCGCGAAGCTTTGATGGTTCTGAATGATTGGGATCGGCGTCCACTGACTGGAATGCGGTCCGACGGTCCCCGTCGCCGGAACGAGTCCCGCCTGCTGCCACGACTGCTGCGGAATTGCTCCGGCGCCGAGGTTCGTGCCGCCGGTGGTCGGAACGCTGGGGATGAAGCCCAACCTGCTGTTCTGTCTGGGAACCAGGACCAAGCCGCCGCTGGAGGGGTCGGTCAACAAGTTGCCGCTTGTGTCCACGGCGCGATCATAACCGGCGTTTCCTGCGTTCAAGATGACGTCCAGGTCGAGACCGATCTCCTCGAGGAAGTTGTTGCTGATGGTCAGGAACAGGGCCTCAATGGCGATCTGAACCGACAGCTCCTCTCGAAGCTCCTTCAGCAGCTTGACGACCTGCTGGTGGACGTCGGGCGTGTGCGTGATGATGAGCTGGCCGCGATAGGATCGGATCGATCCGACGTCGCCCTCACCCTCGCGCCAGGTGTCCGGCTCGATGACCTCGATGATCAGGTCGATCAACTCGTCGGCCATCTCCTCCTGGGTCCGGGCCATCCCGCCGCCACCATACCCTCCCCCGCCGCCGCCGTAGCCGCCGCCGCCGCCGTAGCCGCCGCCGCTGCGACCGCCGCCGTAGCCGCCTCCCCCTGATCGCCCGCCGTAGCTGCTACCCGAACGACCACCGCTTGAGCGACCCCCGCCTGAGCGACCGCCGCCATAACTCCCGCCTGAGCGACCGCCGCCATAGCTCCCGCCTGATCGACCGCCGCCCATGCCGCCACCGTACCCGCCGCCCATGCCCCCGCCCATGCCGCCGCCCATGCCGCCCCCGCCGCTACTCCCGAACATGTCGGGGATGTCCTGAAGCAGGTCCTTGACCTCATAGCGGCGGGTCACGGTCTTGCGGTTCAGATCCTCCTTCGTGGAGATGAGTATCTTGCCCTTGTCGACGACGTAGCCAAGCTGACCGGCCTCGCCGGCCACGCTCTCCAGAATCGCCTCGAGAATGGAAGAGAAGGCGACGTTGCTTAGCTTCTCGACCGTTACCGACGTCTCGCGGTCAATGTCCACCGCCTCCAGGGCCCGCCAGCGGACGTCGAAGTTGACCGCGACCTGGTCGCGCAGAAACTCGATGACCTGCCCGAGCGGAACGTCGTCAAACTCGATCTCGGGCAGCGTCTGCTTCAGCTTCTCCTGGATCTCCTGTTCCGCCTCTTCGCCGGCACCTGTCCCGAGGGCCAGGTGTTCCCGACGAACGGTGATCTCTCGCCAGTCCTTCGGGAACCGCATCAACGTGCGGCTCCAAGGCACGAGGTCCTCTCGTACCTCCCCGAGGCTTCGGGCCCCCTCGCGCGCGCGGTCCTCCTCCGACTGACGCTGCCTGCGGTAGTCGGTGATGGCCTCCAGGTCCTCCCTGAGCCACCTGGCGCGCTCGAGCAGGGGATCGATCACCTCGACCTGCTTGAGGACTTCCACCGCCTCGGCGAATCGCTTCTCCGAGCGGAACTTGAAGGCCTGCTCCATGAGGTGGTCGATCTTCTGCTGTTTGACCTCCTCAAGGGCGATTCGACGGTCTTCCTGGGCGCGAGCCACCTCCTCCATCGCCTTGCGGACCTGCTCCTGCTCATAGGCTCGCTCGCTGTCGTCGACGGACTGGGTCAGGGCGTTGATCTCCTCCTTGACCTCTTCATACAGGCTGGCCGGCTCGGCGTTGGCCCGATTGGACTCGATCGTCTGTCGGGCGTATTCGAGCGTCTTGCGGGCGTCTTCGTACCGGCGCTCTTCCACGGCCTTATGGACGTCGCGCTCAGCTTGACGATACAAGGCCACCGCCTTCTGCCAGAGGATGGCCTTGTTCTGGCGAATCTTGTCCACGAGCGACGTGGGCTCCTCGATGACCTGGAACTGCGCCACCTGGTCGAGCCCTTCCTTGGCTTCCGGCAGGCCCCTGACGAGCTCAAGCGCGCGGCGGAAGTGTTCAGCCGCCTTGTCCAACTCGCCCGCGTCCAGCGCGGCTCGGCCGGCGACGACGCACTCGTTGGCCTGCGCCCGCGCATCCCCTGCCGGCGCCGTCGTGGTCTTGCCCTTATCGGGACGATCCTCACTGACGACCTGCGCGGCGAGATCGGCCGAGGGAATCAATTCCTCCAACTCGTCCAAAGCCTTGTCGATCTCCGGAGGTAATCGGTCTTGTCCGGCCTCCTCGCGATCGTTACCCACCCCGGTCGCGATTCTCTCTTCCGCTTTCGATGTCTGCTTCAGGCTTGCGAGGTAGAGGAGATAGTCGGACGGCACCGCCGGCCCGACCGGTTCGTCCGAATCGAGAGCGATCCCTTCCGTAAGGCGAGGCGCCTGAATCTCCCGCACCTCGATCCGCTCGGACTCCGCCGGACTCGCGGGCGCATCGGTCTTCTGTACGGTTCCATGCGGTAGTTCGATCGGCTTGGCGCGGTTCGTGTCGTTGGCTTCAGGCGTCGAGGCCCTGGTCCACTTCGGCGCTTCGGGTCGGTCGGAGTCAATGCGTGGAATCGCGATCACCTCGGCCGGTGTCTGCGAGGCCGCCTGTTTGATTTTCGGTTGGTCGGGCGCCGCCGCGGGCTTGCCGTCCTTCGAGCGCTTCTGGGCAATCAGATGGAGGCGTTCGGCGGCGGCTTCCTTGAGATCCGCGCCTGCGTACTGGTTGGAGCGGACGGACGCATAGAGCTTCTCGGCCTCTTCGAAACGCGACTCGTCGAAAGCCCCGTCGGCCTCGGTTTTCTGCCGCTGCGCCCGGGAGAGCTGATGTTGCGCAATGCTTGCCTCGGTGACGTAGCGGTTGCGCTCCTTGCGATCAGTATCGGAGAGGTCCTCGACCTCGAGCTTGAGCAGGATCTCCCTGGCTCGCGCGTATTCGCCTTGATTGAAGAGGCGAATGCCGTCCCTAAGCTGATCGCTAGCGGACTCGGCCGTTGCTGGCTTCGGGTGAGACAACAAGACGACCGCTGCGGCTGCGACCGCTGCCAGCAGACGTTTCTGGCGTGCCGACCTCAAGGCCCTACCTCCTTGCATCACAGGGCGAAGCGCCCCACACCCGGTTCGAGATCAATTCGTTCCGGGCTCCGACTCGATCAGGTTGCCCTCAGACCGCTCGGGACACGTCGTCTTGGCTGCCGACCGGACGCGAATGGGCGACAAGGCCGGCCCGCACCACTTCCCGACGACATAGCAAGATCGTTTCTTGAGCGCCAGAGCTCGTCAGACAACCCGTCTGTACGCATGGTCCCTTCCTCCGTGAAGGGAACACTGCTTCAAATCACGAGTTTAGAGCAACCGTAACCCCAAGTCATTCAGCGTTTTGTATTCCCCATCGACGCGGGGAATCCGCAGACTGCATTATCAGACCTTGGTTGTTATCGGCACTTGTGCAAACCTATCTACAAAAAAGGCTTGGCGTAAGGAGAGAAAATCTGGCGGTGCTGATGCCACCGGATGTCCCTTCAGAAACGAATCTTACGGAGCGCGTATCCGTGAGCCGAGAGGGCCGGTCTCGTGTCGAATGGGGCAACAGACCGGGCTGAGGAATCAGGCACGTGGGAAGCACGTCACTTCCGTACCGCCGGTAGCACAAACAATTGGGCCCCAACAGGAGAATCTACCGTCTCGATCGGCTTCGACCGCGGGACGACGATCGGCTACTCCTCGAACCTCCGTACCGGCTGGATTTGGACTTGCCTCCCTTGTAGCGGGAGAACTTACTGGATTTCGACGACTTCTGACCGGTCTTCTTGGACGCTTCCACCTTGACCGGTTTGGCCCGAGAAGCCCGAGTTTGATTGTAGAGGTCCTTGTAGCGAGGATCGTTCTTGTCCACCAAGGCAAAACGCTCATGAAGCTCGCCGTCTTCATCCATGTAGATCAGGGACTGCGTCTCGCGGGTTGAAGGACTCAGCGCGAAGCCCTTGCCTTCACCCAGCGTCTGGGCCGGTTGGTAGATGGCCTCAATGGACAGGTCGACGGCCAGGGCGCCGGTGAAGAAGTCCACCTCTTCACGGAACTCCTGACCGGCAATGGTCACCTGGGCATCTCTGGTGCCGCCGATCTCATCGCCGGGCGTGATCGTGAATAGCTCCTTGATCCAACCGTCTTGATACCATTTGAAGATCTCAACGCGGACCCCGTCTCCGCGTGGGTCTTTTCCGACGAGGTAGAAGTACGTGTCGCGCTCGATGCTGACGGCCTCCGAGGGATCAGACCAATCCCCGTAGAGAACGAGTTTGGTCGCGTCGTCTCGATCCTTCAGTTTGGCGGCGGCGCGACAGTAGGCGTTCACGATTCCGACGCGTGTTCGATATCGATACGTTCGGCCGGGCTCGCCGCTGATGTCGAACGCGCGAATGGGAGAGAATCGGTCCTTTGCCACGACTTCACCGGGGCCCTTGCCTGGCCTGCCCGTCTCCGTCAACCCGAGAATCTCACCCAGAAGTCGCTCGTCGGAAATGCTGGCGACGCGATTGGCCTTATGAACGTCGAGGGCTTCCTGGGCCAGCTTCTTGGCCTCCTCGTAGTTCCTGGCCTCGTGGGCGGTCTTGGCCTTGGCGAGCAGCTCATTGAAGTACTCAGCGGCCTCGGCCGTCGTCCGGAAAGTCCTCGTGCCGGACTTGGCCTCGGTCGCGCCGGTTCGACGGGGCGCGGGGCTGTCCTTGCCATAGTCTCGCGCGTCGCGCTTAAGGACGCTCTTCGGAAGGCCCTTGAGGCTGATCCCTCCTTTTCGGTCCTGCACGGCGGCGGGCGTCGCGCGAACGCTCGCTCGCCCGGCATCCTTGCCGCCGCCTTGATAGGCCGGTTGCCCGTTGCGCCGCGTCGGGCCCAAAGGGGTCAAGACGTCCCGCTGGACGTTCTCCGAACGGAGTCGGTCGTAGTACTCCCCGAACTCAGCCATCGACTCGCGAGAGAGGGTCTTGTTCTCGCCCTCGCCAACAAGGATCAGCTTTGGCTGCTTGGGGAGCGCGGACTCGTTGTAGGGCACGATGTCTTCCCACTCACCCCACTCCGCGCCGAATCGCTCCTGGCGTTGGACCTGCACGTCGGCGAAGACGACCTCCGTCATGTCCTCGTCGTATCCTCCTTCCTTCAGCAGCTCTATCTGTCCGACCCGATCGAACTCCGATTCAATGATGACGAGGTTGATGTCCTCCTCGATAACGTCCGCCTGGGCTGCAGGCCTTTCTCCTTCGGCCGCAGGTGCTTTCGGCGGCGCCGCCAGGGTCCGCAGGACCTGAACATTCGGTTCGCCGGGCGCCTCGACCTTGGCCAGGGCAATGCCTTCCTTGAACTCGCGGATCTCCGTTCGCTCGATCCGCTTGGCGGGTCTTCCCCAAGCCACCGCGGCAACCAACGTCGGATCAAGGCGATTGACGGCGATCTGGCCCTCGAGGAAAGTGGCCTCCAGCTTCTCTTTCCACCCGGGGTCCTTGAGGCGCTCGTTGGGGTCGTCATCCTTGCGTGCCAGTTTCCCGGCGAGCTTCTTGGCGTTCTCCGCAACGACGCGGTCGATTCCCCCGGGGCCGTAGGTCTCGCCGTCGTACTCAACGGTGTTGGGACTGCTGATCAGCTTGGTGACGACGACGGCCAGCAGAAAGAGGACCGCAATGCCCAAGATCACTTTCTCGACATGCTGTTCAACGATGCCGATGCTCTTTTTCGCCATGGCTTACTCCCACACGACTGGCGGTCCGCGCCGCCGCGCCGCCAATCGGCCGTCCTAGCCTCGCCGGCCCGGCGGCGTTCTTCCACGAGTACCCCGCCCTCTCGACCCGCGTCCTGGCTTGCCGTCCTCCTCCTCGCCCTCGGCCATCATGGGATGGCCCAGTCGCTCGTGCACCTCGGGAGGCATCTTCTCGGCGTAGACCTTGGGGAAGAAGTATCGCTCGAACCCGAGCGTTACCTCGATCACGGGCGCGGACCCGTAGACATACTCCGTTCCCAGCTCGGAGCGGGTCAGTTGTCGATAGCTGACTTGAACCGGCACATAGAAGTTGGTCCGGCAGATGCGATCGATCACCTGTGGCAGGTAGCGTTGGTCGATCACCAGTTGCATAGCGATCGGGACGACGTCGAGGTCCGGCACCGTCTCCCGCCCGGTCCAGGTGGGGCCGGTCAGATACGTCTGCAGACTCTCCGAAGTCTGTGAGGGCTTCGCATCGGCTGGGGTGGGGAGTCTCTGCCCTCCGAATGACGCCCTGCTCAGGTCCGCGAGGGAGCCGGCCTTGCGTGGCGCGGGCTTCTCCGGCACAGCTCGCCCTCGTTTTGGGGCCGCGCCGGCGCCCGGCCGCCCCCCTCCGCGCCCCGCGTCCTCCAACACTGGAGCGGCGCGGTAGTCACCCACCGCCAAGCGGATGATCCGCTTGATCGGCAGATTGGTCACGTTGGCCTGCTCGCCCTTGCCCGCCGAGGCGAGTTGCTTGGCCGCGTCATTGTTGACGGCGGCCAGCGCCTTGAGTATCTCCGCCTGCACCCAGAGCGTCATTTGGGCAAGCCACATCTGGTATGGATTGGCGGGCGCGTTGATGTCCTCGACGGCCGATATCTTCGTGAAGGTCTCCTCGGGACGGTTGCCCACATAGCAGTATATCTGTTGAGCTCGCTCCAACTCGGCCCGTCGCTTCGGGTCGGTCCGCAGGCGCTCCTCTTCGCTTAGGGGCTGCTCTTCACCCGAGGCGCCTGCCTTGGGAGTTGCCCTTGCGGGGGCCTTGGCCGGCGTGCGGTCGCGCCCGCTCGGTCGTCCATCGAACGACAGCGACTGGAGTCCTCCCAGGGCCCCCCGTCGACGATCGTCCGTCGGAGGACGCGCAGCAGGTTCGGCCTTGCCGCCGGACGACTTGGGGGACGTCAGGCCGCGCTCCTCGTTCTCCAGTTCGATTCGGCGCTGCACCTCGTTGACGTCTTCTTGCGTGGGCGGACCTTTTGCCTTGACGATGGCGCGCAAGGCATCGAGGGCTTTACGATAGTTCGCGATGAACCTCAAGGGGATGTCCGGATTCGTCCTGGGATTGGGAAACGCCTCGGGCACCAGGTAGTCCAGGCCCGTTTCATTGACGGCCTTTGCCCGATTGAGCGTTTCCTGGACGCTGCCCTGGACGGTCTTGATGTTCTGTTCCTGGGCGGCGAGATCGACGTTGGTCACCGGATTGGTGCGGCCGGAGACCTTGCCGGCGCCGGCAAGCCTGGTGCCGAAGTCCGCGGCCTGCTGCATGCTCTTGTTGATGCCGTCATAGCTGTTGCACGCCACCACCCCCAGGCCGACCGACGCCAAGGCCGCCAGGAGACAGAGGATCATGAATAGGTTTCGTTTGAGGAAGGCCATCACGGTTCCTCCTGGTTACTGTCGCGATACCACATCCAACGGCCCGACTCTCCACGGCATACCTCGGCGCCACCACAGGCCCATGTGTCCTTCGACGCCAATGCTACCGTCGAGCACCTCCCCGCGGCTTTGCGCGCCCCGACGCCTTCTGGTCGCCGGGCTCGGCCGAGGCCTCAGGGCTCGGACCCAGGACGATGCCAAACCGAATCGTGAACAGCCAATCGCCGACCCACGGCTCGTTCGTGACCGGGTCGCGAAGCTTCTCATCCTCGGGTTCGGCCTCTCCGGTCGGTTTGGCCGGCTGCTCGAAGCGACGTTCCATCCACAGCGCCGGATCGCGTCGCCTTGGGGCCTCCTGCTTCTTCGGCATCAGGACATGGAAGCCCAGCGCGTCGGCCGCGTTGGGGTCCTTCGGATTGCCGAGCTCCTTCAGCGTCTCCTGGAACTTCTCCAGGATGTTGGGGTAGTCGTAGGGCGTGTAGCCTCGAAGCGTCACGACGAATCCTCTCCCGTCGTACCGGGCCGCGGCCTCTGACGCGCCACCCCTTCCTCTGGCGCCGCCTCTGGCGGGCGCTCTGCCCCCGCCTCGACTTCCGCCTCTGGGCGTGGTAGCTCCTCGAGCGCCCCGCGTGCCACCTCGCCCCCCGGCCGCGCCGGCAAGATCCTCCTCGCCTTCCAGCGGGCCAAGCGATTCGGCCACGTTGTCGCTGAACGCCGTCTGGAACGTGTTGAGGATGATCTGTCGGCGATCCTTGCGTGGAATCTGCTTGATGGCCGCGAGGTACTCATCGAGGGTCTTGGCCTGCACGAGGGGCGCATCCTCACGCGGGAGAGCCCGATGGACGAGATCCACGATCCGTGGCCAGAGGGTTTGATCATCCACAAGAGACATCACGAGATCGACGTCCGTTCGACCCTCGTCGACCTGCCGTTTGAGCTTGGTCCATTCGCTGCTCAGGCTCGACGCGGCACCGAGAATGTCCGCCGTGTACTCACGGGGCGGCTTGCTGTCAGCGTTCTGATTGATGACCTGCGGGACTCGGTCCGGCTTGAAGCTGGGGACGCTGACGTCCTGGCTGCCGCCGGTTCGGGCCAGGGCGCTGCTATCCAGGAAGTACCGCGCCCACAGCGAGGCTGCCGCAAGCACGAAGCACGCGGCGGTCGCGGCGAAGAAAGGCCGCTTGCGTCGCCACACGGCCCGCTTGGCGATCTGCGGCGGAAGCAGGTTCGAGACGATATGGCCTCGACCCAATCCCTGCACGGCCAGCCCGTACGCCACGCCCAGGCTCAAGACGTTCTCGTTGAGCGTCGGGGCGTTCAGCGTCTCGCCCGGCTGCAGGTTGCTGAAGGCCGACAACCGCTCGACCTTCATGCCCAGGTTCTGCTGCAGGAACTTCTGGAGGCCCGGCAAGCGGAATCCGTTGCCCATGCCGACGACGCGATCGAGCTCGGCGTCGCGGTGAGTCTGCGTGTATCGGCCCACGGATCGCTGTATCTCGGCGACGAGGTCCTGGTAGACCGGTCTCATCGCCTGGAAGATCTGACGGGCGTACTTGCTCGTGGCCGCTTGTCGCTTGAGGCTTTCGGCCTTGCCGAACTCGAGGCGGAAGGCCTCGACGAGGCGCTCGGTGAAGTTGTTGCCGCCAATCGGCACGGCCCGGGTCCAGACGCTACCGCGATCCGAGACGATCAGGTCGGTGCTCTCGGCCCCGATGTCCAGCAGGACCGTCGCCTTGCCTGGTCGGGGGACGTCATGCTCGATGAAGTTGGTCAGGGCCAGCGGGGCGGGCTGGACGATGAGGGGCTGCAATCCGGCGTCGGTGAACGGCACGAGATAGCGGTCGAGCTGCTCGGTCCGCATGCAGAAGATGCCGACCTCGATGTCCGGGCTGTCGTCCTCGCTGAAGATCTGATAGTCCCAGATGACCTGATTGATATCGTATGGAATCTGCTGGCCGGCCTCGAACTGCACGATGGCGGGCAACTGCTTCTTCTCGACGGGCGGCAGCTTGGTGAAGCGGGTAAAGGCCTGATAGCCGGGCACGCCGATGACGACCGCGTTACCGGCCATGTCGTTCCGGCTCATGAGCGTCTCGACGGCGCGGGTGAGGGCTTCGGTCAGGGCCTCTCCGCCGCGTTCGGCCGGGTTCAGGGGCTTGGCGTGCTCGACGATGTCGAAAGCCATGGCTTCGACGACGTCGCCGACGAGTTGCAGTTTGAGGGCTTTCAGGGCGCACTGCCCGATGTCGATGCCCCAAACCATTTTCTCGCCAGCCATCTCTGCCTCCCGACCCTCGGGGGGTCATTTGCAATAAACCAGGCACGGGCCTAAGCTAACACATGATGGCGCCCGAAACGTACTTGGTATACGCCGTCGGCTGCAAAGTCAACCAATACGAGGCCCAGCAGCTTCGCGAGGCCCTTGATTACTACGGACTCGAGCCCGCGGAGGTTGGCCAGGTTCCCGACTGGGCCGTCGTCAACACCTGCGCCGTCACTCAAACCGCGGCTCGCAAGAGCCGTCAACTCGTTCGTCGCGCCACACACCAAGGGAACACGCGCGTCATCGTCGTGGGTTGTGCCGCGGTCGTCGAGGCCGAACGGTATCGACAGATCGACGGCGTGGTGGGCGTCATCACCCACGATGACGATTGGGACACTCAGTTGTCCGTGGTTCTCGGCGCAGGCCAGAAGCAATGTCCTTACAACGAGTTATCGGCTGTTACGCAAAAAACGTCCAGTCCGGCAGGCATCGAGGGCCCCACGACAGGGGGCGCGGGGCGCCGCGGCACCGCCGACACAGAGCCGATGGTGGAAGCCGCACGCGGGTCGGATGACTCCATTCAAATCAAAGCGCCCGAGGACGGCCAAGTCAAGTGGACGTTGGGGGGGACGATCCACGGGCTGGCGGGTCATCACCGGGCGTTCCTGAAGGTGCAGGACGGCTGCGATGCGGCGTGCACTTACTGCATCATCCCCCAGCTTCGGAGGGGGTTGCGGTCCAAGCCGATCGAGGTGGCGGTCCGGGAGGCGAGGGACCTGGTGGCCAACGGATACAAAGAGATCGTTATAACGGGCGTATTCCTGGGTGCTTACGGGCGGAGTACGGCCAGGATGGGGCGGAGAAAAGACTCCCGTCCCGTCTCCTCGCCGCTGGCGAGACTGCTGGAGGCGTTGGCGGGGGTGGCCGGGCTGGTTCGGGTTCGGCTGTCGAGTCTGGAGCCGAATGACGTGACTGATGATCTGCTCGACGTGATGGGCCGGTGCGATGCCTGCGCGCCGCATCTGCATCTTCCGCTTCAGGCGGGGTCGGATGCGGTGCTGCGGCGGATGAACCGGCAGTATCGGATCGACGACTACCTGGCCACGATCGACCGTGTGCGGGATCGGCTGGATCGCCCGGCCGTTACGACGGACGTGATCGTCGGGTTTCCGGGCGAGACGGAGGAGGACTTCGAGCGGACGCTGGGGGTAGTGGAGCGGGTGGGCTTTGCGCGGGTGCATGCGTTTCCGTTCAGCCTGCGGGCCGGGACGGTTGCGGAGCGGTGGCGTGGGGAGATGCTTGGCGAGGCCGTCGTTCGCGAGCGGATGCGCCGGCTGCGGTCGCTTGCGGACGAGGCCGAGCTTGCCTTCCGGCGGCGGTTCATTGGTCAGGTCGAGCGGGTCATCGTGGAGACACGACGAGGGGCGGGTTGGGAGGGGCGGGGCGATCGCTATTTCCCCGTCAGGTTTCCCGCGCCTGCTCAGCGAGACCTGTGCGGGCGCGCCGTCGAGGTGGCGATTCAGTTGGTCAAGGACAGCGTCGTCCGCGGCGTTCTCAGGGGTACGTAGGTATGCGCTCAGGACGGCGATCACTCGGACGCGGTGGCTATGCCGGCGATGCAAAGGAGACTGACATGAGAAGGGCCGTGATGAGACGTTGTTGCGGCATCCCTGGTGTGGCCTTGTTGGTGTTGTTGCCCCTCTGGGTGGGATGCGTCTCCACGCACGCCGGTGACACTTCCACGGCGGATGCTGAAACCCGATCACACGTTGGGGAGATGCCCTTCTTGGGTCCAGACTTGGGGTTCTTTCCCCGCACGTGGAGCGTGGAGCGCAGAGCCGCGATCAATGAGCGCCTGAAGATATCCAACTACCACACCGCGACATTCATGGGGATGACGATCACTCACGTGCGACTGGAGATGCCTGTTTCCGATCTGGCCGACGTGTTGCGCGGGCATGAGCGCGACAACCCAACGTTCCGTAGAATGACTAATGCGCAAGCTACTGAACATGCGTTCGGGCGCCACTCAGGCAAGAGCTACGGCAGCAGCGCGGGAGAACCCATCGAGCTTTCGTGGTGGCAACCCGGAAATGCACGTGGACAGGCGCGCTACTCTTGGCTTTCCAAGGTTCGTTCTGGGCCACCCACCCGAATATGGATCCAGGTAGATCGCCTTGGCGATTCAAATGGGGAAGTCTATGTGAGGATCGAGCATGGCTGAGGAACGGGGGAGGGCCAACAGGAGATAGCCTCTTATCCCGGATCAGGGAAGGTCATGTCATGCCACCGTGTCTCGCCGTCGTGATAGCGGAAGCTGACCATGTTGGGTTCCTCTGAACGGACCCTCCACGTCGGAAAAAGCAACTGCTTGCCGTCGAGAAACAGCACACGCTTCCAGATAGGCGACCGATAGAGCCGGGGATAGGTTGGCCTGCTAACGAGTTCCCATGTGCCGTTAGGGTAGACCTTGAGCTTTGGCACATAGGCGTTATGGTCCGGATAGACGGTGTGGAGGCTGGGCAAAACACGTTCTACTTCGCTAGCGGTAAGCCCCTGTCTCGACACCTCACGAAGGCGACACAACTGATCCATCGCAAGGGAGGCCGTGGCGGTGTCCATGTCGCGGGACCCCAGGCGCAAGATCAGGTTGCAGGAGTACCATAGGCAGATGCATGCGAAGAGGCCGAAGGCAAGTCGCTTCCGCTAAGCATCGTATTGCCTCTGCTCGGACCGGGCAACTCGTGGGCAACTCGAAGGCTACACCCAATCGCTCGCAGTCCTGTCTATGCGCTTCGCTGTCGCTTGAGTTGTAGTGATTCTTGTGCTTGCGGCACGTCTCGATTCCCAGACGGACCACAGCGTAGCGGGCCAGGGGGGAGGTTGGCGCCTGCACCACGACCGCCTCAAGCCTGTCCAGGTTCTCAGGTCTTGCCCCAATGCCAGCCAGAAGTACCGGCCAGTCCTTCTCAATGTTGAGGAGTGCGAGCGCGGCCTCAGTCGCCGCGGAACTCGGGCGCACTTCTAGACCCAGAATAAGCGAACCCCGAGCGGTTTTCGACACGCGAGGGGCAGGTGACGCCGAGATCGGAGGAAAGCGGGCGTCTGTTGGGCCTGAGAAGCGATGACGTGGCGTTCAGCAGCGATTTCGACGCTGCACCATCCAGGACATTGTAGGACGTGACAGGCCAGCCGGACGACCGAAACCCCCGCCCCGCTCACGCACGACTGTCTGCGACAAGACGGTCGCGTGCGGTTCGCGTTGGAGCCCATGAAGCCGTGACCGCCCCCGCCGCCTCTTGCCCCCAAGCCCCGCTCCCCAATAGGGTGTACCTCCATCGCCTCCCGCGATACCTTGTGCACAACGTTAGCGAGGAACCAGACGCGCTCATGTCCAACTCCGACGCCAACTCGACCCCGACCGACGGCGACCTCACCCGTCGGCAGTTCATCACCACCTCCGGCGCGGGCGTGGCCGCCCTGGGCGTCGCTGGCTCCGCATCCGCGTCACCCAATGACCCCGGCCCGACCCGACCCCCCGCGGTCCCCAGAAAGGACGGCAGAGCCGTGAAAGATCAGGCCAAGATCACCCTCGTCCAATTGACCCAGAAGGACGCTTCTGCCCCCGTCGTCGATCGCATGGTCACCTTCTTCAAGAAGGCCGCCGACTACAGATCGGACCTCATTGTCTTCCCCGAGTATGTCCTCGGCCGGCGCATCACGATCGACCACGAGAACGTCCAACGTTTCCTCGCCCTGGCCCGAGAGCACAAGATGTACGCCATCGCCGGACTCGTCGAGAGCCACGGCCCGCGATGGTCTACCACCGCCCTCATGGTCGATCGCGCCGGCGCCCTCCTCGGCCGATACTTCAAGTGCCACCCCGCCTCCGGACCCGCCCCACACTGGTGGCCGCCCGTCAAAGGCGAAGACGAAGAGGCCCGCGGAATCCTCGGCAACCAGTTCAAAGTCTTCCACCTCGACTTCGCCCCCGTCGGCATCCTCCAATGCTACGACGGCTACTTCCCCGAGGCCTGGGGATGCACCTCCTTCAACGGCGCCGAGATCATCCTCTGGATTAACGGCCGCGGCGGAATGATCGAGGACTCACACTGCATCTTCGCCGCCCAAGCCTACGGCTGCGCCGTCGGCGCAAACATCACCGACGGCTTCAACACCGGCTTCACCGCACCGGGCGGAACGGCCGTCGTCAAGGCCGAGGGCAGACCCGAACAGGCTCGCCTCTTCCCGAGAACAAAAAAAACCGGCGACGACTGCGTCCACGCCACCATCGACCTGCGACAGCTCCGCTGGCGCAGAAAGCACCTGCGAACCATGCACCAACGCCGCCCCGAGCTCTATCACCGACTCGTCGAAGACGTGAAGATCTGGCAAGACTACCCCGACGTCCCCTGGGACCGTCCCGAATGCCAAGACCTCGTCAACAAGGCCCAGTTGTGAATCACCGGAGCCGATAGCCATGCAGACCTTCTGGAACCAATCGTCACAGCCAAGCCCGTCTTCCCATGAAACCCCAGGTCTCTCCCGCCGAACCCTCCTGCGCTGGTCCGGCGCAACGACCCTCGCCCTCGCCCTCGATCGACTGTCCAAGCCTGCCTTCGCCGCCCAAGCCGTCCCGGACGAGCTCGTCCTCCCCGAACTGGACGACACCTACGAGTACCTGAGATGCGACATCGTCGAGATCACCGCCCCCGGCCCCATCGTCCTGCCCGACGGAACGTCCGTCGCCTCCTGGTCTCGCAGGCCGTATCTCGATCTGAACTTCGAGGACGCCGCCTTCTATCCCGTCCGCTCCGCGCAGCAGCTCCGAATGAAGAAGTGGGACATGCTCCACATGGTCACGCCCACGCACTACGTCGTCTTCCTCATCGCATGGATCGGCTGGGCCGGCTTCTGCACCGCCCACGTCTACTCGCGCAAAACCGGCAAGTTCCTCGATGACGCCCAGTTCCGCCCGCCGCATCCCCCCCTGGAGATGATGCGGACCAGCATGACCGGCCGATCCGTCTGCGCCGGCAAGCGCGCTAGCATGACGTTCGACTTCCAAGACCAGCGCCGCCACATCAGCGTCGACTGGCCCCGATTCGCCGGCGTCGGCCTGACCGCCGAAATCCTCCTCACCGAACCGCCGGGCCACGAGTCCATCTGTGCCACCCACCTCACCAGCCCCAAACGCGCCTACTACAGCCACAAGATCAACTGCATGCCCGCAAGCGGAACCGTCCGCCTAGGCGACGAAACGATCCCCCTCCGCCCCGAAGACAGCTTCGGCATGCTCGACTACGGCCGAGGCTACTACCCTGCCCGAACCTTCTGGTACTGGGCAACCGCCTCCGGAATCGGCGGCGACGGAAAACGCCTCGGTTGGAACCTCGGCCACGCGAACGACCCCGACGACCACTCCGAAAATGCCGTCTTCCACGACGGCAAGTGCCACAAGATCGGCCCCGTCCGATGCGAAGTGCCCCGCGACGACCCCATGCGCCCATGGCGAGTGCGCACGACCGACGGCCGAGTGGACCTGACCTTCACGCCTAAGACCGTCAGAACCATGAACGTCCAGATCGGCCCCCTCCACTCCAAAGGCCATCCGGTCTACGGGCTCTACTCCGGGCACGTCCGCCTCGACGACGGCGCCCGAATAGACGTCAAGGACCTCTTCGGCCTATACGAGTGGTTCGATCAGAAATGGTAAAACGATCAGCCGGCGACGAACCAAGTACATCTGCCCGATCTCGTAGCCGCGGAGAACGACATGAACGAGCAAGCCGCAACTAGAAGAACGTTCCTCAAGTCCGTCACCGCCGGCGCGGCCGCCCTCTCACTGCGACGTCCGACCCCCGCCCACGCCGAAACCCCGACCGGCAGGCCAAACGTCCTCGTGATCCTCGTCGACGACCTGGGCTACGCCGACCTCTCCTGCTACGGCGCAAAGGACGCGCGCACACCCAACATCGACCGCCTCTGCTCGACCGGCATGCGCGTCGATCCCTTCTACGCGAACTGCCCCGTCTGCTCGCCCACTCGCGCGTCCCTCCTGACCGGGCGGTACCCCGACCTCGTCGGCGTCCCCGGCGTCATCCGCACCAAGCTCGACCAGAGCTTCGGCCACCTCTCACCTGACGCCGTACTGCTCCCTCGAGTCCTCAAACCCGCCGGCTACGATTCCGCCATCATCGGCAAGTGGCACCTCGGCCTCGCCTCGCCCAATACGCCCAATGAGCGCGGCTTCGACTACTTCCACGGATTCCTCGGCGACATGATGGACGACTACTACACCCATCGTCGCCACGACATCAACTACATGCGATTGAACGGCCAGGTCATCGACCCGAAGGGCCACGCCACCGACCTCTTCACGCAATGGTCCGTTGATTACGTCAGACAGCGCGCGAAAGAGAAGCGCCCCTTCTTCCTCTACCTGGCCTACAACGCCCCCCACTCGCCCATCCAACCGCCCGACGAATGGCTTGATCGAGTCAAGCAGCGCCAACCCGGCATCAGCGACAAACGCGCTAGGCTCGTCGCCCTCGTCGAACACCTCGACGACGGGATCGGTAAGGTCCTCGCAGCGCTCAAAGACACTCACCAGAGCGACAACACCCTCGTCCTCTTCGCCTCCGACAACGGCGGCTCGCTGCACTTCGGCTCCGTCAATGATCCGCTCAGCGGCGGCAAGCAGGACATGCTCGAGGGCGGCACCCGCGTCCCGATGTGCGCCGTCTGGCCGGGCAAGATCCGCCCCGGCTCGTCGAGCGATCAGATCATGGCGACGATGGACTTCTTCCCCACCATCTGTGAGGCCGCCGGCATCGAGATCCGCCACGAGATCGATGGCAAGAGCTTCCTGCCGACGCTCCTGGGCAAACCCCAACCCAAGGAGGATCGCACCCTCTTCTGGGTCCGTCTCGAGGGCGGAAGGCGCTACAAGGGCGAGCCATACTACGCCGCGCGCCACGGCGACTGGAAGCTCCTGCAGAATACCGCTTTCGAGTCGCTCAAACTCTACAACCTGAAGAAAGACCCCCGCGAGCAGCGCCCGCTGCGAGATGAGCACAAGCAGTATCGAGCCCTCTACGATGCCCTGCAGGCTCACATCAAGAAGGCGAGCAAGGTCCCGTGGGAGAGGCCGGAGAAGCGATAGCGGAGGAACGCCGTGCACTGCGGGATCGAACACATGAGCAAACAGCCGTTCAAGACGGATCGGAGGACCTTCCTGAAAACGACGTCGGTCGGACTCGGGGCGCTCCTCGCCGGAAGGTCGACGACATCCAACGGGGCCCAACCCGCGATGGCACTTTCGAGACAGCATTGCGATGCGGTGAACCGGCGCCGTCGGATCGTCGTCCAATACGACGCCCACGACCAACTCGGGGCCGATTTCGATCAGTGGATCGCCTATCGCTTCGACTATGTCGACGAACCCGGCTCCCAGATCGACAGCCTCTGGTGGGACATCGGGGCCTTGGGCTATGCCGTCTATCCAAGCAAGGTGTTGGAGCCGCTCACGCATCCCGGGCTGGACAAATGGCGGGCCCAAGGCATCGACTGGGTCGAGCGGCTCGTGGCCGAGACGCACCGGCGCAAGCTCGAGGCCTTCTGGAACCACCGGATCTCCGAGGTGGAGCTCAACCCCAAGACGGGCCAGGGAGGCGCCTGGGATGGATGGACACATCCGCTCAAGCAGACGCATCCCGATTGGGTCATCAAGACGTGGTGGAAGCAGGGGCTGTGGAACCTCGCCGACCCGGGGGTCCGACGCTACAAGCTCGAGGTGCTCCGCGAGATCGCCGAGCGCTACCCGCTCGACGGGATCCAAGTCGACTTCGCCCGTCATATTCCGTGTCTGCCGCCGGGGCGGCAATGGGAGCTTCGCGACGGCGTGACGGAACTCCTTCGCATGGTCCGCGAGATGTTGTTGGAGGTCGAAAAGAAGCGCGGAGGCCCGTTTCTGCTGGCGGCGAGGATTCCCAGGAATCTCAAGGGGTGCCACGCGGACGGCTTCGACATCGAAACGTGGGCAAGGCACGACCTCGTCGACATCCTGACGCTCGGGTCCCGAACCATGGACGTCGACGTCGAGGACTTCCGCCGCGCTACCGCGGGCCACAACATCAAGCTTCAGCCCTGCTTCGACGACCACCACACGAGCGATGCCTACCAGTACCCGCCGATCGAGCTCTTCAGAGGGGTGTTCGCCAACTGGTGGCAGCAGGGGGCCGACAGCGTCTACACCTTCAACTGGTCCAACGCGAGCCCCGAGCTGTGCAAGCAGATCGGGGCGATCCCCGGCCCGGAGTCACAACGCCAGGCCTATCACGAGGTCGGCAGTCCTGAGACGCTGAGACTCAAGAACAAGATCTTCCCCGTCGATCGCCGAGGTGGGTATCCGTGGGCAGAGGGGTATTTCAATCGCAATGACGACGCCCAACTGCCCGTCAAGCTGGCCGTCGGTGGTGGACCCGCCAAGCTTCGCGTGAGGATCGGCGATCCGCTCAGGGCGCTCGCCGGCAGTATCGAGCAAGTCACGCTGCGGCTCGTGCTCTTCGGAGCATCCGACGGCGACGAGATCGAGGCCCGACTCAACGGCGAAACGCTTCCCGTGGCCCTCCGCGATCCGACGTGGAAAGACCGCCTCATCTTCTCGCCCAAACCGCAGCCTGCCTCCGGCGGGGCGGACCGCATCAAAGTCAATCCCAAGCAGAAGCTGCTCCGCCTCGAGTACCGCGTCGATCCCAGGCAGTGTCACCTGGGCGAGAACCAGGTCAGCCTTCGCCTCCGAAAGCTATCATCAGGAGCCGTGAGCGTGGCCGTGGAGAAGCTCGAAGTCCACGTTACGTACAAGCAGGCGTGATCCGCGTGGGACACGGAATGGAAAGATCGGCCCGCTGCATCCTGGGAAGCACGGGGGCGCTCCTGCTGCTGACCGGCACCGCGATGCCGGCATCCAGGCCCTCCTACGAGATACGCGAATGCCACGTGATCACCAGGAACCCCGGTGGCATGCCGGCGCTTTGTCGAGCCGGCAATGGTGATCTGCTCCTTGCCTACGCCACCAACTGGCAGCCCATCCCGCCGGCGGGAGGATGTGTCAAGCTCATGCGGAGCGGCGACGACGGCAGAACATGGTCCGAGCCGCGCATCGTTGTCCGTCCGAAGGACCCGAAGTCATGGAGCGCGCACATGTGGTCGGGTCTGCATCGGATGCCCGACGGCACCGTCATCCTCGCCTATGGCCAGAACCATTCCGAGGATGTCGCCGCTCTCGCGCGACCACGGTCGGACGTGGGGCAAGCCCGCTCGCCTGGCCGGAAAGAAGGTGTCATGGGGCGACCAGAACATCGTCGTGCCCTTTACTGAAGGGTTCGGCCGGCCGGTGACCGCGAGAAACGGAGACGTCCTCGTGCCGATCGGTTGCCGAAGCGGTGGCGGCTTCTACGGGGATAAGGCTCCGACCTTCGTCCGCTCCGGCGATGACGGCAAGACGTGGGGCTCGCTGGAGTTCATCGCCGCCGAGCCGAAGAAATTCAGCGAGACGTCCATGGGCGTCGCCGGCAACGGGTGCATCATCGCCGTCATCCGGTGCGACACGACTCGACGCATGCTCTGGCAATGCAGTTCCAGAGACAACGGCCGTACGTGGTCGAAGCCCGTTAGGACCAGACGTCCGAACGGAGAGTGCATCAAGGGTAAGATGCCGGACATCCTTGCGCTCCCGTCCGGGCGGCTGCTCCTCGCCGTCGGTTCGGTCGACGTCATGGACGGCAGCGAGATATGGAAAGGGCCGCACGGCGCCGGCTACTCCGGCCTGTTCGTCAGCGACGACCATGGGGCAACCTGGCGAAAGGACGTCATGTTCCGTTCGCCCGATCCGGAGAATCTGGTACCTTATGACGCTCCGGTGCTCGTCCGGGCGAGAAGCGGTGATGTCCTTGCCCTGAGCGTTCAGGCTGACCGCCGGGCGAAGGACGATCCACGGTCTGGCTGGACGATGGGCAGCCACTACGTCATGAACGTCCTGCGGGAAACTCGATAGCCCGCGACCGAAGGAGGCCGAACGTGCCGAGTCTTGAACAGCGACTGAGTGCCAAGAACGTCCTCATCGCCGACGGCGGCTGGGGCACCCAATTCGCCAACCTGGGCCTGCCGCCCGGCGAGGCGCCCGAGAAGTGGAACCTCGACCGACCCGACGATGTCCGCTCCGTCGCCGAGTCCTACGTCACCGCCGGCGCCGACGTCATCCTGACCAACACCTTCGGCGGCTCACGCTACAAGCTTGAGAAGGTCGGTCTGGCCGACCGCCTCGCCGAGGTCAACCGCGCCGGGGCCGAGCTGTCCAAACAGGCCGCAGGCGAAGCGGCCCTCGTCTTCGCCTCCGTCGGCCCCACCGGCGAGTTCATGGAGCCCGTCGGCACCATCACCGAGACCGACATGGTCGCCTGCTTCGCCGAACAGATCCGGGCCCTGATCGACGGCGGCGCCGACGGCATCGTCGTCGAGACCATGATGGATCTCGGCGAGGCCAGAGCCGCCCTGAAGGCCGCCAAGGACACCGCCGCCTGCCCCGTCGTCGTCTCCATGACCTACGAAAAGGGCGCCAAGGGCTACGCCACCATGATGGGCGTCACGCCCGAGCAGGCCGCCGCCGAGCTCGAGGCCGCCGGCGCCGACGTCATCGGCGCCAACTGCGGCGCAGGCATGGACCGCATGATCGAGATGATCCAACTCCTCCGTCACGCAACGGGCCGACCCATCTGGGCCAAACCCAACGCCGGCCTGCCGCAACTCATCGAGGGCAAGACCGTCTTCAAGGAGACGCCCGAACAGATGGCGCAACTGCTCCCCGCCCTCGTCCAAGCGGGCGCCGCCATCATCGGAGGCTGCTGCGGCACCACCCCCGACCACATCCGCGCCTTCAAAGAGGTGTCAAGAACCCTTTCTTGACCCTCTTGTTGATATAGCGCGTTCAATAACAAGGAATAGTGACTAAGAAGAGTGCTCCTGATGTGCTTCCTGGACAAGAGGAGAGCCCCGTGAACGACCGACAACGACTGCTCGCCGTGCTGGACTACCAGGACTACGACCGCCTGCCGATCGTACATTTCGGCTTCTGGCGCGAAACCCTCGACAACTGGGCCCGCCAGGGCCACCTCAGCGAGGACGACGCCCGCGACTGGGCCGACGGCAACCCCACCGACGCCGTCATCAGCCGCAAGCTAGGATTCGACTTCGACTACAACTGCCTCTTCCACCCGAACACGTTCCTCCACCCCGGCTTCGAGCCCCAGGTCGTCCAAGAGTTCCCCGACGGCTCTAGGCACGTCAGAAACGCCTGCGGCGTCATCGAGCTGGCAAAACCCGGCGCTACCTCGATCCCCGCCGAAATCGACCACCTGCTCAAGGCCCGCCCCGATTGGGAGGAATACTTCGTCCACCGGCTCCAATTCACGCCCGAGCGCGTCACCAAGGCCCAAGTCCGCGTGAACGACAAGATGATCCCCTGGGACGAAGGCGGGCTCGACTTCCTCAAAGCCGACGACCGCGACTACCCCTTCGGCCTGCACTGCGGCAGCCTCTTCGGCGTCATCAGAAACACCCTCGGCCTCGTCGGCGTCAGCTACCTCCTCGTCGACGATGAAGCCCTCTACACCGAGATCATCGACACCGTCGCCGAGGTCTGCTTCCAGTGCACCAAGACCGCGCTCGAAAGCGGCGCCAAGTTCGACTTCGCCCACTTCTGGGAAGACATCTGCTTCAAGAACGGCCCACTCGTCATCCCCGAGGACTTCGCCGAAAAGGTCGGCCCCCACTACGCCCGAATCACCCACCTGCTCGGCGAGTATGACATCAACATCGTCTCCCTCGACTGCGACGGCTGCATCGACCTGCTAGTCCCCATCTGGCTGGGCAGTGGCGTCAACACAATGTTCCCGATCGAGGTCGGCACCTGGAACGCCAGCATCGCCCCCTGGCGCGAGCAATATGGAAAAGACCTCCGCGGCGTCGGCGGAATGAACAAGACCGTCTTCGCCCGCAACCGCGCTGCCATTGACGCCGAGATCGAACGCCTTAAACCCCTCGTCGACCTAGGCGGCTACGTCCCCTGTCCCGACCACCGCATCGCCCCCGACGCCCAATGGGACAATGTCCGCTACTACTGCGATCGAATGCGAGAGGTGTTTGTCTGACCGCAAGGCTACCGGCGGAACCGGTTTTTCGAACGCAAACAAGAAGGCCCTGGGACGCAAGCCGCAGGGCCTTTGGGGAGTTCGTCTCGGAAACAGGATCGATCAGCGCCTACGCCTTCTCACAGCGTAAAGCCCCAATGCGCCGAGAACCATGGGGGCAGCCTGTGATCCTCCTCCCTCCGAACAGTCAAAGCCAGTTCGTACAAACCGATCATCCGTCATCACGATCTGTGCGGAGGCTAACCCGTTTGACGGAGGCTTGCTCATAGATGGGCCACTCCACACCAGGTGCGTTACCAAACACTTCCGAGAGCAGCTTAGCGTTTTAGCACATCGATGTAGGACTTCATGAAAGCGTCGCGTTTGGGTTCGAGGCAGACGATGATCGGCCTGCCTTTGGTCTGGTCGATTCGTGTGTATCCCTCGTCGTCGACGATTAGGGGGAGCGTCTCGCGCTTTCCGAAGAAGAGGCCGGGTTTGGCGGCTTCGGCGAGGGCGAGTTGGTCGTGCAGGGTCATTCGCGCCTTGGGCCCGCCGATCCAGAGGCGGTAGAGGCTTTCGAGGGAGCGCGTCAGGGGCGAGTCGTGCTTGGCGACGGTGGTTCGCTCCTTGTCGGACAGGCGGACGGCCATGGTGGAGTCGAGCGGGACGATTCGGGTGGGGATGCCGGCGGCGTAGACGACTTGTGCGTCCTTGATCGCGCCTCGGACGTTCCACTCGGGGACGAGCTCGCCGGTGTCGGCCCGGCCGTGAACGCAACCGCTCATGAGGACGAGTTCCTTGACGTTCTTCTTGAAGTCGTCGGAGAGTCTCATGGCATCGGCTACGTTCTGGAGGGGTCCGACGGCGATGACGGTAACCTGTTTGGGATACTTGTTGACGATGTCGACGAGGAATTGTGCGGCCGGAGCGTCGACGGGCTTGGTGGTTGTGTAGTCCTCGGCCCATGCGAACTGGTGGAACCAGATGCGGGGGGTCTCGCGCCCGACGGCGACGGGGACGTCGTCACGGCCGGTTCTGTGGAGGAGCTTGAGGGCGATCTTGGCACGGTCCTTGGTCCGACCGTCGGTGATGGTGACGCCGAGGGGTTGGAAGTCGGGGTAGTTAATGACGAATCCGAGGGCCCAGGCGTCGTCGATGTCGCCGCCGATGTCGGTGTCGAGGATGATCTTCATCTTCTCCTGGCTCGAGAGCGGCTGGGCATAGCACACCAACGCAGCCAGAGACGCTATCACGATTGTCTTGCGCACTATTCGTTCCTCCCGCACACAAAAGTGTCAGGGCATTGTAACCGGAATCGCCGTGGAGCGAGGCTCAGCGGCGAAGATCCATGGCGGTTTCGAAGAGGGCCTCGACGTTTGGGTAGGGGAAGCCCGGGTCGATCTCGACGTAGAGCCACGAGCCACCGGAGGGCGTGTCGAACGTTTCGATCAGGCGGTGGACGTGATCGCGGATGTCCTGAGGGGTTCCGTGCTGCATCAGCTCGCCGCGATCGGGGTGGAGTTGGATCGCCAGGCCGAGGTCGCGGCATTGTCGGGCGAGGTTACGTAGGTCGAAGGCGGGGAGCTGGGGCCAGATCGTCTTTGCGCCCAGGTCGCGGAAGTCTTGCAGGAGGGGATCGATCTTTCCGCAGCAGTGGAAGAAGACGTCTTTTCCGGCACGTCGAACGAGGTCGAAGAGCCGTTGGTATCGCGGCCTGAAGAAGCGGCGCCAGTCGGTCGGGGACATGAGGAGCGCGGACTGCGTGCCGTAGTCGTCTCCGAAAGTGACGGCGTCGACGCCGAGGGCGAGGGATCTCTTGGCGCAGGCTTCCACGTGTTCGACGATCATGTCCTCGATCCGGTTGATCTCGGGTGTATCGAGTGCGACGTCCATGAGGACGTCCTCGAATCGGCGGAGGGAGTGGAGCGTTTCGAAGATGGAGCCCCAGCCGCCGAGGAGGAAGTATCCGTCGGCGAGGTGTTTGGCGGCGGTCCGGCGGTCGGCATCGAATTCGGGTCCTTCGCACGGCGGGGGCTCGGGCGGGCGGTAGTCGTCGAGCTTAGTCAGGTCGTTGAGGGGCCAGTCGATCGGATGGCCCCAGACACCGAAGATACGATACTCCCAGGTGGTGCCCCAGGGGTCGGTTTTGACGGCGTGATAGCGTCCGTCGGGGTCGAAGTCTTCGGGGGCTGGGGGTTCGGGCATGGTCCACGTGGCGACGTTGCCGAAGTCGTGTCCGCAGGCATGGATGAGGTCCAGGAGCTTAGGTCCGTGCTCGTAGAGCCCGCCCGGGGAGGGATGGATCTGCAGGGGGATCTTGTCGACGGGTTGGTAGTTAATCGCGGCCAGCACACGTTCGCGGGGCGTCATGCAGAAGCTCCCAGGTGTCGGTCGGGCCGTCACCTTTTGGGGCAACTGTACGCGATTAGGCGGTTCCGCGGTAGTGGAACCCGTGGGTCGCCTTGGGCATGGGGTCGAGGCGATCGGGTCTCGCTTTGGGCGTCGCGTCGAAGACTTGACAGGGATGTGACATTCGATTCCCCTGCACGGATGTGGTCCGCGCAGACGGGTCCGCAATCCGAAGTAACAATCTCGTCATCGATTAAGGAGAGGGTCCATGGGTGGTATTCATCGTCGTGATTTTCTGAAGCAGACGGCCCTTGCGGGCGCGGGCCTGTCCCTGACGGGCGGCGTGGCCCTGGGCCAGACGAAGCACCTCAAGCGTCGCGGATCGCCGAACGAGAAGCTCAACATCGCGATCATTGGCGTGGGGCATCGGGGTGGGGCGAACACGGGCGGCGTCAAGGGTGAGAACATCGTGGCGCTCTGCGACGTGAACGATCGGTTCCTCGATCCCGCCAGCAAGCAGTTCCCGCAGGCGAAACGGTACAAGGACTGGCGAAAGGCGCTCGAGCAGAAGGACATCGACGCGGTCGTCTGCAGCACGACGGACCACACGCATGCGTTCGTCAGCGTGGCGGCGATGGAACTCGGGATGCACGTCTACTGCGAGAAGCCGCTGGCGCACTCGGTGTGGGAGGCCAACAAGGTCCGCGAGACTTACCTGAAGCACAAGGACAAGATCGCCACGCAGATGGGCACGCAGATTCACGCGACGGACAACTACCGACGGGTGGTGGAGATGATCCAGGGCGGGGCGATCGGCAAGGTGAAAGAGGTCCACGTCTGGTGCGGTCGCGTCGGCCCGGGTGGCGACTGGCCGAAGGAGGCTGATCCGGTGCCGGCGGGCCTGGATTGGGATCTCTGGTGCGGGCCGGCGCCGGTTCATCCGTTCAGCTATAAGGTCCTTCCGGCGGACGGGAAGTGGAACTGTCTCTCGTGGAACCTGTTCTGGGACTACGGGCAGGGGACGATGGGGGACATGGGCAGCCACATGATCGACTTGGCGTACTGGGCGCTCGATTTGGACTATCCGACGAGTTGCGAGGCCCAGGCGGATCCATGGCCGGCGAGCCCGGTGACCTGCTCGAAGTGGCTGATCGCGACGTATCAGCACCCGGCCAAGGGCGATCGCGGCCCGGTCAAGCTGGTGTGGTACGACGGGGTGAAGCGTCCGAAGTCTCCCCAGGGTTTCGATTTGAACGCTTGGCACAAGGGGGTGATGTTCCACGGCGACAAGGGCACGCTGCTGGCAGACTATCCGTTCCACTATTTGCTACCGAAGAAGGACTATCGCGGCTTCGAGCCGCCGAAGATGGAGATCCCGGCGTCTCGGGGGCATTACGTGGAGTGGATCGAGGGGTGCAAGACGGGCTCGCCGACGTTGTGCAACTTCGATTACGCGGGCAAGCTGATCCAGCACAACCTGCTGGCCAACGTGGCTTACCGTGCGGGCAAGAAGCTCGATTGGGACGCGAAGGCGCTGAAGGCGACGAACTGCCCCGAGGCGGATCAGTTCATCAAGCGCGAATACCGCAAGGGATGGACGATCTAGGGAAGTACGAAGTACAAAGGACGAAGTATGGAGAAGGTCGGGCGGCTTGCTCGTCGGATCCGTACATCCGTCAATCACGAACGGCCCTGGCGGCGATGCCAGGGTCGTCTCTTTTTGGCGGGTTTGAACGCGGTCGGGGTCGGCTCGGATGGGCTGGGTTATCTTCCCTTGACTGACTCGACGACCTTTCGGGCCACATCGGGCTTGTTGGAGATGATGCCGTCGATTCCGGCGGCGATCAGGCGCTTCATCTCTGCCTCGTCGTCGACGGTGTAGGCCCAGGCCTTTAGGCCGGCGGCGTGAACGCGCTGGATGCTTTCTTCGGTGAGGTCCTTGTGGTCCCAGCCGATCGCGCTAGCGCCCGTCTTCTTGATCACGCGGATCTTCGGGTTCGTGATTTCGCCGCCGCCCAGCGCGCCCAGCACGATCTTGGGCTCGAGTTGGTGCAGTTCTCGCAGGTACTTCCAGTCGAAGGCCTGGACGACGACCTTCTCGACGGCGTCGATGGCCTTTAGGTCCTCCAGGGTCTGCTCGGGGGTTCCGCCCTTGCGCTCCAGGAGGGGCACGCTTCCCTGGAGGATGGCGAGGGTGGCGGCCTGATTGGTGGGCAGCCTTTCGCCGGCGAACTTGGGGTCCTTCCACGAGCCCGCGTCGAGCTCCTGAAGCTCTGCGAGCGTTTTGGACCGGACCAGGATCTTCTTGCCGCCCCACTTTTTGCAGGCGTCCGTCGTGCGGTCGAGCGTGCTATCGTGGATGGCGATCATCTTGCCGTCCTTGGTGGCGTAGAAGTCGTCCTCGACCATATCCGCCTTCTGCTGGACGGCCAACTTGAACGAGGCGAGCGTGTTTTCCGGGGCGTACGCGCTGGCGCCGCGATGGCCGATGATGAGAACGCGGTCGGACTGGACCAGCTCTCGCGGCGAGGTCGTCTTTGCCGCCGGCTTGCCCTTGGGGCCGGCCTGGGCCGCGAAGATCGGGCCCGTGCTCGCCAGCGAGATGGCAAACGCACACACCGTGGCCAACTGAATCATCTTCCCGTCCATTGCTTTCTCCTGTCCGGTTCTGGCGGGGTCTGATCCGCGGGCGGTTCGCGGGCCGCGTCCGGATCACCCGCGGGAGGTTGAACGTTCTCGCCGATCTCGCCGGCCACTGACGTGCTGAGTTTCCTAGAGGGATACTTGATGTCGATCCACTGGGTCGCCTTATATCGCTCGGCCACTTGACTGAAGAGGTTTCCCTGTCCGCTAACGATGTCCACGCCGTCCAGTGGGATGATCTTGTAGAAGTCCCACCGGTCCTGGATCAGCGGGAGCCGGCGAACGACCTCGTCGATCGTCTGGAACTGGGGCTCGAATCGATCGCAGCGGTTGACGCCGTTGGCACCGTACAGTCCGTCTCGCTCGAGCAGATGGACGGCGTGACAGTAGCCGCGTCGCGTCAATTGCTTCTGGGTGTCGAAGAAGACGCGCACCGTCCCGACGATAAGCAGTCTGGCCGGCCAGCCGTCGTCGGCCAGGAGTGCGGCGGAGGCGATAGCCCAGTCGTCGCAGTCGCCGTGTTCGAGCCGCATCGAGGTCGTGAGCGACTGCCAGTCGTCCGCCTTTTCCACGGGGGGATCGGGTTTGCGCTGGACGCGCATGTCGATGATCTCGGCCGCCTCGGCGGGGGTGGAGATCTGCCCGACGAGGTCAGCGGGCTCGCAATCGAGGAGCACGTGGAGCCGCTCGTGCTCGGCGCACCCGCCGGCCAGCGAAACGATCAGCCCCAAGACGGGCAGTATCAAGATGGATGAACGAAGCGCGTCCATGCAATACGCATGCTAACGCCGGCGCCTGGGCGTAGCAAGACGATCCAGGGAGCGCGGGCGCGGCGGCGTGTGGGTTTCACTTCGAGCCGCTCAGTGGTCCTCTCCGCCCGACAGGTCCTTGCCTGCCAGGAGGGTGTCGAGTTCCTTGGTCAACTGCCCCTTAAGACCGGGGGCCAGACCGATGTGGACGGCCTGGACGTTGCCGTCCTTGCCGATGATGACGCTGTGGGGGATGCCCGAGACGCCGTAGCGTTTGGCGACCGCGGCGTCGGTGTCGAGCCCGACGCTGCATGCGAGGTCCTGCTTTTTCATGAAGGCCTTGATCGCCTCGGGCGTCTCCTGGATGTTCACGGCGCAGAAGACGACGCCCTTGGTTTTGTATGCCTCCGCGACGCCGGCGATGACGGGCAGGGCCTTGCGACACGGGCCGCACCAGGTGGCCCAGAAGTCGAGGATGACGACGTTCTTTCCCTTCTGGTCGGACAGTTTGAGCTTGCCGCCGTCGAGAAGGTTGAGCTCGAAATCCGGCGCGGGCTTGCCGACGGTTGGGTGAGAGCCTACCGGCGATCCACCGCGCTTGGGCGGCGTGGCGCCTGCCTCGACGGCGCCGGCGGGCGGGGTGAACTTGAACATGTCTTCGGGAAGCGGCGTGTTGACGCCCCATTTCTCGTACACGGCCGTTACGACGAACCCACCGCCCGACTTTCCCTCCGAGCGGGAGGGCATGGTCCATCGGGACTCGATCTTCATGATCACGGGCTTGTCGCCCGAGGCGATGAGCATATCCCACGTCATGCGTTTCTGAGTGAACTTCAACAGATCGCACTTGGTCTTGTCGAACTCGACGGTCCCGACGTTCGACCCCGTTTCGATTTCCTTGACGATCTCGGCGTAGGATTGGTCGGCCAGGAGCCGCGGGACCAGGCTCGGTCCGCCGAAGAAGCCGCTGCGCAGGCGCATCGAACGCGCCTTCGATTCTCCGGTGAGCAAGTCGGCAGCGCCGACGGGGACATCATCCTTCAAGATCTCGTTGGTCGCGGCGATGTAGCTGTACAGCGTCTTCCCGTCGGCCACGAGGATGCCGTTGTCCTTGCCTTCGACGCCCCGGAAGGCAAGCTTGTTCGGGCGGGCCACGGCCAGTCGGTAGGTGTTCTTGAAGGTGGGGACCTTCGGCCCCTCATCCGCGCCTTCGACGGGCTCGATGCTCAGACGGATGTCGACGGTGAGCGTCTTGGCCTTGCCCAGGTGCTTGGCGAGTCGCTCGATGACCTGCTTGGTCTTGGCGTCGATCTTGGGTTGCGTCATTTCCTTCTGCTGGCCCCATGTCGTCGGGCCGAAACCGAGACAGGCCGCCAGCAAGAGAGCCCGGGCACAACGTCGCCTTGGATACGGGGGCATGGGAACATCCTTTCCGCAGAGACTCGCCGTCGTTGATCCGTTGCCGCAGCGTTCATCTTCGTCGGCCCGGATCGGAAACACAAGCGGGGAGGGCGCAGCGCAAGCGAAACCGGAGCGCCGCGTTCGGGCGCTCCGGTTCTCTATTCTGGTTTGGTTGTTGGACGCCGCCGACGCTGCGCCGGACGGCGGAACGATGCGGCGCTTAGAGCTCGAGGCCTGGAACGAGTCCGGCCAGACCGCCGAGGTCACCGTCCTGCAGGCCTTCCAGGACGCCGGTGATCAGCTCGACCTGGTGTTCGGTGACGGTGATTCCCGCGGCTTCCACCAACGGGATCAGCTCCGAGGGGTCGGTGTCGGAACTGATATCCGGGAAGTCGGTTTCCGTGAGAGCGGTGACGGTTTCTTCATCCACTTGGGCCGCCAGATCCTTGATCTGCTGGGCGTCGTCGAGGGTCCAACTGGCGCCGGTGACGATGTTGACGGCGGAGGCGATTTCGCTCGTGGAGAGATCGGCGACGGTCTGGGCGATATTCAGCACGGCGGCGGCGATTTCCTCGGGCGTCTGCGCGTCCTGGTACTCTTGGATCGCCCCGAAGACCTTCGCGCCTGCCGTGGCCGCAGCGACCAAGTTCGACGTCGGCATGCAGCATCCCTCGATCATTGGCGCGGCCACAACGGCGATCACCACGCACATCAGCACGGCCATAGACTTATGCACGATAGCTTCTCCTTTACCGAGTCGACCCTGGGGGGCCGAGCAAGACGCGTCACACCCATTCCGAGTGGCGAGTCGCCACGTGAGATTCATCGTCTCCGACCGGCGAGGGCTTCATCGCGGGGGCGGAAGGTTTCGTTCCGGATGGAATTCAGGCGTGTGAGCGCCGATTGGCTGGGGGTCGAGTGGCGTTTTGTCAATGTGATCGTCTGGATAACGGGGCCGATAACGGGGGCGGCGGGATCGGGTAGATCCTATGAATCGTTTCGACGCGGGCATCGGTGTTGGATGTTCCGCAGGAGCCGCGGGGTTCACCTCGCATGTAGCGACTGCCGCGCGTCATGAATGCCGCGGCTCGGGGTCTCGATTTCGGCCCTAATTCGGTTGGGCGTAGCGTATAATGCCGGGGCGCGATTCGTGCGATCACTTCCGCAATCCGTCCATCCGGCGACCGCCGGGGAGCGTGGCGTATGGACGTCAAGATCGAGATGACGGTTAACGGGAAGCGGGTCGAGGTTCGGAGCGATCCGGACACGCCGCTGCTGGAGGTTCTTCGGGAGGACCTCGAATTGACGGGCACCAAGTATGGGTGCGGGGAGGGCTCGTGCGGGGCGTGCACTGTCCTGCTCGACGGGGAGTCCGTTCGGTCTTGCATCACGCCGGTGTCCAAGGCAGCGGGGCGCGAGGTAAGGACGATCGAGGGGCTTGCCGCAGGGGGCAAGCTTCACCCGGTGCAGGAGGCGTTTCTGGCCGAGGGAGCGATGCAGTGCGGCTACTGCACGTCAGGGATGATTATCGAGGCCGTGGCGTTGGTGGAGCGGAATCCGAGCCCGACGGACGCGCAGATCGTCGAGGCCATGAATGGGCACCTCTGCCGATGCTGCGGATACCCGAAGATCCTGAGGGCCGTCCGCCGGGCCGGCGCCGCCAAGCAAGGGGGTGCGAGATGACGACGCATGCGCGAATTCGAGAGGATGACGCGGTCGATCACGCCGTCCTCGAGAGCTGCCAAGCGGATCGTCTCGACCCGAGCCGTCGGGAGGTGCTGCAGGTTCTCGGGGTGGGGTTGCTGGTCTCGGTGGCGGACGAGGTCTTCACCGGCGAGTCCGCCATGGGGCAGATGCGGGGGGCGGTGAAGGTGTCGGACCGTTTGCACGTCGGCGCCGACGGGATCGTGACCGTCATGACGGGCAAGGTGGAGGTCGGTCAGGGCTCGCGGACGGAGATCACTCAGGCGGCGGCCGAGGAGCTGCGTGTGGCCGTCGATCGGGTGCGTCTGGTGATGGGCGATACGGACGCGACGCCGGACGACGGCATTACGGCGGGCAGCCGGACGACGCCGTCGACGATACCAGCGATCCGCAAGGGAGCGGCGGCGGCGCGGGAGGCGCTGATCGACCTGGCGGGGCGGGGCTGGAAGGCCGACCGCGGGTCGTTGACCGCGCGTGACGGCAAGGTCATCGATGCGGCGGGGAAGCGCGAGATCGGGTACGGCGCGCTCGTGGCTGACAAGGCGTTGGCCAAGGACTTCGATCGTCGGATCGACGACGGCGTATCGGTCACGCGCGTGGAGGAATGGCGGGTGTTAGGCACGCCCGTCCCGCGGATCGACGCGGTCCGGCTGGTGACGGGTGCGCACCGGTATCCGTCGGATATGACTCGACCGGGGATGCTGTACGGGGCGGTGCTGCGCGGCCGGTCTTACGGCGCGACGCTGAAGTCGATCGATCTAGCGCCGGCTCGGGCGATGGAGGGGGTCCGCGTGGTTCGCGACGGGGGTTTCGTCGGATGTGCCGCGCCGACGTCGATGCGGGCTCGGGCGGCGGTCGAGGCCATCGGCAAGACGGCCCAGTGGGAGCGACCTGCGCATCCTTCGAGCAAGGAGCTGTTTGCGTATCTCAAGGCGCATGCGCGGTCCGGAGAGTCGCGTTCGCGTCGTCGCGCACCGCGTCCGATCGGGTCGGTCAAGGCGGGCCTGGCCTCGGCGAAGCAGGCCGTCCGGGCGGCGTATCAGATCAGTTACATCGCGCACGCGCCGCTGGAGCCACGGGCAGCCCTGGCGGAATGGGGCGAGGGGAAGGTGACGGTTTGGACGGGCTCGCAGGCGCCGTTCGGCGTTCACGGCGAGTTGGCGAGGGTGTTGGGGTTGTCGCGTCGGAACGTCCGCGTGATCGTGCCGGACACGGGCGGGGGGTTCGGGGGCAAGCACAGCGGCGAGGTCGCGGTGGAGGCCGCCCGGATCGCCAAGGGCGCGGGTTGCCCTGTCCTGTTGAGGTGGACTCGTGAGGAGGAGTTCACGTGGGCTTACTTCCGTCCGGCGGGTCTGATCGAGATCGAGGCGGGGTTGGACGGGGCGGGGAGGCTCGTGGCGTGGGACTTCGTGAACTACAACTCGGGCGGCGCGGGCATCGGCACGCCTTACGACATCGTCAACGTGAGCACGCGACACGTTTCCTGCGATTCGCCGCTTCGGCAGGGCTCTTACCGGGCGTTGGCGGCGACGGCCAACAACTTCGCGCGAGAGGCGTTCATGGACGAGCTGGCGTATGAGGCGAAGGTGTCGCCGCTGGAGTTTCGCTTGAAGCATCTGAAAAAGGATCGGCTCCGAGCGGTGCTGGAGGCGGCGGCCAGGCGGTTCGACTGGGATCGACGGGCTCGGGAGAAGCGGGCACCCGGTCGCGGCATCGGCCTATCGTGCGGGACGGAGAAGGGCTCGTATACGGCGGCGTGCGTGGAGGTCGAGGTCGATCGCGAGAAGGGGCGGGTGAGGGTGCTGGAGGTTTGCGAGGCGTTCGAGTGCGGGGCGATCATGAACCCGGCGAATCTGCGATCGCAGGTCGAGGGCTGCATCATCATGGGCATGGGCGGGGCGCTTCGTGAGGCGATCGAGTTCGAGGGCGGTCGGATCACGAACGCCGCGTTCTCGCGGTATCCGGTGCCGCGGTTCGAGGACGCGCCCAAGATCGAGACGGTCTTTCTGAATCGGCGGGATCTGGCGTCTGTCGGCGCGGGGGAGACGCCGATCATCGCGATCGCGCCTGCGGCGGCGAACGCGGTGTTCGACGCGACGGGGAGGCGGGCGCGGTCGATGCCGATTAGGATCGATGTGTGATCGTGGGCGGTGGGGTGCGTCGCGACGCAGTCGCCCGAGATCCACGGGAGATCACGATTCGCGTGCTCGACAAGCCGAGGGCGGCTGCACTGGGAGGCCTCTCCGCCGGTCTATCGATATAGCTCAGTGGGTATCTTTGACTTCGTAGGCCCTCGGATGGTAGCCTTGATGGTGTTGTTGGCGATGCCCCACAAGAAGGGAGGATCGGTATGGACACGATAGATGTGCGTGGCCTGCCGGAATCGATGGTCCAGGCGATCGCCGAGAGTGTGGAGAACCTTCGGCATCAGTTGGAGGCGCCCAAGAGGCCGCGTCCGAAGTCCCTGCCCATCCGTTCGCTCGGTGTCCTCGGTCCCGTGAACCGAGAATCCATCTATGACTATCTCCACCGAGACGGCTGATCTGTGCGTTGTCGACACCAACGTCTTGGTGTATGCGCTCGACAACGAGTCTGAGTTTCACTCCAAAGCTCGCATCGTTTTGGACCGGGGCCTGGAAGACAACGCAGGACTCTGTCTCACCCCGCAAACACTGGCGGAGCTGTTTGCCGTCGTTACCAATTCACGTCGCGTCCGCAGCCCGATGCGGCCGCTGGAGGCACTGAGCACCATTGGGCACATACTATCGCTTCCCGGGGTGGTGCTTCTGCCGGTACCATCAGACATCGTGCCGAGATGGCTGAGGCTTGTCGAGAGGTATCCGGTTACGGGAAGTGGCATTTTTGACCTGCAACTCGTAGCGACGATGCTCGGCAATGGCGTCCGTCGAGTCTACACCTTCAACCGATCAGACTTCGAGCGGATCGAAGAGATCGAGGTACTCAGTCCCTGACGATGATGCCTCTCGGGACTATCTGCGTCCAACGTGAGCAGGAGATGCGCAATGGCGCGAAGGCCGAGCCGAAGAGATATCATCGCACTCTCCACACTTGGAGCGGCCGTTCTTCAAATGGCGAGCGTTCGGGCGGCTCAGTCTCGGCGCAAGCCCAATCTCCTGTTCATTTGGACGGACGAGCAGCGGGCGGACACGATGGCGGCGTACGGCAATCGGAAGATCCATGCGCCGAATCTCAACAAGCTCGCGAGCGAGAGTGTCATCTTCGAGCGAGGGTACGTCAGCCAGCCGGTGTGCACGCCGTCGCGATCGACCGTCATGACGGGGCTCTGGCCTCACGCGAGCGGTCTTACGGCGAACAACATCCCACTGCCGACGGAGACGCGGTGTCTTCCCGAGTTGCTCGGCGACGGGGGCTACCGGACGGCGTACATGGGCAAGTGGCATCTGGGCGACGAGATCTTCGCGCAACACGGCTTTGCCGAGTGGGTCAGCATGGAGGACGGCTATCGGAAGCACTATCGGCCCGGGCGCGACCGGAGCGCCCGGAGCGACTACCACCGCTTCCTGCTCGAGAAGGGCTACGCGCCGGCGGAGGACGGCACGTTCAGCCGGGCGTTCGCGGCCAGGCGTCCGATCGAGCACTGCAAGCCGAAGTTCCTCGAGCAGAAGGCGTGCGAGTTCCTTCGCCGCCACCGCGACAAGCCGTTCATGCTGTACATCAATTTCCTCGAGCCGCACATGCCGTTCTTCGGGCCGTTGGACGCGGAGCACGACCCCGACGAGATCGACCTGCCGGGGAACTTCGCGGACCCGCTCGAGGAGAACGAGCCGCTGCGGTATCGAACCCTCCGCGAGCGCCACCGCGCGAGGTACGGGACGGATGAGCAGAGCATCCGCAAGCTCATCGCGCGGTACTACGGGCTCGTCACGCAGGTCGATTTGAGCGTCGGGGCGATCTTGAAGACGCTCGACGACCTTGGCCTGGCGGAGGACACGATTGTCGTCTATACGAGCGATCACGGCGACATGATGGGCAGCCACCACATGGTCGAGAAGAGCGTCATGTACGAGGAGGCGGTTCGGGTGCCGTGGCTCATGCGGATCCCGCGGATGAAGGGCGGGTCGAAGCGCGTGGGCCAGCCGGTCAGCCACATCGACATGGTGCCGACGCTGCTGGACCTGATGGGGGCCAAGTCGAGGCCCGCGCTGCCCGGTCAGAGCCTGGTGCCGCTGATCCTAGGCAAGCGGGTCGGCGAGGATCACGTCTTCATCGAATGGAACCCGGGCGCGGGGGCGACGCAGAAGGTCGAGGGCGCCGACGTGTCCGCCGCGGAGGAGGAGCGTCGGCGCGTGGCGGGGGAGCGGACGCGGAGCATCATCGCGCCTGACGGATGGAAGCTCTGCCTGAGCGACAAGGACAAGTGTCAACTCTTCAACCTGAAGCAGGATCCGGGCGAGACGAGGAATCTGTTCGATTCCGGCCGGTACTCGGAGGTGATCGGACGGCTGAGCAAGCGGATCCGCCGGTGGCAGGAGCGGACGGGGGATGCCGTCGAGTTGCCGACGTGACGCCGAGTCGGATTGGATCCTGGCGGTCTGGTCATCGCCCCGCCGACGACGCAATCCGAAGGGGGGCAGTAATCTAGTCGGCTACCAGCCTCTTGTATCGTGCGTTGCCGCTCGGTAGAGTGATTGTTTATCGGAGAGGCGTCGGCGGTGATGGCGCGGTGCAGTTGATGTGTTGTGTCGCCGCTTCTTCCGCATCACCGGGCTCGGTGAGGGCAAGTCAGTGCGGCCTGCACCAGCGACCCCACTGGCCGACATCGGGTGGGCGCGTAGTATTCCTGTTTCCGGCGGGCAAGGTCGCGGGCTTGCGCCCCACGTCGACGACCATCGGGCTGCTGCTCCGGCCACTCATTCCTTAGCGCAGCAAGCTACCGAGGCGAACGTTTCACGCGCGAACAGACGAGTCAAGCGGACGAGCGTACCCCCCATGGTAGGCGGTCGCGGAAACCGTCCGCGCATCATCAAGGTTGGTGAGGAGATCGAGACCATGTGTGCGAGCTCAGCGGTACGGAGGTGGGTGCCGGTTCCCTTTCTGGTCGTGTGTCTGTCCGGTTGCGACTGCATTCTTGACTGGTTCGGCTCGGTTCCTTTTTCGCTACAGGTGTTTCCGCAGGAGATGGGCGACACGATTCCGCTGCAGCGATGCGTCCTGCTGGTGACGGTTGAGAACGAGCAGGGTCAAGGTTTGACGGGGCAGGTTCAGATCACGGCGACGGCCCCGCAGGCGGAAGTCCTTGTGGAGAACGGCAGCATCGTGCCTGGCGAGGTGGCCGAGGTCACGGTGATCCCTCAGAAGGACCCGAACGCCGATCCGAACGAGGGCGCGAACGAGCCGCGGACGGTCACGGTAACGATCGTGGGTCGGCGATTGGGGACGGAGAAGTCGCTGACGGCTCCGATCACCGTCACCTCGGAGGAAGAGGATCTGGTGGGGCCCCTTGCGGTCGAGGTGCGCGATCTGTTCATCCCCTGGTTGGCGCAGAACCGGCCCGAACTCGGGATCACGGAGCAGACGACTTGGACCGGGACGATCGTCACGCCGCACATCCTGGTCGTGACGCACTACCTGTACTTCTCGGAGGAGTGGGAGATGCACGTGTTCTGGCACGTGATGATTCCGCCGTATGACTGGGGTCGGATCGAGCTGCGGCGTCGCTTTTCGGAGACGAAGCCGTCGTTGGCGTTCGAGATTCCGTCGCGGTCGGCCGAACCGCCGCTGCAGGCGCAGGAGATCGATCCCGAGGAGGCGCTGTGGCGCTGAGGCGCCTCGGGCGGCGAATCAAGGGGGCGGTGGCTTGTTCGGGGGAGCGGGTTTCGTCGTTGTGGATCGAACCGGCAGGTAGATTCTCGCCCCGCCGAAATCCTTGGCGGGGTAGTACGCTCCGGCCATTGCCTGTCGCCATCGCCGGCTGAACGTATCGGTCGACTGGTAGGTTCTGGCGCCGCCGGCGTTGAGAACGATGGCGGCGATGCGCCCTTGTCTGATCTCCTTGACGAGCCGGCGGTCGTCGAAGGCTCCGACATCGGCCATGCTCGTGAAGGTGAGCGTGTCGATCAGGACCGAGCGGGGGCAGTAGAGGCAGAGGTCGTTGTACTGACAGAGGACCGGCCCATCGAGGGCGTTCAGGTAGTCGGCCAGTTGGCGGAGGAACTGCCGTTCCTTCTGGTGTTCCGCGTAGCGATTGGAGTACAGGCGGTAGTTCTCGGGAAGCAGACTCAGATGGGCCGCAGCCTGCGGAACGTAGTACACGGTGGAGAAGGCCATGGCCATCGTCAGGATTCCCGCGGCGGTCGGGTCGGTTTGGCGGTGGAGCCACCATTGGGCGAGTTGGCGTCCGCAGAGCACACAACTGACGGCAAACGGGACTCCGTAGTAGTACTTGTAGGAGCCGTCGCGTACGGTGAGGGCGGCGGCCGCGGCGAGGGAGATGACGAGGGCGATGGTCATGAGATGCCATTTGGAGCGTGCCCAGTCGGACAGAAGCACGTAGAAAGCGACGGCGAAGGAGAAGACGGTGGGCACGATGAACCTGGATAGCATGTCGGGGATGTTGGAGAGCGTGGTGTTACCCTTGAGCGCTTGAACGGCGTTGAGGGAGTATCGCCCGTGGGTGAAGACTTCGGAGAGGGCGACGTAGCCGGCGACGCCGACAAGGCCGACGATCGCATAGGCAACCGCTTGGCGCGTCCGGCCACGATGCCACAGCCAGATCACGACGGCGACCGGGCACGCGACGAAGGACTGTTTGTAGAGGAACGCGATGGCGAAGCAGAGCAGGGAGCCGGGGATAGACCAGCGGCGCTCCGACCTCTCAGCCAGGCATAGTCCCAGGACGGTGAAGAAGGTGCCCGGGGAGTCGGATCTGAAGAAGACGTCGAGACTCGTCTGGTGGCAATCCGAAGCCAGGAAGAGCAGTCCGGCCATGGCGGCGAAGGCAGGGTGAATCTGTCCGTCGCGGGTCACCAACCAGACGATCAGGCCGGCGGTTCCGAGGGTCGCGATCAACGAGATCGATCGCGCGATCGTGTTAAGTGCGAGTTCGTCCGCGTTGATCCATCGTCCGATGTACGCAACGGGCAGATAGAGGGCGGGGCCGTACCACGTGGGGACGTGGGGGCGCTCGCGCCAGTCGCCGTACAACACTCCTCCATGTTGAACTCGGCGGGCGATGTAGGTGTTGGCGGCCGCCGGCCACGTGAGCTCTGCGGGTCGGCCGAAGGCTTGGCCCGTTCTGAAGACCTTGTTTATCAGCGGAATGCTGAGAGCAGCCAGCGTGCAGGCGCACAGGGCCATGCTGACGTTGCGGACTGGAGGTCCCGGCGAGGGGTCCGGCATGAGACGGGTCTCCCGCGGATGTATCGATAGGCTTTGCGTCAGCAGAACGATCGGCTGCCAATATCGTCAACCATATCCACTTGGCTTGTCATTTCAAGCGGTGTCGTTTCGAACGCGGGTTCTCCCGTGTTTTGGGTCGGCGTGAAAGGCTATTGAGGGGAGCGGGCTGTCGCCGGGCAGGGCGCGACGGCCATTTCTGGGGTGAACTCGGGAGCGGTCATCGTCATTGCCGCTTGGCTGAAGGGCCTTGCGGCCATTCTGCGATACAGATCGGCGTATCGGCGGAGGGTTCGCTCGAAGGAGAACGACCGGACGACATGGAGTCGGGCTTGGGCGCCGAGCCATCGGCGACGCGGTTGATCGTGGGCCAGACGGGCCAGTGCGGCAACGAGTGCGTCGCGGTCGCCTGGCGGGATGAGGAGGCCCTGGAGGCCGTCCTGGATGACTTCCGGATTGCCGCCGACGGCGGTGGCCACGATTGGTATCGCGGAGGCCATGGCTTCGAGGACGGCGTTGTTCATTCCCTCGCGACGGCTCGTCAGCGCGAAGACGTCCATTGTGGCAAGGATGCGCTCGACGTCGTCTCGCCAGCCGACGAAGCGGACGAGGTGATCGATGCCGAGGTTTCGGGCGAGCAGGCCGAGGTTCTGGCGCTGGCTGCCCTCGCCGACGAGCAGGAGTTGACACTGCGTGCCTTGCTTGGCGACGAGCGCGGCAACGGCTCGTAGGAGCAGGCCGTAGTCTTTGATGGGCTCAAGGCGGCCGACCGAGCCAATGACGAAGGCGTTTGAGTCGATGCCGAGTTGGCGTCGGAGGTCCGCCGAGTCGGGACGGGGGGCGAACCGATTGGTATCGACGCCGTTCGGGAGGATCTGGAACCGTCGGGGATCCAGGCCGGTCTCTGCGGCGAAGAGGTCGGCGGCGTGTGCGGAGACGCTGCAAACGGCGTCGGTTCGTCGTGCCAGTCGCCGGCAGACCCAGGCCCTGGCGCGGCTTGCGGGAGCGTCGAAATCCCAGCCGTGCTGGCTGAAGATCAGGCGTGCCTGCCGGGCGAGGATTCCCGCCAGGACGGCGTCGGGCCAGGTGCTCCAGTTGCGGGCGTGGACAATGTCAGGTTGGAAGCGGCGGATGGTTCGCGTCAGGCGGATGGCGGTTCTCGGATCGTGCCAGCCGGCGTGGAGCTCGTGGACGGGGAGTGAGGGGGCGAGTTGGTCGCCGGTGGATCCCGAGGCGTGGAGGCAGCAGACCTCGTGCTGGAACTCGTCGGTGGGCAACGAGTTGATCAGCCGCACGACGCCCTGTTGGAGGCCGCCCTCGGCGAGGTCGGGCACGACGTGCAGGATTCGGATGGGTTCGTTCCGTCGGCTCAAGTCGACACGTCCTCCCCGCAGGATATCGGAGTCGTAGGCGGTCGGCCTTACTTATCAGACGGAGGATTTGCGGCCTGGTTGGGCGGGGTTAGTCCGATATTCTCGGGGATTGCGGGCCAGATGACGGTGCGAGATTGGGCGCCGGGCATTCGCCATAGACGTAGCATGAGCATCTTGCCCGTAACGAGCGCGGGCGAGACGTCCGTGCCACCGAGACGCGGATTCACGCACGGTCATTGGGGTGGTCACGTTGGCTCACGCTTGACATCGCCGCGCGGTTGCCGTCATCTTCGCGAGGTCCCGTTTTGCTGAATGACTGGAGGGAACATGCTTTCTAACCGTCAGAACCCCGCCCGTGGTTGCGCCGTTTTGCCGTGCGTTCTTCTGGCAGTGTTGCTGATTGAGCCGCCGATTGCCGGGGCGGGGGAAGATGCCGCGAGGTTACATGGGCTTGGGGGGTTGGACGGGATCGGGCAGACGTACTTGACGGCGCCTCAGAGGCGGTTGGAGGTGGTTCGGGGGGAGGGCGAGACGACGGACGGGGACGGGGCGGTCTTGTTTGGGGGGCGGGCGCCGGTTGGTGAGGGGAGCAAGTATTTCGGGATCATGGTGAGGCTCGAGGGGGCGGTGGATCTTCGGGATCGCGCGGTGGCGTTCGACGCTCGGACGCCGACGGCGGATGCGACGAGGGCGTTCTACGTTCGGTTCTACAACCAGGGACAGAGCAAGCCGGCGTGGAGCTTCGTGTCTTGGGGCGGGCCGCTCAAAGGCGCGTGGCGGCGGTTCACGTTGCAGCAGGGGCTTTGTCTGGACGGGCTGGCGTGGGAGGCCGGCGTCGTGGAGGATCGCGTGGCCGACAAGGTGGACCGGATCGAGTTCATCATCGGGACGCGGGACAGCGACGTCGACGTTCTCGCGGCGGTGGATGACGTGCGTCTTGCGGCGCGGAGGCCGGGGATCCAGGAGCTGACGGAACCGAAGAGGCTGGCGCGCGAGACGCGCGTCGTGGTCGAGGGCAAGGCGGCGGCGGTGGTGCTGCATCCGGATTCGGCGGAGGGTCGCGCGGCGGCGGGGGCGGTCGTTGCGATGATTCGCGAGAAGACGGGGGTTGCGATTCCGGCGCGGGTGGGGACGGAGAGGGATCGGCAGCCGGAGACGACGGCGATTCTCGTGGGCAACGTCGAGACGAACCCGGCGATGCTGCTGTTGTACGCGCGCTATATGACACCGGTGGACGCGGTGTGCCCGGGCAAGGGCGGATGGCTGGTCCATACGGTGTTCGATCCGTTCGGCAAGGGCGTTGGCGCGGTGGTGGTCGGGGCGTCGGACTCGGAGGGTTTGGGCAAGGGCGTCGCGGTGTTGGGGGAGGTCATGCAGAAGCAGGCTTCGGGGCGGAGCCTGTCGCTTCCACGGGTCTTCGAGCGGAAGTACGGGGCGGAGTTCCTGGGCAAGTATGGTTGGGCCGGCGACGCGCCGGCGGGGGACCGGTTGGAGAAGGGCCTTGCCGAGGGGCGGTCGGCGCTGGATCGCGGCCGGCATACGTCGATCGCGGGGGTTCTGTCGTCGGTGGCGACGCGGTATTTGCTGACCGGTCACGGGGTGGAGGCGAAGGTCTTCGTGAAGCTCTGGGAGATGTACGGCAAGAGCGCGGTCGCGGACCCGCGGAAGTTCGGGGGGCCTTGGGGGTTCGACAGCGACTTTCCGTCGTGCATGGTGGTGGCGGGCTGGCGGAACATCGAGTACGACCCGTCGCTGACGGACGAGGAGCGGTTGGCGACGACCAAGACGATGGGGCGATGGCTGCGGGAGGCAGTGGTTCCGAGCTGCGCCGGGGCGGTGGAGAGCAGTCACGTTCCGCACAATCACCAGACGTTCCCCGCACTGGGGACGCTGCTAGCGGGTCTTTACTTCACGGAGGGGTGGCGCGTGGCGGAGGGCGAGCTGTGGTTGGGGATTGCCGACGCGATCTTCAGGCGTCAGGCCGGGTATAGCAAGCCGTGGGAGGACTGTAACGGGTACCAGTGGCTGACGAACGGGCACCTCATTCGATACACGGTGGCTCGGCCGGACTTCACGCTGTACGAGAACGGGAACGCGCGGCGGATCATCGACTACTGCATCGGGACGATGGACAACCTGGGCTATCAGGTGCCGTACGGGGACACGGGCTCGTGGCAGTGCTGGGACACGGAGACGATCTGCCTGGACACGTTCGCGAAGGTGACGGGGGATCCGGCGGCGCGGTGGGCGGGGAATCTCAAACATCGGATCAAGGAGTCGATCGCGCTGTCGGGCTTTCAGCGAGCGGGGGCGGAGGGCGAGCCGCCGTCCACCTACAACGGCGTGAGGGTTTGGCCGCTCGATGCGGGGTACTATCGCTCGCACGGTTGGAGGGATCGGCCGGGACTTGCGAAGTGCTTCGACAAGGTGTCGTTCCGTGATCGCATGGACCCGAACGCCGCATATCTGCTGTTGGACGGTCTGAGCAACGGGGGGCACAAGCACTTCGACGGGAACAGCGTGCCGAGGATGACGCTGTACGGGCGGATTTGGCTGGCCGACAATGACTACTACAAGTCGGCGGTGAAGTATCACAACTCGATGATGGTCTTCAAGGACGGCGAGTCGGCGGCGATTCCGGCGTATGCGGAGCTGTTGAGCGCGGGCCAGACGGCGCGGTGCGGGTTCAGTCGGTCGCGGATGGGTCGCTACGCGGGGGTGGACTGGGAGCGGACGATCGTCTGGCTGAAGGAGCGCGAGGGCTTCGTGGTGCTGGACAAGCTGACGGCTATCGAGACGGACGAGTACCAGTTCCGTGTGCTCTGGCACGGGATCGGGAAGGCGAGCCTTCGGGACGAGGGTTTGCTGCTCGAGCAGAAGGGTCCGGGGTTGTGGGTCCAGGTTGCGCCGGGTCCGGAGCTTCGGTTGTACGAGGACGCGGAGCTCGGGAAGAACTGGAAGGGATATCCGTACGCCGAGCCGGTGGTCCGGTCGCTCAGCGCGATTGCGACGGTTCGGTTGGAGAAGGGCAAGTCTTACCTGTTCGCTTCGGCGTTGCACGGCAGCGCGAAGGGAGGCGGGCAGCCGTGGTCGATTCGCCATGCGGCGGAGGGGGACGGGGTTGTCGTGAAGGCGGGGGACGGGGCGTTGGTGGTCGGGTTGTCCGGATTCGGAGTGCCGACGGCGCGGGGTGTGCTTGCGACCGATGCGGAGGTGGTGGTGGCCGAGGCGGGGGGCACGTCGCTGCTTCATGCGAGGCATGCCAAGGCGGGTGACCGTGTCCTTCTCGAGGGCGGGGAGGCCCGATCGGTGGATATCGAGGATGCGGCGACGGAGGGCGTTTTGGCTGGGATGCCAACGCGGGCGGCGACGCCGAACCTGAAGGCGGAGGGAAAGGCGGCGGAGCACGTTCGCCTGTGGGAGGAGACGCTTTCGTCTCGGTTGGCGGGGCCGACGAGTCGCGGGACAAGTTCGGAGACCAAGGCGAAGGCTGGTGTGAAGGGCGAGAGCCGCTATCGGATCACGCGGCTTGCGACCGCTTGCTTGGACGGGCGAGGGGGTCCGCTCGTCGTGCTGGCGGCCACGCGGGAGGGGCGGTTGTTTGCCGTCAGCGCGGAGGGGCGCGTGCGCTGGTCGGTCGAGCTTGGCGCTCAGATCAACGACGTGACGGCGGACGACCTGGACGGGGACGGTGTCGACGAGATCGTCGTGGGCGGACAGGACCATCACGTCAGGGTGCTTGATGCGTCGGGCAAGGAGCGTTGGCGTCGGGCGCTGACGTACTATCGTCGGCCGCCGTACGTCAACGTGGTTCGGATGGGGGACTTGGATGGGGACGGGCGGCGTGAGGTGGTCGCGGGGGGCGAGAACTGGCGGTTCTATGCGTTCAAGGCGGACGGCACGGAGCTATGGAACTACGAGAGCGTTCACCCGTCGCGGTCGGGCGCGGTGGCGGATCTGGACGGGGACGGCAAGGCGGAGGTGATGTGCGGCACGCATTACTACTACATGAGCGTGCTGAATCCGGACGGGACGAAGCGGTGGGGGTACAACTTTGGGCCGATCTGCTACGACCTTGCGACGGGGTCGTTCGACGGGGACAAGCGGCGCGGGGTCGTTTGCGGGGGCGGCGGGGGATACGTTCACTATCTGTCCTTTGACGGCAAGCTTCGGATGAAGTACGACACGGGCGACGAGGTTCGGCGGGTGGCGGCGGCGGACTTGGACGGCGACGGCAGGGACGAGGTCTTGGCCGGTTCGCTGAACCACAACGTGTACTGTTTCGGGGCGGATGGGAAGCGTCGCTGGCGTGTGGACCTGGGTCGGCCGATCTCGGCGATGGCTGCGGTCGCGGACGGGAAGGGATCGCTGCTCCTGGCGGGGACGTCGGGTGGTGTGGTCGTGACGATCGATCCGAGCGGGACGATTGTGGCGTCGTCGCGGCTGGGGGCGGAGGTGGTTGATCTGGCGGTGCTGGGCGTGGCGGCGGTGGCCGCGACGTCGGATGGGAGGCTCGTGGCGGTGAGGGTCAGGTAGGCGAGTTACAGCGGTTCAACGGCGCGAGGCACACGTACAGGGCTCGTCAGCGAAGTGAGCAATCCAGAGGGAAGCATTCATGCCATCACGCGATCTCAAGCAGGCCAAGGCGGCGTATAAGGCGAAGTCCGCGGAGGCCTCGAGGCAGGCGCACCAGGTTTTCGCCGAGGAGCGGCACACGTCCGAGCAGGGCAAGTACGTCAAGAGCGTGATCTACGGCGGGTTGGACGGGATCATCACGACATTCGCCGTGGTGGCGGGTGTTGCGGGGGCGTCGCTGTCAGCGGGGATCGTGCTCATTCTCGGGTTCGCGAATCTGTTTGCCGACGGGCTGTCGATGGCGATCGGGGACTACCTGAGCACGAAGGCGGAGAACGAGTACAACCGGGCGGAGCGGGAGCGGGAGGCGTGGGAGGTCGAGAACTATCCGGAGGGCGAGAAGCACGAGCTCGTCGAGCTATACATGGAGAAGGGGCTGAGCAAGGAGGACGCGACGACGATCGTTGAGATCATCGCGCGCAAGAAGGAGGCGTGGATCGACATCATGATGGTCGAGGAGCTGGGCATCATAGAATCGGACGAGTCTCCGCTGAAGAACGCGGTCGCGACGTTCCTATCGTTCGGGGTTTTCGGATTCGTGCCGCTGGTGGCGCACGTCTTTTCGTTGGTCTTCGCCCCGGTGCGTCCGTACGCGTTCGTCACGGCGAGCGTGTTGACGGGGCTGACGCTCTTTACGCTTGGCGCGTTGAAGGTCCGTATCACCCAGCGCAACTGGTTTCGTTCGGGCGCGGAGATGTTGCTGGTCGGGGGTCTGGCGGCGGTGGCGGCGTACGCGATCGGGTACTTCCTGTCGGGTCTAGCCTAGCCCTTTGGGGCATGTGGGAGCAGGAGGGAGCCGACGGCTCCGAGGACGGCGACGCCGGCGGCGAGCAGGAGTGCGGGGGCGAGGGAGCCGGCGGCGTCGGCGACGGCGCCTGCGGCGCTGGGACCGGCGGCCTGGCCGATGCCGAAGAAGAGGGTGATGAATCCGAGGCCGGCGGGTGCGAGTCTCGATCCGAGGAGGTCGCCGCACATGGCGGCCATGATGGCGGGGATGCTCCAGGCCGTTAGTCCGAAGAGGACGGCGGAGAGGGCGAAGCCGGTCGGCGCGGGCCAGAGCGCGAAGAGGCCGAACGAGGCGGCTTGGATGAGGTAGACGATGATTAATGCGCCCTTGCGGCCGATGACGTCGGAGACCCATCCCCAGACCAATCCGCAGAGCAGGCTAAGCCAGCCCATGATCATGAAGAGCCTACCGGCGGCGGCCTGGGTGTATCCGCCTTCGGCGATGAGGTACTTGGTGAAGAAGGTGATGTAGATGATGTATGAGGATCCGAAGGCGACGTAGATCATTCCGACGTGCCAGACGATTCTGGAGCGATAGACGCTGCCCCAGTGCAGGCCGGTCGAGGCGGCGGCGGGGGGTTGGTCGAAGTCGGAAGATCCGAGTGGACGGAGTCCGACGTCCGAGGGGCGATTGCGGAGGGCGGCGAGGGCCAGGGCTGCGAGGGCGAGCGTTGCGGCGGCGAAGATGAACCAACAGACGCGCCAGCCGTTGTGGCCGTAGGCGGTGAGGATGCGGGGCACGAGGGGGCCGAGCAGGATGAGTGCGAGGGAGGAGCCGGTGACGCCGATACCGGCGGCGAGTCCTCGTCGGCGTTTGGCGAACCATGCGGCCAGGAGTCCCATGACGGGGACGTTGCTCGCTCCGCTGCCGATTCCGGTGAGTCCGCGCCAGGCCATGGCGGAGGCGAAGGTGTCGGCCAGGCCTGTGAGGATCATGCCGACGGCGGCGACGGCGAGTCCGGCTGTGATGACGGCTCTGGGGCCGTAGTGGGAGGCGAGGGCGCCACCGATGAGGGCGAGGGCGAGGTAGCCTATGAGGTTCACGGTGGCCAGGGCGCCGGCCTGGGTGTTGTCGAGGGTGAGGGCTTGCTGCATTGGGGGCAGGAGCATCGTGTAGCCGAATCGTGCCAGGCCGAGCGAGCCGAAGACGACGAGGGTACCGACGATGAGGACGATCCATGCGTAGTGCGGTCGACGGGGTTTTGCGGTATCTGCTGGCTGCATTTGTGCGCTCACATCTTCTTGCACACTTCACGACGCGCTGCTCGGACGGTGTCGCATGAACGGGCTTGCCGGTACCATGAGAGCATCAAACGGTGCGAGGGTCCAGAATGAGAATTCCGCTGCTCGTTCTGATCGTCGGAGGCCTGGGCCTGCTGTCGGCGGCGTTGGCGTTGTTCGGGGCGGAAGGCTGGGAGATCACGTACAACGGGCAAGTACGAGGCCTTTTCCGACGTGTGCAAGCTGGGGCGCGGGGTCGCGGATCCGACAGGCTTCGCTCCACGTGGGTCCTGGGCCTCGCATCGAGATCCGGTAGACGGGCAGGTAACATGCCAACACTCCGTTAGATACTACTCTTACGATGCAATATCTCATATGACGAAGTAGCTTCAATTGGGTGCGGGTGTGGCTGTATCCCGAGGATGGGCGATGTCCCGAAATGTCTCGAAATGTCTCGGAATGCGCGGGAATGCGCGGGAATGCGCCGCTTTCCGAGGGTTCGGAGGGAGCGCCGGGGGGGGCGAGAGGTGACGGGTGACGTGCAGAGGGCGAGAGAGGACGTAGGTTTGGCGTCTGGTGGGCGAGGATGGGCGATGTCCCGGAATGTCCCGATACATCCCGTTCTGAGGGGGAGGGCGGAGCCGGATGCCGCGGGATGCACCGCAATGCCGCACTTCTCGGGGTGGAGCTGGGGATTAGGTTGCGACTGCGCCGTATTGGGCAACACGACATGATTCATCGCGTCTCATTCCTCTACAAGGGATTGCTGAAAAAGGTTTTACACTCTTTCGGAGCCTCCAAAAAGGTTCCTGACACCTTTTTTGTGGCGGCGGCTATTTGGATAAGGAGATCGGGGGGGCAGTGGCGGATTGGGGTTTCTGCCGGTTGGTGGACCTTTGGACGTGGGAGGGCTTCAGAATAGAATAGGGGCCGGGGTTGGGGTCGGACTACGTTGCGGCGCAATCCCTGGCTGGGCGTGAGGGAGGAGACGAGAGATCATGTCATTCCGCGCTGGGGCGGTGCTGTCGTGTTTGAGCTGCCTGGTCGTCGTTTGCGGGTGTCTTCCCGGATCGTCCGGATCGACTGACAACCGAGGCCCGGTGGCCGATGCCGGTGAGGCCAAGACGGTATTGGACGGGGCCAAGGTGGTGCTGGACGGGTCGGGGAGCGCGGATCCCGACGGCGATTCCCTGGTGTATCAGTGGCGTCAACTGGCGGGCCCGTCGGTCATCCTCGTGAACGCGGGGACGGCGAATGCGTATTTCCATGCGCCGGCGGTGCTGGCCAGCGCGGTACTGACGTTTCAGCTCACGGTTTCGGACGATAAGGGGTCTCGGGACTCGGCGTCGGTTTCGGTGACGGTCTTGTCGAAGGAGAGCTACCCGTCGCTGGTCGTCGACGCGTTGGATGATGAGACGGCGGAGGGGGGCGAGAAGGTGACGCTGGCCGGGTCGGCTCGGGGCGGGGTCGGGACGCTGTCTTATCGATGGCAGCAGACGTCGGGGAATACCGTGTCGCTCTCGGACGCGAGCTCGGCCGTGGCGTCGTTCACGGCACCGAAGCTTCAGACGGCGACGACGCTAGCGTTCATGTTGACGGTGACGGACGAGGCGGGACAGACGCAGAGCCAGACGATGAGCGTCCAGGTGGCGGCGACGTTCAGTGCCGACGCGGGGGATGACGTCACGACGAGCCCCGGGCTGACGGCAACGCTGAGCGGGTCGGTGATCGGGGGCTCTGGGGACGCGACGTTCGAATGGACGCAGACGGATGGGCCGAACGTGGTGTTGTCCGACGCCAACGTCGCGGCGCCGACGTTCACGGCGCCGTCGGTGGCGGAGGACACGAAGCTAACGTTCCTGCTGCGGGTGGTCGACGCGGTGAAGGGGACGAGCACGGACACGGTGACGGTGACGGTGGACATACCGATCGTCCGCTTCAGCACGACGATGGGCGAGTTCGCGATGCTCTTGCGGTCGGAGGAGGCGCCGTTGGGCGTGGCCAACTTTCTGCGGTACGTGGACGAGGGTTTCTACGTCGGTTTGATCATTCACCGTGTGATTCCGCCCGCGGCGGACCCGAACGACATGGCGATCATCCAGGGGGGCGGGTGGTATCCCGATTTCTCTCCGACGATGCGATATGACCCGATTCCGATCGAGTCCGACAACGGGCTGAAGAACGTCCGGGGCACGGTGGCGTACGCACGCACGGCGGTTCCGGACTCGGCGACCTCGGAGTTTTTCATCAACCTGAACGACAATCCGGGTCTGGACTACGTGAGC
>JAFGLZ010000216.1 GCA_016927755.1 Phycisphaerae bacterium
CAATCCGAAGAGGGGCTGGCCGGAGCCACTGATCGGCGTCTACGGGGCGAGATGCCTGCCGCTGCTCGATGGTGCCATCGCGGCAGGAGAGCTGGCGATCTGGCGGATCTTCGAGCGGGTTCAGGTTCATCACCTGGAGGTGTCGCCGGAGGAGGCGGAACAACTGCTGAACCTGAACACCCCGGGTGACTTGACGCAACTCGGCACGTGACGGATCGGCGGGTGGAATCGGCGGCGAGGCGGCCACGTTCGATTGACGAACGTGCGGCGCTGATGTGTAATGAGGTCGGTCGCGGGACGCCTCGCTCCGCGGCCTACGGCAATCATATGGGGCCGCAGGTGGTGGTCCTGAATGGTTCGTCGCAACGGGGCGTAGCTCAGCCTGGTTAGAGCGCGTGGTTTGGGACCACGAGGTCGCTGGTTCGAATCCAGTCGCCCCGATTTCGCGCGGCCTTGAGGGTCGCTCGATGAGTAGGCCACGAGGCTGCGGAGCGGAGCAGTTGCCCGCCATTTGATCAGGCCGCCGTAGTACGCCTGCGGTTTCCCCTTTGCCTGATCGCCCGCTCGATATGGTCGCGAGATGCTTGGGTGCTTCGGCAATCCTCCTGCCCCTACTGGCTCTTGTGAGAGAGCTGACTGCGTTTGACGGTGAACGTGTGAGGGGTCTGGCCATCGATGGTCACGATCCTGTAGGTGACGGTCGGGTCGGCGGCGGTGGTGTCGAACTCGACGAGGCCGAAGGACTGCTTCCTGTTGTAGGAAAACTCAGCGGCGGGCATGGTTTGGTGGACGTGCTGATTGGTCAGTCGCGAGCTGCTGAGCTCGTAGAGGGGATAGCCATGCTGCCGGTCAATCTTCCACAGATCGGAACGGTGCCTGTCGGCCGACATGAGGATCACGCCGCCGATGTTGTGGTTGTCGATGAGCCCGAAGATCTCGTCTCTTTCGGCTCGGTAGCCGTTCCAGGTGTCGAGGCTGTCGCCCTTTGTGCGGTAGTCGAAGGGCACGGACGAGCAGATGACCTTGAATGTGGCCTTCGATGCGCGGAGCTTGCCCTTGAACCACTCCTTCTGAACCGGCCCGAGCATTGAGGTGCTCTTGGCTTTCGGGTTCGTTCGGTAGTAGCGGCAATCGAGCATGAAGAACTCGACGTTATCCCACGTGAAGGCGTACCAGCACCCGAGCTGGTCTTTGCCGCCGGCGTAGCCCGGGTTGACCCAGTTCTGATGGAAGACGTTCCAGACGGAGCGTTTCCAGGTGGGGGAGTCGATTTCGGGGCCGCCCCAGCAATCGTTGGTGCCGAAGTCGTGGTCGTCCCAGATGGAGTAGACGGGGGTGTGCGCGACGAGGGCCCGGAACTCGGGCCGGGACTGGCGTCGGTAGTAGCAGTAGCGCTGCATGTCGGGGCTTTCGGGGTGGTCGATGTAGACGTTGTCTCCGAGGAGGAGGAGCAGATCCGGCTTGTGGGCGTCGATGGTGTTCCACATGCGTTCGTTTTCGGGGACGAAGCCGGCACCGCCGCCGAACGCCAGGGCGAACTTGGCCTTGGCGCCCGGCGCGGGGGCGGTTCGGAAGTATCGGGAGCTGCTCATCGGAACGGCCCGGGAGCCATCAGGTCCCACGGAGTAGGCGTAGTAGCGATCCGCCGCCAAACCGGTAAGGGGGATGACCGCGGTGTAATCCGTGTCGGGTGTGGCCTGGGCCTTGGCCTCGGCGGCGAGACGGCCTGGCTTGTCGCCGGGACGGGCGATCTCCCAGGCGACGGCACGATAGATCCCGGCTCGAGCGGCGCGAATCCAGATGGCGGCGCTTTGCTCGGTGACGTTGCCCACCATGGGGCCGTGGATGGGTTGCCAGGCAGCGTCGGTGTCGGCGGATCCGTCAAGCGTCTCGGTCCAGCCAGGGCGGCCGCCGAGCAGATCCCGCAAGACGGCGGGTTCGCCGAGCGGGCCGAGCAGGTTGCGTGGCCCGGCGATGATGCGTCCGGGCGGCAGGCCTAGCGAGAGCGCGCTGCGCATTGCGGCGATTGCCTCATCCTTCTTGCCTTGCCGCACGAGCGCGAAGGCCAGCATGAATTGCGTTTCGGGGTCCTTGGGATTCGTTCTCGTGAGCTCCTTCAGATAGGCGACGGCCTGTTCCGTCTTACCGGCGGTGATCAGGTCGAGGGCGGCCTGGTGGACGCGCTTGTACTGCTTCGTGGCGGCGACGCTCTTCTTCTTGGGGACCGACTTGTCGGCGGTAGGTTTCGCGCCGCGGGCGGCCCATGCGTCCGCGGAGTGCGATGCCGCGATCCCGACAGCGAGCGTGAATGGAATGATGCGAGCGGTTATGCGCGTCTTCATGGGGCGCTCCCTTCTTTGCGAGGAGGATCATTGACGGCCAGTCATGTGTGTACGGCCCGCCAGACGCACACAGGTGTCGCGGTCCTCGGCGCTCAGGCGGTCCTCGATCAAGCCCTGATGTCCGCGACGTCAGGGCGATCCGCAGAGAGTATCCACAGTAGTACTCTACGATGCTACGGGCATGTTGGCCATAGGGTCCGACGCCTGGGGGCGGCCACGTTCGTCCGATTGGCTTGACGCGACCGGCAGAGGACCGATAGGTTGGGGACGGTCATTCATGCGGGAAGGGCACCCGGAGGAGCGATGATTACGATGATGCAAGCGATTCTGACCGCGGCCTTGGGTCTGTTACTGACGGCATCGCCGGAGACTGGCACAAAGGGCAAGCTGCTGCCCGTGAAGTTCTCCGACGTGACGATTCTGGACGGGTTTTGGGCGGGTCGGCAGGAAGTCAATCGTCGGGCCTCGATTCCACACAACCTGGACACGTGCGAGAGCACGAATCGGATCCGGAACTTCGCCCAGGCGGCCGGCATCGACAAGACGCCGTTCAAGGGCCACATCTTCCACGACTCGGACGTCTACAAGGTGCTGGAGGGGGCCGCGTATTCGCTGTCGACGCATCCGGACAAGGAGCTGGAGGCCCGAGTCGACAAGGTCATCGACTTGATCGCGCGGGCGCAGCAGCCCGACGGGTACGTGAACACGTGGTTCACGGTCAAGCAGCCCGACCAGCGCTGGAAGGACCTTCGCGTCAAGCACGAGTTGTACTGCGCGGGGCACATGTTCGAAGCGGCGGTCGCGCACTACCACGCAACGGGCAAGCGGACGTTCCTAAACGTCGCCTGCAAGTTCGCCGACCACATCGACCGGACGTTCGGCCCGGACAAGCGCCATGACGTGCCCGGGCACGAGGAGATCGAATTGGCGCTCGTGAAGCTGTGGCGGGCCACCGGCGAGGAACGATATCTGAAGCTATCGAGGTTCTTCGTCTACGAGCACGGCCAGGCGGAGACGCACAAGCTGTTCGGGGAGTACTGTCAGGATCACAAGCCGGTCCGCGACCAGGACGAGCCCGTGGGGCACGCCGTGCGATGGCTCTATCTGTACAGCGCGGTGGCGGACCTGGCGGCGCTGGACGGCGACCAGGCCCACATCGACGCGATGGAACGCCTGTGGCGGAACATCGTCGGCAAGAAGATGTACCTGACGGGCGGCGTCGGCGTGCAGCACCACGGGGAGGGCTTCGCTCGGGAGTACTTCCTGCCGAACTACGACGCTTATTGCGAGACGTGCGCGTCGATCGGCATGGCGTTCTGGAACCATCGGCTCGCCCTGCTTCACGGCGAGGGTCGGTTCGCCGATCTGGTCGAGCGCGTCCTCTACAACGGCGCCCTTTCCGGGGTGTCTCTGGACGGCGCGAAGTTCTTCTACGTCAATCCGCTGGCGAGCCGGGGCGGCCACCACCGGCAGCCGTGGTACGGATGTGCGTGTTGCCCGACGAACGTCGTTCGCTTCGTGGCGGCGCTCGGCGACTACGTCTACGCCTGTCTGGCCGGCGGGGACGGCGTCTGCGTTCTCCAGTACGTGCCGAGCGCCACGACGCTGCCGCTTGCCGCCGGCAAGGTGAAGCTGACGCAGAAGACGCGGTACCCGTGGGACGGCCGGATACAGATCACGGTCGAGCCCGAGGGGGCCGGGGAGTTCGCGATTCGAGTCCGGATCCCCGGATGGTGCGAAAACGCCTCGATAACGGTGAACGGCGAGGCCGTCGACGCCAAGCCTCGGGACGGATTCGCCACGATCCGCCGCGCGTGGAAGGTGGGCGACAGGATCGAGCTGGACTTGCCGATGCCGGTGCGCCGAATCGAGCCCGATCCGAACGTCAAGGAGAACCTCGGCCGGATGGCGATGATGCGCGGGCCGGTCGTCTACTGCTTGGAAGACCGCGATAATCCCTGTCCGGTCGACCAGGTGGCGATCGCTCCGGACGCGAAACTGCAGCCCGGATTCGAGAGCGACTTGCTGGGCGGCGTGGTCGTCCTCCGCGGCAAGGGGGCTCGAACGGAGCTGGCGGAGGCGGAGGACGGGTCATTGGCGGTCAAGACCGGTCCGATCGATGTGACGGCGATCCCCTATTATGCCTGGGACAACAGGGAGCCCGGGAGGATGGTCGTCTGGGTGCCGACGAAGCCCGTCAAGCCGGATCGTCTGGATGGCGCGACGATCGCCGTTACCGCCAGGCCGACGGCGTCACACTGCTTCGAGAGGGACACCGTGGCCGCCCTGAACGACAACGTCCTGCCGAAGAGCTCGATCGACCATGCCATCCCGCGATTCACCTGGTGGGACCGCAAGGGCACGGACGAGTGGGTGGCCTACACGTTCGACAAGCCCCGGGCGTTCACGAAGGCCGAAGTCTACTGGTTCGACGACACCGGCAAGGGCAGTTGCCGCGTGCCGGCCTCGTGGCGGCTTCTATGGCGCGACGGCAAGGAATGGCGCCCCGTCGAGGCGACCTCGCCCTACGGCCTGGCAAAGGACCAATCCAACGTCCTGACGTTCAAGCCCGTGACCACGGATGAGCTGCGCATCCAGGTGAAGCTGCGGCCCGGCGTATCCGGCGGCATTCTCGAGTGGAGGCTTCCCAAGTGAAGGAGTTCAAATCGGCATGTTCCACCGCAATGCCGCGCTGATCGTGTGTCTTGCCCTGATTCCCGCGGCCATCACGCTTGGTGCACCGGCCGACCGGAGTGCCGGCCCCAACAAGGCGGCAAGAGGCATGCCCGAAGTGACCGGACAGAGATTGAGCGACATCCGTCTCCGCGACCCGTTCATCCTCTCCATGCCGGAGGAGGGCGTCTACTACCTCTTCGGAACGGGCTGGCATCTGCCCGGCGGACCCGGGTTCATGGTCTACCGGAGCAAGGACCTCGAGACCTTCCATGGCCCGACCCCCGCCTTCTGCCGACCCAAGGGATTCTGGGCGGATCGCGACTACTGGGCCCCTGAAGTCCATCCCTACAAAGGCAAGTACTTCATGTTCGCCTCGTTCAAGGCCGGCAAGGCCTGCCGCGGTACGCAGATCCTGGTAGCTGACGCGCCCGCCGGCCCGTATCGTCCGTACAGCGATGGGCCCGTTACCCCGAGGGATTGGGAGTGTCTCGACGGTACGCTCTTCATCGATCGACAGAACCAGCCGTGGATTGTGTTCTGCCACGAGTGGCTGCAGGTCGGTGACGGCGAGATGTGCGCCATGCCCCTTCGCGACGACTTGAAGAAGGCGAGCGGCTCGCCGATCCTCCTGTTCCACGCGTCGGAGGCGCCCTGGGTCGTCGAGGTCGGCGTGAAACCCAGGGGTCGTGTCACCGATGGTCCCTTCCTGCACCGGACGTCCGACGGCACCTTGCTCATGCTGTGGTCCAGCGGCGGCAAACGGGGCTACGCCACGGGCGTCGCCCGATCGGAATCGGGCACCATCCGAGGCCCGTGGCGTCAGGAGAGCCAGCCCCTCTACGCCGACGACGGTGGTCACGGTATGATCTTCCACAAGCACGACGGCGCCCTGATGCTCGCCCTACATCAGCCGAACAAGAAGCCGGACGAGCGACCCCGGCTCTTCCGACTCCAAGAAAAGGACGGCCGGCTCGTTATCCTTCCCTGACGACGAATGCCGGAATGGAGGACGCCCGAGCTGCCGCGGCGAGCTTGACTTGCACGGTAGGCTGACGACAATCCTTCCAATCCCCTATCATGCGGAGGCCCTGTGAGTTCGAATGAACCGGCGGACGATTTCTAGGTGGGTATCCGCAGACACTGGATAGCGGATGCGAGGGAGAGGGGGCATTCCACTTCCCTGGCGGATCGTCAGCCCCAGCGTGTGCGGGGATTCATGTACGAGGTAAGAGGCGACTGAGCGAGAAACGCAATGGCGCAAGACAGGCGGAAGATCGCGGCGCTGCCGTTCTCGGTGGCAGGCGTTGCTTGTATCTCCATACTCTCCGCGGCGTACGGGGCTTCGAGCGCAGGCGGTCCCGGCGACGACCCCGTGGCGGCCCACACATGGTCCCCAGCCAACGCACCCAAGGGTCAGCACGCACCGAAACTGGTGCCCTTTCGCGGCGGCCATGCACTGCGATGTACCCCCTCCCGGCAGACGAGGATCGATCTCGGCCAGGGCCGCGGCGATTCCCTCCGGCTCAGGGGGGCTCTGATGCTCGCCGTGGTGGTTCAGCTCGAGGCCGTGCCGAAGGCGAAGACGCCCTTCATCTCAAAGTGGCATTGCAGGCAGGACGGCCGCTCCTACGAGTTGGGCGTCCAGCCCGACCGCAGAGTCTTCTTCGCAGTTAGCGGGAGCGGCGTGTATGACAAGAAGGCGCGCGAGATCTTCTCCGACCACTTGCTGAAGGTCGGCGCGTGCTACAGCATCGTCGGTGTCTACGAGCCCGGCAAACAGATGGCCGTGTACATCAACGGCGTGCCCAGCGGCACCCTCCGAAGCCGCGTCCCGGACGCCATCTTCGACAGCGAAACGCCGGTCTTGCTGGGGAATCGGCCCGGTGCGGAGACAGACTGCGGTTTCGACGGACTGCTCGCCGGCGCCTGGATCCATTCGGCCGCCGCGAAGAAGGAGACCGTCGTTAACTGGACGAAGGAGCTCGACTTGACCGAACCACCCGAGACCGAGTTCGACGACGACCGCCCGCTGTCGCCCTGTCGGGCCATTACCCGCGGCCCCAAGTGCCACTGGTTCGGCTACTACGACAAGCTCGAGTTCGACCCCTCCTGCCGCTACGTCCTCGGTATGGAGGTCGATTTCGAGCATCGCTCGCCAAGGCCCGATGACGTGATCAAGGTCGGCATGGTGGACCTGAAAGACAACGACAAGTGGATCGAGCTGGGCGAGAGTCGGGCCTGGTGCTGGCAGCAGGGCTGCATGCTTCAGTGGCGGCCGGGCTCGAAGAGCGAAGTGCTGTGGAACGACCGCCAGGGCGATCGCTTCGTGTGTCACATCCTCGACGTCACGACGCGCAAGAAACGCACCATTCCCCATCCCGTCTACACCGTCAGCCCAGACGGTAGGACCGCCTGCGCGCCGGACTTCCGCCGCGTGCAGGACACGCGCCCAGGCTACGGCTACCGCGGCCTGACCGACCCCCATAGGGACGACCTCGCGCCGCGGGATTCCGGGATCTTCCTCATCGACCTCGAAACCGGCCGGAGCAAGCTCATCGTCTCGCTGGAGGACGTCGTCAAGATTCCCTACGAGCGCGGCGATCTGACCAAGATGAAGCACTGGTTCAACCACCTGCTCATCAATACCGACGGCGCGCGGTTGGAGTTCCTCCACCGCTGGCAGCCGCCCGGCAAGAGCGGCATCGCCGGCACCCGCATGCTGACCTGCAATCTGGACGGGAGCGATCTCTACGTCTTGGACCCCCACGGCCAAACGTCACACTTCATCTGGCGCGACGCCACCCATATCCTCGCTTGGAGCTGGCACCCCAAACTCGGTAGCGGCTTCATCCTCTACACCGACAAGTCCCACGTGGTCGATATCGTCGGAAAGGGGGTCATGACCCAAAACGGCCACAACACCTATCTCCCCGATGCCGACTGGATCCTCAACGACACCTACCCCGATCGCCAGCGCAGGCAGCATCCGTACTTGTATCACGTGCCGACCGGTGAGCGGTTCTGGCTCGGCCATTTCGCCAGTCCACCCGAGTACCGTGGCGAGTGGCGCTGCGACACTCACCCGCGCTTCAGCCCCGACGGCAAGATGGTCGTCGTCGACTCGCCTCACGGCGGCAACGGCCGTCAGCTCTACCTCATCGATATCTCCGACATCGTCACGAATCCGCCGAAGCCGAAGGCAAAGCGGAACCCTTAGGGGAAAGCGGAACATTTCGACGGCCGCGCAACCGGTGATTTCTCTTCTTCCTGTCCGCAGCGACAAGTTCACACAGGCGTCGTCTATCTCCTGACAGGGATGTCGCCTACTCTCCAGATACGTTACCGCACGGGTGACGAAACGGGAATTCAAGCAAAGGCGGCGCGATCATGAGAAGCCTCTTGCCCTCTGTTCTGAGCTTGACGGTACTGGCGAATTCGGGATGGGCCGCCCTCTGGCCGTCGGAGAACCTGATCGACAATTACGGGTTCGAGATGGGCAAGGCCAGCAAGGTCACGAAGTGGTACCTCACGAGTGGGGAAGGCGCGAAGAACGAGTACTCCTTCGAGCCCTCTGCCGGCAAGGACGGCTCGCGAGCCCTGAAGCTCGGTAAGATCGAGGGGGACTTCACACTCGAGACCGGCTACCGCCGCCTGCCTCCGGGCTCGAAGAGCGCATCGTTCGAGGTCCACGTCAAGCTCATTGACTCGAGCCCCGTGCACATCCGCATCCACTGGTTCTCGGAAACGGGCGGATCGATTGTCGCGACGAGCCGCAGCGAACCGATCTCCGGCAGCCGCGATTGGACTCGCCTCGCCGTGACGGGTGACGTACCGCCTGGGGCGAACTGGATCCGGTGCGCTATTCGTGCAAGCGATCATTCCGGTGTGGCCTTCGTCGACGACGCGTGCGCCCGAACCATGACCGATGTCCCTCCGCCGTTGGACGTCCTCTGCAATCAGGTGGGCTACGCCCCCTCCATGCCCGTGAAGATCCTGGTGCAGTCGAGGGCAGACGTGACGGGGGGCGGCACGTTCCGCGTCATCGACGCGAGCGGGAAGGAGGTCCGCAGGGGCAAGCTTTCGTCCGCCGGCTCGATTCCCGTGTGGGAGAAGCACTACGCCGTCGCGACCGTCACGGGACTCCCGTCGGCAGGCGGGTACCGCGTCGAGGCCCGCGCAGCCGGGCTGACGGGCACTTCTTATCTTTTTTCGGTCGGCGCGGACATCCTCAGGCGAAAGACGGTCGGACCCGCCGCGGAGTTCTATTACTACCAGCGATGTGGCTGCGAGGTCCCCGGCTGGCACAAGGCCTGTCACATGGACGATGCGCGCCTGCCCGACGGCACGCATAAGGACGTCACCGGCGCCTGGCACGATGCCGGAGACTACAACAAGTACAACAGTTGCGGGTTCGCCGCGCTCAGCGTCTATGCCCTGGCCTACGCTCACGAGCGAGCCGGCAAGATCATGGATGAACATGCCCGGTCGAAGGGAGTGCCTTCGGCCCTGAAAGAGGCCGCATGGGGCGCCGATTGGCTCTTGAAGATGCAGGATGAGGCCACCGGCAGGCTCTGGGGAAACGTCTACATGGGGCGGAAGAAGACGGCGCTGTTTTGGGCCCCGCCTGAATACGAAACAGACAACAAGCCCGGCACGGCGGACGACCGGCCATTGCTCGGCCGGCCAAAGGAAGGGAACCACAGGAACCAGGGAGCCGCCGCCGCCCTGGCGCTGCTCGGCAGGTTGACCAAGAACGAACGATACGTTCAGGCGGCAAAGCGCTTCTACCATGCCGTTACCGATGCCGAGAGGAACGGCGAACTGCCGTTTGCCCTGATCGCGTGTCTCGAGCTCGAGAAGGCGCTTCCCTCCGCCGGGTATGCCGCGGAGGCCAAGACCCATGCCCAACGACTACTCGATCGACAGATTCAGTCGGGCAGATACATGGGCGGCTTTGCGCACGCTCCCGGCGGCAAGACGCCCAACATGGGATGCACCTACCTCGGGCTCGAGGCGGCCGCCCTCTCGCTCTATGCCCTGGCTCACGGGGATGACCTGGGAATCCGCAAGGCCCTCATGGACTACCTCAGCTTCTCTCGGCGCCTCGCCGATAACCCCTTCAAGATCAGCAAGCTGGTGCAGGGCGGCGAGCCGGTCTTCTTTCTTTCCGTGCCCTGGGGCACACATCACGTCGCTCAGAACACGATGTATCTCATGCAGGCATGGGCGCTCACCTGTGCGTGGAAGTTCGTCAAGGACGACGACTTCCTCTCTCTTGCCACGAAACAGCTCGACTGGGTGCTGGGACGGAATCCGTTCGCGCTATGTATGATGGAAGGCCAGGGGACCTTCAACCCGCCCGTGTACCATCACAGGTACTTCACCATCCCGGGGCATCACAGGGGGGCCGTACCGGGCGCCGTCTGCAATGGTATCGCCAGGAGACAGCCCGCTCCCGACAAGCCCTTGTTTGACATGCGTACCAACACCATCCCCCAGTTCGAGACCAACGAGCCCTGGCTTCCCCACAACGCCACGTATCTGCTTGCCGTATCGAGCCGGTGACGCCGTGATTCCTCGACGAATAGCGATCCTCAGGTGAGACGGCCCGTCAATGATAAGAGAATTCGTTGGGGCGGGGGGGCGATTGTCGGCTCGACGCCCTCGGCTTCCGCGAGTATCTTGGTGTGGCACTCTACCGAACCGGCGAGGTCGTTTCGGCGAGTGCGACCGCAGTCGAGGTGAGAATTAGACATGCATAAGAAGGCCAAGAGGCAATGGATCGTGGTGATCGGGGTGGCCCTGATGTTGCTCGCCATGGTCGTCTACGTCCTTTCCATGGATGAGGAGGTCCAGCCGACCGAGGGCAGTGGGACGCCGCCGGGCGCCGTCGATCAGGGCGATCGATAGGCCGGAAGTTGGTTGCCAACCACCTGGGACCAAGGGCAGCCACGATCGGACAAGCGGATGCTTTCCTGGATACTCACGCACGTCGCGCTGATTCTCGGATTTCTCCTGGCCGTTCTGGTCATCGCACACATGCTTCGGCAGAAGCGGTCCCCGTCCGGGACGATCGCCTGGCTTCTCGTGATTGTGCTGTTGCCGTACGTGGGCGTTCCGCTCTATCTGGCGCTCGGCGGGCGGAAGATGAAGCGTCGCGCCGAGAGCAAGCGCGATCTGGAGCTTCTCGCAGGCGAAGGCCGACTTGTTTCCGAGTGCTCATCGATCGACCGTCTCCTTCGTACTTTCGGCATTCCCGGCGCGACGGCCGGCAACCGGCTGGCGCTCTGTCAGGACGGCGAGGACGCCTACGCCCGCCTGGTGGACCTTATCGAGAGTGCATCTCGTTCTATCCACGTCGCGATGTTCATTCTCCATCCCGACGAGGTGGGCACGGACATCCTCCAGCGCCTTGCGAGAAAGGCGGGGCAGGGCTTGGAGGTCCGACTGTTGCTGGACGGCGTGGGATCTTTGCACACGACGCGTCGGTTTCTGGCGCCGCTTACGGACGCTGGCGGGCGCGTAGAGTTCTTCATTCCAGTCCTGCACAGGCCGTGGCGTGGTCGGACGAACCTACGCAACCATCGAAAGATCGTTCTTGCCGACGGTTGCCGAGCGATGGCCGGGGGCACCAATATCGCCGGCGAGTACATCGGGCCGGTGCCGAAGCCGGGTCGATGGCGTGATCTGTCCTTTGTGCTGGAGGGTCCAGCCGCCGGCTACTACTCGGAGGTGTTCCGGCTCGACTGGGAGTTTGCCGGCCGAGAGCGCCTTGAGCCCCTCGCAGAGTTGCCAGGACCCATTGGCGGCGATGGTGATGGGAGCGTGGTTCAGGTCGTTCCTTCGGGGCCGGACGTGCCAGGCGATCCGCTCTACAGCGCGATCCTGTCGTCCGCCTTCGCGGCGACGGAGCGTCTCTGGATCGTCACGCCGTATTTCGTCCCGGACGACGCCCTCGCCCAGGCCTTGGCACTTGCGGCGCATCGGGGCATCGACCTGCGGATTCACGTGCCGGAGACGTCGAATCATCGCATGGCTGACTATGCGCGAGGCCCGTATCTTCGAGAGATCCAGGCCGCGGGGGGCGAGATCCAGCTCTACACGAAGGGCATGGTCCACGCCAAGATCGTGCTGATGGACGACGTTGTGGCCATGATCGGCTCGGCGAACCTGGACATGCGGAGCTTGTTCTTGGACTACGAGGTCATGAGCTTGGCCTACAGTCGTCAGGACATCCGGGCCGTCGAGGACTGGATCAGGCGGCTGGAGACTGACTCGCGAATCGGCGTGGACGACGTCGGGGCGTTGCGTGATCTCTGGGAGGGCGTCGTTCGCATGGTCGCGCCTCTCCTGTAGCTGCTATGCAGGGCACGTCTGGCGCCTTTACTGCGGCGTAATTCCATAGTCCACAACCTGGGCGTGGACCTCGAAGGGCTGGGTTCCCTTGTAGGCTTTGAGATAGAGCCGGGCGAGCCCGCCGGGCAGTTCCGGATTCGAGTGTATCCTGGCGGTGATATCGCGTCCCCACTCCGGGTAGTCTCCGTAGGCGCGTAGATCTCGGACAGTGCAGTCCAGCGACTTGCCCTTGACTGTCAAGCGTTCGTTCGGCGACTCCTTAACGACAGCCTTCGGATCGGTTCGAGGATGGTCTTCCGGACGGATCCATGCGTCGGCTATGAACTGCCGCGGGACGGGCAGAGCCTGCGGTCCCTGGTCAAGGGTGACGGAGTCTCGTTGGATGACGATCTTGTCGGGGTGCTTGGTGACGAGCTTGGCCGTCATACGGACACGTCGGCGCTGGCCGCCGACGACTTGATATCCCTCGGCCGCGGTCCAGGTCCCGACGCCGAACTTCTCCCAGCGGGCGTAATCGGGGTTCCTGACCATTCCGGCCGGGGCGGTTGTGGGTCGCGCTGCCATACGCGTGGTCTCCATGACCAGCGGGGCGACGTAGGCCTGGACGAACCTCGAGCTGACCACGTCGGTATGCCCCCCGCCGTACCCATATCGTTCGAACTCGGGTCTCCAGGCGATGCGGACGACTTTCGCGGCATAGAGCTTACGTGTCTCGGCCGAGGCGCCACGGGGGAGTCGAAAGCCCCGCAAGCCGGCCGAGGGGGTCTCGCCGCCCGCGCGATCCGCGGTGCCGGAGATGGGCACGAGGAACTGGAGCACGTCGTCCCTCTCGGACGTGAATACGTAGAGCTTGCCGTCGATACGCTGGAGGGCCTTGGTCAAATCATAGTCGTTGCTGACCGAGGAGGAGAGCAGCACGACGTTGTCGACTGGATAATCACTCGGGAGCGCCTCCGCGGCGTAGAGGGCCACGGCGGTTCCGGCCGACAGGCCCATGACGTTCACGGGTGCCTCGGGATAGTCCTGCGAATACCCCTTGATTCTGCGTGCCAGCTCCGAGGCTTTCGTCTTCTTGTACCAGACGGAGGCGTTCTGATCGGCCCAGACGCCCAACCTCGTTTGCCAGACGAACACCTCGCCCGCGCCGGAGTAGCCCGCGTCGATGAGTCCCTGTCTTACCCCTCGAGACCAGTTGGCCAGCAGCCCCGCCCCGCCGGCGCCGTCGAGGTAGTAGACGTAGCCCCTGGGCAGGCGCTCTTGCCGGTCGGGGGATGTCATCGAGCAGCCATAGCTGGCAAGCGTGGATGCAAGCAGACCGATCAGAACGACGCCCACGGGTCGGACCGAGCCACGAGTTCCAGGCATTATACTCATGGATCACTCCTTGGATTCGGTCGGGGCTCGCCGAATCGTGTGGCAGAGGTTGTGTGCTGAGCAGTAATCACGGCTCGCGAATTGCGTCTTACGCCCGCCGAGAGGCATAATATTGCGGTTCCGGCGGGGACGTCCAATGTTTTCCGGGACGAAAACGGGCGTTCTTGGCATGAATCAGACGCGGGGATGGCATCTTGTTCGTTCCCTAAGGTGTTGTTGTCGCCTTTGGGGGCTTGTTGCGAGGGAGCCGGCATCGTGGCAGAGAACCGTAGCAGTCTACCGGTCGCGCTCGTGTATGTGGCGGCCGGGGTGTTCAGTGCGCTCTTGGCGGCGGGGGAAGTAGCGCCTCGGCGCGCCGGCAAGACGGGACCGGGCCGCTCGCTCGTACCCGGCCAAGTGGAGGCGATCCGAATGAGTGAGGATGTCAGCGCGCGGTATCGGCCCTACGTCATGAATCTGACGCCCGCCCAGTGGATCTGGCTGCCGTCGTCACGGACGTTGCCCAACACGTTCGTGCTCTTTCGGAAGGAGCTGATGCTCGATGCCGCCGTCAAGAAGGCGACGGGATGGATCACGGCCGACAGCCGGTATCGCCTGACGGTCAACGGTGAGCGTGTCCAATGGGGTCCGGCGCCGTGCGACCCGCGTCACCTCGACGTCGACCCGTTCGACGTGGCGAAGCACCTGAGGCCGGGCAAAAACGTCATCGGGGTGGAGGTGCTCTACTACGGCATCGGCGAGGGGACGTGGCCGGCGGGCAAACCGGGGCTGCTGTTGAGCCTCAAGATCGAGCAAGAGGGGGGCAAGACTGAGCAGATCGTTTCGGACGATTCGTGGTCGTGCCGTGTGGATCGTGCGCACCCGCCGGGTCGGGCCAAGCGGTGGTTCCTCCGGGCGTTGCAGGAGGTCTTCGACGCGAGGTTGCATCCAGTCGGTTGGGATACGCCAGCGTACAGGCCGGACGAGGAGTGGGTTTCGTCCGCGGTGATCGGCTGTCCTGCGGACAAGCCTGCGGCGTGCGCAGGTCACTGGACGACGGACACGATCGACTCGGCCAACCGTCAGCGGAGTGACCTTCGAGCGAGGCAGATTCCGCTCGTCCGCGAGTCGAGGGTGCCGGTGGCTCGTCTGGCCGACTCGGGCCGGATCGTGTGGCGGCGCGATCCGGACGACTGGTTCGACTTCCGCATGCCCGGGGCATTCGAGGCGAAGCGCGATGCCTCGGCTGTCGAACAGGGACAGGGGGTTTGGCGGCTGAGCGCGAGTGGAGACCCGCGGATCGGCACGGTCGTCACGTTCGAGCTGTCGGAGCAGGTCGTCGGGTTTCCGTACTTCACGATCGAGGCGCCGGGCGGGACGGTCGTCGAGCTGATGGTTCAGGAGGCCCACGAGCCGGCTAAGGTCGCTTGGATGGACAATCACTTCTATGCGTGGAGCCGGTTCATCTGCCGCGACGGCGTCAATGCCTTCGAAGCGTTCGACTATGAGTCGTTGCGGTGGATGCAGATTCATGTGCGAGGGGTGGCGGGGCCGGTGACGATCCGCGACGTCGGCGTGCGACGTCGGGTGTTTGACTGGCCGAAGGAGCCGAAGATTCGGTGCGATGACCCGCGTCTGCAGCGACTGTTCGAGGCGAGCGTCAACACGCTTCGCAACAGCGCGATCGAGACGGTGGTCGACGGGATGGGGCGGGAGCGACAGCAGTACAGCGGCGACTGCGGGCATCAGCTTCATGCTGTCCGGTATGCGTTTGGCGAGCCGAGGATCAGCGCTCGATACCTCCGGACGTTCAGCGAGGGGCTGACGACGGACGGGTACTTCCTGGATTGCTGGCCCGCGTCCGATCGCCTGGCGCGAATCGCGCAGAAGCAGGTTGACGGGGCGTACTGGGGCCCGCTGCTCGACCACGGCATCGGCTTCAACTTCGACTGCTGGAACCACTGCATGGAGACGGGCGATCAGGAGCCGCTCCGCGAGCCTTATCCAAGATTGCTGAGATTCGCCGACTATCTTCTGTCGATTCGGGACAAGGAGGGGCTGCTGCCTGTGGAGGGCTTGGGCATCCCGACCGTGTGGATCGACCACGACGCGTACCGGCAGCAGCGGCATAAGCAGTGCGCGTTCAATCTGTACGCGGCGGCGATGTTCCGGCACGCTCTGGCGCCGATCTGCGAGCTGTTCGGCGACGGCGATCGGGCGCGTCGATTCGAGGGGATCGGCGACGAGATCCTTCAGTCCGCGGTTCGCCGGTTCTGGAGCACTGAGCGCGAGCTCTTCGTGGACAACCTGCCGTGGCTGGAGGCCGAGAAGCAGATCCGTCTGAGCGACCGGTCGCTGGCGACCGCGATTCTATTTGACCAGTGTCCCGAGGGTCAGACCGGCGCGGGGCTTCGCGCCCTGGCCGACTGCCCGCCCGAGATGGGGCTGTCGTACCCGGCGAATGCCGGCTGGCGATTGTGGGCGCTAGCCAAGCTCAGTCGGATTGATGTGGTCCTCGATGACTTCCGCCAGCGGTGGGCGACGATGCGTTCGGTGAAGGAGAATAACGCGCTGCAGGAATGCTGGCATGCCAACTCGGACAGCACGGATGAGTGGAGTCACTGCCCGGTGGCGCCGCTTTATGTCCTGTACCAGGACATCGCTGGCATCCGGCCAGTCGCCCCGGGGTTCAAGCGCATTCAGGTCCGACCCCAGCTTGGCGATCTGAATGAGCTAGACGTGACGGCACAGGCTCCGGTCGGGGCGATCCGTCTGACGGCCAGGAGGGAGGGCGACGAGCATAGGGTCGAGTTGACGTTGCCTGACGGGTGTGAGGGCGAGTTGCTGGTTCCGGATGGATCGGACGTGACGCTCGATGCCGTGCTTCCAGACCATTCGCTGGGGTTGAAGCGTTATCGCTTGCTGCCTGGGAGTCGTTCCACCTTCTCCGTGAAGCGGTGAAATGTCAGACGGCCGTGCGTGTGCCGGCGCGTGTGGCGCCTCCGGATGTGTGGGGCCTGCGTCGGTGAATGACCTGTTGACGCGGGGGCGGCAAACCGATAGATTACATGGGTCAAGTGAGAATGATGTTGTCTGAGGGCGTATCAAGACCGATGGTTTACGCAAACCCACTGTGCCAGTTCTACTTTAGCGGGCAGTTTCGGTTTGCGCATCGCGCGTCTTGAGGCCCGTCCTGGTAGAAGCATCACAAGAAACCAAGCCGCCTCGAGACGCCAAGAGCGGAGTCCGAGGCGGCTTTTTCTTTGGGTCCGGGGCGGCGGTTGCGGGGACGGCGGGGTGGACGTATCCTGACCGGCCGCGCACGTCGGCAGAGGACTGCAACGGATAGGACAGGCAAGCTATGGACGATTTGCACAAGAGGCTGAAGGTCATCGAAGAGGAGGCCAAGTCGGCGGCGGCCGCTGCGGCGGCCAAGTCGATCGAGGCGCTTCGCCAGGCGGAATCGAGATTCCTGGGCAAGAAGGGCAGCTTGAACGAGATCGTGAAGTCCGTCGGGAAGCTTCCGCCCGAGCAACGGGCCGAGGTCGGCCGACTGGCCAACGACGCCAAGCGGCTGGTGAAGGAGATCTTCGCCTCGATGCGTCAGGACTCGACGGCGCGTGCGGCGGAGGCGGAACGGCAGCAGGCGGTCGCCTACGACCCGACGCTGCCCGGTCCGGTCGCTCCGAGCGGCGGTATTCACCCGACCACGGCCGTGCTGTGGGAGTTGACCGACGTCTTCGAGCGGATGGGTTTCGTCGTCGAGGCCGGGCCGGAGATGGAGAGCGAGTTCTACAACTTCGAGAGTCTGAACATTCCGTCGTGGCACCCGGCCAGGGACTCGCAGGATACGTTCTGGCTGACAAACGGGCTGTTGCTGCGGACGCACACGTCGGCGATGCAGGTTCGGGCGATGCGGAAGTACGGTCCGCCGCTTCGAGTGGTGGTGCCGGGGATGTGTTTCCGTAACGAGACGGTCGACGCATCGCATGAGACGACGTTTCATCAGTTCGAGGGCTTCCTGGTGGACCGGCACATTTCGGTCGGCAACCTGAAGGCCTTTCTGCAACTGATGCTTCGGGAGGTGTTCAAGCGGGACGTGAAGATCCGGCTCCGCCCGGGGTATTTCCCGTTCGTCGAGCCGGGGTTGGAGTGCGACATGAGTTGTCTGATCTGCGGCGGCAAGGGCTGTCCGACGTGCAAGTACGAGGGTTGGGTGGAACTGCTTGGCAGCGGGATGATCCATCCGAACGTGCTGACGGCCGGAGGCATCGATCCGCACGAGTACACGGGCTTCGCGTTCGGGGTGGGGCCGACGCGACTGGCGATGATGAAGTACGGCATCGGCGACATTCGTTTGATGAACAGTTGTGACCTGCGCGGTCTGATTCCGCCGGAGCGACTGACGGGTCCGACGATCAAGACCACGTAGCGGACCTGGGCAGCAGCGCGCCATGGTCGCCGCAGGGACAGATAGGTAACTACTGAGTAGCCGAGAAGACATGCGATGCTTATCTCACTGAACTGGCTCAAGGATTTCGTTGGGATACCTGCTGATCTGAGTCCGCGTGAGCTGGCGGATCGATTGACGATGTCAACGGCGGAGGTTGAAGGCGTCAAGCAGGTCGTGGTGCAGGCAAACGACGTGATCGCGGCGAAGGTGGTTCGCGTTGGGGCCGTACCGGAGAAGCGCAGGCTCAGCCACGCGGTCCTCGACGTCGGCGGGCGCGAGGTGGAGACCGTGACCGCAGCGCTGAACCTGAGGCCCGGCCACATCATCGCGTACGCGCCGGAGGGCACGACGGTTGGCGTGATCGGCAAGATCGAGCGGACGACGGTGGCGGGGCTGGCGTCGGTGGGGATGATCCTTCCGGGCGAGGCGTTGGGGATCCTTCAGACGACGCAGGAGGCGGTGTTTCTGCCGCCGTCGAGCGAGCCGGGCTCGGTGCTCGATGTGACGGAGCTGAACGACTGGGTTCTGGAGATCGACAACAAATCGGTCACGCACCGCCCAGACCTGTGGGGGCATTACGGGATCGCGCGGGAAGTGGCTGCTTTGTTGGACAGGCCATTGAGGGCGTATGAGGAGCTTATCGTTCCGCTGGCCGGTCTGGAGAATGAGGAGCGGGACGCGATTCCCATCGTGATCGACGACCCAACGCTGTGTCCGCGGTATTCGGCGCTCACGATGACGGGTATGCTCGTTCAGCCTTCGCCGCTGTGGATGCAGGCGAGGCTGTCACACGTCGGGCAGCGCCCGATCGACCTGCTGGTCGACCTGACGAACTACATCATGTTCGACGTGGGTCAGCCGACGCACGCGTTCGACGGCGAGCGGGTCACTCAGATCGAGGTGGCCGTCGCGAAGCCGGGCGAGACGTTTCTGACGCTCGACGGTATGGAGCGGAAGCTGCCCAAGGGCACGCTGATGATCCAGTCAGGCCGGAAGAACGTCGCGCTAGCGGGAATCATGGGTGGGGCGGAGACGGAGGTCACGGCCGAGACGAAGACGGTGTTGCTCGAGTCGGCGAACTTCGAGCCGGCGACGATTCGCCGAGCAGCCGCGGTGATGGGGCATCGTACTGAGGCCAGCGCTCGATTCGAGAAGGCGCTGGATCCGGCGAACACGGTTCTGGGAATCGGACGGTTCGTCAAGCTGGCCGTAGCGGAATTGCCGGAGTTCCGCGTGGTCTCGACGTTGAGCGACTGCTATCCGGCACCGAAGCCGGCGGCTTCGGTGGAGGTCGACCTGGGGTTCGCGAACCGCTTCATCGGCGCGGAGGTCCCTCGCGATCGGGTCGAGCGCATTCTGACGTCACTGGGGTTTCGGTGCGAGCCTTCGGAGGGCGACCGGTTACTCGTCCACGTGCCCTCGTACCGGGCGACGCGTGACGTCGCGATCGAGGCGGACATCATCGAAGAGATCAGTCGGATCGTCGGCTACGGGAACATTCCGGACGTTCTGCCGAACGTGACGATGCGAAGCTTCACGGCGGTGCCGGCGGTCCAAGTGGATCGTCGGAGCCTGGAGCTGCTCTGCGGCGGGTTGGGCTTCAACGAAGTCCATACATACATATGGTACGACCAGGCGTGGCTTGACCTGTTGGGGTTCGAGCCGGGCGAGTGCATCGAGATCGCGGGGGCGTCGGCGGGAGGGCGACGTCTGCGTCACACGGTCATGCCGCAGTTGGTGGCGGCGGCGGAGCTCAACCGCCGATACTTCGACCGGTTCAAGTTGGTGACCATCGGCAGCGTGTTCTTACCGGAGCCGGATCCGAGGCAGGACTGGCCCGGGCGTGAGTGTCGCCACATGGGGCTGGCGGCCGTATCGCGCGGCAACGAAGATCTCGCGATGGAGGAGCTGAAGCGATCGGTCGAACTGTGGTCCAGACAGATCCTGCATCGTCCGGTGGCATTTGCCGAGCCGGGGGACTCGGGATCGTCGAAGCCTTGGGAGCACCCGATCAAGACGTCGGACGTGATGATTGACGGGCGATGCGCCGGGCGATTGACGTTAGTTCCTCTCGAGTGCCGGCTGAAGATCGACGAGCACTTGCGCCGGTGGGCGATTGCGTTGGCGGAGGTGGACCTCGATGTGGCGGCTGAGGTCGGTCAGGCCGACGAGTCCCTCTGTGCGGTGCCCACGCGTCCGCAGGCGGAGCTGGACTTCTCCGTTTTGGCCGACGTCACGCATCGGTACGCCACGGTGTCCGAGGCGATCGGGCAATTCGAGCATCCGCTGCTGCGTCGATTGACGTTGGTGGAGTGCTACGAGGGCAAGAACATCCCCGACGGCAAGCGAAGTCTGACGTTCCGCGCTCAGGTGGGGTCGGCGGAGCGGACGCTGACGGACGAGGACCTTCAGGGGTTTCGCGAGGCGTTCACGGCGCATTTGGCGGGGTGCGGTTTGGCGCTGCGGGCCTAGGTGATTTGGATCCGCTGGACGTTCACCTCGCTGTCTTCACCGTGACCGCACGGCCTGAGGCGGCGGCCTTGAAGATGGCGCCCGCAAGCGCGACGGATCCAGTGGCCGACGGCAGGCCGAAGGGGACGCCCTGGCGATCGCGTAGTGCGGTGACGAAAGCGGTGATCATTCCCGCGTATCCGCACTCGATACAGGGATCATCTCCGACGCCGAGGCGAGGGTGATGTTTCGCGACGAGCTGAGTACCGACGGTACACGTGAGATCCACGTCGTCTTCCACGATGAGGAGTCCGCCGTCCTCGCTTCGGAGCTCGAGGTGCGTGCCCGCGGTCTGCGGTGGGCCGGCGTGATGGAGTCCGAGTGTGGCGAGCACGCCGTCCTTGGCCAGCACCATTGCGGCGATGTGTCCATAGGGCTGCTCGGCTGCCCAGAGGCGTTGGGCCTCGATGCCGCAGCATCGGAGGCGATCGGCGGCGTCAAAGACGAGATCGAAAGGCAGTGCCAGATCGGTGGTACTGTCCTCGCTGGGGGTGCGCGGCCAAGTCATGATAAGGTCGACGGCGGCGACGGGTCCGAGTCGGCCCGATTCGCGGAGTCTCCGCAGGCGAATGCCCGCGGGGCTGAACCGTTGCGGCAGGCCGATCATGACCTGCCGGTTGGCCTTTCGGGCGGCGAGGATGAGCGACTTGCACTCGGCGGGGCCGCGCGCGGGCGCGTTGAGGATGAGCACGGCGGATCGATGCTTGAGGCAGGTCTTGGCCCATTGCGCGCGTTGGGCGTCAGCGGTGGCGATGATGACGGCATCGGGTTCGGCCTCGCGGAGCATGGTCTCGAGGTCTTCAAAGGGCCAGCGTGCGCCGTAGATGCGGGCGGCCTTGTCGGCTTGCGCCGCGTTCGAGGCGCAGACGGCTTCGAAGCGGACGTCCTCGGCGGCGATGGAACGCATGAGTGTCGGCGACACTCGTCCGATGTCGGCTGCCAGCGCTAAGCGGATCTCCCTGGTCATGTCGGCTCCGTGGAAGGGGGCGATTATCATATGCTTCTAAGATACGGGTGCTATAATATGCATCCGGCGAGAGACTGTCGAGAAATCCGGCGCGGCTGCGCGGCCGAGTCAGCCGGTGTGAGGAGCCCGATCGCGTTGAGGCCGCCTCCCGCCCTCCTAACAGACACCTGACCGCTTTGCGAGAGGTGCACGATCATGATGAAAACCGAGACCCAATTCTCCGTGTTTCTGGTGAACAAGCCTGGCGTCTTGGCCCAGGTAACGGATGCGCTCGCCGAGGCGAAGGTCAACATCGTCGCCTTGACGATGATGGACTCCAGTGAGCACGGCGTTCTCCGGCTGGTAGCCAGCGACGCCGGCAAGGCCAGGGACGTCCTGAAGCGCCTGAATGTTCCCATGACGGAGGCTGAGGTCCTGTTGGTCGAACTGCCCAACAAGCCCGGTTCCCTGGCGGACGTTTGCGGGCGACTGGCCAGCGCCCACGTGAACATCAGCTACGCCTACGTGACGACGGGCGCCCCCGGCGGGAGGGCGTGTTCCGTGCTGAAGGTGGCCGACACGAAGAAGGCGGTGGCGACCTTGAACGACCGCAAGCCGCGCCGTAAGGTCTCTCGAGTCAGGGTGCGCCGGCCGCCGGCGTCACGCAGGTAGCACGAACCCCGAGCCAGAGTGAAAAGGCCTAGCTTTGCTTGCGCTTCCCAGATTGTTGCCCATTTCGTGGACCCGACGAAAGTGGCGCTTGGCCACACTGGGCGATTTCTGGTGGATGGCTAGCTGGCTAGAGGAGCAGCGCGAGCGCCGCCGTGAGAAGGTTGCGCTGGACGCCTATCTGTCGCGGGTTACCCCCATCATTCGGAGCAGCGTTCTGCGGTATGCCTGGTGCCTCGGGCGCCTCGACGAGAGGTCTGGCGGCATCCTGTCGGATCCGAAGACGGTCGAACGGCTGAATCTTCGATTACCCCCTGGTGTTGTCCTGCGAGAGTACTTCGAGCGGATCGGAAAAGAACTGACCGAGTGGCTGACCGACCTTCGAGACGGACCTGCCGATCGGGCCATTGCTACCTGGCAGCGGCTCTTGGGGGACGCGGGGGAATACCAGCGGTTCATGACCAGGCTGATTCACACGTTCGGCAACTATGAGGTCATCGCGCTAGCGCTTCCAGGAATGGGGCCGATCATCACCGACCATCGACTCCAGGCGATCCTTGGCGAGATGTTCGCGATCAAGCGCCGACTAATCCGTCTCCTGGAACTGGCGTATAGCATCCACAGGGCGTGGCAGACGGACCCGCCCTGTTCGAGTCTGGGCTTCTTCAACCCCGAGATCGATATGTCCCGGCTGGTGCGGGGGATGCTGGCGGATTACATGATCCAGGCGGACCCACACCGCATTCAGGTGGCCAGATCAGAGGCCGAAGGGGCGGGGCGACGATACGCGGCCTACCGGTTCTGGCGTCCTGCCGAGGCGCTCCGCCAGATGGCCGACGTCGAATACGTGGGCGGGTCGAGGCGCGTTCCCAAGCCCCGCAAGCACTATGTAGATCTGCGAGTTGCGCAAGTCCCGTCGATCTGCGCGGACTTGACCCGACTGGCCTGGGCCATCAAGGAGCTGTTCAACAACGCCATCGCCGCGACCACCGACGTACGCATCAGCGACGACGGCAGAGAACTCGTCGCGCGACCGATCCCGAAGTTCGACTGTCCGAATCCGCCGCCGGCGATCACGCTGACGGTGGCGCCCATTCGCCCGGGGCGTCGTTGGAGATCGGCCCGCGGGGTCCGGCTGATCATCGCCGACGGGGGTGTCGGAATCGAGGATGACGTGCTCGAGCACGTGACGCTCTGGGCCTTCAGCACGCACCGCGACTGGATTGATTCAGATGTTGACGATATCATTGATACCCCGAGTATCGAGTCGAAGCAGATGCTGATCGGTGGGAAGGGCATCGGCTTGGCCTTCGCCCGGGCCACGATCCTCGAGCTCGGCGGCGACCTTCGCGTCGAGAGCCGGCGCGGACAGGGAACTCAAGTCACGATCGATCTACCGACACCCATCGCCTACTGAGAATGAGGATTCCCTCGAGGTTTCGCGAGTTAGGGCAGTGGGGCGAAGGCCCATGATCCGGGGACGACCGCGATACGGCCCCAAGGATGGGCAACAAAAAAACCCGCCCTCTTACACAGAGAGCGGGTCTGAGAACGGCCGATCCAGGTGGGCGAGCCGAAAAACACCTGTACCAGCCAACTCCTCTGTTAGGTCCCTTATATGGGAAGGCTTCGTCAAGCCAGCATCGTTCTTCTCTGAACTTTCGCTCGATGCTTCCCGAAGCTCTCCCGAACTTCACCTATTCAGATGCCGGCCTCGAGCGGTTCCTTCCGAGACCATTGGAAAAATCCCGCGGTTGATGCTTTGGGGCGAGCCGCGTGTAAGTCATTCCAAGTGAGCGTCTTGTATGCTGACATCGCATGGAAAAGCGTTACGCCGATGACTCCGACGGGATCTGTCTGACCTTTCGGTAAAGGGTCGCTAAAGGAATTCGAGTCGCGTTGAACATTGATCCAAGAGACGCGGCGTATCAACACGTTCCTGCGGGGTTGTGCCCTGCCCGAAAAGGGACGTGGGGCCAGGTCGAGACAGGCCGACATGCTCCGCGGGCCTGCGATTTATTCAAGGAAATGGTCTTTGGCGTCCGTCCCAGATGACGTGCAGGGGAGACCGTCCGGCCGGCAAGGGCCCTAGGGTTTGCGCCAGCGTCGACCGTCGTCACGGAGGAGCTTGTCTGACTCCTTGGGGCCCCAGCCGCCGGCCTCGTAGGTGCACAGTGGGACCGATGTGCCGTTCGCGGGAGCCTCCTGCCACGCTTTCAGGACCGGGGTGAGCAGGCCCCAGGCCAGCTCGATGTTGTCGCTCCTGGTGAAGAGGGTCTGGTTACCCAACATGCAGTCCAGCAGGAGGCGCTCATAGGCGTCGCGGAGCTCTCCACCGAAGGCCTCGCGATAGCTGAAGTGCATCGTCAGCGCGCTCATGCAGAGCTTTGGGCCCGGGCGTTTGGCCTGGATTGTCAGCGACATGCCTTCTTCGGGCTGGACGTTGAGGACGAGGGTGTTCGGCGCAAGCTGTTCCGGCAGGATGGGCACGAAGATGGAGTGGGGAACGCTCTTGAACGTCAGGGCGATCTCGCTGACCCGTCGAGCAAGTCTCTTGCCGGATCGCAGATAGAAGGGCACGCCTTGCCACCGCCAGTTATCGATGAGGATCCTCATCGCCGCGTAAGTTTCGACGTGTGAGTCCGGCGCGACACCGGGCTCGTTTCGGTAACCAGGGAGGTCCTTGTCCTCGACGCGTCCCGGGCCGTACTGGCCGCGAATGATCCATCGATCCAACTCGTCCGCCTGAAATTGCCGGATGGATCGGAGGAGCTTTGACTTCTCGTCGCGGACGCGGTCGGCATCGAAGGAACTCGGCGGCTCCATGGCGACCATGGCGAGCATCTGGAGCATGTGGTTCTGGAACATGTCCCGCAGCAAGCCGGTTTCCTCGAAGTAGCCTGCCCGATGCTCGACGCCCACGGATTCCGCGACGGTGATCTGGACGTGATCGACATAGCGGCGGTTCCAAAGCGGCTCGAAGATGGCATTGGCGAAGCGGAACATCAGGATGTTCTGGACCGTGTCCTTTCCGAGGTAGTGGTCGATTCGATAGATCTGTCGTTCGTCGAGCTCTCGCTGCAGATGGCGGTTGAGCGCGACGGCGCTGTCCAGATCGTATCCCAATGGTTTCTCGACGATTACGCGTCGCCAGCACAGCGTGTCGGACGTCTGCTTGGTCAACTTCTGCCGGCCCAGCCGCCAGGCGACGTCTCCGTAGAGCGCCGGGGGTAGGGAGAAGTAGAAGATTCGGTTGCCGCCGGTCCCGTGATCGATCTCCAGTCGCCGGATACGCCGAGACAGCGCGGCGTAGAGACTCTGCGTCTTGTAGTCCCCGCTGACGTAGTAGCAGCGCTGGGCGAAGGCCCTGCGATCCTCCTCGGAGGCTTCTTCGCTGGAGCGGATGGCGTCGAGCACGTGCTCTCGAAAGTCTTCATCGGTCATTTCCGTGCGGGCACAGCCGAGAACGAAGAATTCCCGGGGGATCAGCTCGCGATGGTACAGCCCGAACAGGGCCGGTAGCAGCTTGCGCTTGGCCAGATCGCCGGATGCGCCGAAGATGACCACGCCGCACGGATCGGGTCGCGACTCCATGCAGAATAAGTCCATGGCGGTTGTCTGGGAGCTGACTGCGATCATGTCGGCACCTCCTCGAGGCCAAGCACGGGAAGCTGCGAGGTATGGACTATCCTACAGACCGGCGCGGCCGCCTGCACGTCGGCCTTACATGATTTTATGCTTGGGAGAGCCTGGCTACTCGTGGGGAGACAGTCTGATCGAGAAGTGCACTGTTCTCACCTCGCAGCATCTTGGCGTGGACCTCATGCGGTGATCTCTCGCTGAGCCGGTCCAACTCCCCAGTGCGCACAAAACAGCGCTCGCCGAGCCATGGGACCACTCACAATGAGGCTCCTTTCGGCCCATCCGGGTTTCCCGGCCGCATGGATCTGGCGTTGCACTATTAGAACCCACCAGGCAATAACCCGAGTTGCTCAGCGGCCTCGTCGATGGTAATCCCCGCCGGGCCGTTGACCTCTATCGCCACGCCCGCCAAGGGCGTGGTCAGCCGTACGCCCTCCTTGGGGGATCCCCACCCAATGCCGAGGGTCTTGGTCACCTTGAGGACCCTGGCGTGTGGGAAGGCCACGATCGCCGCATCCTCGCCATCCTCACACGAGAGTGGAATGATGACGTCGGCTTCCGCGAAGAATTTCTTGGTCGACTCCTCCTTCGCGCGTTTCCGAACCAGGTCCAGCGAGCAAGCAATACCGCAGAGTTCACGGTGAGTCACGTTGTATCCATCCGCTTCCAGCTTGTCGCCAAGGCTCTTCAGTCCGGCACGACCGCCGAGGCCCTTGCATTTCTTGGCACAGTTGTTGCAGCTCAAGATGACGATCTTGTCTTCCGGATCGAGGTCTTTCTTGAGCGTATCGTAATCGCATCGTCGGACTGAGATGATCATTTCTTACTCTCCGTGTGCCACGACCAGCTTCTCGCCTTCAAGCTTCGTCTTGCTGTCGCCCAGTTTGAACTCCGTCCCTTTGAGCTCCTCGTAGCCCGGAAACGGCATCATCAACTTGACGACGCCATCGGCCTTGCTGGCCATGAAGAGCCCGAGGGTCTCCGTCGCGGACACGAGTTTGATGTTCGGCCAAAGCGTCGTGAAGCCGTTCTGAGCGCCGGAACACGCGAGCAGGACCACGGCCTTGACGGCTGGCGACAGTCTCAAGTGCTCGAAGTAGCCGCGAGAGCAGGGATTGGTAATGAGCACGCGTTGCTCAATGCGGAATCCATGTTCCTCGAGATCCTTGCAGACGCCCTCCCAGACTCCCTCGCCTCCCGCGCCGGCGACCTTCACGCAATTGTTGCAGCTAATCACCGCCAGGGGTTCACCGGGGTCCAATTGGGCCGCGACGTCTTCCATTGGCAGGAGTCTCGTGATCACACCCATTTCAAACTCCTTTGCGGAGGGTAGATAAGCCACCTACCTCGGACTACTCTCTTGCGATACGGCTTCCTTCAAATGCCGCGCCATCCGCTGGCGTTTGGATGCGAGCGGATCGTCCACTTCGACGAACTCCAGCGCCATCTTGGGGCAGGCAACGACGCACACGGGGTCCTCGCCCTCAGCCACCCGCTTGCTACACAAGTCGCACTTGATGATCTTCCCGGTGCTTGGGCTCAGATGAGGCACCCCGAACGGGCAGACCTCGGCGCAGGTTCCGCAACCGATGCACATCTCCTCGTCCACCACAACGGCGCCAAGCTCATTGCGATGGATCGCTCCCGTGGGACACGCGGCCTTGCACGGGGCGTCCTCACAATGGAAGCAGCGCATCGGGATCGGGAAGTAGCCGTCTACGATCTCCACGTAGGCGCGCGACTGCCAGTCGTGTGCCTTCTCGCAGGCGACGACGCACTCCTCGCAGCCGATGCAGCGATTCGGCACAAAGTGAACTCGTTTCATGCTTGTGCACCTCCTTCTTGCTCTGAATCTCGCGTCGGCCTCCAAGCGCCGTCTACCTGACGTACGTCCGGAGCGAAGACGCCAGCCGTTTTCGACGGCACGTCTGACAGAGGCAAAGCAGGTCATCAGGAAGCGGCTGCTTGGCTGCAAGTTGCGTCTTCCGGCGCTTCGTTGTGAAGGGCCTGCCGCATTCGCTGCAGCGAAGCAGTTCCAGTTCGGTATTGAAATAGCGCACGTAGCGTCGATCACCCACGTCCTCAATCTTGATCGCGCCGGTGGGACAGACCTGCGCGCACGCCCCGCAGCCGACGCAGACATCAGAGTCGATGTCGAACGGCGTGCTTACCTTCCGCTCCATGCCCCGGTTCATGAAGCTAATCGCGCTGGCGCCGATGGCATCCTGACAGGCGCGTACGCACAGACCACACAGGATGCAATCTTCGTTCAGCGGGCTGAACCTCGTCTTTGTCACGCCGAGTTCTTGAGATATCGCCTGGATTCGTGCGGAACTCGGACAGCGAGCAAGGAGCAGTTCGGCGATCAGGGCACGGCACTCACGGATCTGTTCCGTGTTGGTGCGAATGACCATTCCATCTTCAGCGGGGCGAGTGCATGAGCTCTCCAGTCGGCTTCGCCCTCGTTGTGTGACCTCGACGATACATAGACGACAAGCGCCATAGGGGGTCAGTCCATCATGGTGGCATAGCGTTGGGATGTTGATCCCGTTTCGCCGAGCCACCTCGAGGATCGTGCTGCCCTGGTCGGCTTCGCACTCCCGACCATCGATCTCTATCTGGAACATCCCATCAAGCCCTTACAACGGCGCTACACTGACACACATCAAAGCACAGGCCGCACATGACGCACTTGTCCTGGTCAATCTGATGAGGCTGCTTGCGTTCGCCCGAGATGGCGTCCTGAGGGCACTCCTTCATGCACAAGCCGCAACCGGTGCACGTCTCCGGGTCGATCTCGTAATGGATCAGTGCGCGGCAGACCCCGGCTGGGCAACGATGCTCTCGGATGTGAGCTTCGTACTCTTCTTGGAAGTAGCGAAGAGAGCTTAGCAACGGATTGGGTGCCGTCTGGCCCAGACCACACAGCGACGCATGTTTCACCACCCGTCCGAGTTGTGCCAACAGCACCAGATCACGCTCGTCGCCCCGTCCCTCGCAGATTGCCGTCAGGATATCGAGCATCCTGGGGATGCCCTCCCGGCAGGGGACGCACTTCCCGCAGGATTCCTCGGCCAGAAACGACAGGAAGTACTTGGCGATGTCGACCATGCACGTCGCATCGTCAATAACGATGAGGCCGCCCGAGCCCATGATCACGCCGGCCTGCGTCAGGCTTTCGTAGTCCACCGGCAAGTCGAAAAGATGCGCCGGTATGCACCCACCGGAGGGCCCGCCGATCTGAACGGCCTTGATCTTCCGGCCCGGCAGCGGCCCGCCGCCGATGTCGAAAACCAGTTCGCGCAAACTGATGCCCATCGGCACTTCGACCAGTCCCGTGTTGCGGACCTTGCCCACGAGCGAGAATACCTTTGTCCCCTTGCTCTTCTCCGTGCCGACGGACGCATACCATTCAGCGCCACGGCGCAGCGCCAGGGACACGTTGGCCCACGTCTCGACGTTGTTGATGTTGGTTGGCTTGCCCCAAAGGCCGGATTGGGCCGGGAAGGGCGGCCTCGGACGCGGCGTGCCCATCTGGTCTTCCAGCGACGCGATCAACGCGGTCTCCTCGCCGCATACGAACGCGCCCGCGCCCGTCTTCACGGTGAGCTCGAAGTGGAACCCCGACCCAAGGATGTTCTGGCCAAGCAGCCCGTACTGCTCGGCCTGCTCAATGGCCCGGGTCGCGTTCCGAACGGCAATCGGATACTCGGCCCGGCAGTAAATGATCCCATGCGATGCCCCGATCGCGTATCCACCGATGATCATGCCTTCGATCACGGAGTGCGGCGTACCTTCGAGCAGCGCGCGGTCCATATAAGCGCCCGGGTCGCCTTCGTCCGCGTTGCAGATGATGTACTTCTCATCGTCGGGCGACCTGCGGCACAACCCCCACTTGATTCCCGTCGGGAATCCCGCGCCGCCGCGACCACGGATCTGCGCCTGCGTGACCTCTTCGATGACCTGCTCGGGCGTCATCTGGGTCAGCGCCTTGGCCAACGCCGAGTAGCCATCCACGGCAGTGTAGTCCTGGATGCTTCCGGGTTGCACGTATGCGTTATTCTCGAGCAGTCGCCGTTCCTGACGGCTGTAGAAAGGGATGTCTTTGTTGCACGGAACACATTGACCCGTCACAGGGTCGGTGTAGAGCAACCTCTGTACTGGCCCGGTCCCATTGACCGTGTGCGAGACGATGTCTTCGACATCGGACGGACTGACCTGCCGATAGAAGATGCCATCGGGGAGGATCAGAACGACGGGCCCGGCCTCGCACAGACCGAGGCAGCCCGTGAGACGGACGTCGAGCTTGTCAGGGCAGCCGGCGCGGTCAATGGCCCTACGAAACGCCGCGCCTATCTCTTGGCTGCCCGCGGCATTACAGCCAGGCCCGTCGCAGACCACCGCGCATGCCTTTCGAGCGATTCTGGGGTTACCCATTCGCTCTCGAAGCGCGGTCAGGTCGCTCTTGTCAAGAAGCTTGCTCAACGCCAGCTTCCTCCCTAGCACGGATATCCTGCAAGATGCGTCGGATCCGTCTGGGTCTTGACTTGCCGTAGTATTTGCCGTCGATCACGACAACGGGCGCCAACGCACAGGCGCCCAGGCAGCGAACGGTCTCGAACGTAAACAGGAGATCCTCTGTGGTGTCGCCAGGCCCAATGGCCAAGACATCCGATACCTCATCCACGATCTTCGCGCCGCCCCGCACGTGACAGGCAGTGCCCAAGCAGCACGTCACCATGTGGCGGCCCCGCGGTTCGAGGCTGAAGGAGCCGTAGAAGGTTGCCACCCCACACACTTGCCCGAGCGGCAACCCGAGCCGCTCGGCGACAATTGGCAGGGAGATGGGAGGGACGTAGTTGAACGCGAGCTGAATCCGCTGAAGGAGCCCGATGAGGGAACCCTTTCCGCCCTCCCACTCGCTGGCGATCTGCCGGATCCTTGTTTGCATTGCGAAGTCCGGCTTGCAGCCAATCCTCGCCTGTATTCGCGAGATGGTCGAGTCCATGTCACTCGCGAAGGTCGTTTTGTTCTCAAGGCATGGGTTCATTGGCTCAGCCGCCGTTGTCCTTCTTCTCGGCCAAGACGACCAGGATCTGACATTCCCCACGATAGCCGCAGGTCTGGCCCTCGTTCGGGCAGAACGCCTCGTCCCACGTCATGGTCTTGCCGGTCTTCCTGCAAGCCAACACGTCCTCGGTCGAAGATCCGGGCCTATTCTCGTCCGTACCGATCGATGATTCCGTTGCTCGGGGTTTCGATGCGGACATGCCTTTTGCCTCAATAGCGGGTGCCAGTTCTCCACGAACAGATCGGCTTGCGGGGACGTCCATCGTGGCGGCGAACCCCCTGGAGCAAGCGGCCGAAGAACCCACAATGCCCGAGCCAACCCCTGCCGGAGTGGCTGCGATCAGTCCTGCTGGTCACAGTGATCTCGGATGCACTGGATTACGCGAACCACGTTCGGATTGCTCACGCGATAGTACACGCGACTCCCGTCGCGTCGGCTGGCCAGAATTCCCCGGTCCTTCATCAGAACCAACTGCTGGCTCGTGATGGCCGGCTTGGTGCCCAAGGCCTTGATCAACTCGCTCACGCACATCTCCTCGTCCTCGAGCAACTCGATTATTCTTAACCGCAACGGGTGTGCAACGGCCTTGAGTGTGTGGGCAACGCGATCCAACGCCTCGTGTCGTATGGCCCCCTTGCGCCTTATCACCGTACCTGCCATTTTTATAATATATAGCGATTCTGTGGAATGTCAAATCCCTTGTTCTCTTTTCGCGTTCGTCGTTGGGCGAAGCTTCACCACCGGTCCATATCGTTCATTCCACTGCTGGCGTCTGCATGCTGGTGGGCCTGCTCGGCGGAAATGACACCACCTTGTGCGGCTGGACGATGCACGCGAGGCCAAGCCTGCTCTCGCTTGAGCGGCGGACCGTACCACTAGACGATGGCGTCGCGTTGCCGCCAAGAACTCGCCTACGGCGTCAGTCCTCGTCCCGACCGTGCTTCTTGTCAGCCTCAATGGATAGGATCTGGCACTCACTCCGATAGCCGCACGTCTTGCCCTTGTTTGGGCAAACGGCCTGGTCCCAGGGCATGGCTTTGGCGGTCTTCCTGCAGACCACGGAATCCGCCGGGACATTCGACGTCTTTCGAGTCTCTGAGCGTTCTCGCGACGACATATTCTGCTCGTTGTGGGCAAGCCACCGCTGGAAAGCCATGCCCCATAGGGTGTTGGCTTGCCACAAGCGGCCTCAGCCTCCGGCAGCTTCGTTGACCGCAGCGACGTAGTCTTCCTTGCCGCGGACGCCGACAAAGGTGCTTGCGGGCTGGCCACCGTTGAAGACGATTACCGTCGGGATCGACTGGATGCCGTACTTGGCGGCGACCCCCTGGAGCTTGTCGACGTCGACCTTGTAGACGTCCGCTCTGTCGCCGAGCTCTCCGGCGAGCTCTTCGATGACGGGGGACAAGTACTTGCAGGGCTGGCACCAATCCGCGTAGAAATCGACCAGGACGGGCTTGCCCGCCTGGAGGACCTTCGATTCGAAATCCGTGTCCGTCTGGATGACTTGAGCCATGTGTCTTGCCTCCGTAGCGTCTCTTGGGTCCGTCTGGGCCGTCGCCGGCCGAGAACCCGCCAGCATGGAAACCGGACAGGCATCCGTGCCGGACGTATGAAACTGCATTACCGCGAACAATCCCAGCCCGGCGCCGAGCAGCGTGGCGAGCGGCCAACTGTTCGTCATCGGGCACGTTCCCCCCTGACGGCGGACGACTCGGCTCCAACCATACCCGAGCCCGCCGCCAACCGCCAGACCCATCAGTAGCTTCCACCACATTTCAATCACCCCATCAAACGCCGACGGTTCCGAGGCCAGGCGGAGCGTCCAGCGGGCCATCTAGGTGGTTTGATCGCAGTGATCACGAACGCACTGGATCACGCGGACCACGTTGGGATTGCTCACCCTGTAGTAGACGCGGTTACCGTCCCGACGACTTTCGAGGACGCCGCGGTCCTTCATGAGCCCGAGCTGCTGGCTCGTGATGGCGGGTTTGGCGCCGAGGCGGTCGATGAGCTCACTGACGCACAGCTCACCATGCTCGAGTGATTCGATGATCCTCAAGCGGAGGGGGTGTGCGACCGCCTTGAGCGTGTGGGCAACCCGTTCCAACGTCTCGTCCTTGATGGCTCGCCTAGATCTCGTCGCCTGCTTGGACATATTTATAGTATATAGCAATATTATAAAATATCAACCTCGCACCGATTCTTTCTCATGTTGGATGCCTCACTGGCCTGGCTTTTTGCCGTTGATCCCTTGAAGGATCCTTCTATCCTGTTGTGGCGACGGTCCAGCGGCATTGGCGGCCGACTTGGGCATGCTTGGGTGTTTCTCTGAGGATCGGACGGCGAGGAGCGATGCATGGTTGACCAGTTGGCGGTCAAGGGCGGGCCGAAGGCGGTCACGACGGACCCAGGGGACATCTTCACCTGGCCCATCGTGACGACGGAGGACGAGCAGGCGGTTCTGGAGGTCCTCCGGACGGGGCGGATGTCCGCGTGGGACGTGACGCTCGAGTTCGAGAAGGAGCATGCCGAGTGGCACGGGGTCGAGCATGCGTTGGCCTTCAACACCGGGACCGGTTCGCTTCAGGCGGCGTTCTGGGCGTGCGGGCTTGGTTGCCAGGACGAGTTGATCGGCCCGAGCATGACCTACTGGGCGAGTTGCCTGCCGGCGCTAACGCTGGGAGCAACGATCGTCTTCGCCGAGACCGACCCTGAGACGCTCTGCATCGATCCGGGCGACATCGAGCATCGCATCACGGATCGGACGAAGGTCATCGTGGCGGTCCACTACGCGGGCCATCCGTGCGACATGGACCCGATCATGGAGATTGCCGCCAAGCACGGCATCAAGGTGGTCGAGGACGTGAGCCACGCGCATGGGGGGCTGTATAGAGGTCGGCTTGTCGGCACGATCGGGCACGCTGGTGCCATGTCGATCATGTCAGGCAAGGCTCTGGCCGCGGGCGAGGGGGGGGTGCTGATCACCAACGACACGGAGATCTGGCGGAAGGCGACGGCCTGGGGGCACTACGAGCGAACGGCCGAGGTCCTCAAAGGGACCGAGTGGGAGCGATTCGCCGGGTTGCCGATGGGCGCGTGCAAGAACCGCATGCATCAGTGCAGCTCGGCCATGGGGCGCGTGCAGCTCAGGCACTACAAGGCCAGGATGGAGGAGATCCAGAAGGCGATGAACTACTTCTGGGACCAACTCGAAGGGGTGCCGGGCATCCGCGCTCATCGTCCGCCGAAGGATTCGGGCAGCACGATGGGCGGCTGGTACGCGGCGCGGGGCATCTACCGCGCCGAGGAAATCGGTGGTCTACCGATCGAGAAGTTCGTCGAGGCTGTCCGGGCCGAGGGCGTCGGCACTGGGGCCGGGGCCAACCTACTGATGCACAAGCACCCTCTGTTGAACGAGCTGGACATCTATGGTGACGGCAAGCCGACACGTCTGGCCCAGGCGACGCGCGACGTCCTCCAGCCGGCGGGGAGCCTGCCGCGGACGGAGAAGATCCCAACCGGGTGTTTCACGATTCCGTGGTTCAAGCACTATCGGCCGGAGATCATCGACGAGCACGCGCTGGCGTTCAGGAAGGTTTGCACGCGGGCGGAAGAGCTTCTGTAGGGGCGCAGCCGATACATCACCGAGATGCGCGGCATCTCATCTGTGGGCGTTATCGCAAGACGACCCAAGGGGCACGTAACATGACGCGAACCGAGATCCTATTCGGCAAGGGGACGCTGACGGTCGAGCATGACGATGACTGCGACGTGCTCCGTCCGGATCATGCGAAGGTTCTATCCGATCAGGCCGGCGCGGTGGCCGAGGCGCTCGCCAAGCCGATCGGCTCGCCGCCTCTGGCGCGGATCGCCAAAGCCAAGGTTGGCGGCCAAGTCGTGATTGTTATCAGCGACATTACACGCCCCGTGCCGAACGCCAAGATTCTTCACCCGATCTTGGACGTCTTGAGGGCAGCGGGGCACAAGTCCGAGGCGATCACCATCCTGATCGCCACCGGGATGCACCGCCCCAGCACGCCGGAAGAGCGCGTTGAGCTCGTGGGTTCGGAGATCGTCGGTGAGTACCGGATCGTCGATCATCGGGCCGAGGCACAGGAGAAGCTTGTTGTTCTGCCCGAGCCGACGGCCAGCGGGACGACGGTTTGGATCGACAGACTCTATGCCGAGGCTGACTTGAAGATCGTCACGGGCTTCATCGAGCCGCACTTCATGGCGGGTTTCAGCGGCGGGCGGAAAGCGATCTGCCCAGGGCTGGTCAATCTCGAGACGATCCAGAAGTTTCACAGCCCGGACTTCCTAGAGCACCCGAAGGCCACCTTCGGCGTGCTGGAGGGGAACCCTTGCCACGTTGAGGCCATCGAGGTGGCGCGCCGAGTGGGCATCGACTTCCTCGTCAACGTGACCGTGACGACCGAACAGGACATCACGGGCGTGTACGCGGGGGATTCCGACGCCGCTCACCAGGCCGGCTGCGCTGCCGTCGCCGAGGCGATGGGCATCGGCGTGAGGCGACAGTATGACACTGTCGTGACGTGCGGAGGCGGGTATCCACTGGACACGACATTCTACCAGACGGTCAAGGGGATGTGCTTCGCCGAGCCGTTCGTGAAGCAGGGCGGAACGATGGTCATCGCCAGCGGGTGCGCCCAGGGCATTGGCAGCGACATCTACCTTGACATCATGCGTCGCTACGCGGGCGGAAGATGGCGGCAGTTCATCGAGGACATCAAGGCGAGCGATCGCGTCGAGAAGGATCAATGGGAGTACGAGATGCAGTGCCGCGTGCTTCGCAAGGTCGGCGTGGAAGGGCTTCGCTTCGTGACCGACGGGGTAGACGCCGCGACGTTGAGCGACTGCTCAGTGACGCCGGCGCCGGGCTGTGGCGAATCGGGCAGGTCGGCGCAAGAGACTCTCAACGAGCTGTTGAGTTCAATCCGAAGAGACAGGCCGGACGCCAGTTGGGCGATCATTCCCTCAGGCCCCTACATCTTGCCGCGGACCTAGATCGTAGGATGCGCCACTGAACACTGTTGCCTCGGCGCGGTCGTCTTGCCGGGACTCGTTGCCATGCCGCGTTCGGATCTCGCCGAAATGAAGGTTGTCGGACCAATCCCTGCAACCGATAATCGGTGTCCAAATCTGCCGTGGCGCCAGCCTATGGGTGGACGATGGGCGATTCCAAGAAGACCAAGGCTGAATTGCTGACCGAGCTGCGCGAAGTCCGCGCGCGTCTGGCTCAACTCAAGCGCGCTGGGGGCGATCATGGTACTGCCGGCCGCGGACAGCGAGAGGGCGAACTGTGGTTCCGTCAGATGGCGGGTCGCTGATGGACGTGAGCGTCTCGACTGCTCCGATCTTCGACGTGGACGGCAGGGTCGGCGGCGCGATGGGAATCATCGCGGATATCACGGATCGCAAGCGGGCGGAGCGCGAACTCGCCGCGCAGACGCGGCTTCTCCGGACGATTCTGGATACGACACCGGATCTCGTGATTCTGAAGGATGTTGAGTCGGTCTACAAGGCGGTGAATCTGGCCTTCTGCGGATTTGTCAGGCGGTCTGAAAGCGACATCATCGGCAAGACGGACTACGACCTCTTTCCCAGAGAGGAGGCGGAATCCTACCGGAAGGGCGACCTCGAAGTCGTTCGGACGCTTCGGCCACTGCTCCGGGATGAGGAGGTTACCAGTCCGGAAGGCCGAAGGTGGATGTCTGTCGCCAAGACTCCGGTTCTCGGCAGCGAGGGAGAGTGCGTTGGGGTCCTGGTGACCGTGCGCGATGTCACGGGTCGAAAGCAGGCGGAGGCCTCGCTAGCCGAGGAACGCGACAGGGCTCAAGACTACCTGGACATCGCAGGAGTCACGCTGGTCGCTATCGGCGCGAACCAGCGAGTGACGCTGGTCAACAAGAAGGGATGCACGCTCCTTGGGGTTCCGGAGGAGGAGATTCTCGGGAAGAACTGGTTCGACCACTTCATCCCGGAACGGCAGCGGGAGGAGGTTAGGTCGGTCTTCCTCAAGCTCATCGCTGGAGATCTCGTCCCGGCCGAGTACCACGAGAACCCGATTCTGACAGCGACCGGCCAGGAGCGGTTGATCGCCTGGCACAACACCTTCCTCAGAGACACGGCGGGTGCGATCATCGGCACGCTCAGCTCCGGGGAGGACATCACGGATCGCAGACGGGCGGAAGAGGAGCGTCGTCGATTGGAGGATCAAGTTCGGCAGTCGCAGAAGCTGGAGAGCCTGGGCATTCTCGCGGGGGGAATCGCACACGACTTCAACAACCTGCTGACCGGAATTCTCGGCAACGCTAGTTTGGCGCTGGTGGACCTTCCCGATGGCTCACCGGAGCAACAGAGCGTTGAGCAGATCGAGCGGGCGGCCCTTCGGGCGGCCGAGCTGACGAACCAGATGCTCGCCTATGCGGGCAAAGGCGCCTTCGTCATCAAGCGGGTCGGCCTATCGGGGCTTTTTCGGGACCTGTCGGACCTACTGAAGTCCTCGGCATCGAAGAAGGTGGCGGTGCAGTATCGACTGATGGACAACATGCCGGCGATTCTGGCCGATGTGGCCCAGATGCGTCAGGTGACTATGAACCTGATCATCAACGCTTCCGAGGCGGTGGGTGACCGCGAAGGCCTTATTTCGATCGCGACGGGCGTCACCGAGGTGACGTCCGAGTTCCTTGATGGGAGGTGTCTCGGAGAGGGCTTGGCGGAGGGACTTCACGCGTACCTGGAGGTCTCGGACACGGGATGCGGCATGGATGCCGAGACGAAATCCAAGGTCTTCGATCCGTTCTTCACGACGAAGTTCACCGGACGTGGTCTCGGGCTCGCCGCCACACTGGGGATCGTGCGAGGTCATCATGGCGCAATCAAGGTCGTCAGCGAACCTGGGCGCGGCACGACGTTCACGCTGGTCTTCCCTGTCGTCGACGCTGACGCGGGAGACGTCTCGGTAGCCGATCGGCGGGAGGAGGGAGCATCCGTACTCGGCGGGACCATCCTGGTTGTGGATGACGAAGAGTCGATCCGCGTCATTGCCACGCGCGCCCTCGAGCGGGCGGGATTCGATGTCCTGACGGCGAGCGACGGCCACGAAGCCGTCAAGGTCTTCCGGGAGCATGCCGAGATCATTGACGTGATCCTGCTCGATCGCACCATGCCGGGGATGGACGGCCGGGAAGTCCTTGATGAGGTCCGGCAAATCAGACCCGGCGCGCGAGTTGTCCTATTCAGCGGATACGGCGAACAGGAGGCGAGCAAGGAGTTCGCCGAATTCGGGCTGAGCGGCTTCATCCAGAAGCCGTACCAGGCAGGCACGCTTGTCAGCAAGGTCTTGGACGCCATCTAGTCGTAGAGGCTGGCGTGCGCCCGGTCCCGGTTCTCCCCACCGACACGGTCTCTGTCAACCGGCCGTCCGACACCGATTCCCTTGGCACCGGCTAGGGATTCACCAGTACTGAAAAGAATGGGCTCAGGGTTTCCAGGGGCCAACTTATCGGAAAAACACCCTAATCCCGAGCTCCCGTTCTTTGCCTTAGAGCGAGTGCGGGGGGATACTTCACTAGCATCCTCGCCGGGTGGTCTCAGATTCTCTACTGCGCGCGATCCAAGGACGGATCCACGATGAACGATTTGGTTGATCTGGTCGAGCGGAACGAGGATTGGCTCGTCGAGCGGATCCTATTCTACGCCAAACAGCAAGGGTACACGAAATACACCTCGACGTTGCTGGAGGCTTGGCGTCTGTCGATTTGCGGCTTGTCCGCGTCTCTGGTCGAGGGCGCTAAGCACTTCGGCGATATTCCTGAGTTGGCGCCTGATGATGATTATGCGCGCGATCCGGTAACGTCTTTTGGCGTCGTTGAGGCGAGGCGACACAGGCAGCGCGGCGTCAGCCTTCCCATGTTCTTGGGGCTGATGAAGTACTACCGCCAGAGCTACATCGATCTCGTCAAGACGAAGGTTCCCGACGAAGGCAGGGCGCATCGCTGCCAGCTCTTCCTCGAGCGATGTTTTGATCGAATCGAAATCGCGTTCTGTCATGAGTGGGCGGGGACAGAGGGACAAGAAAGGCTGGCGGAACTCCAGGTGTCCGCTCGCTGTTTAGCCAACGAGAAGAACGCCTACGTGACGCTGTTCGAAAGCCTATCTGATCCGGTGGTCATGCTAAACGAGGCCAACCGGGTTGCCTACCTTAATCTCGCGGCAGCCAGGCTGGTCGATCCCGACGTTGCTCCTGGCGCCGACTACTACCATCCGCAACGCGGCGGCGCGAGTGTTCCCGACGGGCATCTCCGTATCATCGGCAAGACACGCGAGCCTTTCGTCGGGCGAAGACTTGTCGAGATGCTCCCCTGGCTGGCGGGCTGTATTCCAGGTGCTCTCTCTCCGCCGGGGGACGGTTCAGGGGGCTCCATTTCGGAGGTCCGCGCAAGGATCCAGGGCGAAGAGAGATGCTTCGAGCTGAGACGATCGTGCATGCTCGACGTCAGTCAGAAGTACGCCGGCACGATCTTGTCGTTGCGGGACATCACGGACCGCCGTCGGGCCGAGCAGGAGCGTCGTCAGACCGAAGCCAAGCTCCAGCACGCTCAGAAGCTGGAGAGCCTGGGCGTTCTTGCCGGCGGCATCGCCCACGACTTCAACAACCTGCTGACGGGGATCCTCGGCAACTCGAGTCTCGCCCTGGCCGAGCTGCCGTCCAATTCGCGACTCCGTAGCGGTCTGGAGCAGATCGAGCGGTCAGCCCTTCGCGCCGCGGAACTGACGAATCAGATGCTCGCCTACTCCGGCCGAGGGTCCTTCGTGGTCGGGCCAATCCACCTATCGGATCTGATCCGGGACACGGCTGAGCTGCTGGCCTCCTCGATCTCGAAAACGGCTGTCCTCCAGTTTCAGCTTGGCCCGGATGTCCCGCCGATCGTTGGGGACGCCGCCCAAATCCGCCAGGTGATTATGAACCTGATCATCAACGCCTCTGAGGCGATCGGGGCTGACGGGGGGATGATCACAGTCACGACGGGCGTCATCGAGGCGGACAAAGACTGTCTTTCCAGGGCGGCTACAGGCCAGGATCTCCCCGAAGGCGATCATGTCTTTCTCAGAGTCTCGGATTCGGGTTGTGGGATGGATGCCGAAACGAAGTCGAGGATCTTCGACCCATTCTTCACGACGAAGTTCACGGGGCGCGGTCTCGGTCTGGCGGCCACGTTGGGAATCGTTCGCGGTCACCGGGCCGCGATTACGGTGGACAGCGAGTCCGGAAAGGGCACGACGTTCACGCTGCTCTTTCCAATTATGGACGAGGCCCGTGCTGCGGAGGCAGCAACTGATACGCCGAACGAGGATGAGGACGTTATCGAGGGGACAGTCCTGGTCGTCGACGACGAAGAGGTCGTCCGCGATATAGCGGCCAAGGTCCTCGATCGCGCCGGTTTCGGCGTGCTAACGGCTTGCGATGGACAGGACGCGGTTCGGGCATTCCGGCGGCACGCCGACGAGATCTTGGCCGTCCTGCTCGATCGATCGATGCCCGGGATGGACGCCAAGGACGTCTTCGCCGAGATCCGACGAATCAGGTCGGACGTTCGGATTGTGCTTACCAGCGGATACAGCGAGGAGGAAGCGATCGAGGAGTTCGACCGGAGAAGCCTTGCCGGATTCGTTCAGAAGCCCTTCGAACCGGGCAAGCTGATCAAGCAGTTCCATGCTCTGGCTCGGGAGTGGAGTTGCGCGTGCGGGGGAAGGTGAGCCGGGCCATCGCGCCGAGCGATGAAGACACCTACCTGGGGCTCAGCCCGTCTCGCTGAATTGGGTTTCGTAAAGCGTTCTATACAGCGGGCTGGTTTGCATGAGTTCGTCGTGTGTGCCGACTGCGGTGATACGTCCGGCGTCCATGACGACGATGCGGTGGGCCTGCTTGATCGTGCTGAAGCGGTGGGCGATGACGAAGGTCGTGCGGTCCTGCATGATCTCGTGCAGGGCCTTCTGAATCTTCTGCTCGCTGTCGGCGTCGATCTGGCTGGTTGCCTCGTCGAAGATGAGGATGGTGGGGTCTCTTAGGACGGCCCGGGCGATGGCGATCCGCTGCTTCTGTCCGCCGGAGAGGGATCGGTCGCTGACGAGGGCGTCGTATCCGGTGGTCACGTCCTCGTCGCGTTCGGTGTACAGCTCGCGGATGAACTCGTCGGCGTAGGCGGTCCGGGCCGCTTCGACGATTTCCGAGTCTGCCGCGCTCCTCTGCCCGTAGGCGATGTTGGCGCGGACACTTTCGCTGAAGATGACGGTGTCCTGCGTGACGAGCCCGATCTGGCCGCGAAGGCTGAAAAGCGATCGTTCGGCCGTGTCGAGCCCGTCGATCAGGATTTGCCCCTTCTGCGGCTGGAAGAAGCGCATGAGCAAGCTGCACAGGGTCGTCTTACCGCTGCCGTTGGGCCCGACGACGGCGATGATCTCGCCGGCCTTGACGGTAAGGTTGACGTCTCTGATCACCAGTCGGTCCGGGTTGGACGGGTAGGCGAACGAGAGGTTGCGGAACTCGATCGAGTGCTGGACCTCGGGCAGGTGAGCCAGGACGGCGCGGCCGTTGAGGTTCTCCTCCGGTTGCTGATCGATGACGTCGAAGAGTCGTTGCGCGGCGGCGTCGGCTGCTTGGAGGCGGTTGTTGACGTTGGCCAGCTTCCGAATGGGGTCGAACATGGCGGCTAGGCAGAACACGACCTGGAAGAACATCTCGGCGTCGAGCCGTCCCCTGAAGACGAGGTATCCGCCGCTGACGGCCATCGCGCCGACGGCGACCATTCCCAAGACCTCCAGCAGCGGCGAGATCGCCGCGTCGATTCTGATGATCTTGAGCTGCTGTCGCATCAACCTGCGATGCTGGCGGAAGAAGTTGATCGCCTCGCGTCGTTCCATGTGGTAGCCCTTGACCACGCGGATGCCGTTGATCTTCTCCCCAAACAGGCTCAGGAGTCCGCCCCAGGCCGCCAGCGCCCGTTTCTGCGCCCGCCGGATCTTCTTGCCGAGCCTGCGAATCATGATCCCGGCGACCGGGGCGATCACGGCGATGATGAGCAGCAGGTACGGATCGACCCACAGCGCGATGCCGAGCACGCCGAGCGCCTTGAGCGGCTCGCGCATCATCTTGCCAAGGAGTGTTCGGAACCCCTGCTCCAGCACCGTCGAGTCGGCCGCGAACCTCGATAGCGTGTCGCCCGCCTGGTTCTGGCTGAACCAGGACATGGGCAGGCGGAGCATGTTCGCGTAGCCCTTCGTGCGAATGTCGATCAGGGCGCGTTGGCTGATCAGACCATCAAGGTATTCGTGGAAGAAGCGGCAGAAGCCTCCCAGGATAGTGACAACGACCAGTGCGCCCATGACGATGGCCAGCGCTTCGGTTCGGCTGGCGGGGTCTTTCCCCTCGGGAAGGAGACCGGCAACTCGGGCGAAGCCGGGGGTGTACCACTTGCCGTCCTTCGGGACGAACTTCCGACGTTTCTCGACCTTGTCGTCCACGGAGAAGACGACGACCTCGATCTCCTTGCCCCAGGGGACGTCCATCATGATCCGGAGCATCTCGTAGTGATCGCCGCGCTTGCCGTCGATCTCGACGATGGTGTCGTAGTCATTCGCGATGGCGGAAAGGGGGCTGAACTGATCGACCTCGGCCAGCGCGATGCCCGGGTAGAGCGACTTGCCTGTTCGGGGATCGACGCCGATGTCGGCCCGGATGCGGCAGTCCAGCCGATGTTCGGTCTCGGAGCGGTAGACCCAATCGGACATCGTCTCGTTTTCCGCGAACATGAGCTTTAGGAACGGAACGACGGACGTGATGCTCATCGTGTAGAAGACACTGACGCCGATGACCGAGAACACGGCCAGAACGATGTACCGCTTGTGCGGCCAGACGAACTCCAGCCCACGACGGAAGTGCGGCAAGATCTTACGGTCTTTGCTTGACATCAACTCAGGGGAGTCCCGCGAGAAAGCCGCCGTACGCAACTGGTGCCACCATCGGCGACTCTCACCCTACGTCTACGTCTTCCACGACACCGCGCCAAACGCACATCATACCATCTGGGGCCCCGTTTGGCCAACCGGAGGCAGGGCACACAATGCCACATGATCCCGTGGTCGTCGCAGGCGGTCGATTACGTCACATGTCCGAGGAGAGACGGGCCAAGAAACGGGTCGTAGATCGCCGTTTCCAGACCCGTCTGAGCAGCAGGTGGAAGGCGGGGATCAGGAGAGGGCGGACCAGAAACGTATCGATGAGGATGCCGGCGGACATGGCGAAGCCCAACTGCTCCATTAGCTTCAGACCGCTGGCCATCAGCGAGCCGAGCGTGGCGGCCATGATGACTCCGCAACTGCTGATGATCGAGCCGGTGCGGACGATGGCGCGCTCGGTCGCCTCCTTCTCGTCGAAATGCTCACGTTCTTGGAAGAGCCGGCTGGCGAGAAAGATGTTGTAGTCCTGTCCGACGGCTACGATGATCACGAACAGGAAGAGCTTGGCCTTCCAATCGACGCCGTCTTGGCCCAGCAGGCCGACGAAGACCCACTCGGTGATGCCCAGGGTGGCCAGGTAGGTCATCAGCGTGGCTGCCAACATGAAGATGCTGAGCGGAATGTCTCGGATCAGGACCACGACGATGAGTAGGATTACGCTGATGACCAGGACCGTCACGCGCTTGTGATCGGCCGTGCTGTAGTCGCGGATGTCGATCATGTACGGCGTGAGTCCGCAGGCAAGGATCTCGGCCTTTCCGCCCAGGACGCGATCGGAGACCTGATCGGCGATCTGGCGGGCGTGGGTGATGGTGCGGAAGGCCTCTTCCACGAAGGGTTGGTGCTTCGTCACGAACTCGATCCGCATTGCTGGCGGGTTGTCGCCCAGGTACTCCCCCGCGATTCGAGTCGCGGCGACGAGTCGCAGCATCCGTCCTTGTTCCCGAACGCGCCTGTCCAACCCCAGCGGCTCGGTCAGGCTGCGAACGTCGGTGATGTCCTCGACGGCGCAGAGGTCCGCCGTCAACTGTTCAGCGAGCTTCGTGGCGAGCTTCGCATCAGCGAGTGCTGGGTGCCTAACGACGATCGTGGTCGCAAAGGCCTCTCCGGGAGGGAAGTGGTCCTCGGCCATTTCCGCTCCTCGCGAGGAGCTGGCCCCCGGGGGGAGCTCTGCGATCGTGTCATAGCGGAACTCCATCCGCACGGCCGTCCAAATCGGCACGGCCATCGCGGCGAACCCGATAAGCAACACCCTGCCCGGTCGAGCGACGACGATGGCGGCCAGGCGCGTCCAGATCTGGCGCTGGCCGATGACTCCGCGGCTCTTGAAATGCCCGGGCCAGAACAGCCGATTGCCGATGAGGACGACCATCGCGGGAACGAGCGTCAGCGACGCCGCCAGCGCCAGGGCCAGCACGAGTCCCAGGACCTTCCCGGCATTGCGGCTGAGGACAAAGTCGGCGGCCATCATCATGGCTAGCCCGAAGATGATCGTGCCCGCGCTGGCGACGATCGCGGGCCCCACGGCCTTCATCGTGCGACTGGCGGCCGTGACGGCGTCGATGCGGCTTAGTCGTTCCTCACGGTACCTCGCGATCCAGAAGAGTGCATAGTCGGTGCCGGCGCCGAAGAGCAGCACGACCGTAAACATCTTCTCGATGGACGACACGGGCCAGCCGGCCTGGGCCAGCAGGCTGAGTACTTGGAAGGCCCCGAAGACGCTCAGGCCGATCGAGACGAGAGGGACAAGCGCGCCCAATGGAGCACGATAGACGACGGCCAGGATGACCATGACGGCTACGACCGTTACCCACATCGTCCGGTCGAGGGCCTTCTTGGCCCCGCTGCTGTAATCACGACCGACGCCAGCGGAGCCGGAGAACTCGACGGCCAAACCCTCGGGCCGGTCCGACCGGGCCAGGCGCTCGACCGCGTCGACCGCTTGCTTGGCCTTCATCGTGATGAAGTTGACGGGCAGGTTGACGATGATCAGGCCGACCTGGTTGTCCGCGCTGAGGAGCTTTCGGGCAAGGAACGGCTGCAGGTCCGGCGATCGGACCCTCCAGGCGTACTTCTCGCCGATCTCAGCGACGTTGCGCTCGTTCTCTTGGACGATTGCCTTGGCCAGGCGAGCCATGTATGAGCGGTCGGCTGAGGTCAGACCCGTGGGCCGATAACACACGACGATAATCTGACTACGGGCGGCGGAGAGGGGAAAGGTCTTGACGAGGAATTCGAAGGCCTGGTTGTTGGGGGCCTTCGGCGGCAGGAGGCTGTCCGGCTCGCTGTGGATCAACTCCTCCGGCGGGGGAGCACAGATGCGCAGCACCACGACGAATGTGATCCACCCGACGATCCACATGACGGGATGCCGTGCGACGGAAGCTCCTAACCGGCCAAACATGCGGAGGAATGGTACAGTCCGCCTGCTCGTGGGTCAAAGCGCGGGGCGTCGCCGCCGGCGGCGGATTCGCAGGGGGTCAGCGCGTCGGCATGTGAGGCCGTACTACCCGTTTCTTGATAGTACCCGTATGAGCCCGACCACGCCCCGCACGATCAGCGTGATCATGAGCAGCAGCAGCAGGACACCCACCGAGAAGCTCAGGATCGGCCAGCTTCCCTTGAGGGCGGTCACCGTGCTGGGGGCGGCGGATCCGAGTAGGGCGATCGCCAGGCCCACGAGCACGATCGCGCCGAGGGAGCCGCGGAGATTGCCGGGCAGCGGCGCCATGCGGACCGTCAGGCAGATGACGAGATAGAGAAAGGCGATCGATTTCCAGTCGATCAGGTTGGCGCGGAGTATCCCATCGACCATTCGCTCGACCAGCGAGATGCTGTCGCGAAGCAACGCCCAAAACGCGGCCAGGGACATGGGCAGCTTCTGCGTGACGGTCTGGTCTGCCACCTTTCCGATGATCTCGCCGCCGAGCATCTGCGTGGCCCAGTAGATGCCCGTAGCGCAGGCCACCAGCGGCAACATGGCCACGAGGATGGAGCCGACGATCGGGATCTTGGGCTGCGGCTTCTGGTCGGTCTGGGGCTCGCCGGCCTCATCGTCTTTCATCAGCGTCGTGTTATTGACGGTTCCTCCCGTGACGAGGACGCCCACGATCCGCCCGAGCTGCGCCAAGAGGGTCCCAGGCAGTAGAATCGAGTTGACCACGCGCGGCCTGACCATACCGGACCAGAGCTGGTGAACGCCCCAGGCCACGAATACGATGACCAACAGCCAGAATGTCATGGCGGCGTAGAACATCGGCGACTCCTTGTCCATCGGTTCGCAGGGAATCTCCCGCCTCGCTCTGCAGCTAGTTATCGGTCGTCGGGTCCGGCGGGGTTGAATGGTTCGAGCCGCCGGTCTTGTCAGGCATGCGAGGGGGTGCGTTGCGAAGAGACACAACCGCCTTGCTTGACACTTGATACGATCGTGATCGGCGCCTACCAATACTGTGGGGCGATGACCCCGGCCGGGGCGGACTCGTCGGGGAAGGGCGGTGACGCCAGGAGCGAGAGACAGAGTGATTCTGACAGGGATTGTGGGAGCACAGGGACGAGGCTTGGCCGTGTGCCTTCTCGTGTTGGCGGCGGTGGCGGAGGGAGCGATCGCGGCACCGATCGTTCTGGAGGACGTCCCAGCCTATCGTTGGTATCACGGATGCGGACCGACCGCGGCGGCCTGCGTTTTCGGCTACTGGGACCTCCATGGCTACTCGAACCTTTTCGATGCCGCCGGCGACGACCTCCTCTGGACCGGCAACGTGATGGACCAGATTTCCAGCCCCGAGCACAACGCCAAGTACGACCACGAAGACGACCCCAACCTGCCCGATCCGCCGATGACAAGCATCGCCGACTGGTTTCGCACCTCGGTCGATCCGCTGGACTACGGGTGGAGCTACCTCTCCTACGCCGACGACGCCTTCATCGGTTACGCGTCCTATCGGGGCTACGAGTTCGATTCGTGGTACGCAAGTCTGAAGTCGGGGCGTTTCGGCTGGCAGGACCTCGTTGACGAGATCGATGCCGGCCGGCCGATGATGTTCCTCGTGGACACGGCAGGGGACGGGCGGACCAATCACTTCGTTCCCGTTCTGGGCTACGACGATCGAGGTGACGAGGGTTTGTGGTACGGCGTGTACAGCGTGTCTTGGCTCGGTGAGTTGGAGAACGTGTTCTGGTATCAGTTCCGCCCGATGAGCACGGAGTACACGTGGGGCGTGTCATCAGGGATCTTCGTTCAGCCGGTGCCGGAGCCTCTGAGCGTATTACTACTGACGATCGGAGGCATCGCCCTGGCCCGTCGGCGCGCGGGCTAACGTGTTGGCGGTTGAGCTGTGGGATGGCAAACTGACCCGACCGTCTATATCTTCTTGACGCCAAAGCCTGTAGGGGGTATCTCCTAAAGGCGATCCTGTCGATCGGCTGTGCCGCGTGTCCCGAGGGATCGGGGGTGATCTCATTGCCTCGGGTCGGACGGCGGCCTATGTTTCTGTAGCCAGCGGCGCGTCTTGCGAGGTCCCAAGTCTGGGGTGACGATGTCCGAAAACGACTCCATCGCGTCCAAACTCGATCCAGCTTTTATCGAGCTGATGATCAAGGAGCTTGCGGGTCAGTCTCGTGTAGCGGCGACGTCGGATCATGGCTCGCCGCGATCATCCGAGGCCGAACCGCCCGACGAGTCTTTCGAAGCCATGGTGTTGGGCGAATCGGACGTTCGGGCAAATGACGCGACGCCCCTCGAGCCTCTTCCCGCCATCAGCGATGAGACTCCTGAAGAGCAGCCCGCGCCGCCGCGACGGGAGCGTCCTTCCGAAGACTCGACGGCCGAGACGAAGATTCTGCTCCTTATCACCGAACCCCAACTTCGTGAACGCGTATTTCGCTTGCACCGTAAGCCGGTCGTGATCGGTCGGAGTCGCGAGTGCGACATCATGATCAAGGACCAGAAGGCCAGCCGGCAGCACGCCCGCGTCGAGCAAATGGAGGGGCGGATCATGGTCGAGGATCTGGGAAGCCAGAACGGGACGCGCGTCAACGGGCAACTCATCCGACGACCTTACGAGGTCATTTCCGGCGACCAAATCACGATCGGTCGGACGGTCGTTCGGGTCCGACGCACCAAGGAGTGAAGACACGGATGCGTATCGGTCTGCGGGTCTGTGCGTGGGGTTTAGTGGCGTCGGTCCTTGTGGCGACGCCCGCCATCGGCGAGCAAGCGGACTCACCTGCCGAGGAGGGCCCGGAACCGACGGCCTCGGCGCCGGCGAAACCGAAGAGCAAGGCACCAACAACAACGACGACGAGCGCGCCAGCTCGGCGGCCTCCGCGCGCGGTATTGCCCAATCTGATCCGACCAGTGGGATTCGGGGTGTTGTGCGGATGGATTCTGGCATGTCTGTACTTCGCTTCGTGGGGACAGCTCAAGTCGGGCGTGCCTCCCGAGCAGCGGGCGACCGTCAACCTATTCTTGCTGGTCACCGGGCCCGTGGGGTGGGTCTGCTTCGAGGTCGTTCGGCGCAACCCGAAGCTCAGAGACTCTCTTGACGATCTCCTCAGCAGGGTGGC
>JAFGLZ010000217.1 GCA_016927755.1 Phycisphaerae bacterium
GATCTCGTCGGAGAACGAACGGACGATCTCGCGCAGCTTCTTGACTTTGTCATACTTGTCGTCGGGGTTATAGGCGTAGGCGTAGGGGTGGTAGGCGATCTCGTTGACCAACGAGAGCTTGCCTTGGTCGCGTAGCCACGTGAGCACGTCCCGGACGAAGACGACGTCGAAGGCCCCGCCGGCAGCGAAGATGAGCCTGGCCTTGGGTTGGCATCGGCGGACCAGTTCGGCGGTTCGCGCGGCGAACTTGGCGTACTGCATGGTGCCCTTGCCGCCGTCGGCGTGCGGCTCGTTCCAGAGCTCCCACTCGTCGACGTACTTCTTGTATCGATTCACAAAGGCCTCCACGAAGGCATCCCATGCCTTGAGGGCCTCGGGTGAGGAGGGGAGTCCGGGGAGTCCTCCGCCCAGGCCGGTGCTGCCGCCGCCAGGATAGATCGGGTTGCCGTAGCACAGGCAGACCCAGGGCTCGACCCCTTGGTCGACCATGTCGGGGATGATTTCGTCGAGCCAGGCCCAGTCGTACTTGCCCTTCTGCTTTTCGGTCTTTGCCCAGCCGGACTGGATGCGGGCTTTCTTGACCCCGAGTGGGCCGAGGTACTGCCGCCAGTTCTTGTAGACCGTGTAGTCGCGATCCATCGTCTCGGCGCCGACCGACCAGTTGGATGCCTTGATGTCGCGGGCGTGGCGGGGGGCGATCTTGCCCAGATACGTGAATCCCTCGCCGGGTGTGACGGTGAGCTGCGACGCTGCCGGTGAGTCGGCCGCTTCTGCAGCGCGACACGCTGGACCGGGCAGGCCCGCCATGACCGCATGGAGGCCGCAGCAACATGCGAGCGGTCGCACAATGTTTCGCAAACGCTCAGCAGTAGTCATAGCTCACTCTCCTCGTTTCAAATGCTTCACTCTGAGCAGGGCATTGTCGGTTAGGCTGATGTCTCGACATGTATCGCCTTGCAGTTGCAGGAACGTCTCGACGCAAAGCGTCACATTGCTCTTGAGGCGGATCGTGCCCGAGAGGAACGTGCCGCCCTGCAGACGAACCTTTCCGCCGTTGGCCTCGGCGCACGCATCGACGGCCTTTTGAATGGGTCTCGTGTCAAGCGTCGCGCCGTCGCCAACCGCGCCGAAGTCACGCACATCGTAGATGCCGCCGGAAGACGACGGCTCGGCGCCGGCTTGACTACTGATCAGGCCGGTCAGTACTGCCAGCAGGCCGCCCATGATGCGTCGGCATCGTACAGCCAATCGCCGTGACGTGGCTTCGTGCGGACTCATGCAGGCTCCAAGGAGAAAGCGTTACATTCGTGCAGCGACATGGGATTGAGCCGATAGGGCCCCTCATAGCCCGTATCACGCAACAAGCGCGCAATCAGCGCGATCGACAAGGGATAAAACCATGAGCCGAGCATGATATGCGTTCGGGCGGGGTCGTCGTCTCGATACTCGGCGGTCACGCGCGGCTCGCCGGCTCTCCAGATCCAGTGGGGGCGCGACTTCCATTGCTCGGGGCGACTGTCACGGCGGTGCAGGAGCCAGCCGCAGCCGTCGGGCGATTCGTGCATCAAGGCGTGCTCGAGGTAACGGCGCGCCGCCTTGCTGAGATCGTCGCGACGATATTCGGTCAGCTCGCCCAGATTCGCCATCATGTAAGCGCCGTCGAAGTCGGGACAGTCCGAGCCGCCTGGCCAGAAGGAACCGTCGTCCAACTGGCATGCCAGCGTCGAATCGAGATTGCGTTCGGCCGCCCGCAACGGCCAGCCCTGCGCGAAGTAGATCGGCGTGAGGTGAATCGTACCGAACAGCCCGTTGGGCAGGCCGGCTCCGAACTGCGTGCCCCAGAAGCCCGTGCGTTCGTCGAGCAGCTCCTCCAAGGCCGGCAGCATCCCCTGCTCCATGACCGCATCGACCCCGGGGGCGTCGAACCAATCGCGAACGGCCATCAAGGCGGTCGCACAAGCGAGCACCTGATTGCCGGCCGCCCAGGGATTGGCCCAGTCGTATTTCTTGACCCAACGATACAGCGCCCGGGCATCGAGAAGCGGTTCGATGAATCGCAGAGGATACCGTGGCGGTCGATCGAGAATTCGCAGCGCCCAAAGGTGGCCGCGCGTGTAATGCCAATGAGGCTCGACCGAATCGATGGTTGAATCGGTGCGGTTCCGTTGCGGTGCGGCGCGAAACAGGCCGTCTTCCGATTGATGAGCACAGATATACCCGGCCCAGCCGTCACGCTCCTGCTCCGAAAGCGAACCCAAGCCGCCGAACATGTCGAGGACATGCAGGGCATGGTAGGAACCGTAGAAGCTCTCGCCGCCGCCGGGTTCCTTGCGATACCGCCAGGGCGCCTCGCCAAGCTTCATCGCCTCGACGAACCGCAATGCGCTCGCCTTCACTCGGTCGTATCCCGGCATGGCTGTATCAAACAAAGGGAGGGTCATGATCGCGATATCCCTCCGTCCCTCATGAGTGTGAGCTCGCCTGACTGTTCGATCAAACGCCACGACAGGCCGGCGGCGTCACCGTGGAGAACGAGGTCTAACGGTTCCTCACGGGCAACCGTCAGACGCCATCGCTGATTACCATCAGCGAGGCCGTAGGTCGTGTCAGTGTGGTCGGTGGTCCAACGGTGGATCAGTCCGTAGTCATCGACTGCCAGCAGGTGCAGGGCGAGCCTCGACGGCCGCGGCCGCGGCTCTATCCATCGATAGAGCATTCCGCTGCCGGAATGCCCTTCACCGAGCTGGTTCGGCTCGGGATGGTAGGCGTCGTGCATGACGGCGTGGACCGGACCGTTGAATCGGCCGTCCGACGCGTGTGTGATCGTCAAACCCGCGAGGCCACGCCGCATGGTGAGCGTGCGTCCACCGCTGACTTCGAATTCGGAAGCGCCGTCGCGGTTGTTCAAGAGCCAGCTCCAGACGGTGCGCACGGGCCGGGAGGCGCGAATCCGGTCGATGACGAACAACGCGTGGGCGCCGGCTTGGATCCACACGCGAGTGAATTCCTGGATGGGATCGCCGTAAAGCGCCCCGGCCTCCGAGGCGACGGCCGTTACCTCGCCGACTCGTTCGATCAACAGGAGCCGTCCTCGCGGCGCGACCGGTTCGCTGACCTGCCCGTCGGCAATCTGACGTCGAGACGCTACGTTTGACTGCTCCAGCAGACGCGATTTGGCCAGATCCTCCTGCAGGCCCAACGGGTCTTGCTCCAGCAGGAAGGCGCATGTGTTGTGCGTCTGGGTCGAGCTCTCCAGTCCATGGATCAGGTTTCGATAGCAGCTATGCCCCGGATCGACGAGGAGGCGCTGGTTGTTGTGCACGAGCATGAAGCTGTTCAAGTCGCCATGCAGATGCCCGGGGCCGTACAACGGCTGAGTGCCCCCTTGAACGGCAAGCACCGTCTGGCCCTCCCATCGGTCGCGAACGAAGACGTTTCCATTGGAGTATGCCTTCACGACCGGCAAGCCCGCCTCCGCGGGTGAGACAGGAGCGGCGCTCCGCGCGAGGAAGCGCAGCGTCAGGAACCCCCAGTCGTTTCGAAGCCCGAACGTGGCCAGGTTGTGCGGCGATTGGGCCGGCACGGGGGCGTGGTAGGCGTCAAAGAGCCAGCGGGCCAGACCAGCCTCCGTCGGCATCGATTCGCGACATCGGCAGGCCACCTGGAGGAGCACGTCACCGGACGGGCGGAACGTTGCGGCCGAGTCGTTGAAGTTCACCGCGCGGGCTCGCGGCTCGGCGCCCCATCCGTCGAGGGGGCGGGCATACAGCATGCTCTGGGCGAACCACGGCATCAGCCTGGCCAGCATCTCCGGTCCGGCGGGTTTCAACTCCGGCGTCGCGCCGGTGATCGATTCGTAGGAGATCATCAATGCCAGGGCGAGGTAGTTCGCATACTGGAGCGACTCGGCGTAGCTGCCATCGGGTTGGTAAGCCTGGGCGCCGATCAACGTTTCCCGGGTGGCGACTTCGAGCGATTGCCTGTCACCCGTCACGGCTGCCGCTGCCGCAATGCCGGCCACAAGCACGGATCGCCAGTTGGCCAGGTGGGTGTTGCGGTCGAGCCATCGCCGGCAGAGGACGAGGCCCTTGGCGGTCAATGCCTGGAGGATCTCGTCTCGCTCGCCCTGCGAGAAGACTTCAGGCGCCAAGTCGATCGCGGCCGACAGGCCCCAGCACAGGTGGGCGGTTTCCAGGTGGCCGATCGCGGGTTGCGTAGCATGGTCGCGGTACCACGGTCCGACCCAGTCGGATTCCGGTCGCCGTGCGATCGACAGCGTGACATCCCGGAGCCAAGCGGCCAAGACCTCGGCAGGCTGTAACGCGTAGGCCATGGCCGCATCGGAGAGATACTCCGCCGCCGGATACCACCACTCCGCATCCTCCCCGCGCTCAAACAGTCCCGGAGACGACGCCCGACGCGCGGTCCGCGACATCAGCGAGGTCCAGAAGCGATTCACGACCGGGTCGCCGTTCCGCCTCGCCTCAACAATCGCCCGGCGGTCTTCTTCGCTCAGGTAAACACTCATGACCATTCACAACCACAATGAGAGGCGCCCAAGAATCCTGACCCCGAACCACTCCGAGGACGCTTGATACGACGTCAAAGTCTCCCAAGGCGATTCATTGACTCACTCGCGAAACGAATGGCGCCGTCAGCGGCTCTAGAAGTATCCCCCCCTTGCGACCACGTCCGTCGGCTTCATCCCGCTTTGCACCCACTCCTTGATCTCGACTTCCTTTTTAGCGATTTGTTCGGCTGCCAGGAGAACGTCATAGGTGATCTCGGCGGGGACGGCCACGACGCCGTCGATGTCGCCGAAGATCCAGTCGCCCGGGCGGACGATCACCTCGCCCATGAGGATCGGCTTCTGGTAGTGGTGCATCCGAAACCGGCCCAGCATGCCCGTGCCGCATCGATACTGATGGAAGACCGGGAACTCCTGTCCGAGGATCGCCGCCGTATCGCGTATTCCGCTAACGATCGCGCCGCGGCATCCGGCTCGCGCCGCGGCCATCGTCATGACCTCGCCCCATTGGGCCGTGACACGATCGCCCGTGCAATCCCAGACGACGACCGAATCCTCATACAACGATTCGAGCATTCGGGCGCGCATCTCGAACTCGCCGTCGGTGGTGACGTCCGGTCCGCCTTTGACGGTGAAGGCCAAGCCCGCCATCTTCATATCATCGCGCAGCGGGGAGTACTCGGCCGGCAGCGCGCTGGCGTGCATCTTGTACTTGAAGCGAAGCACGTCGTTTACGGCCCCCGTGAACAGCTTCAAGTACCGCCGGCGCATCTCAGAGATATCGATCGGCGGTGCCGCGGGCGCGTTGTCGTTGACGTTCTGGCTCATGGGCAATCACTTCTTGAAGAATGCGATATTGTCGAAGTTGATCTCTCGGATCAACACGTGCTCGGGCTGGGACAGGACGAACAGGATCACGTCGGCGACCTCTTCGGCCTTGAGGAACTTCTCGCGAGGCACGGGGCGGTCGCCCCAGTAATCCGTGTCGACCGGCCCGGGGTTCAGATCCGTCACCTTGATGCCCTCGGCCAGCACCTGATCGGCAAGGCCGCTGCTTAGACCCCGCGCGCCGAACTTCGAGGCACAGTAGACCGGCGCCACGGGGTTCGTCCGCAATCCAGCCATGGAGATCACCGTGAGGATGTGACCTGACTTGCGGGGTCGCATGATCTTGAGCGCCTCGCGGGCGCAGAGGAACACGCCTTTCACGTTGGTGTCGAACATGCGCTCGAACTTGTCGAGCGGCGCCTCGGACAGATCGGTTGTCGGCTCGCCGATCCCCGCGTTGTTCAATAGCACGTCGATGCCGCCGAACCGCTCGACGCACGCGGAGAACGCCGCCTGAACGTCCGGTTCGTTCCGCACGTCTCCACAGGAGACACCCAGTCGATCCGACGCAGCCTCCCGCTCGAGGCGGTCGAGCTTGGCTTGTGTCCGGCTCATTCCGAAGACCTTCGCGCCGGCCGCCAGCAGCTTCAGCGTCGTCGCCCGGCCGATTCCGCTGCCGACGCCGGTGATGAAGATGATCTTGTCCTCGATGTTACTCATGAAATTGTCCCTCTTTTCCGGTTCAGGTGATGCATGAGAATGCATGTCGCGGCCCCGGCCGTTGCACACGCGCTACCGGCCATCACACCGATCATGCCACTGGATTCGGTGACGGCAACGAGGCTCACGCCCACATAGAGGAGACCCACGACCAGGAACACGCCGCCGAAGAGCATCGCCAGGCGGGTCCGCACCAGCGGATCGACCGAAGGAATGCTCGCCGGGTCGATCGGTGTCCGAAGTCTCTGAAGGAATCGATCGACAAGCTCCTGCCTGGCCGGGGATGTACGACTCAGCCGGCCCGCGACGCAGAAGATCATCACGCTGACGACGATCGTTGTCAGGGTGGCGACTTCCCAACTCGGAGGAGTGAGCGCATCAAGTGCCGAATCACTCCCTAGGAACGAAAGGCTCACCAGCCATTCCCGAATCGGCTGCCAGAAGTTGAGGACGAGGGCCAGTGCGGCACCGCCGCTGACGGTAAGGATCAGCGACAGCGAGGTGGGTCGGCGCAGCAGGAGGCCGAGCAAGAGCGGGATCGCCAAAGGGATTGCCAGAATGCTCGTGAACAGCTTATTGGCCTCAAAGGCCCCGCCCATGCCGCCCACGAGCATTGCCCCGAACGTGATTGCCAGGCCGATGAGCACGGTGAAGACGCGCCCGGCCCAAAGGAGATGGCTCTCGCTCGCCTCGGGCCTGAGCGTTCTCTTGTAGATGTCGTTGGTGATCACGCCAGCCATGACATTGTATTCCGAGTTGAGAGACGACATCGTCGCCGAGAACATGGCGGCCAGCATCATGCCCAGCAGTCCCGACGGCAACAGTTTCGCCGAAATCGCCACGTAGGCCATCTCGTGGTCGGGCAGGTCGGGCAGCACCACGCGTGCGGCCAGTGGCGGCACCACGAACAGAATCGGCGTGACAAGGAATAGAAACCCGCTCAGCCAGGCCACTCGTCTGGCCGCTCGCTCGTCGCGGACGCAATACAGCCGCTGGATGAAGGCCCAGTTCGCGTTGTACTTGACCACGATCATCGCGTAATACGCGAGCAGCCATAACGGGGCGCCCTTGGGTCCATTCAGAAATCCGAGGTGCTCCGGCACGACGTCCGCAACCCCGGAAATCCCGCCTGCCGCGCTGACGGACAGTGGAAACAGGATCAGGCTCGACAACAGCAGCACGACGAACTGGATCGTGTCGAGCACCGTGACCGCCCAGAGTCCGCCGATGACCGTGTAGAAGGTGATGATCAGCCCGGAGACGAGAATCGTCGTGTTCACGTTCCAGGGGGTGACCGCCGCCAGGAACAGGCCGATCGCGTACATCCGCACGACGTTGTCCAGCACCCGCATGACCAGCCCGGCCCAGGAGAAGAACTGCCGGGCGCCTCGGCCGAAGCGGACTTCCAGGTATTCGACGGGGGTCGTCAGTTCGGCCCGCCGCCATCGATCGGCGAAGACCCTTGCCGCCAGCACGCAGGGCGGCACCGTGCACCAGATCACGGTCAGCGCGACCAGTCCGTGCTCGTAGGCGAGCCCCGCATAGGCGACGAAAACGAACGTGCTGAACATGGACATGTAGTTGCTGATGCCGGCCACCGGCCAGGGGATCACCCCGCCGCCCTTGAAGTAGCCGGCCATGTCCTTGACGAACCATCCGAAGAACATCCCCACCCCGGCCATGAGGGCCAGGTAGATCAGGAACACCAGGTAATCTAGGGGCTGGACGGTTTCCATGTTTTACATTATAAAACTCAATATCTACAATGGTGACGTCAGTATAGCGTCTCGAAGCATCGTGTCAACGCGTGGAGCGTCTTCATGATCCAAGTCATTCATCGTGGGCTCGATATCCTCGAACTGCTGGCCAGCCAGCCCGAACGGGTATTTCCCTTGGGAGAGATCGCGCAAGTGCTCGACCTGCACCGCGCCACCTGCAGCAACATTCTCAAGACCCTCTCGCAACGCGGCTACGTGGAGCGGCTTCCCTCCCGTGGCGGCTATCGGCTCGGAAGCCTCTCTTCGCCCTGGCAGGGACTGGCCGAACACGACCACGAACTCTCCGTGGCCGCTCGGCCCGTGCTACAGTCACTTTCCCAAACGCTGAACGAGACGAGCCTCATCGGCGTGATCCGGGGAGGCAAGCGCGTGATGCTTGAATGTGCCGCCGGCGACCGCGACCTCCAAGTGCGCAGCCGCCGGTTCCGGAACGTCTACGAGACGGCGTCCGGCCGGCTTCTTCTGGCGTATCTTCCTGACGAGCAGCGGAACGCATTCGTCGAGCGCGTCGGATTGCCTGATGCGCGCGTGTGGCGCGAGATACGATCGGCCAAGGATCTCAACGACGCCCTCGCCGCCGTTCGCCGCCGGAAACTGGCCCGAAGTGATTCGCCCGAACACGTGGTCGGGCTGGCCGTGCCCGTCTGGCGAGAAGATCAGGTTGTCGCCAGCATCAGCGTTTATCTACCGGAAGTCCGCTTGGCGCCCCGACGTCGCAACGAGATCGTTTCCGCTCTCCGGGGGGCCGGTGCTGAGATCTCTCGACGACTGGCCTCGAAACCCGACCTTGCCAAAGACACATCCCGGGAGCGTTGGTCCGGCCCACAACGGTGATCGGGGAATATCGAGGAGTCCTCCATCTTGCCTTTTCGGAAGCCTGCAACGGGCCGTTCGGCACCAGTGTTGTCAGGATGATCCCTTGGAGGCAGAAACGTTTCACCTGTTTGGGTCCTCGCCGCCGCCGACAGGGGAGTGATACTGCCGCAAGCGACCGGGTCCTAGACGGCGACCGTCGACTCTGAGAGGGCGGCATGGCACGGACAGCCATCCCTGGGGTCCGCATGCTAGCGACAACGTCCGCTCTGATCGATACTGCCGGTGGGATCGTGTCGAATCGTTCAGGGTCAGGGGGCATGCGGTGACCGAGAAACGGCTCGACAAGCGGGTGACCGGTTCGCAAGCGGGAGCGAAGACACTCGCCGAGCGGTCCATCACAGCAGAAGGGCCAACCTTCCGAATTCGCTACGAGGGGCGAAGAAACGCACCGGCTCTGCGTATATACAGTAGAGGCAGAGGGCATGCGACCGAGATGACAGACCAGGAGCTCATTCTTGCCGCCCGAGCAGGTGACCTCGAGGCCTTTGGCCTCTTGGTTTCCAGATATCAACGGACGGCCTATGGTCATGCCCTCGCCCTACTTGGCGAACGCGAGCAGGCCCGTGACGCGGTGCAGGACAGTTTTCTTGCCGCCTTCCGAGCCTTGCCACGGCTGGAGCCATCGCGGCCTTTCTTTGGCTGGCTTTACGTTGTCCTGCGGAACCGGTGTTTCTCGATCCTGCGGTCGCGTCGGAGGGCGCTACCGCTCGACGAGTCTTACGTGGCGGCATCGAGCGAATCATCGGGAGAGGACACGGTCGACATCCGCGTTGCGCTGGGCAAATTGGCCGCGGAGCGCCCCCCAGGCTGCTGGTCGCGGGTGCAGCAGTCGTCGTGTTCGTGACGATGCGGGTCAACCCCTTTCGACTCGTCGGTCCCGAGGAGCTTCCATGGTTGGACAAGCCTGTGGAAGGAGCCAAACGTGCACACGCATGATTCTGGAGATGACGTGGAGCGAACGACAGGCGGTGACGGTGTGATCGTCGGCCAGAGACTGGCGTTTGCCGCGGTCTCACTCACGCTAGGTATCTGTTCGTTCATATCCTTGCTTGGAATGGAGAAGGCCGCTCTAGCCATCGTATTCGGCGTGCTGGCGACGAGGGGTCGTGGCGCCCGTCCCACGATGCGGCTCGCCTTCGCTCGGCTCGGCATGGCGCTGGGCGCCCTATACATTACGCTTCTCGTCGTGTTGATGATCGCGTTCCGCGAGGACGTGATCCGGTTCTTCGAGTTCATCGAGCGGTTTGACGCGGGCAGGTGACTTCGCTTCCTGATTGTGCATCGACTGCCGGATCGGCGGTCCAAGACGCGCCCAGGGCACGAAGAGCCGACCGGAAGGCGCCCTGGTGAGAGAATGCGCCCTGCCGCCACACTCTGCTAACGCCCCTGCCACAACTCCGGAAGTCCGGGATCGTCCGAGATCAACTGCTTTCGAAACTCCTTGTCGGTAACCACCTTCGTTGCCAGATCCCGCAGCTTGTCGTGGTGTGGCTTCTCGTCGCCGTGGTATTCCCGGATCCCATAGATGCTCCGCTCACTGTCTCGGAAGAGGAACGCGTTGTAGTCAGGTCGATCGGAAGACATCTCGGTGTAGACCGCGAACGTCCATGGATGACGGCTGTGCTTCCGCGACAGCTTCCTCGGCGTAACCGGCATCAACCAGCCCATTGGTCTCTATCCTCCGACAGGACGACTCGTCTCGACGATGGCTTCTCCGACGCGCGCCTTGTGGCGGGGACGCGCGGGGAACTGGTCGGCCCTATTGGTCTTGCTCGTCGCGGAGCGCCTCGAAAGTCTCCACGAATCGGCGCTGCCCCTTGGACAGCTTTCTGCCGGCGATCGCCTCGAATTGGTCTCGGCTCACGTAGCCGTGGCTCTTGGCGTGCGAGCTCTTGAGCACATGCATTCGATCCTGGGACGCCAGCATTTCCTTCTTGGTTGACACGCGCACGGGCGTGACCTCGCGCTGCGCGACGATGTCCCGGACCGCCTCGCGGTGATCAGCGAGCAGCTCTTCGAGCGGCGTGCCCGGCGGATGCTGGTGCGTGGTGATCCCGGCGTAGCTGGTGAACGGATTCAGTCCGGCGAGGTTGCTCGTCGTCAGAAACGTGTGGTCCGTGAACTCACTCTCGAATTCGACCGCGCGGATGTCCTTGGCCACGACGCGGAGGAGCGCGAGTAGGCGCAAGGCTCCCCTCATCTTGACGTGATAGGCCGCGGCCATCGTCGTTCCCCCGCCGCCAATGAAGCACCTGAGGAACGTTCTCATGCTGGGGTACTGCTTGTTCGCGGTGACGCACTGGATATCGCCGACATAGCGAAAGCCAGCTTGTGCCATCCTGGCCGAGACATCATCGTAGAAGAACGTATCCACCCAGGGGAAGTCATGCGGGGATGCGTCGGCATACTCCAACGTGCCCGAGTAGATGGCCTTCTGTTGGTCGAGCATCTTCCTGGCGCCCCTTCGCATCCACCATTGCCAGACGAACGACAGGACAACCAGCGCGATGAACGCGATGGTGAGGAGGTGAGTGATTTCCCGCATGAGCGACCCCTTTGACTTGCGCCCAGACGACCCGAACGACGGGGTCGCCCGATGCCCGTCGGAACTGTCTATAGCTGACGTGGAATCGGATGTCCATCAGGCAAAGGCCCGCCCGCGCGGCTAGGCCAATACACTGCGGAGTCTTCTGACCATTCCCTCCTGAAGCCGACCGACCTTCTGCCGAGCCTTTGCAGCCTTGGCTCTGGCGGCATCAGGATCCGTGACGAGCGAGAGGACGGTGGGCACCAGTCGCTCGATCTGGCCGGGCTGATCCATGTCGAACAGCCACTCATCGAGCCCGATATCCCGCCACATGATGCCTTTGCTCGTCTGCTCGGCGAAACGGCCGACGATCGCCGGGACGCCGTTGCCGATGCACATGATCGGCGAGTGCATCTCGAGCCCGAACAGACCCGCGGATCGGACGTACGTGCTGACGGCCTCGTCGGTCAGCCAGTATCTGTCCCGCCACACCACGCGCCGCTTGACGTCGTCCGGCAGCTTGTCCAGCAGCATCTCCTTGCCAATGGCCATCTGCGTTTTGTCTTCGGGGCAGAGGAGCACCTTCATGTCGGTCTGTCGCACCACGGCCGCGATCGCCGCTCGAAGCGGAGCGTGATCATGCTCCTTCATTTCCTCATTCCGGTTGTGCTTCTTCCGGTCGAACGGCGCGTCTTTGATTCGCCAATACGGCGTGTAGCGATACCGCGGGATACAGCATAGGAACTTGCCCTGCTCGATGCCGCTAGCAGCAAGAAACGCTTTCGCCGCCTGGTCGTTGCGGACGTCGACGGCGAAGGCGCCATCGGGTCCGAACTCCATGATCGGACAGCGCACGCCCTCGTGGCGGGCGAACTCGAGGGAAACGGAATCGCGGAAGAACACGAACGCCGCGTTCGTCAGGTGGTCACGAACGGCGTCATCGATTTGCGGTAGCGTGATCCCAAACACGCCATACGGCTTGTTCGTCTTGTTCCGCCACAGCTTGACGTGGCGCGCCGCCACGAGTGAAGGCCCCGAACCGTGAAGCAGGAAGTCGCACTCCTGAATGGCTCGCTGTATGTCGGCGGCGTCTTGAGCGATCGGCACGCGCGGGAAGCGTGCCTGAAGCATCTCCTTCACGCCGTTTCGCGTATCGCCCGCCCAAAGGCGCAGCTCGGCCTCTGGGAAGTGAGCTTTAAGCAAGCGCAGGACGCCGGGTGTGTGGCCGATATCGCCGATGTTCACCGTCTGCCATGAAGATCGCAACAGAACGCGAGGTGCTCTACGAGTGTGGGCGGGACGGGTCGAGCCAATCGTTGCCGCCAAGGAGCCTTGAAGGAATTGTCGTCGGTTCATATTCCGCGGCCCTGTGAATTCCGACATCACGAGCACGAGGATGGCGCCCCGGCAGGGCACGATCGTCTTCTCGGGTCTGGCGCTACGCTACGAGGGCGGTGCGGCGATCGGGACGGCGCGAAGCTCATGGCTCAAACCTCATTGCGAGCAGGCCGACCGCGGGGGAACGATCCGCCACGAAGAGGTGCCCCAACGTGGAAGTTACCTCCACGACGATCTCGTTGCGCCCGGCTCGGGCCGCGCCGCTTAGCTCGAACCGCATCGGCGGCCAGGGGCGAAGGCCGAGGTCGATGCCGTTGACGGCCACTCGGGCCGGATAGCCGCCGGTGTCGAGCACCAGGCGGGCGGGGGGGGAGGTGAAGTCCGCTTCCGTGCGATAGCGCCCCGTGCCGCAGAAGCAGGGGAAGCCTTGCCGGCGCCAATCGCCCAGCTTGATCGTCTGGGGAGGGGCGACCAACCGCCCCTTGTCATCCACGGCGAAATCGCCCCATAGGATCAGCGCGGGCAGGAAGGCCAACGGCTTCGTCTCGACCAAGTCGGCCTCGAACCGGTTCTCGCCCTTGTGCAGCAGGTTGGTGATGGTCAGACGCCGATAGCTGAGGTCGAATTGCTGATCCTTCGGCGCGGCATTGAGATCCACTTTCTTGCCGTTGATGCGCAGTTGGCGGACCAACTGCATCTGGACCGACAACTCCGCTTTGCCGGGCGGAGCAAGGATCGTCAGCGCCGGTTGGTCCAGTCGCAGCGAGTTCAGGCCCTTCGGCGCGAAATGCCACGACAAGTCCTGGCACGCAGGCCCCGTCGTCACCGGTCCGGCAACCGGATCGGGCTTGAGCCGAGCCCGGATGGCCTGGCGCGCGGCAGTGACGAACTTGGCGGTCATCGCCTTGAGCGCGTCGGAATGCGTCGGCAGCGGACCCGCCGCGGCCCAGAGCGCTTCGTCGGACGGCCAGGGCACGCCGAGCGGCTTGGCGGCTCGGGCGCGGAGCGCCGCTTCAGCCACGTATTCCGCAAAGGGGCGGGCACACTCGCGGAACCAGGGCTGCTGCGGTCCGTAGGCGCCGAGATACTCGCGTTTGAAGAAGCCGCCGCGGAGATCGAACGGGCAGATCGCCAGAATGTACCGGTCGACGCCGCAAGACGAACATAGGTCGACCATCTTGCGCATCGTATCGAGCGTCATGCTTGGTGGGCCGAGGGCGTAGACCTCGACCATGCGTTCCCGTCCGGCGAGCTCGCTCATGGAGGCGAGCGTCAGGGCCTCGCACCGGTTGACGTCGGTTCGGGTGCTGATCTCGTCGATTCCCGGAATGCCTAGGGTGCGCTGCTGCAGGCGGAGGCTCCCGTTGAAGGCCACTTGCGAGCCGAAGCTGCCCTCGCCGAGGAAATGGCCGGTCATCTGGATTCCGTGGGCGGTGCACCAGTCGGCGATCGGCGCGACCCATGCGTCGTGAAACGTGCGCGCGTAGGCCGACCAATAGTCGCGCCAGCCGGGCCACTTCGCCACGTCGGAGACCTCGGCCATCCGCTTGCGGAAGTCGCCTCCCAGCGCCTTGTCCATGGCGGCCGACCAGGGCAACTGCCAGCCAGTCTGGCCGGCGCTGCGCGGTCGGTGCTGATGGGCCAGCGAGGGTTCGTCGCTGAAGATGGCGCGGACCGTCGTGCCGAAAAACTCTCCGATGGCACTTGCGTAGCGCTCATGCGTGACTTCGAGGAACCGCCGGGTCGCCTCGGGCATGAGCAGGTTGGCGCATCCGGCAACGGACGCGACGCGGCTTCGGCCGTCGCGCTCGACGTGAAGCAACTGTGCCTGGAGGTCCTCTCGGCCCCGCGTGACCAGTCCCTTGGCGTGACCGCTGGGCCACGTGAACTCGTCGTAGAGCCAGACTTCCATGTTGCGCCGGGCGGCCTGCTCGACGATGAACCGGATGCGGTCGAACCACGCTTGGCCGAGGTACTCGAGCTCCAATCCCCAGCGAGGGTAGAGCATGACGCCCCATCGCGCGCCGGCGTAGGCGTCGAGTTGGCGGCAGACGTCGTCCGACTCGAGCGTTCCCGTCAGGGCCCACATAGCCAGCGGCGCGGCCGGGACGGCCTGGCGCCGGCTTGGGGGCTTCTCGTTCGCCGAGGCGGTGTTGCGGAGGGTGAAGGCGGCGGCGCCGCCGGCCGTTGAGGCGAGGAAGCGCCGACGGCTCAATCGTGTTTGGTCGATCATGGTGTTGGTCCTGGCGGTCTTCAAGCCCACGTCGGCCCCACGTTTGCGTGGGTGCGTGGGCTCGATTCACGTGCGCTTAGCATACCGCGCTTGGATGCGGGCGTCTCGTCTGGAGAGGGCTGGCGGTTCGCGCTGCGGTCGCGTGCGCGTCGGACCTCCTCGATGCCCTTGGGACCGGTGTCACCAGCGGGACGCCACCCCCGTTGCTTTCTTCGATGACTGCAGACGGCTGAAGTCCTACGATGGAAGAGAAGTAGAATGTCCCCTTTTTCGTCGTCGTTGATCATCCGGGGCGATGGGCCTAGGATGCTTTTCGTGCGGAGTTGGCGCGATGGTCGTGGCTGACTCGGTGGGTGGTTCATCAGGGAAAGGCATGACTCATGTCCAGTGAGGCCTACGCTGCTTCGATCCTTGCGCTGCTGGTGTTGGGCGTCGGACGCCCCGCGTTTGCGGCGGACAGGGCGGACTGGTTCCACGGGGCCAAGTGGGGCGTGCTGACGCATTACCTCGGGGCGGCGCCGAGCTCGGATGGCGGGGCGGAGCTGACGGCGAAGCAGTGGAACGCGCAGGTCGATGCGTTCGACGTGGACGGTCTGGTCAAGCAGCTTGCCTCGACGGGGACGCGGTACTACGTCATCACGATCGGGCAGAACTCGGGGCACTACTGCTCGCCGAACGCGACGTACGACAAGATCGTGGGCATTCGTCCGAGCAAGTGCTCGCGGCGCGACCTGGTGAAGGACCTCTATGAGGCGCTGGCTCCGCACGGGATCCGGTTAATGGTGTACCTGCCGAGCGGCGCGCCGGCGGCCGACCCGGTGGCGGTGAGGAAGCTGAAGTGGGCGTGGGGACGCGCCGACGGCTGGCCGCGTGGGGGGGCGCTTACGCACGATCGTCTCGTCGAGTTTCAGCGGAACTGGGAGGCGGTCATCCGGGAGTGGTCGAAGCGCTGGGGTCGGCACGTCCACGGCTGGTGGATCGACGGGTGCTACTTTGCCGACGACATGTACCGGTTCGAGGATGCTCCGAACTTCGCGAGCTTCGCCGCCGCGCTGAGGGCGGGGAATCCTGACGCGATCGTCGCGTTCAATCCGGGCGTCAAGATTCCGGTGGTGTGTCATACGAAGTACGAGGACTACACGGCGGGCGAGGTGGGGTTGTCGGACCTGCCCCGGGCGATCGAGAGCTGCGGCGGGCGGTGGATCGAGCGGGACGGCAAGAAGAATCAGTATCACATCCTTACGTTTCTGGGCAAGACGTGGTGCGGGGGGGAGAGGCCTGAACTCCCGGATGAGAAGATCATTGGATACACGCGACAGATCACCGACAGGGGCGGGGTCGTCACGTACGACGTTCCGATCATGAAGAATGGTCTGATTCCGCAGCCGTTCGTCGAGCAGCTACGAGCCATTGGGCGGGCTTTTGCCGCCGAGCCGAAATGATGTTGTTGTCAATGACCCAACGCGCCCCACAAGGCGTCATATTCCTTGCGACTGATGGGGATCATCGAGCCGTGACGCGTCTTGGGGGGGACGGTGTACTTGTTCCAACTCGGGCGCGGGGTTCCGCCGGCGGCTTGGAACCACGGCCCCTCGAGGGTGGCGGCGACGGATAGGCCGTATGCGACGCCCGGATACTGTTCGTAGTAGAGGTACCATGCGTTGCCGTCCGGCGATGGGATCAAGGTGGGGGCCTCGCGGAAGTTCGGGCTGACGGGCGGTCCCGGCTTGGAATACGGGCCGAGCAGGTTAGGTGAAGTGCAGATCCGAATGGTCTTGCCCGTGGTCCAGTCGAGGGTGGGGTAGCGCTCGTCCTTGATGATGGCGTAGTAGCGCCGGCCTACGTGGCGGATGATCACGTCGATGGTGGCCGTGTCCCAGTCGAAGAGCTTTCGGGGGGGGTCGGAGAACGTCTTGAGGTCCTTGGACGTCGCGTAGATGGTCCGCTGGCCGGCCCAGTACGGCTCGGGGAGATCCGTCTTGCCCATGTCGTGCGTGGTATGCCAGGTGACCAGATACTGCGAGCCGGCCTGGTCGTAGAACACCTTCGGCGCCCCGATCCTCTGGAAAGCTCGTGGGTAGTCTGGGATGCGTTTGAGGTCGGGGACATGGTCGCTGTACTTCTTCCACGTGATCAGGTCGTTGGATACCCAGAAGTTGATGTCGGGCTTGTCGTCGCCTCGGTTGCCGACGAGGTAGTACCGTCCGTCGTGTCCGCGACAGATGTCGGGGTGTCCGCGGTAGTCGTCAAAGACCCGTTTGCCTTTGTTGAGGATCGTCCAGTGCAAGCCGTCGAGGCTGAGGCTGTAATAGAGCCGCCAGTAGTCGCCTTCCATCATGTGGGCGAAGAGATAGGCTTCGTGCTTGGGACGCTGGCCGGGCTTGACTTGGCCCGGGGGGTCGGGCATTTGGGCAAGGGCAACGGAGCGCGACCCGAGGCCAGGCGGCAGGAGCAGCAGGGACACCAGCAGAACGGCGTTTGTTCTCATGGTGGTGTCAGCCCTTTCCGCCTTCCCCCGGTCCTTGCCTCGCATGCTTCTACTCCAGGCTCCGGATGTCTATGACCGGCAGGGGGCGGAGGATCATTCCGCCTTGGGAGAGGAGCGTTCGCAATCGCCGGGGGTCGCTCAGGACGTCGTTGTTGGCGTCGAACAACTGTGCTACCTGGCTCCAGGTTCGTAGCGGGACGGCCTGCCAGCCGAAGCGCCGGTCTTTTCCGTCGTCGATCATGACGGGGAGCATGCCCCTTGACGTGTAGGCCTGCGAGTCGGTGATCGCATTGCCGATGCCGATTCTCGCTTCCGGGTAGAGGCGTTGGATGTCGGAGATCACACGCGCTTTGAACTGGGCGACGTGATCGGCGTTATGGAGGTCCGGGGCCGTGATGACCGGCGCGGCGGGGAAGTGGTGGTCGTAGAGCCATTTGAGGGTTTTGTCTCGCCAGAAGACGGGACGGCCGGTGAGGAACAGGAGGTTGTACCGTTTCGACAGGGCGCGGAGCGTTTCGGGGGCGCCGGGCAGCGGGTGAGATCCCGTGTCCCAGCGACGAAACACGAGGGCGTCGACGTCCGTCTGCGAGACCGTTCCGTCGACGTCGCACACGATCAGGTTTCGGTTTGGCAGCCAGGTTAGCACTTGGCCTTTCGACTCGAGCGACTGTCCGTCAACCATTGCCCTCGCTTCCAGCGTGTGGATGCCGGGCGGGATTCGGCCGGTGGCAACGGCGTAACCGAGCTCGTCGGTGATGGCGCTGCCGATCTTCTGTCCGCCGGCATGGAAGCTGACGTCGATGTTTTGGAGCCTTCCGGCCAGCAGTCCGTGGCCGCGCTCGACGAGCGCGGCCATCAAGGTCTCGCGGTCGCCGATCCTGGCGGTCATGCCACAGTAGAGGGTGGGACGGCCGCATCCAGCAACGGCGAATAGGAGCAGGATTGACGGCAGAATCATGGCCGAGGTCCGGACTTCGTGCGCGAGTGGAGCGGGCGGGCCGTCGGCGTTTGCCGAGCCGCGGTTTAATCGACGGGGCATCGGGCACCTCCAATCCTCAAGTATCAAGGCAAGCATCGATTCTCTCAAGGCCAAGTCGGCGAAGTTGACGGTTGCGATTCGGGCTGTCGCCGCAATGAGGAGAGAAGAGGGTGGAGGCCCAGCCGTTCCGCCGCGCGGAGCTAGGGCATGAGAGACGATCACTAACGACTAAATGCGCTCTGACCCCAAACCCTCCCAGCGGATGCCGATCTTTCTTGCGGCGTATCCGGCGGGGGCGAGGTGGTCGCCGTAGGCCATCATCCAGTGGGAATCGCGGACCTCTTTGAGGAGGGCCTGCCAGTTGCCGTCGATTTGGACGTCTTGCTGGCTTCGGCAGATCTCGTAGAAGGGGTTGGCCTTGACGGTGCCGGTGAAGCCGAGCCATCGGCCGGTGGCGTACTCGGGGTCGATGAAGGTGACCTTCTGGCCTGGGGGCATGTCGACCTTGGGGGCGGCGCCGTATTCGGACTCGTAGTGGGTGACGATCTTGACGGGCTCGTAGCGGTGGCCGTCGAGTCGTCGTGGGCAGGCGCAGTGGGCGCAGGTGACGATGGCCTGGTGGGGGAAGGTGGAGTTGTGCATGAAGACGGGCCGGCCGGTGACGTACCAGAGCAGGACGCCTGGGGGGAGGATGACGAAGTCGGACTCGCAGAGGGCGAGGTATCCCTCGTCGTTGAGCAGGCCGAGGGTCAGGCAGGCCGTGGTGCGCGACATGGGGATGATCGCGCCCATGCAACTGTTGATGGTGATAATCTCGGCGTCATACTCTCGCAGGATGTCCTTGAAGAGCCCGTAGAGGACGAAGGCGTTGATGACGAAATCCTTCTTGGTGGCGAGGGTGGTGTCGGGCATGGCCAGGCATCGGTCGGCCCATGCGGCGGCGGTGGCGGTGCACTTGCCGTCGGCGAGGGCGCGGCGGAGTCGCGGCTCGAAGTCCTTGTAGGGCAGGTCGACGATGTCGAACTTGTAGTTGGTCTGGGCGACTTTGGGGGCGGCGGGGGCGTACTTGCCGCCCGCGCCGCCGAGGGCGACGACCCGCGCGCCGAGGAAGTTCTTGACGGCGAAGAGGGCCCGCAGGCGCCAGGCGAGCTCGGCCATATCGTCGACGACGACGTCGTGGACGGTGGGTTTTTTGCGTTCGGCGTCGTCGGTGCTGAGATACCTGACGCTCAGGGCCTCGTACCAGTAGTAGACGGGGCCGGAACGATGGCGGACGAAGATGATCGCGTGGCCCTTCTCGGGCAGGCAGGCGCGGAGGAGGTCGCCGGAGCCGGTGGCGGGATAGACGATCGTCACGTCGGTGGGGTTTGCCTTGGCCTGGGCGAGATCCGCGGGGCTCTTGACCTTGAGGACGGGTCGGACTTCCAACGGGAAGCCGGCGGTCTTGGCGAGGTCTTGGAGCTCCTTGGCGATCCGCTGGGCTTCTTCGGTTGCCGCCTGGTCGGTCTGGACGCCGCCCCACGACTTCCACGAGGCCATGTCGCGTTTGGTGGGCGTGCGGTACATGAGGATGGGCTGGACGGACAGGGGTTTTCCGATCGGGCGGAGCGGGCGATCGGGGTTCCATCCGTCGGGCGTCCAGGCGGGGGGCGCCGGCTCGCCTGCCAGAGCGCTGGACGCGGCACCGGTCGCGGCAAGGGCGCCGGCGGTAGCGAGAAACTCACGTCGATTCATGCATCCGCAGCACATGGGGGTCTCCTGTTTCGTCACGACTTCCACTCGGGCTCGTAGCGGAGTCCGAGGTTGAGGATTCGCTGGATGAGATCGTCGTATGAGATTCCGGCGGACTCGGCGGACTCCGCGAAGTCCTCGCCGTATTCGAGGTGGGGATTGGGATTGCACTCGAGGAGGTAGACCTTTCCATCGGGGGCCAGTCTCAGGTCCATTCGGGCGTAGCCGCTCTGGCCGAGGATCCTGTAGGCTCGTTTGCAGAGCCGATAGATGTGCTGCGCGGTCGCAGCAGGCAGATCCTTGGCGGCCCTGGTCTTCAGGCCGATCTTCTTCTGGTAGGCGCGATCCCACTTCATTTTGGCGGTGGCGATCTTGGGGGCGTCCTCGGGCAGTCCGTCGAAGTGGACTTCCCAGATGGGGAAGGCCTGCAGGCGGCTATTGCCGATCATGCCGACGCAGAGCTCCCTTCCCTCGATGTACTGCTCGGCGATGGCGTCGGTGTGGAGCTCTTCGTGGACGAAGGCGACGCGGTCCGTGAGCTTCTTGTCGTCGTACACGACGGAGGCCTGTGCGATGCCGACGGATCCGTGCTCGGTGGCCGACTTGACGATGAGAGGGAACGGGAGCCGGCGGGGTCTTCGAACGACCTTTCGCAGGGGGAAGAGGGCGAAGTCGGGCGCGGGGATTCGATGGTGCTTGAGGATTTTCTTGGCGGTGGCCTTGCTGTGGGTCAGCATCAGGCCGTAGGGGTTGCAGCCGGTGTAGGGCTGGCGTTTGAGCTCGAGGTAGCCGAGGACGAAGGGGACGTAGGCGCCGACGCCGTGGAATTCCTCGATCAAGTTGAAGACGACGTGGGGCTTCATTTCGGCAAGCCCCTCGCGGATGACGCTGAGCTCATCGAAGACGGGCAGGGGGTGGGCCCGGTGGCCGAGCCCTCCGAGGGTGGCGAGAACGTCGTACTCGGTCTTCCAGGGGCCGAGCTCGTCTTCGGTCAGTCCCTCGATGGTGTCGGGGGGGACGAAGTCTCTTAGCATCAGAACGGCCACTCGCAGCTTCTTCATAGGGCTAACCTGTGGCGACCACTGTGCAGGTAGTTCATGACCTGGATCGTGAGCATGACCACGGCCTCGAGCTTGGCCTGATCCTCGGACGTACCGACTTTGAGGTCCAACTGGCGGCACCTGCCGATCATCTCGGACAGGGCGATGTTGATCGTGTATTGATGCTCGCCGGTCCAGCGGGCCAGGAGGGGGCGGACCTGCGGACGGATGCGTCGGAGGAATTTGGCGGCGGGCTCCCTTCGGTCTCGCGGGACGGTCTCGTCGAAGACGCGGCGCAGGTCGCGGTCGTAGAAGTCGGGGAAGTCGGTTCCGTAGCGGGCTCGCTTCTCCTCGTAGTGCTCTCGCAAGGTGGTTCGGATCGATCGTATGGGGTCGACTCGCCTTCGAGAGCTGACGGCGGGCTTCGATTTAGCGACGTCGCGCATGAGCGCGTCGACACATTCAAGCTTCTCGAGGGCGGGCCATCCGGCGTAGTGCTTGTGCCAAGAGGACCCAGGCGTCAGCCAGACGGCGAAGGTCTCGGCGAAGTCCTCGGTGGGGTGGCTTTGAGCGTACCAGTAGTCCAGATGGAGGACGAAGCGCTTGCTGTAGGGTCTGGGCTGGTAGTACTCCGGATAGGGTCGGGAGGCCTTGCCGAAGTGCCGCTGCCACCTGGGCCTTCTGTAGAGCTGATAGGCGTTGGCGACGGCATGGCCGGTTTCATGCCGGAGGAGGCGCATGAACCACGCGGAGGTGCCCCCCTCGACCTCGAGCATCTGCGACTCCTCGAGGCGCATCAGTCGGGGGTGAGCCAGGTAGAAGGGGATCGCGCAGCCGGGGACGCCGTCGGGGGTGAACCATTCGCTGGAGATCCAGAAGTGGGGTTTGAAGCGGACGGCTCGCTGCTTGAGCTCTTCGTAGAGCTTGTCAATACGCGGCTCCAGCTTGGTGTCCTCGATGCCGACACCGAGGTCGCACATGCGCATGTCCAGGAGCTTGTCGTCCGAGAGTCTGACCCAGGCGGGCTGCGCCTGATCGTCGGGCGTTGCCGGCTTGGGGCGTTTGCGCCGCGTTGGTGCTCGGCGTTTCATCGGGTCCTTTCAGTGGCCGGTAGGGCGGGGGGATACGGATCCGACGCCATCACGTTGGCGCGGGGCTCTGGCGGCATTGGCTCGCCGGGCAGAGCCGTCCCGACCTACCGGGTTTCTGGATAGTGGCGTTCAATCTTAGGGGGAGGCCGGTGTCGCGCCAAGTTCGCGCTGGTGGAGCGGCATTGGATTGTCGGTATGATGTCCGGGCGTCAGGATCGCGGGAGGGCCATTGAGCGAGGAGAAGAGCGACATCCTGTCCGAGAAGGCGGCGGGCCCACCCTCTGGGGTGAGTCTGGTGGTGACGATCGTTGCGGCCGGTGCGTCCGGGGGGCTGATGGCGGCGTGCTACTGGCCGCTGGAGTGGCACTTCGTCGCATGGATCGCGCTGGTTCCGTGGCTGGTCGTGATGCACCGACTCGACGCCGACCGGACGTGGCTATACGGCACGATCGTCGGGCTGGTCTTCTACCGGATCGGGTTGGGCTGGCTCTTCAAGCTTCACGGACCGCTTGGGGGCCTGGCGGTTGTGGGTTTCTCGCTGCTGATGGGTTTTTCGTTTCGGGTGGCGAGACTGCTGATGGACCGATTGGGAACGGGCGCGATTTTGTGGGCGGTTCCGCTGGCGTTCGTCGGTCAGGAGGTCTTGCGGTGCGAGGGGTTGCCGCGTCACCGGTTCGCGTACCTCGGGTGGGGATATAGTCAGTCGCACAATGTGTGGGTGGCTCAGATCGCCTCGATCGGCGGGGTCTACTTCGTGTCATTCCTGGTGGTGGCCGTCAATGCGGCGATCGCGTATGCGCTTGTCCACCGGCGGCGGGGGAGTTGGGTTCCGGCGCTGGCGACGGTCGGAGCGGTGCTTGTTCTTGGCGCGGTCTCGCAGCCGGGCTCGTACGGGTCGGGGGAGGGGATTCCGGTGGCGTGTGTGCAGGGCGAGGACCTGAGATACGAGCGTTTCCTCGAACTGACGAACGAGGCGGCCAACGATCCGACTAGGCCGAGATACATTGTCCTTCCGGAGCACACTGTGCAGGAGGTAGGGGGCGAGAAGCACACGTTCATCAAGCAACTGGCGGCGTTGGCTCGCCGGCGGAAGGTCTTCATCTGCCTCGGGGCCCATCTTCGCGCGCCCGCCGGCAGCACGTGCGACTATGACAACGTGGGGCTGCTGATCGGGGCGGACGGGACGATCGCGGGCCAGCAGGCCAAGTCGGTGCCGGTGCCGTTCTTTGACGACGGCAACCCGGCGAAGTCGCTGGCGACGTTCGCGACGCCGGACGGACGGGCGGGGATCTACGTCTGCTATGACGCCACGTTTACGGACATCCCTCGGCGGCTGGTCGATCTCGGGGCGGAGTTTCTGCTGGCGCCGCTGATGGATCCGGAGCGGTGGCCGGTGAGGCAGCGGTGGCTTCACGCCGACATGGCCCCGCTGCGATCGATCGAACTGCGGCGGTGCGCCGTTCGATCGGCGAGCTCGGGCATCTCTCAGATCATCGACGCCACGGGGCGCGTGTGCGTACAGCGGACGAAGGAGGAGGGGCCGGGGGTTCTGGTTGGCCGGATCGAGCGGGTCGACGAGCGGACGGTGTTCGTCCGGGGCGGGTACTTGTTTGCGACCTTGGTGGGCGTGGCGTTCCTGATCCTTGTGGCATGGCTGACGGTGGGGGAGTGGTTGGCGAAGATCAGGGCCCGCTCGGGAAGTCGATAGGGCGATCGAACCGATTCAGAGCCCGATCCAGCCGTCGGGTCGGGTGGGCTGTCCGGGTTTTCGCTGGAGGACGGCCTTGGCGTGACGTGCGTAGACGCCCCTGAGGTCCGAGACGTACGCGGTCAGAACACTTTGGCCCAAGCCTTCCCAGTCTCCACAGCGATAGAGGACTCGGGCGATAATGAGATTGCGTTCACCTCCGCGTCCACGCTCGGAGCCGTCGACCTTGCTCAGCTTGGCGACAACGTCATCGGCTCCTCCGCAACGTTTCAGGAGACCGGCCAGGGGCTCTGCCGCGGCGGGGTCGGCAAGTTGCTCGAGCGCTTCGCAGACGGCCCGGTAGTGGCTGAAGCGGTTGCCGCCCTCTCCGCTGCCAAGCATCTCGAGCTTGGCCAGGATGAGGGGAGTGGCCCGGCGGTCGCGAGTGCGTCCCAGCGCGATGATGTAGCTGTCTAGCCAAGTTACACCCGGGAAGTACGTGTCGATGTTCTGGCCGGCGTAGCTCTTGGCCTTGCTGACGACATCGGCCAGCGTGTCGTACCCGCCCGCATCGCCCATGACGCCCAACACGTGGGCGCAGCGAAGCTTTCCTTCGGGAGTCGGGGCGGAATCGTGGGCCTGGCGGAGGAGCGCGGCGGCGCGGTCCCATGCGGCCATGAGCACGCCCAATCCCTTGTAGTCGGTTTCGACCAGGCGCCGGACGGCGTCGTGGACCGCCTTGTCGGGGAGTGGAAACGAGTCTTGATGCGTGAGCACCTCAGGCGTCAGGCACTCGATGGAGACCAGGTGCTTCTGGAGCTTGCGGATGTCGACGGACCGGGTCTTTCCGCCGAGGGTGGCGGCCATGGTCGCGGCGCAGCCGGCCGCATAGCCGAGGTTCTGCATGCAGGGCTGCATGCGGATCGAGGGGATCGCGTCGTGATGCGCACTGACGGCCAGGCCGACGACGAGGATTCCTTCAAGCCCCTTGGGCAGCAGACAGCGATACGGGGTGTAGGCGATTCCGCCGAGATGGTTATTGATGAGGTAGCAAGGATGCGTCGTGAATCCGTGCTTGTCGAGGCGCCCTCCTTGACTGATGCCGACGGTGTCGGGGAAGGTGCGTTGGTTGATGACGTCGAGCGGCGACATCACGTATTCGCCCAGCATGCGCCGACGTTCCCGCGTGTCGACGAGCTGGCCGAGGTCCCATGCGCCGGGATAGCGGCGTTTGGCGACGACGAGGGCGCTGCGTAGGTCGATCAGGTCGGTTTCGTCGACGTAGGTCCAGTCGGTGTTGATGTAGCTGGCGCCGATCTCCCATTGGGGCAGACCGGTTCCCTGCATGGCGGCGGTCTCGGGGCCGACGTACATGGACTTTGCGCCGGCGGCGATGGCCACGTCGCCGTTGCCGGTGGCGTCGATGACGGTCTTTGCCAGGACGACGCCGCGACCCTCGGGCGTGGCGACGACGACGCCTTTGACCTGTCCGTCGTCGACGAGGGCGCCGCAGGCGAGGACGCCGAACCAGATCGTCCCGCCGGCCTTGCGGATCTCACTCCGCCACCACTCCATCTTGCCCTCGACGTAGCAGGGCGAGCCGAGCTTGGCGATACCGGCGTCCACCTCGGCGGTGAATCCCTTTCTGTAGCCGGCGCAGTAGTAGCCGATCAGACCGGTCGTTCCGACGCCTCCCAAGTCGGTGAGGTATTCGAGCACGAGCGTCCGCGCGCCCCTTCGGGCCGCTGCGATGGCGGCGGGCGCGCCGCTCGTTCCCCCGCCGGCGACGACGACGTCGTACTGGCCGAAGACGGGAATGGCGCGTGCGTCAGCTTGCACCCAGCGAGCGGGGGTGTCGGTCGGGCGCAATCCTCGAGAGGGCTCCCGCGTGTCGCCCTTCGCGGGCGCGCGGCCGGGTGTTCCGGCCAGCTTCGGCGTGCCGGGCGCGTCGGTCTGGGCGGCTTGTTTCGCGGCCGCCTTTCCGATCCGCACGCCAACGCGCATCAACTCCAGCGGGCGCGCCAGTGACTTGGCCGCTTCACGGGTGACATCGGCGCACCCGCCGAGGACGTAGAGCCGCTCAATGTCCGGCGGACGGAACGCGTCCAGTTCGGCGGCCTCGGCTCCCGGCCAAGGTCCCGCCGCCGAGGTCTTGCCGTGCATGGCATCGGGAGGGACCTGCCAAATGGTCTCGGAGCGCAGCAGGCCCTTGGGGTGGTAGGTCCGGTCCCGCGCCACCTGCTCTGCCTCCGCGAAGGACGCGAAGGAGCCGTTCCGCATTGGAATCCGCAGGGCGTAGGTGAACAGCTTGGGGAACTCCGTCGACATCGGCGCGTTAATTGCCTGGATCTTGTTGCTGGATCCGAACCTCACGGGAGGGTGTCCGCCGAGCGGGCGCGCCAGCTCGAGGACGGTGTGACTCAGGTTGTCGCCCACGCGCGCGTCTCCACCGGCGACGATCCTTCGGAACGTCTGCGGGCCCGACGGGTACGGGCGGAAACGGGCCCCGGCGGCCCTGGCCAGCCAGGCGCGATCGGTCGCGTCGATGACGACCTTTGCCAGGACGGCCTGACGCCCGGCGCGGTTTACGATCTCAAGTCCCGCGGGCGCTCCGGACGGATCCGTCAGTACGCTTGTGGCGTAGCAGCCATAGAGGAACTCGACGCCGGCGTCCCGCAGCGCCTTTTCGAGCACGTGCTTGATCTGCATCGGCGGTATCGGCAGGGGCGCGTTGCCCGGGCCCTTGCCTTCGCGCTCTCGCGAGATGATCTGGATTTCGCCCAAGAGCATCCGATCGGCGCTCTTGCCCTTGGTGATGTGGAATCGTACGTAGCGGGCTCGCGCCGCGATCGGCATCGTGAGGGTCAGGGGCGACTTGGCCCATTCGCCCTGGGCGAGTTTCGGATTGCGGATGGGAGCGCGCTGCGTCCACGTCTTTCCGTCATCGCCGGTGAGGACGGTGACCGACTCCATCTCGAACCGGCGATCGGACTGGAAGTACATGATGCGGGCTTCGTCGAGCGCCTTGGGCTCGCCCAGGTCGATCGTGATGGTGACGTCGCCGTTGTACTGCACGCTTTCGGTGAAGGCGTTACCCCACCGTCCATCCGTCAGGAGGTTCGGCGGATCGGTATCCTTGTGCTTGTCCATCGACGGCAGATCCGCCTTGTACTTGAACGGCAGTCCGCGCGTTCGCACGGGGTCGCGGTAGAGGTCTTTCTCGAGGGGGGTTTGGGGCGTTTCGCCGGGCTCGAGCCAGAGGCGCAAGGCCGCGCACATGTCCTCGCCCAGGTAGGTCCGCGGCGCGGCCAAGAAGACCTTGGCGCCCGACTCCGCCGCCGATACTGCCGCGGCGACGGCCCCGGTGCTCCCGCCGACGACGGCGACGTCGGCCTCGTATACAACGGGCAGTTGGCGGGGGGATTCGTTGACTACCGGCGAAGCGGCCATCGCGAGCGAGGTGAAGCTCGCGAGGCAACCCAGGCACGACGCCGCAGCCGTTGCGACCCGAATCGTGGACAACGCCATTAGGAAACGCCTCCAAGCCGGGGGGTTCAGTTTCGCACTCTCGGAGACAGCGATACTAGCAGAACGCTTTCATGCCAACAAAGCCGTCCTGGTGGCCTCGGGCTGCGCGTGACGGCGAAGGGGCCATGTGGCGACGTGTTCGTTCGGGGACAGGGATGGCTTGAGAAATCGACATCAATCTGCCGAATTGTAGAATATCGGGTTAGAGGGGGCGTTCGCGTCGGTCGTGCCGGGAGGTGTCGCCATGCTCAAGCTATTCATCGCGCTCTTTACGATCATTCCGCTGACCTTCGTGGGGGTGGGGACGTATCTGGTGCATCGCCAGCATCACAAGATCACCACGTGTCGGCCGGTGGAGGCGACGGTCCTGTCGACCGACATCAAGGTCACTCAATCGCGCAACAGCGACGGGCGGACCAGCACGTCGTACCAGCCGATCGTCGTGTACCGGTATGAGGTGGACGGGCGGACGTATACGTGCGACGCCGTTACGCCGCTGGCCGAGAGCGCCTCGCGAAGCTGGGCCAACGAGATCGTCAACAAGTACAAGAAGGGCCGGGAGGTGACGGCCTACTACGATCCGAAGGAGCCCGCCGAGGCGTTCCTGGAGAAGCAGTACTCGTTCTTTCCGTACATGTTCATCCTGTTTCCGATGCTGTTCTTCGCCGTGGCCGCCGGGGTGGGCGTCGGCATGGCGGTGTGGCAGAAGAAGGGCGAGGCGTTGCCGGTCTCGGGCGGATGGTTCGAGCTGCGTCCGACGACGCGGATCGCGGATCGTCGCAAGGCGGCGCTGATCGTCGCGGCGGTATGGCATCTCGTGGGGGTCGCGGCGTGGGGGCACTACTTCAGAGTCGCGTCGCCGCCGTACGAGACGTTCGGCATCGTCGTGACGATCATCTACGAGGCGATCGGGCTGATCCCGGTGGTCATGTTCCTGTACTACTTCCGGTTGGGGCGGATCATCCGGGACGCGTATGTGCTGATCGACGCCGAGCGGGCGAGCGTGGGCGGCGAGCTGACGGTTCACGTGGAGCAGGAGATCTTCGCCAGCCTGCGGGTGGAGGAGCTGAGCGTGGGGCTGGTCTGCGAGAAGACGACGAAGACGAAGTCGGGCAACAAGACGAGCGTCTCGTCGCATGAGTGCTATGAGGATCGCGAGGTGGTTCTGCGTGACCAGGACACGCGCGACGGGGAGGCGCTGACGGCGGAGCATACGTTTCGGATTCCGGCGGATCAGTCGCCGACGACGGCGGCGGGGGATAAGTCGTATCCGCGGTATGCGTGGCGGGTGGAGGTCAAGACGGGGCTTCCGGGGCAGCCGGATTATCGGGGTCGGTTTCCGGTGGTTGTGGGGTGAGGGGGGTGGAGGCGGGGGGAATCGGTTGACACGCGAAGTGGACGACGCTGTCACCTGCGAGGTCGATCCTGACTTCCTCGAACACGCCTATCACAGGGCTTTCGACCCAGTCGAGCTACCTGGTCACCCTGAACCGGGCGCTGCGTAGCTGGATTTCGCCCTTGAAAAGGCCGGGGGCGGGGGGTATGTTGCGCGCGTAGTGCTTGGGAGGGATCCCCGGACTTCCATGGGGCCGCGGAAGAGACCGGACGTGCTACGGTCTGGACGGCGGGACAAGGCGTTCCGGAGGGTCAGCATGAGCCGCGAGGTCTCCCTCTACCACCGGCCCACCCACGCGTTCCCACGCGGCATCGAGTTCCCTATCAGTTCATCAACGCATGATATTCGCCGGGCGGCATGTGTGGCACCCAGAGCATGGTCTCTGTCTGGAAGAGTAAGTGTGACAGATTCATGCTGCGCCCCGCAGTGACAAGTCGCAGACAGATAGGAGAAAAGATATGCCAGGGTTACCCCTCGAGCGAATGGCCGCGGCCGCTCGCGAGGCCGCTCAGTATCACGTTTGCTTGTCCCACGACGGGCAAGTCGTGTATGATGTCGAATACGACCGAACTCACCGTCGGCAGTACGTTCGGCTTGGTCGGGGGGGTCGACGCTTCCCCGTCGCCGAGGCGGTCTGGTCCGGCGCCACCGGCTATGGTCGTCGACTGGATGTCGATCGCTGGGTACGCCTGACCGGCGAGCCCTTGCCCGATCTGCTGGCTAACGCCGCTGGTATGCTGACCGAGGACCGGATCCTCGCCGTCCGAGACGAGGATGACGAGTCCATCCTTGACGTCCAGGTCGGCCGGCTGGATCCACGAGACAACGCCGAGGAGTTTTACCGCTCCGTTTTCGGAACGCCAACCGACGAAAAGCGAAGGGGTTCCCTCCGACGCCTAATCGAACTCAGTCAAAGCGTTGCGGTTACTACCCAGATCCGAGTCTCGCGCAAACACAACCGAATCTCCAGTCTCCACATCCGCGCCGATGCTCGGGGTACGGAATCGGCACTGGACATCACCTTCAGCGCTCCCCGAATGGACGTCCTGCCGAGCCTGGACGAAATCGAAGGACTCGCCGTGCCCGACGTGACGGTCCCGATGGCCATGCTGCTTGTCCACGTGCCCACCCTCGGCGGATGGTGCGGGACCAACCACGGCTCCTGGACCCAGCAAGCAATCGACTTGATCCAGGACCGGGATGATCCCACCACGCGGCCCTACGGGGAGATCTATCATTCCCACTGGTCATCCGAGCCGTTGACCGAGGCCGACATGCGAGACCCCCAAAAAGGCCTCGACCCCACAAAGCATCATCCTCTCACCGTCGGGGCAAGCTGCGAGGACAAGGTCAACAACAGCGACTCCGTACTACCGGCCTGCTATCACGACTGGTTCATTTCCGACAGCGATTACCTCGCGAACAACGCCTACTACTTCAAGGAAGACTACCTCCGTGATTACCATCATTTTGGCGGCGAGGCCACCGGGCTCGACCATGAATGGTACTTCGTCTTCCGCGGCTTTCCGCCCACTACCTGTGGATCGCGATACTACAGCGCCAGAGACTGGGGCTACGGCCACAACCGAATCGATCCCAACCTCAATCGAATGACCTTCACCGAGGCGATCCGACAGTATTCACAGTACACCCTCGACGGCAAACGTCGGGCCTATCTCATGCTGGGACACGTACTGCACCTGCTCCAGGACGTTGGCGAACCCGACCACGCCGAACTCGTGCCCCATCCCGGAAGTGCCTACACCGAACGAGACGCGTACAATACCTACGGCTACTGCGAATTCCTCGCCACCTATGCTGCCGGGATTGCCCTGGCCAGCGGTGGCATCTTCGGACCCATCGCCGCCGCTATTGCCTGGGGATCCACCTACGGGATCTGTCGGGCCGCACTTTCCGACAACCACGTCGGATACGAGAAACTCATCAACGACAGGTGGGACCCCGCGTGGGCTACGGAGGGCGTCACGCAGACCGGCATTCTCAGGGAGACCGAATACGACGGCTACTTCAAAAAGATGTCAGACGTGGCCAAGGCCAGACTCAGCCACTCGACCCTCGACTGCCCGCTTGGACTCGGACGGATCTCTCTGCCCCCGCACGGACTGATCCCGGGCCTGGACCCCGAAATCGATATCAATGACGAGGGCGAATGCCAGAAGTACTATGATCTAACCAAGAGCATCGTACCCCACATCGTCGGTTTGAGTGCGGGGCTAGTGCAACATTTCCTGGAGATCGTCAACCACCCGCCCATCGTCGAACGCCTGGCTATCGTCCAAGGCCCTACAAACCTTGTCAGACCTAACGCCTTCGCCTTCGGACCCAACACCAACGCCTGTCTCCGATACGATGCCGAATGGGTGATTCCCGCTAGTAGCCCCGGACGTGTCCTCCACCACCGCACCACTCCCAAACCCCTCGCCCAGGACCGACCCGCCTACGTCTTCGTGCTCTTCGGACCCACCGCGATCGGGCCCGAAACCGGCGGACGACTGATGACGCACACAAGCCTTGTTCTGACCGGAAAACACATTCACGGCCAGTCCGTGAACATCCACGTGCAACTCCGCCACGCCCAGGACAGTCAACTGGGCCACTTCTATTGGGGGGTTTTCACTGCCCAGAACTGCACCTATCGGCCCTTCACCCTCGATCTGGCCATCGAGGGTCGGGACACCCTACCCCATCTCGCGCAACGCCAGCACCCGGGCCACGAACTCGATTCCGATCCCGCCAGTGTCGCCAAGCCCTCCTCGGCCGATCCGCCCACCTACCCGCTGGCCGGATACGAACCCGGCCCCGATCGATGCCACCACATCCACATCGCCGCCCTGGAGGTCGAATTCACAAAGCAACCCGACCGGCTCGTCGTCCTGCCCGCCAGAGAGCCCGAGGGTTCAATCGACTTGACTATCCAACAGCGATTTCGCGACTGCTCTGGTGAGGTCCACCCCGGGCGCATGCGATGTCCCGTAACATGGTCCCTCGATCCCCAAGTCAGGCAACTCGGCATGCTGGGCGCCAAGAAGGGACCGCCCGGCATGTTCGGCTTCGCCATGGAGCTACGCGTCGATGCCCTCGAGCCGGCCAAGGCTACCCTAACGGTTACCCGGTCACCACGCGGTCCAGGCAAGTACATGCCGGGTCAGTACGAAGCCACAGTGCGTTATACAGCCGGTGCACCCGGCCAAAGCTTGATTGGAGCCGAAGCGATCTTGGTGGAGCTTCTGTGACTACGCGGCCGTTGCCGGAGCCACGTACTCGGTCTGCTTGCACTAGTCCAGCAGACACAGCACGCCAATCGCACGCAGCATCTTCCGCGTGCGCACATGAGGGGTGAGCTCCCGTTGGACCCCACCTCACGATGATTCGCGGCGGCGTGAGCCCTGATCCGGGGTGCCGGCGGTGAGGCATAGGTACCCGGGGGGTGGGGCATTGGGACCTCGTTCCGGGCCGGCTCGTAGGCGTGGCGACAGGAGTGTATGGCAATATGCCGTACAAGATGCCATACTACTTGTCGGGAGCCGGCCGGTGCGTCTGGATGGAGGTTGCCACGCCCATGGGTGCACAGAACACGCGTTTGGACGTACGCCTGGCCGAGGAGCACAAGAAGCTTATCGAGCAGGCGGCCGGCTTCATGGGTCAAACCGTCAGCGCCTTCACCGTCTCCACGCTCATCCGAGAAGCAGAAGAGATCGTGGAGCGCTTTGGCATGCTTCGCCTCAGTGACCGCGATCGAGATGCCTTCCTCGCGGCCCTCGACAGTCCGCCCGAGCCGAACGCCAAGCTGCGGAAGGCCGTGAAACGCCACGCCAAGAAGGTCGCCCCGTGAGCGAGTGGCGAATCGAGCTCCTGGACAAGTGCCACGAGCGCGACGCCTTCGACTGCGGCGAGGAGAGCTTGAATGCGTTTCTCGTCACGCATGCGGGCCAGAACGCCCGCCGGGACATCTCACGCACGTACGTGGCCGTGCCCCGCGAATCGGATGCCGTCGCCGGGTACTACACGCTTTCCAGCGGCAGCGTGGCCTGCAGGGACCTGCCTGACGAACTGGCCAAGCGTCTGCCGAAATACCCGGTGCCCATAGCCCACCTGGGGCGACTGGCGGTCGACAAGCGGTTTCAAGGGCAGGGCCTTGGCGGCATTCTGCTGGTCGATGCATTGATGCGCGTCGGCGAGTTGGCTGACCGGATCGGCATCCATGCCGTGACCGTCTATGCACTCAATGCCAAGGCCAGGCATTTCTACGAGGCCTACGGGTTCCTGAGTCTCCCTGACGATGGACTTCACCCGTTTCTTCCGATGGCGACGATCCGAAGGCTATGACGGGCTGCTGAGTTGCCTGCAAGGATGTTTGGACAGCTAGCGAACCTTGGGTGGGCGACCTCTTGAGAGGTGGCCGGCACGAATTCGATCGGAGATTCGCGTCCCCCACGGCTGAAGCCATGGGCCACCCACCGGCAGTCCCGCGGCGATGATCTTGGTTGCGACGGCGGTCGTTGTCAATCGCTCGTTGGGTGGGGTCGATTGTGGGGATATGAGGTTGATGTCACCGTGCCCTCATCCTCGTTGGTCCGCTACCTATGGCGTCCGAGCGTGGTTCGGACCGTCTTTCCGCCCATTAGCGTCACCGTGCAGTCGGTGGGTCCCGTGAGGGGTGGTGGGGAGACTGCTCGTGCAGGGGGGGCCGGCTTGCCCTTCGGCAGGATCCGGTAGCGTCCGCCGCGTTTCGTATCGATCCGTATGACGTCGTCGCCGAACTCGCGCGCGGCATCCGTGGCTTCGACAACGAGGCATGGCGCCCCCCAGGGATTGCGCAATGGACATCGTCCGCCCAATCGAGACTCGATCTCGACGAATTCCACATTGCCGGCACGAATCGAAGAGGTCACAAGGAACCCGCCCCGCGCCAGCAATCGGAACGAGGCCTCCCATTCCTTCGGCCAGGCCGGAAAGACGCGAATGACCTCGGGTTCGCCCGGGCGCGGCGAAACGCTTTGCAGCAAGGCCTCCTGGAGCGTCATGGTGACCGCGCCCAGGTGTTCGATCGAGTGGGCGTGTTCGCCCTCGAAGAGGCTGAAGCCGTTGGCCACGGGGTTGAATGCCAGATAGTAACTTCCGAGGACTGCCGGCAAGGAGTCGCCTCGGCCTGCCCTGACCCAGGCGATCGGCGTGCGGATGGCGGTGCCGAGGGGGCCGCCGTTGAGCACGGATCGGAACTTGGGGGCCAGGTCCAGCAGTTTGTGGACGATCCTGTCCGTGGCCGGGTTGCGGGTTTCCAGCGTCCAGTCCTCGAACGGGAAGACTGGGTTGAGCCACACGTCTTCGGGATTGTGGCTGCCGCTGACGTCTCCCAAGTGGCCGGCCGCCCAGACGTCATCGGCCAGCACACCGCCGGTAAGTCGCTTGGCTTCCGCGTCCGCGCCCATCGGATAGGGGGCGAGGTTGTCGAGCAGGTCCTTCCATTTCGAGCAGAGATCGGAGTCCACGCCGAGGATCTCGGCCGCGCGAATCGCAAGTGGGGCGGTTCCTCGGATGGCGGCCAGGTCCATGATGCCGTCCTTGGCGCCCCAGAAGTCCTCGTGAACGTTGGTGCCCGACAGGTGATATCGCCCATCGGCGCCCTTCTTGACCATGTGACGGTAGAACTCGACGGTCCCGCGCAGCAGCGGGTAGCCGTTGCGGCGGAGCCATGCCTCGTCGCCTGAGTAACGGTAGCGCCACCAGGCCTGGACGGCCAACTCGCTGCCGGACGACACCAGATGGCTGATCCACGAATACCGACCGGCGGCCTTCTTCTCGGGTTCGGCGATTGCGCGGAGGCTGCTGTCGAACTGACACGCCGCGCGGGCGCGCGGGTCAAGCCGGCTCCTCTCCTTTCGTCCCAGGTAGACGTCTTGTACGTTGGCCACGAGGTCGTCAGGCAGGATCAGGGGCCCGTCAAACGGTGTTGTCTCGGGAAAGAAGGCGCCTTGGACTCCCCATCGCTGTTTGGCGGCCTTATAGCAGTCAGGTAGTTGCCTCACGTACATATTGAAATAGGGGTCGGTCAAGTCGATGGCGTCGGCGGCCATGAGCGGGAAGTAGAGCATCTCCGTCGTCCAGACCCAGAACTGTGATCCCCAGGTGCGACGATCGCCGTCTGTCGAGAAGAGCGAGGCGTTCCACTTCGGCGGCAACTCGCCGCGCGACGTGGCCGCCATGTGGTAGAGGTGCAGGTTTCGCAGGCAGCTCACGAAGTCGCCCAGGCCATCCGAGCTGGTAGCGTGGACGAACGTGCGGGACCAGAAGCCGGACCACCATTGGGCATGCGCCTGGCGGAGCGCGTCGTACGACTTGGTCGACGCCTCGCTCAGCAGGCGGACGGCGGTTGCACCGACGTCCGCCTGGGGTGACCATGAGGCCGCGCTCGAGATGAGTATCGTTGACTTCCCCCTCTTGGCCGGCGCGGTGATCGTTCGAGCCCGCTGGTCGGTTCCCTCGATTCGTGCGTGACCGCCAAGGATTCGGGCGGCCACGGCCGAGGAGCAGTGATAGTCCCGTTCGTGGAACCGTTGTACGACGAGTACGGCGTCTGGCGTGTCTTCAAACCGGAATCGCGCGACGTGATCGCGGGTTTTGACCTCCGGCGCCCGCCACATGGAGACGGTCAAACGGATCGGTTGAGGCTCGGGGCGTCGGTCGTCCACCTCCAGGACCAGGACGTCGGCCACGGCGGAGATGAAGCATCGTGCGCGGAGGTCGCTTGCGGCGATCGAGACCTCGGCATCGTGGATCGAGAGCCTCTGCTCGAAGCGCGCACCGGCTTGAAGGGGGCTGCCCCCCAAGGCAATCGAGACGGCCGCGCAGCCGCCGCAGTAGTCCACCCCTTCCTCGGAGGGGCCTATTGGCGATCCCTGGGGCCCGTTGTGCGTCTTGTTCACGGCGAACACGTCGCAACGATTGATCTGGAACCGGATGGCGTCCGGCGTGGTCCAGACGAGGGTGCCCATTCGGCCATTGCCGATGGGCAGCCCCTCGACCGGTCGTGCCGCCGGGCTCTGGTAGATCAGATCGGACCGCGAGACGACGGCGGGATGATTCACATCGAGGAGAGACGACGCCTTCTCCGTGGCGATGGGACTTTGCGCCCACAGGACGGCAGGCATGATGCATAGCCCGAGCACGGCCATGGGCCGTCTGAGGCTTCGCCGGAAACCGTTCATCATGGGTTACTCCGCCAAGCGTTCGAAACGTTCTGGGCACCTTCGCCGAGATCGCGTGCGAAGTAGAACGTCGGGTCATCGTATCACGGGTCACGATAGAAGAAAGGACATGGGAGGGCCACAGGCGCCAGGCGGCGAGCCCCAGTTTCTCGCCGGCTCGGGAGAGGTGGGGGCTTCTGCCCTCTTGTGCGACTGTTTTGGTGGGCGGGACGCGGATGTAGTTCACCGCGGTCTAAGGGGGAGGTACGTCATGCCTGCCCTTGATCGTGCTGTTGGTCGTCGAGAATGGTCCGGAGCGGCTTGATGTCCTTAGGTGTGCGGCCACGGACAGCGGCCCGGGCCATTCTCACATGCGACTTTGGCTATCTCCCTTCTATGATGTCCGCGATCCACCACCAGCCGGGCTTGGCCGGGACGGGCTGGACCCTCACGGTAAGACCGGGTTTGCTGCGCACGGGCTTCCCGTCGACGGTGTATTCGACGCAGTATGACACGTCAAAGCCCGGGCCGAACTCCTCAGGCAGCGGCGTGGGTTGTCCGATCGAGATGATGCGGTCGGGATTGAGGTAGGAGGGGCGCTCGATGAAACGCCGCAAGGATGACTCCTGCATTCCGAGGACCTTCGCCGCGGCGGGAAGGTCTTTGGCGATCATTGCGTCGAGATACGCACGGAGCGTCTTGAGGGCGGCTTCCTTACCAGGCAGATCAGCGAGCCCCAGACCGATGTCCTTGGTCACGTCGCTCACGACGGCCCCTTCCGGCGGGGTGAGTTGGAATCGTTCTACCGGGATGGGCACGTTATAGTCGGAGTAGGTACAGCGCACCCTGAGCACGGGCGGGTCTTGCCAGAGGCCGTACAACGCGCCTTCAAGGACGTGCCTGGTCTTCGGATCGAGGTGAACGACGTAGCGTTGTATGGGTTTGCGGAACCATTCGAATTCGGTCGCCGTCAGGACAATCGGGTCGCCCTCGGCCTTGGGCTGCTGGACGGCAATCTCGAACTCCCCCTGGTCTCGAAGCTTGTAGAGCAGATCCAGGCCGAAGAGCGGGTTCCGCACTGCCTGGTGGAGCAAGTCGTTGTACGTGCTGCACGTGTAACTGAGGGAAACATGGAACTCGTTTCTGTCCGGGCGCCAGTGTTTGGTCGTGTACGTATCGCGCTCCCAGACAGTAGTCCAGCCATTCTTGCAGGTCTCGGATCGGAATCGGTTGACGTTGCCCTTCTCGTCATACTGACACCAGGAGTTGACTCCCTCCGAATCTTGCGGAGTCGCCAAGTGCATGCGGAGGTATCGAAGTCCACGGTTGGCTTCAATCGTTTGCGCCAGCGCGGCGGCGAGGGCTCTCGAACTGCCATAGGTCGTGATCCATACCGCCGCGATTCCGACAACGGCCGCGGCGGCACTGACCTTCGTCCACTTGCTTACCATGATCTTTCTCCAAACGCTCGACGACGGCGTGTCGGGCGATGTGATTCGGTTCTGCCTCAACGCTTCGGCTGCGTCAGCCAGGATCCGTTCGTCGGCGGCCTGGCTCACCCCGAAGTGCTCGTGCCTGACGAAACGCTCTATGTCATCCGCGAAGCTCATAGGTCACCTCTTAAGCGCAGCAGCACCGAGCGCAGTTTCTGTAGTCCGTATCGGTAACGGCTCTTGACCGTGTAGACGGAGACCCCGAGATCTCGGGCGATCGCGCGGAACGCAAGACCGCCATGCAGATGAAGCGTGATGGCCTCGCGTTGCTCGATCGGTAGCTCGCTCAAGGCCGCGTAGAGCCTGCCGGCCCGTTCGTTCATCATCGCTTCCTGAACCGGTTCCGGTCCGGGATCGGGAACCGGGGCGCCCTGATCCAGCGGCACATCTTTCATGAACCGGCGACGCAACCGGTCTCGGGCCCGATTGGCCACGCAGGTCGCCAAGTAAGCCCTCAGGTCGGACCGCAGATGGAACCCGTTGGCCCCCGAGGCGAAACCCACGAAGACCTCGTGGAGGACGTCCTCGGCCTGGGAGGCATCGGCGAGCAGGTACGTGGCCACGGCGTGGAGATCATCCCTATACTTCAGGTAGATCCGCCGCAGGGCCGCGGTGTCACCACGGCGCATCTGCTCGACCAGGGTCCGGTCTTCACTCAAACCTTTCGGTCCTCACTAGTCCAAACAGGATCGCACGATCAACAGTATGACGATTCGGCCGGGGATCTGGGTTCAGGATTTCCAGAAATGCGCCGGCGCGACGCCGCTTCGACTTCGGGGGAGGTCCGCGGCTGGTTCGTGGCGTGCCTTGTTCAGGGCGGGGGAATCAGATGCTTCAGGCCCCCTCCGTGGGAGCGCGGAGACCTCGAAAGCAGGCGGAAGAACGCGGTCTCCGGCGAGTCGACCCGACCACTCAAGACCATTGAAGCCCAGACCGCTCAAATCAGCTCGGGGGTTTCCAGTCGGTCCATGGCTGGAATCGGTTTGGGAGTTGGTGTAGGTTGGAGAGGTCGCCTACAAAGGCGAGAGACGAGGTTTGGCAGTACACAAGCGAGGAGCATACGCCATGTTGAGTCGCAGGGGTTTCTTGAAGGCCGCGGCGTCCACGGGGCCGCTGATCATGTCGGCGAAGGCGTTCGGACAGAAGAAGCCGAGCGCGAACGAAATCGTGAACGTGGGGATGATCGGGCTGGGGGGGCGGTGCAAGTCCATGGTGAAACCGTGCTCGAAACTCCCGCAGATGCGGGTGGTCGCGGTCTGCGACTGTTTCAAGCCGCGAGTGGATGAGTTCATGAAGCTCCAGCCCGAGGGTTGGAAATGGACCGGCTACACCGATTTCCGGAAGATGATCGAGACCGAGAAGCTGGACGGCGTCATGGTGGAAACGACGACGCACGCCCGGGCGTGGATAACGTGTCTCGCCATGGAAATGGGCATGGACGCCTACATCGAGAAGCCGATGTGCCTGACGATCGAGGAAGGCCGGCACATGGTGAAGATCGCGCGGAAACACAAGCGCGTGACGCAGGTGGGGACGCAGCAGCGGTCGATCACGCTCAACAACTGGGCGAGCGACCTCGTCAAGAACGGCGCCCTCGGCAAGGTGACGTTGGTGCTCGCGCCCAATTTCATCGGACCTAACCGGTGGGAGGATAAGCCCGGCCAGGAGATGCCCGCGGGTGGCGATGACAAGTGGTGGGATATCTGGACGAACCAGGCCGTGTTCCGTCCGTACCACAGCGACCTGCACCGTGGCTGGGACCGCTGGTGGGACTATGACGGCGGCGGGATGTGCTTCGGCATTACAGGTTGGGGTGCGCACAGCTACGACCAGGTTCAGCGCGGGCTCGGCACCGACGAGACCGGGCCGGTCGAAATCGTTCTGGAAGAGCCGGTACGGGTCGAGAAGACCGGCAAGTTCGACGACCGCAAGCCCTCTGAAGACGAGACCGGACAGGACTACTACCACATGGTGAAAGGGCTCAGCGGCTCGCGCGCGAAGGTCCGAATGGGGTACGCCAACGGGACACAGTTGCTGCTCCATCTGGACGCGGATCGCGGGCCCGGGCTGGGCTGCATATTCGTGGGCGAGAAGGGGAGGATCGAGATCAATCGCGATCGGATCTCCGCGGAACCCAAGGAGTTGATCGAGCGCCCCGACAATCCGGGCCATCTCAATGTGCCGATGAGCCAGCCTCACGTCCAGGATTGGGTGGAGTGCATCAAGACGCGGAAGACGTGCACGGCCGACATCGAGTACGGCCAGCGCAGCTCGACCATCTGCTATCTCGCCAACATCGTCCGTGAGGTCGGCAAGGTCGGCGAATCACTCAAGTGGGACCCGGTCGCCGAGAAGTTCACCAACTGCAATGAGGCGAACGCGCTCCTGACGCGGGCTCGCCGCAAAGGGTATGAGCTGCCCGAGGTCAAGGGATAGAAGGCCAAGACGACCTGATA
>JAFGLZ010000218.1 GCA_016927755.1 Phycisphaerae bacterium
AGAGCCGTATGCGGGAGATCCGCACGTACGGTTCGGAGGGGGGAGGGACCGGGAACTCAACCGGTCCTTCCTACCCCTATCGCGCGGTCGCGTAATGGCTCATGTGTCTTTCAAGGCTGCCCAATGTCCTTGCCGGTAGGTGCGTTTGGTCAGGGCATTGGCCTGGTCGTTGCCGACGATCTGCTCGGTCTTTGGATCGAAGGCGAGGGCTCCGCATCCGGTTCGGGCGAGGATATTGCTCAGGTGGACGAGCGTGGCCGAACGATGTCCGATCTCGATGTCGGCGTTGGGGCGCTTGCCGGTTCGAATCGCGTCGAGGAAGTTTTGTGCGTGCTGCAGGTCGGAGTACATGCATTTTTCTTCTTTTACGAGCTTGTTGCCTTCGCCGTAGAGCTTCCAGCCGACGCGTTTGCCTATGAGCAGGTAGCCCTTGGTGCCGTAGAAGGCGCCGCCGTCCTCGAGGCCTTCGAGGACGTAGGGGGACCAGATGCGCTGTTCGTAGACCACGATAGGCCGCTTGCGCTTGCCGTCGTCGGCGTATTCGAAGGTGACGTATTGGGTATCGGGGAACTGCTGGTCGTCGTCGAAGTGGAGTTTGGCTCCCTGGCCGCTGGCGCGGACGGGGTGCGTGTTGATGTCGAGTCCCCAGAGGGCGATGTCGATTTCGTGGACGCCGTCGTTTCCGGCGTCGCCGGTGCCGAAGTCGTACCACCAGTGCCAGGTGTAGTGGTGGCAGTTGGCCTGGTAGGGTCGCATGGGGGCGGGTCCGACCCAGAGGTCGTAGTCGAAGCCGGCGGGCGGCGGGGAGGGCTTCTTGTGCCCGATGTTGGCGCGTCGCTGGCTGTTCCAGGCCTTTGCGACGAGGACGTCGCCGATGGCGCCCTCTCGGATCATTTGGATGGCTTCCATGAGCTTGGTGGTGCTCCGGCTCTGCGAACCGACCTGCATGACGCGTTTGGTCCGCCGCGCGGCTTTGATCATGAGGCGTCCCTCGCGGATGTTGTGGCAGCAGGGCTTCTCGACGTAGACGTGCTTGCCGGCCTGACAGGCGAGGATGGCCGCTGGGGCGTGCCAGTGGTCGGGCGCGGCGATCACGACCGCGTCGACGGCCTTGTCGTCGAGGATTCGTCGCATGTCGGCGACGGCGCGGTCGGCCTTGGTCTGCTGCTTGGCGCGGTTGGCTCGGGCGTCGTCCGGGTCGCAGACGTAGGCGATCTTGGCGCCGCTCTTGGCCAGTTGGTCGGCGTCGCGGGTGCCTCTGGAGCAGCCGATGACGCCGACGGTGACGCGGTCATTCGCGCCGGTTGCGCCGAGGGCGGGAACGCCCCAGGCGGCCGTGGTGGCGCCGGCGGCGGCCGCGCCTGCTTGCTTGAGGAATGAACGTCTTGCGATGGGTTTCATCTGACAATCTCCCAGTTTGTCGAGTCAGTCATTCGTCCTCTCACGTATTGATCGTGTCAACGGATTCGCCTTCGATCGGCGTCGCCTCGAGCATCAACTCGGCGTCGGGCCGCGGGGTAGGATCGGCCATGCGCATGGCGAGCTGGCGAACGGCCATGCGTCCGATCCGGTCCGCGTGGATATCGAACGTCGCGAGTCGCGGGTGCAGGCCCGCGATCAGGGCGTAGTCGTTGTTTCCGGAGATGACGCTGATGTCGCGGCCGACGCGGAGATCCCGGACGCTCAGCGCCCGATAGACGAGGGTGGCGACGCTGTCGGCGGCGGCGAAGATGGCGGTGGCTCGTTGTCTCCGCTTGAGGAGCCGGTCGACGAGGACCTGGACGGTCTCGACGGCGAGGGGCGGTTGCAGCGGGAGCCGCCAGCCTTCGGGGGGCGATTCGCAGAAGAGCTGGACGTCGGCGTCGAGCCGGCGCGCGGCGCCGACGAATCCGTCTTGGCGGCGGATGAAGATTAGGTGGTCAGGCTTGGGGTTCACGAAGGCGAGTCGCCGATGGCCTCTGCTGATGAGGGTCTCGGCGGCCATGGCGCCGACGGCGTAGTCGTCGCTGACGACGGCGTCGCCCCAGCAGGACAGAGGGCGTCCGACGAGCCAGACCGTGGGCAGCGCGCGGAGCCGATCCATCATCTCGCCTCGGGCTCGGGCGATGGCGTCGCCCTGGAGCGCGCCGGCGAGGATGACGCCGTCGAGGTCCTTGCCGCTCAGCCCGGACGGCATCTGCGTCGGATCCGGGACGTGCGCCAACTGGACTCGCGCACCGGCCTCGGAGAGGGCGGCCTCGGCGCCGTTGATGGCCGAGGCGATCGCGGGCAGGGCGATCAGGGATCGGTCCATGCCCAGCGAGATGACGCCGATGTCCCGCCCCGCCAGAAGTTGCGTGGCGTCGATGCGCCGGTGCGAGCGTCGCTGTTGGTAGCGCATCTTCCGGGCGACCTTGCGGACCCGTTCCACCGTCTCCTTGCTGATAGCGGGATGGCTGTTGAGGGCCCGGCTGGCAGTGCTGACCGAGACCTTCGCGGCCGCGGCGATCTGGCTGAGCGTGGCGGTCATGGCAACTACCTTAGCGGCTGATGCGGGATGCGCCAAGCAATTTGCAGGAATGATGGCATTACGTTTTATGCAAGTTTGCACCAAGCGATTCCGGGGCTGGCGTCGGACGGCCACTCGGTGCCCCGGGCGGTCAGGGATCTGCTCTCTCGTCCGTTCCGGACTCCGTTTTTGTCCGCAGAGGGGTGGGACATCCCGGGTCGGGGTCCTCTTGGCACTTTGCCGCGCCACAGCGGCGCTGCTTCCTCGTGAAGTGCACAACGCCAGCCGACCAGAGTACAACCCACAGAGCGACTTCCTTCAGGGAGAACGGGGCAAGCCCAACACCTGTGCGCTCGAGGAGGAGGTCTTCCTTGTGAACACCCTCAGCATTCCCGAGTGACGCCTGCGAAAGCGATTCTCCTTCCTTGATGCCAACCACTAGATTGAGTAGTGCGATCGCCAATGCGTCAGTCACGCTCTCTTCTAACGAAGGGGCTCGACTCTCAATCCACCCCTTGACGGTGTTCTGGTCAAGACCTGACTTCCAGTTGCTTGCTGGTGTCCGGGCAGAGTCGCTAATACGGTACATCTCGGTCCCTAGCTGGACATGGAGTACACTATACTCCCCGGAAGCCCTAGGAATCGTTGCTTCTGCGTGTCTCAGGCCTCCTGAGGTTCCTGTAGCACTCCGTGGCTCGACCACCGTGATGCTAAGCGTCTGAGACTCATTCGGCACTAGCACCTGCATGTTGTCAAAACGCAAGGGCGACATGCGTTCGGCGTGTGTCAGGGCGTGAACCGTGAAGGCAATCCAGAGGATGGCAATCGTCCATGTCCCTACCCATGCCTTGGACGAGCCGTGCTGAGTTGAAGCCCGATGTCTGCGCCCGCGAAGAACGCAGAATACCAGGAGGGCAGTCAGCGGAAGCCATGATATCAGGATGACCCATGTGGTAATCATATCTGATTCCGCTACCAGCCCGTTGGCACGATGCCCATGTCTTGGGCAGTAGAGACACTTATAGCGTCCGGATCAAGCCCGGTGTTCGAGCGAACGCCCGGCATCGACGCCCCTTTCTACAGGTTACCGATCTATGCGCCGCACCTTTCTGAGCAGCCACGTAGTCTTCGCTGATGCGAGAAGGGATTCTCACACCAGGTCAGCGCTCCTTTTCAGCTTCACGTGTCCGTGTCCCGGAATGTCCCACAATGTCCCGCTTTTCGGAGGTTGATCAGGACGGACGCTTCCTTCCTTCCGCTGATTCTCCGTGGGCGGGGGAGGTCCGCTGGTTGGATATGGGGGGCGGCGCTTTGCCGGCGGGGCCGGCGAAGCTACATGTCGACACGTCTACAAGTCAACATGGTTGAAGAACCCAAACGTCAAAACGTCGAAAAGTCGAAACCCTGAAAGGTCGGCGGGAGGGGCTGCTTGGATAAGGTATGGACCCTAGCCTTTCGAGGTGGTCTAATGCGCTCGAACCGATTGTGAAGGAGGCCTGCACGATGAACGGATACATGGGGCGCATGTTGTGGGTGGACTTGACGGCCGGGACGATCGAGCCGATGCCGCTGGACGGCGAGCTGCGGGAGAAGTACGTCGGCGGGTATGGCATTGGGGCGAGGATTCTCGTTGACAAGATCCCCGCCGGTGCGGATCCGCTCGGTCCGGAGAACGTGCTGGGCTTCATCACGGGCCCGTATACGGCGACGGACGCGGTCGTCGGCTCGCGGTACGTCGTCGTGGGCAAGTCGCCGCTGACGGGGGGGTGGGGCGACGCGAACTCGGGCGGGTACTTCGGCCCGGCGCTCAAGCAGGGCGGCGTGGACGCGGTCTTCTTCACGGGGATATCCGAGAAGCCGGTCTACCTGTTGGTCGAAGAGGGCGAGGCGAAGCTCTGTGACGCGTCGGGTTTGTGGGGTATGAGCGTCAGCGCGACGGAGGATCGCCTGAAGGAGGATCTGGGCAAGGACGCGCGTGCGGCCGTCATCGGTCCGGCGGGAGAGAAGCTCTCCCGGATCGCGGCGATCATGAACGATTATGGTCGGGCGGCGGGTCGCTCGGGGCTGGGCGCGGTGATGGGCTCGAAGCGGCTCAAGGCGATCGTGGCGCGGGGCAAGGCCAAGGTGCCGGTGGCGGATCCGGAGCGGCTCAAGGGTCTGCGCAGCAAGGCGTCGAAGCAGATCAAGGACGGCACGGGGTTCTCGAGCTTCTACACGGCCACGGGGACGGCGGGGTACACGGTGATCGGGGCCGAGAGCGGGGACTCTCCGGTGAAGAACTGGAAGGGGGCGGCCGGGGTGGACTACGAGTATCCGAAGGAGTTCACGTACGAGGCCCAGGAGCCGCACATCGAGAAGCGATGGGGGTGCTATCGCTGCCCGATCGTGTGCAGCCGGATGGTGAAGGTCAAGGACGGGTTCTACGCCGGGGCCAAGGGCCATATCCCGGAGTACGAGACGCAGAGCGCTTACGGCAGCAACGTGGTGAACTACGACTACCGGTCGGTGGTGAAGGCGAACGAGATCTGCAACGACCAGGGGCTGGACACGATCTCGGCGGGCGCGACGGTGGCGTTCGCCATCGAGTGCTTTGAGGCGGGCATCCTCACGGAGAAGGACACGGACGGGTTGAAGCTGGACTGGGGGGCTCATCAATCGATCGTCAAGCTGACGGAGATGATCGCGGAGCGTCGTGCGATCGGGGATCTGCTTGCCGAGGGACCGGTGCTGGCGGCCCAGAAGCTGGGCAAGGGGGCGGAGGCGTTCGCGATTCACGCGGGCGGGTCGCCGCTGCCGATGCACGATCCTCGGTTCGAGCCGACGCTGGCGGTGATCTACAGGACGAACGCCTCTCCGGGCCGGCACACGCAGGCGTGCCAGTATCTGCTGGCGCCGAACCATCCGGTCAAGGACATGCCGATGTTCGGGCAGGGGACGGACGTTCAGGAGGGGCGGGGCAAGTACATCCGCGTGGCCACGGCGATGGCGCACATCTTCAACTGCGTCGGGACGTGCCTGTTCGCGTATCTATCGCTGGAGATGGACATGCTGATCGAGCAGCTCAGCGCGATCACGGGCAAGGAGTGGACGTTCGACGAGTTGGTCGAGACGGGCGAGCGGATCGAGAACGTCCGTCAGGCGTTCAACTGGAAGCACGGCATCCGCCCGATGGAGGTGGAGATTTCGGACCGGGCGATCGGTGTTCCGCCGCTGAAGGAGGGTCCGACGGCCGGGGTGACGGTCGACATCGAGAAGCTGACGGCCGAGTATTTCGAGGACATGGGCTGGGACGTCGGCACGGGTCGACCGTCGGTCGAGCGTTTGAAGCGGCTCGGCATCGAGGAGTTGGCGCCGGCGTTCGGGTAGGGGGCGCCGGGGGCGGGCGCGAGCTCGTTGGTGAATTCGCGTTCCCCACCGCTGAAGCGATGGGCCACCCACTTTCTGTGATCTGTTCATGTCAACGGGCGAGTCGCCTAGCGTTCACGGGCGTTGTGCCTGTAGGATGACTTCGAGCTCGATCTTCTTGGCGTCCTGTGGGGGCTTGAAGTCGAACTGATCGTCGGCGAGCTTGGGGGACAGGCGCCATTTCGTGAAGGTCACGTCGTATCGGCCGCTCCCTTCGCTGCTCTTCCGGACGACCTGCCATCTGAGCGGCAGCGCGCGGTCGCCGGCTTCCAGCCAGAGCTCACACGTCGTCTGGTCGCCGTCGAAGGCGACATGGTGGCACTCGACGTCACCGATCCGCGTCTTGTCGACGTACCTTGCGGACGTCGGCTGTACGGCGGCCATGAGGGCCTTGTAGGCGTTGCCTCGGAGGAGGTCGGCAAACGGGATGATCGCGAGGATTCCCGGGCTCGTCTGATCGAGCAGGGCGTCCAGGCTATCCGGCGCCGCTGACACGGCGTATTCCTTGCGCTTCTGGTCCAGGATTCCGAGGGTCTTTCCGTCGTATCGGAGGTCGATCTTGCCGTCGGCACGGTCGACGTCGGCTCGGAGCCTGTTGGGTCGGTGGACGGCCAGGGCGCTTCGGGTGGCGACTCGAGACTGTGGGGCCGATTCGGCGGCCTCGAAGGCGATGGACTCGGCCTGGGCCAGCCGATCGCTCATCCGCTGGAGCAGGGCGATCGGGCTGGGTCCTCCGGCGGGCGAGGGGGCGCCGGCCGGGGGCTCGACGACGATGTAGCTCGTCTTGTCGCCGGAGGTGTCGGTTCGGTAGTACACCGTGCCGCTACGGTGATAGGTTTGCGAGTCGACGGTGACGGTTTCGCAGCCAGGGGGCAGCACCGGCAAGACGGTTCCGTAGGGCGGCGAGATCTCGACGTAGAAGGTCTTTCCGTCGTGCACGTAGGGCTTGTAGCAGGTGAAGCCGACGCGGTAGTACGTCCGTCCTTTCAGCATGAACTCCACTTGGTTCTCGGGCAGGCGATAGAGGCCCATCAGGCCGAGGGGGCCTCGAACGCTCGGCGGCGCGGTGAGGTCGCTGGGAGGAGCGGGGCTTTCGGTCGTTTCGCGCGCCTCGGCGACGCCCTCGGTCTCGGAGGGCTTGTCGTCCGGCAGGAGCGGGGCCAGCGGGCGTCGAATGGGCTTAGCTCTATCGAGGGGGAGGTCGTTGATGTTCGTCGGGACGTCGGGCGTTGTCGCGGATAGATCGCTGACGCCGGCGTAGCGGATGGACCCCGCCGAGCGGTACGAGGTCGCCGAGCTCGCCAGGCTGGGTCTGTCGAGCGGGGTGAAGGTGTCGGCACGACGGAGCTCGTCCGTCGGGGCGTAGGCAGTGGAGGCCGAGGTTGCGACGCCGTAGCGGATACTCGCTCGCCCCGCGGAGGGAAGGCTTGGCGGGGGGGCATACGCGTAGTTGACGGATCCCCGCGGGGGGCTGAGGTACCTCGCGCCGGAGACGGGCAGGCTGCCCGAGGCCATGCTGTAGTACCTGTTTTCGGACGGGAGGTAGCCGTCCCGGAGTCGGGCGCCCCGGTCTTCCGAGGGGAGGGCCCTTGTCTGCATGGACCACTTGTCGCCGACGTAGGCGTCTCCGTATCGGATGGTGTTCGACGACCCCATGTAGGAGCCGGGCGCCCGTCCGATTCGGGTTTCGATTCGGGTTTGCAGTTGGCCGATTGCGATCGTGCCGGCGACGGCGGCGACCGCCGCCGCGGGCCAGCTCAACCGCCAACTCGAATACCGCTCTTGCATCGTCCGGTCCCCGATTCCAAGGCTGTCGCTCAGTCTGTTTGCCTGAGCCGTGCCGCACCGGTCGGCGTTGCCGCGTCCGGCTTACTTGGGGCGTTCTTCGCGTCGTTCGAGCATCGGCTTCAACTCCGTCTGCTTGGCGCCCTCCGGGGCCTTGAAGGCGAAGATCTCGTCGGGGAGCTTGGCGTCCAGGTCCCACTGGTCGATCAGGGCCACGAACTGTGGCTGACCGGTCAGTTCCCTGAAGGTGATGACGAGCTTTCTCGGGAGGGGCTTGTCGCCGACCTCGATCCAAATCTGCCAGTCGAGGTTGTCCTGTCGGAAGGCCAGGTGGTGGCACTTGACGCCCTTGACGTAGTGCAGGCCGACGTAGCTTCCGACGCGGACGTTCCGGACGGAGGACTTGTACGGGTCGCTGATGATCAGGTCGGCCAGCGGGGCGGCGATGTGGTACTTCTCGAACAGGAAGTCCATCATCTTGTCGATGGTGTCGGGGACCTTGATCGTGCTGTAGAGCTTTCGATTTCGGTCGAGGACGGAGAACGTCTGGCCGTCGTACCAGATTTGCTCGTTGTCGGCGTCGCCGACGACGTCGCTGGTGGCCTTGTTGGGCCGGCGGATCTTGATCTTGCGGAGGCTGGAGAACTGGATCTTCTGGCCCGAGTCGAGCACGTCGTCGAACATGACGTGCGCCTCGAAGCTGAACTGCTTGGCCGCGGCCAGGAGATCGCTCATGCGGTGGAGGGCCTCGTCGGCCTTGGGGTCTATGAAGGGGCGCCTCTCTAGCGCGTCCTCTCCGAACGCCCCACGGACAAGAAGCCCTGCCAGCACGGCCGTCAGGTAACCCACGCGTCGCAGCAGCATGATCGAACTCCTTATGGTCGTTACACGTCGTCGTGTCGCTAAGCATATACGAGGAGGCGCACCGGATGAAAGCCCTCCGGGGTCAAACCGCCGGTCTTTCGCCCCGTCGCGTCAGGGCGCGGCGGGGTTGTCGGCTCCGTCTTTCGGGGCGCCGATGGGGAGCATCTCGATCTGTTGAGCCCCGTCCGGCGCCTTGAAGGTGAACAGGTCCTTTTCGAACGCGGGGGACGGGTTCCATCTTTCGATCGTCGCGGTGTATCGCGGCTCGGACGTCTCGTTCTTGTAGTGAATGGCGAGCTTTCGCGGCCAGGGCCGGTCTCCGGTTTGGATCCAGATTTCCCAGTCGATGCTTTCTTTCGAGAAGGCCAGGTGATGACAGGTGTGCGGGCCGACCTTGTGCTCGCCGACGTAGGTGCCGCGGCCGATCCGATCGGCGTGGGAGCCGAACACGTCGGCGTAGAACAGATCGGCCAGCGGCAGGGTCATGCCGTAACGTTTGTGAAGCATGTCGAGCGTGGCGTCGATGGTTCCGGGGGTCTCGATGCGGCTGTAGAGGTTGCTCGCGCGGTCGAGGACGGTCAGCGTCTTGCCGTCGTACCAGACGCGTTTGTCGATCTCGTCGCCCTTGGCGTCGGCGACGACGGCGTTGGGGCGTTGGACGTAGATCGTGCGCTCGTTGGCGACCTCGATCTTCTGGCCGGACTCCGTGACCATCTCGATGGTTTCGCTCGCCCCCATGATGAAGCGGTCGAGCTGGGCCAGGTGCTTGCTCATTTGCATGAGGATCGCCAGCGGGTCGGGCGTGGCGACTTGCGCGGCGGGGGCCTCGGCGGGCTTGGAGGACGCGCCTTCGGGAGGCGGAACGACGACGTATCCATCTTTTCCTTCCTGCTGGCCCTTGGTGTAGTAGGTGTCGCCGTCGTCCCGGTAGTAGGTTCTGCCGTCGACGTCCTCGGTTTCGTACTCGGGCGGCAGGTCCTCGACGTAGGCGCCTTCGGGCGGGTAGACCTCGTAGTACCAGAGGCCTCCGGCGTAGTAGTAGGGCCAGTAGTATTTGTGGTGGTGACGATAGTAGAGCTTTCCGGCGATGAGGGCCTTGGCGCAGCCGTCGGGTAGCCTGTCGACGGGGGGACGGGGGGGTCTGCGGGCGGGAAGCTGTGCGGGTCGAGGCATCTGGGGGAGCTCAAAGTAGGTTCCCCGCGCGGGCAAGACCGTCGGGGTGGGGCGCTGTCGGACGGAGCCGTAGTCGGCGGGCGGACGGTAGTATCTTGGTCGAGATGGCTCGATCGGCTGCATCGGGCGGGGGTACGTCGGCTGTCTGGGCGCGTATCGCATGCTCGCTCTGCTGCCTCCGTAGGCGGGCGCGCCGTGGAATCCTCCTCCACCACCGCCCCGGAATCCCCCGCCGCCTCTGGCGCCCCCTCCTCCTCCACGCGCGGCGAACGATTCCCGCGTCACGGTCTGCAGTCCGAGAGCGATGATGCCCGCGAGAAGGAACCGGTTTCGATGGGACAGAATCATCATTTCCGTGCCCTACTCAGTCGTCGTGGTGGCCTCGGGTGATTGCTCCGGCGACGGCAGCCGGAAGAAACACGCGTAGAGGACCGGGATCAGGACCATCGTCAGGATCGAACCGAAGGCCAGGCCGAACATGATCGTCACCGCGAGGGCGACCCAGAAGACGTCCTGGAGGAGCGGGATCACGCCGAGGACGGTCGTGCCGGCCGCGAGCATGACGGGTCGCAGACGACAGATCGCCGAGTCCATGACGGCCTGATAGGCGGGCTTTCCGGCGGCCAGCTCGATGTTGACCTGGTCGAGCAGCACGATGGCGTTCTTGATCATCATGCCGGCGAGGCTCATCGCGCCGAGCAGGGCGACGAAGCCGAACGGCTGGCGCGTGACCAGCAGGCCGACGGTGATACCGATCAATGCGAAGGGGATCGCGCAGACGATGATGATCGGCGGGCGATAGGCGTTGAACAGCGCCACGACGATCATCGCCATGATGAGGACGGCGGGGATGACGCCTGGTATGAGCGAGGCTTGCGCGTCCCTCGAGTCCTTGTATTCGGAATCCCATTCGAGCGCGTACCCGGGTGGAAGCGGCATCTTCTCGATGGCGTCGACGACGTCGGCGCGGAGCTCGGAGGCCAGATTGACGGGGACCGCCTGGACGGTGACGGCCCTGCGCCGGTCGAATCGCCAGATGATGGGGTCTTCCCATTCGACGCCGACGGAGCTCGTGACCTGGGTGAGGGGGACGGACCGGCTCGAGAAGGAGGGACGGACCTGGACGATGTCGATGTTGTTGGCGAAGTCTCGGCGTTCGACCTCGACGTTTCGCAGGATGATCGGGAGCATCTTGTCTTCCTCGCGGAAGGTGCCGACGGGGAGTCCGTCGTACGCTCGTCGGGTGGCGTCTGCGACGTCCTTGCGGGTTACGCCGGTCCAGCGTCCTCGTTTCTGGTCGTATTCGGCCACCATCTTCTTGACGCGCTGCCGCCAGTTGGTTCGAACGATGCGTGCCTCGGGGCTGGCCGAGACGATGGCCTCGGCTTGCTCGCCCAGGGCTCGTAGCGTGTTGGGGTCGGCGATGGCGGGGCCGCTGAAACGGGCCTCGAACGACCAGGTGTTGCTCGGTCCGAGGCCGTATTTCCGGATGATCACGCGGGCGCCGGCGACGTTCTGGTCGATCCATGCCTGCATCTCGGGAATGAGCGCCTTGACGCCCTCGTATCCGCGCGTATTCACGATGAGCTGGGCGTAGGACTGATAGGGCTTCTCCGGCTCGACGGGGAGGTAGAATCGGGGCGGCCCCATGCCGATGAAGGCGCTGACGCACTCGGCCATGGGGTGCTCCATCAGCTTCTGCTCGATCTTGCGGAGATCGGCCGAGACCTGCTGGATTCGCGTGCCCTCCGGGGCCCAGTAATCGATCATGAATTGGGCGCGCGCCGAGGACGGGAAGAACATCTGGTTGATGAATCTGAAGCCGAACCCAGAGGCGGCCAGGAGGGCGATCAGGATGCCCAGGACGGGCCAGCGCCGGCGCATCGCGCGGGCGAGCAGCCCGCGGAACTTTCGATAGAAGCCGCTGGAGTACAAGGCGTCCTCGTCGAGCGTTCCTTTCGGGGTGGGCAGCATGGCGACGCACATGACCGGGGTGATCGTGACCGACAAGACCCAACTAATCATGAGGGAAATCGCGACGACCTGGAACAGGGACGCGCAGTACTCGCCGGCGCCCTCCTCGGAGGCGTAGATCGGGTAGAAGGCCATGACGGCCACGATCGTCGCGCCGAGCAGGGGCATGGAGGGCTGGGTGGCGGCCTCGACGGCCGCCTTGACGCGATCCATCCCGCGCTGCATCCGGGTCAGGACTCCGTCGGCCACGACGATGGCGTTGTCGACCATCATGCCCATGGCGACGATCAGCGCGCCGAGGGACATCCGCTGGAGGTCGATGCCCCAGAGCTTCATGACGAGGAAGGTGGCGATGATAACGAAGACGAGCCCGCAGACGCCGACGATGAAGGCGGTTCGCAGGCCCATCGCGACCCAGAGGACGATCAGCACGATGGCGACGGCCTCGGCGAGGCTGATCATGAAGTCGGAAATGGACTGATCCACAAGGTCGGACTGCCAGGCGATTCGCCTGATCTCGACGCCGACGGGCAGATCGGCGACCATTTCGTTGATGCGCGCGTCCAGGGCGGCGCCGAGGTCGACGATGTTGACGCCCGATCGGTTCGAGAGCGCCAGCCCGATGGAGGGCCGGCCGTTGTAGCGCATGCGGGCCATCGGCGGCTCGACGTAGCCGCGACGGACGGTTCCCACGTCTCGGACGGTGATGAGCTCGTCCGTGGCGCCGCCGGTCAGCGATCGGCCGCGAATGACGAGCTGCTCGATCTCCTCGGGGCTTCGAAACTCGCCGGTGGTTTCGATGCGGAGCCGCTCGTCCTGGACGTCCATGCCGCCGGGCTGGACGATCATGTTCTGCTGGGTGAGGGTGTGCTGGACGTCCTCGAGCGTCAGGCCCAACTGCGAGAGTCTCGCCTCGGTAACGTCGATGTACATGCACTGTTTCTGAACGCCCCAGGTTTCGACGCGGGCGACGCCCTTCACGAGGCTCAGCTCCTTCTTGAGGGCGTCGATGTGCTTCTCGAGCTCGGCGTAGGTGAATCCGTCGCCGACGACGGCCAGCAGGAAGCCGTAGACGTCGCCGAAATCGTCACCGACGACGGGCTTGCCCGCGCCCGGGGGGAGGCTGCCCTGCACGTCACGGATCTTCTTGCGCAGCTCGTCCCAGATCTGGGGGAGTTGTTTCGAGGGGTACTGGGGCAGGATGTCGATCTTGATCATCGACAGGCCCGGGCGGGATATCGACTCGATCTGCCTGATCTGGGGCATTTCCTGGATCGCCAGCTCGATCCGATCGGTCACCTCGAGTTCCACCTCCTCGGCCCCGGCGCCGGGATACGTCGTGGTAACGCTGGCGGACTTGACGGTGAACTCGGGGTCCTCCAGTTGCCCGAGCGAGGAGAAGGAGGCGATGCCACCGACCATGAGCAGTATCGTGGCGAAGACGGTGATCGTCCGTTTCTCGATGGCGACGGCGGCAAGACTCACTGGGACACCTCCCCGGCCTCGTCGGTCAGCAGGCGGACTTCCTGGCCGTCCTCGAGATAGTGAGCGCCGGCGATGGCGATCCATTCGCCTGATTGGAGGCCCTGGACGAGCATGCCGGTAGCGGAGAGCTTGCCGGGCTTGACCTCGCGGCGTTTGACCGTCTTGGTCTTCTCGTCGATGACCCAAACGGATTTCTTGCCGTCCTTGTCCGAGACGATTGCGGTGACGGGGACCTCGAATCCCGCGACGGCGACGTCGTCGGGCAGTTTGCCCTTGCCCTGGGCGGTGCCGGACATGCCGGGGAGGATCTTGGCGTCCTTGGGCTGATCCATGATCAGCGTGACGGGATAGGTGCGCGTGGTTTCGGACGCCTCGGCGCCGATCTCCTTGATCTTGGCCTTGAACTCCCGGTCGGGCAGCGCCTCGAACCGGCAGATGGCCTCGGTGGCGTATTTGGCGTAGCTGATGAGGCCTTCGGGGATGTCGACGACCATCTCGATCTTGGAGGTGTCCAGCAGGCGGACGATCGGCTCTTTGGCCTGGACGGTCTGGAAGTTCTCGACGTACTTGACGGCGATGGTGCCCTCGAAGGGGGCCTTGAGAGTGGTGTAGGCAAGCTGATCCTTGGCTGCGTCGACGGCGGCCTCGAGCGACTTGATCTCGGCCTTCTTGGCGTCGATGTCTTCCTTTCGAGCGCCGGTCTGGCCGATGCGGAGATTCTCCCTGACATGGCGGAGCTTGGCCTCGGCGCTGTCTCGCTCCTCAATGGTTCGGGTGACCTCGATCGTGGCGGCGGCGCCCTTCTTGTCGAGATCCATGATGCGGTCGTATTCCTTCTGCCACCGCTTCATGACGGCCTCGGCGCTCTGGAGGGCGGCCTTGAGCTGCTCGATCTCTTCCGGTCGGGCGCCCGCGGACATCGCCTCGAGTTGGGCCGTGGCTTTCGCCAGCTCGGCTTGAGAGCTGAGGAGCTGGACCTCGAAGTCTCGAGGATCGATCTTGGCCAGGACGTCTCCTTTCTTGGCTTGATCGCCGACCTTGACGGGCAGGGCGATCAGGGGTCCGGAGACTCGAAAGGAGAGATTGACCTCTTCGGTGGCCTTGGCCCGTCCCGGGAACTTGCGTCCGGCGAAGACGGTGATGTCGCCGACCTTCATTGCCTTGACGGGGCGGACGGGCTTGTCGGGCGGGGGCTGCTCGCATCCCCAGAGGCCAAGGGCCGTGCAATGGCCGAGGAAGAGGAGGACGAATCGTCTCTTCATAGTGCACCTACCCTACAGAATGACGTGATCTCGCTGACTTGTCCCGTTCGTCTCGGAGCCTGGCGACCGGCCTGCTCTGTCGCGAGCACTCGGGAGAAGGTACGGACTAGGCCTCGCCAGCCAAGTTTGACATTTTCGGTTCGATTAGTTAGCGTTGCGCCGCCTCAGGTTAGACTGGCCGGGGAGTCTGGTCAATACCCTTTCACGACCCGTCCAGACTGGTCACAGATAGGATGGTGGGCGCTTTCCATAACTTCCTCGGCGGAATAGTCTTTTTGGATTTGGGGTCGTCTGGGGCGAGGCGATCGGTTTGCGCCATGGTCATTCGGCGGCGTGGCAGGGCAAGCATTGGCACATAGACAATGGGCTTCTCGATGCAGGATCCGTAACTCGTGGGCATCCAAGCGCGTAAAACGGAGTTTCACTGTGACGCGACATGACGCACTGTTGGGGTTGCTGGCCGTTGTGGGGCTGAACGGGTGCTCGACGATGCCGATGGACGTGCGATCCGCCCATGCACCAGAGGCCGAGTTTCCACGGCGGGGAGACAGTTATGCTTGGCTGAGTATGCCCGGGAATCGTCTGAAGGACCCTCGGATCGACCCGGCGAAGCTTGATGCGCGGGTCAAGGGGGCCGTTGAGAGTGAACTGGCGGCCAAGGGCTACGTGAAGACCGAGACGGGGAGCCCGGTCTTCCTGGTTGGATACCACGCCGTCCTGGCCGAGAGTCTGAAACCCTCGATCATCGCGAAGAAGTACGGGATCGGCGCGGGCCTATGGGGCGATTCGCTGGGGCCGGACTTCGAGAAGGGGACTTTGATCATTGACGTGGTCAGTCCGAAGACGCGGAAGCTGATCTGGCGCGGACTTGCCGAGACGGAGGTGGATCTTTCCGTGCAGGATGCGGAGAAGGATCGGAGGTCCGCCGAGGCGGTTCGTCGCATTCTCGAGCAGTTTCCGCCGAAGTGAGCGAGTGCGGGCGCGGACTCTCCACTGGGGGCGATCTTGTTTGGGGCGCATGTTGCTGGATGTCGGCGCAGCGCTGATGTACCATCTGTCCGGAACGCCGGATGATAGGAGGCCGATCCATGGCATACGCACGACTGATCTTGGGTGGATTGATGATCGCGGTCGCGGTCGGGTGTGAATCGACGTCGGGCCCGACGGACAAGATCACGATCCACACGGACTCGGCCCCCGGCGCGCGGATTCCGCCGACGGGCAAGTACTCCTGGTCGAGTCAATTGGGCAAGCTGCCCGAGGGTCAGGGCATCGACAAGGCCAAGGTCGGCATTCGCGTTCGCGAGGCGGTGGAGAGGCATTTGGGCTCGAAGGGCTATGAGCTGAAGGGCGTGGGATACCAGGTCGACTTCCTCGTGGCGTATGAGGTCATCTTGGAGGGCGATCTCGACCCGGCGGCGCTGGCCCAGCGCAAGGGCTACGGCACGGAAGACTGGGGAGACGAGCTCGGTCAGAAGTACGAGAAGGGCTCGCTCGTCATTGACGTGCTGGACCCGAAGACGAACAAGCTGATTTGGCGCGGGGTTGCGGATGCCGAGCTCGCCGTGGTGGCCACGGAGGAGCAGAAGCGCAAACGGGTCGACGAAGCGGTCAAGCGGATCCTCCAGAAGTTCCCGCCGAAGCAGTGATTCGTTCGGGGCGCGACTGAGCCCATGGAGACGAAGCCGCAAACGCCTGAAGAGTCCTCGCAGCCGGTCCTGCCCTGGATGCAGCGCACGCGGCTGAAGGGGAGATGCCTTCCCTTGCTCGTGTCGCTGGGCGTCCTGTTGGTACTGTATCCGTACGTCGAGGAGGGGCATGAGGCCACGACGTTGATGAGCCTGATGTTTTCGCTGGTGCCGCTGGCGGGCGTGTACGCGGTGAGCGACAAGCGATGGCACATCATCGTGGCGATCATCCTGGCGGTCCCCTTCCTAGGTTACCACTGGTTTGGCGGGATCCTTACCCAGACGAACCGCCCGATCTGGCTCTACTCCGGACCTCTGGCCTTTTATACCTTCACCACGATCACGATTTTCTCGCACGTGCTCAGGGGGACGTCGATCTCCGACGACAAGCTCTACGGGGCGGTCAGCGTTTACGTGCTCATCGGACTGACGTTCATGACGGCCTACTCGTTGCTGGAGCACGTGGAGCCGGGCAGCTTCTTCATCGATCACGAGCGCGATCCCGATCGCGTGTTGAGCCACACGGACATGCTGTACTTCAGTTTCGCGACGCTGACGACGGTGGGCTACGGCGACATGACGCCCGTGACGAGCAAGGCGAGGTCTCTGGCGATGCTGGAGGCGATTCTCGGCCCGCTCTTCATTGCGATCTTGATCGCGCGTCTCGTGGGTTCGGCCAGGGCCGGCGGCGCCGCGACGAGGAGCGGCGACGGCTGACCCGGACGACCCGAGCTCACTCGAGTCGGGACAGGAGTGATCAGTCATCAGCGGTGACACGCGCCAGCAGGGTGGAGCGACGGGAGGTCCGGTTCGAACGGTACGGTGGGCCAAGTCGCTTCAGTTCAAGATCGTCGCGGGTCTCGTGGCGATCTTCGTGATCCTGGTGGTCTCGGTGGCGTTGTCGCTTTGGACGGAGGGCCGGGGCCTGCTGCTCAAGGGCGCCCACCGCCTCCACACGGAAGCGGGGCTCAAGCTGGTCTCCGATCTGGAGACTCGGCTGGCGATGACGGAATCGCTGGCCAGCGCGCTGGCGAACCTCGGCGAGAATCTTCCGCCCGACGAAGCGACGTTCAAGCGGATCGTGCCTCGGCTAATCGACTACGAGGGCAAGGAGGACTTCATCGCGGGGGGCGGGATTTGGCCGGAGCCGAGCGCGTTTCGTCCGGGGCTCGCGAGGCGGAGTTTCTTCTGGGGGCGCGACGAGACCGGCAAGCTCAGATACTACGACGACTACAACGATCCCAACGGGCGGGGTTATCACGGCGAGGAATGGTATGTTCCGGCGAAGTACCTCTCGCCCGACAAGGTCTACTGGTCGAAGTCCTATACGGATCCCTACTCTCACCAGCCGATGGTGACGTGCACGGCGCCGATGATCGCGGACGGTCGGTTCGTGGGCGCGGCGACCGTCGACCTCAAGCTCGAGGGGCTGCGGGACTTTCTCGCCGAGGAGACAGAGGGGATCGGCGGATACGCCCTCATCGTCGACCGCGACAACCGGTTCATCTCCTTTCCTGATCAGACCCTCGTCAAGTCCGTCGTGACGGACACCGCGGAAGGCAAGAAGGAGGAGTTTCCGACGGCGGACGAGTTGGCCGATCGGGACAAGCGGTTCGCGCCCGTGGCCCGGGTGCTGGACGAGGCGAATCGGTCGGCGATCGACGCGGCTCGTCGGGCCTCGCCGGGGTTCGACGAGCTTACCGCGAAGATCGCCTCGAAGAGCCACGGAATCGGCGAGAAGGAGGCCCCGATGATGGCGGCCGTGGTCGCCGCGCCGGCGGCGGGCGAGTTCGTGCGTCCTCGGGCGATCTCGCGGTTCCAGCTCGAGGACGATGCGGTGCTCGCGGAGCCCGTGCTGGTCACCGTCTTTCTGATGCCCGGCGCGCAGTGGAAGGTCGCGACGATCACGCCGGTCAGCGCGGCCACCGCGGGGGTGGTGTCGATTACGCGGCGGGTCACGTCGATGATGATCGCCGTCGTGTCGGCGGCCTGGCTGCTCGTCTACGTCGCGGCGCGGGGGCTGTTGATCAAGCCGTTGCGGCAGATGACCGACGACCTGCGGACGATCGCGACCGGGGAGTCCGACGCGACGGGGTCGTTGCACGTTCGCACGCACGACGAGCTGGGGGTGCTGGGCTACTGGTTCAATCAGCGGACCGACCGGCTGGCCAAGACGATGGCGGAGCTTCAGGCGACGAAGGACGGGCTCGAGGTCACGGTCAGCGAGCGGACGGCCGAGCTGAACGTCGCGCTCGGCGAGGCCCGGTCGATGGCCGAGTCGCTCCGAAGCAGCGAGGCGCACATCCGGGCGATCCTGGAGGCGGCCGCCGACGGCATCATCACGATCAACGAGCAGGGGGTGATCGAGACCTGCAACCCCGCGGCGCAGAGGATCCTCGGGTACGACGCGGAGGAGATGATCGGACATCCGATCGGCATGCTGCTGCCGGGTCGGGACGAGGCGCGATCGAACGAGTTGATGGCCGAGGCCATCGGGCAGGGCCAGGCCGATCTGCACACGGAGGCTACGATTGTCAGGAAGGACGGACGGCGCGTGACGATCGAGCTGTCCGTGTCTCGCGTGGCGATGGACGGGCGTCAGCGGTTCATCGCGATGGTGCGCGACGTGACGGATCGCCAGCGTCGCGAGCGGCTGACGGCGCTTAGCTCGGAGATCGGGAGCCTGCTGACGACGAGCAAAGCGCTGCCGGAGATGCTGCAGTCCTGCGTCGAGGCGATCGCTCATTACTTGGGCGCCTCGCTCGTACGGCTCTGGACCGTCGACGAGCAGGCGAACGAACTGCGGTTGCGCGCCAGCACCGGGCTGTACACGCATCTCGACGGCGCGCATAGTCGCGTTCCGATCGGCCAGATGAAGATCGGCAAGGTTGCCCAGGACCGCCAGCCCCACGTCTCGACCAACCTGTCGGAGGATCCGCTGACGGACGATCCGGAGTGGGCGCGGCGCGAGGGCCTGGTCGGGTTCGTCGGAGAGCCGATGACGGTGGACGACCGGCTGGTCGGCGTTCTGGCGGTATTCGCCGGGCGTGAGATCGAGGATGATTGCGTCCGCACGCTCACCTCGCTGGCGGACGAGATCGCCGTGGCGGTTCAGCGGGACGTTGCCGAGCGGGCCGTTCGCGCGAGCGAGCAGCAGTTTCGCACGCTGGTGGAGAATATCCCGGGGGTGACGTATCGGTGCCGGATGGACGCGGACTACACGATGCTTTACGTCAGCGACCCGGTGGAGAGGCTGACGGGGTACCCGCCGGCGGATTTCGTGGGCGACGAGGTCCGGAGCTACGGCAGTCTGATCCATCCGGACGACCGGGATCTCGTGGCGCAGGCGATCCAGGAGGCCTCGGCCAGGAAGCAGCAGTACAACCTCGAATACCGGATCATCCACAAGGACGGGCGGACGCGCTGGGTCAACGGGCTGGGGCGAGCCGTCTTCGACGAGGCGGGCAAGGTCGCGTGGCTGGACGGCGCGATCTTCGACGTGACGCACCGCAAGCGGGCTGAAGAGGCGCTGCTAGAGGCGCGGGAGGCGGCGGAGGCGGCGAATCGCGCCAAGAGCGAGTTCCTATCGAACATGAGCCACGAGCTTCGCACGCCGCTCAACGGCGTGTTGGGCTACGTTCAGATCCTCGAGCGCGACCGGAGCATCAGCAAGTCCCAGCGCGAGAGCCTCGAGTCGATCGAGAGTTGCGGCCAGCACCTGTTGACGCTGATCAACGACGTACTGGACCTGTCGAAGATCGAGGCGGGTCGGCTCGAGATCGAGCCGGCGCCGTGCGACTTCGCGCAGCTCCTCAAGAGCGTCTCCGACATCATTCGCAGCCGGGCCGAGGGCAAGAGGCTGAGCTACGCCATGGACGTCTCGCCGGAGGTGCCGCGCGGCGTCTTGACCGATGCGTCGAAGCTTCGGCAGGTGCTCGTCAATCTTCTGGGCAACGCGGTCAAGTTCACGGCCGCGGGCTCGGTGACGATGAGCGTGCGTGAGCAACCCAAGGGACGCCTGCACTTCGAGGTTCGCGATACCGGCGCCGGGATCGCGGCGGACAAGCTGGAGGAGATCTTCGACCCGTTCAAGCAGGCCGAGGCGGGCAAGGCGAGCGGCGGGACGGGCCTGGGTCTTGCCATCAGCCGGCGGATCGTGGAGGCGATGGGCGGCCGATTGGCCGTCGAGAGCGAATTGGGCCAGGGGAGCTGCTTTTCGATATCCCTGCCGCTGATCGAGGCGGAGGAGGGCGAGATCGCCAAGCTGAGCGCCGAGTTGCTGTCGGACAGACGGGACTGGGTCTTGGCTCCGGGTCAGGACGTGACCGTCCTGGTCGCGGACGACCGCGAGGCCAATCGCGATATCCTGGTCAAGTTCCTCGAGGGGGCGGGCTTCAAGACGGTGCAGGCGGTCAACGGGGCGGAGGCGGTCGTGAGGCTCCGGGAACACAGGATGCCGCTCGTGCTCATGGACCTTCGCATGCCGGAGATGGACGGGCTGGAAGCGACGCGCATGATCCGCGATGATGCGGAATTGAAGGACACGGTAATCATCGCCGTGACGGCGAGCGTGTTCCACGACGCCCGCGAGCGGGTCATCGAGGTCGGGTTCGACGACTTCATCGGCAAGCCGCTCCGGGCCTCGGAGGTCTTCGCCAAGATCGAGAAGCACCTGCAGGTAACGTTCGTTGACCAGCGCGCCGAGCCGGACGAGGCGTCGGCGGGGGGCCAGGCCGGACCGATCCCGACGGACGTCGCCCACGACGCGGCCCGACGACTCCGGGACGCGGTGGAAGGCGGCAACATCACGGCGCTGACGGCACTTGCCGCGGAGCTGACCGCGCGATCCGACGGGGGGAGCGTCTGCGGGGATCGAATCGAATCGCTGGCCAAGACGTTCGACTTCGACGGCCTGCTGAAGCTGGCGGAGGAGCTCGAAAGGACAGGGGACGACGGGGGTCCGTAAGCGATGGCAGACGAAGGCACGACACCGGCGGTCGGCGCGGGTCGCCAACCCGAGCGAATCCTGCTCGTGGACGATAACCCCACGAACCTGCAGGTGCTGTTCAAGATGCTGGACGGCCGGGGATACGAGCTTCGCATCGCCAAGACCGGCGAAGACGCCCTGGCCATCGCCTGCGACGCCCGGCCGGCGCTGATCCTGTTGGACATCATGATGCCGGGCATCGACGGGTACGAGGTCTGCCGGCGCCTCAAGGAGGACCCGACGACGCGCGATGCGACGGTCATCTTCCTGTCGGCGCTGGACGAGACGAAGGACAAGGTGCGAGGGCTGGAGCTGGGCGCGGTCGACTACGTCGCCAAGCCGTTCGACGTGGAGGAGGTGATCGCCAGGGTGGAGACCCACATGGCCCTGTACCGCGAGCGGATGAGCTTGTCCCAGGAGAACAGGGACCTGCAGGACAAGATCGCGGCGATCGGTCGGCCCGGGGGGCGACTGGAGGGTCTCGACGACGAGGGGATCGAGGCCCTGATCCGGTCGGGCGAGGGCGAGGGGCTGGAGTTCAAGTCGACGCTCCGGTGGAACCTGAAGGCCGACAAGGCGGGCAAGGAGATCGAACTGGCTTGGCTCAAGACCGTGGTGGCGTTCCTGAATACGGACGGCGGCATGCTGCTCATCGGCGTGGAGGATGACGGGCACGTTCTCGGCCTCGAGCGGGATCGGTTCCCCAGCGAGGACAGGTTCCTGCTGCACGTGAACAACCTGCTGCGAGAGCACATCGGCCTGGAGTTCTCTCGGTTCATCCACTTCGGGCTGAAGTCGGTCGCCGGCTGTCGCGTGTTGGTGGTGGCATGCGACCGCTGTCCCGACCCGGCCTTCCTGAAGAAGGGCGACGACGAGGAGTTCTACATCCGCGTCGGGCCGGGCAGCCGGAAGCTGTCGACGAGCGAGGTGCTCAGCTACCTGAAGACGCGGAGTCAGGGCGGCATTCGGTAAGCGAGTCTCGCGCTGCATTCGGGGGGGGCGTGGGACAACGCCCGATGAGCCTTCTGATATGGAACGAAGCACGGGTCCGCGGAACGCCTGGCTGACTCAGGATGATGCGTTCGCCTAGTCCGTGGGTTTCTCAGTCGAACGGTCTTCCTGTGCGGACCCATGCCACCCGCCGGGATCGGCGAGATCACGAGCGATTCGATGGCATCTCCACAGATTCAGAAGACGCCGGGTGAGCTCGTCCTGCTCGTGGATGACAATCCCACGAATCTGCAGGTGCTGCATCAGACGCTGGACGGTCGCGGGTATGACCTGCGGGTCGCGCGGAACGGCGAGGACGCCTTGGCGCTCGCCCGAAAGGTCAAGCCGTCGTTGATCCTGTTGGACGTGCTGATGCCGCCGGGGATCGACGGATACGAGGTGTGCCGCCGGTTGAAGGCGGATACGGATACGAGGCGGATCGCCGTGATCTTCCTTTCCGGGCTGGAAGGCGCGGAGGACAAGGTCCGCGGATTCGAGGCCGGGGCGGTGGATTTCGTGACGAAGCCGTTCCAGGCCGACGAGGTGATCGCCCGCGTCGAGACGCATCTGACCATTCAGCGTCTGCAGCGGGAGCTGTCGCAGGCGAACGAGGCGCTGACGTCGATGAACGAGGATTTGGAGCGGAAGGTGAGCCAGCGGAGCGCGGCGTTGCTGCGGAGCCGCGATGCGGTCATCTTCGGTCTGGCCAAGCTGGCCGAGTCGCGCGACGAGGACACCGGGCTGCACCTCGAGCGGATCTGCAGGTTCGTCGAGATCCTGGCTGGCGAGTTGGCCAAGACGGACCCGAGCGTGGACGAGGAGTACATCGAGACGATCAGCAGGACCGCCGCGCTGCACGACATCGGCAAGGTGGGCATTCCCGACGGCGTTCTGCTCAAGCGGGGGCAGTTGAGCCCCGAGGAGCGGCAGGTCATGGAGCGGCACCCGTGCATCGGGGGCGACACGCTCATGGGGATCAAGCAGCGCTGGGGCGACGATCCGTTTCTCGTCACGGCCGCTCAGATAGCCTTGGGTCACCACGAGCAATGGGACGGCAGCGGCTACCCGTACGGCCTGAAGAGCGAGGGCATCGCCCTGTCGGCGCGAATCATCGCCCTCGCCGACGTCTACGATGCCTTGACCAGCAAACGGGTGTACAAGGAGGCGCTGTCTCACGAGGAGGCCCGCGCGATGATCGTCGAGAAGTCCGGGACACATTTCGATCCGCGCGTCGTCGAGGCGTTCCTGGGAGTGGAGGCCGAGTTCCGGCGGGTTGCCGCGGAGCTGCGGTCGTAGCGAGGACGGAGTTCATGACCAACGATCAATCCTCGGCCGATGCGCATCGCAGCGACCCCGAGCGGGTGATGCTCGTCGACGACAATCCGACGAATCTGCAAGTCTTGCACCAGACGCTCAGCGGGCGAGGGTACGAGCTGCGGATCGCCAAGAGCGGCGAGGACGCCCTGGCGATCGCGCGGAAGGCCCGACCCGCGCTGATGCTCCTGGACATCATGATGCCGCCGGGCATTGACGGTTACGAAGTGTGCCGGCGTTTGAAGGCCGATCCGGAGACGCGCGACGTCGACGTGATCTTCCTGTCGGCGCTGGACGACACGAAGGACAAGGTCAAGGGCCTGGAGTTGGGGGCCGTGGACTACATCGCCAAGCCGTTCCAGGCCGAGGAGGTCATCGCGCGGGTCAACACGCACCTGACGGTGCATCGTCTGCGGCGGGACCTGGCCAGGAGGAACGATGATCTCGAGGCGGCCAACGCCCGGATCGAGGCGGCCAATGTTCGGATGAAGCGCGATCTGGAGGCGGCGGCCAAGGTCCAGCACGCGCTGCTGCCCACGGAGCTGCCTGAACTGCCCGGGGCGAGGTTCGCCTGGCGGTATCGGCCATGCGAGGAGCTTGCGGGCGACTCGCTCAACGTCTTTGCCGTCGACGACGGGCACGTCTGTATGTACGTGCTGGACGTGAGCGGGCACGGGGTGCAGTCCTCGCTGCTGTCGGTGTCGGTCACGCACAGTCTGGCGCTCTATTCGGATCGCTCGTCGCTGATCAGGGAGCCGAGCGGCGACGGGTATCGTGTCGTCGGTCCGGCGGAGGTGGCGCGCCGGCTGAACGAGATCTACCCGATGGATTTCGAGGGCGGGGCTCCGCTGTACTTCACGCTGAGCTACGGCATCCTGGACACGCGGACGGGGGTCTATCGCTACGCGACGGCGGGGCACCCGGGGCCGATCGTCCTGCCCGCGGGGGGCGCTCCGCATTTCACGGACTGGCCGGCGACGCCGATCGGGACGCTGCGGGGCGCGGAGTACGAGGAGCACGAGCTGCGGCTTGACCCGGGCGATCGGCTCTATCTGCATTCGGACGGCGTGACCGAGGAGCAGAACGGCCGGAAGGAGCAGTTCGAGCGAGACCGGCTTCTCGCCGTCATCGAGCGGTCGCGCCAGTCGTCGCTCGACGAGAGCCTTGACGCGATCATCCGGGAGGTCGTCAGTTGGCGGGGCGACGACCACTTCACCGACGACGTCTCGCTTCTGGCCGTCGAGATCACCGATCGGTAGGTTACTCTGAGGTGGGACACACGCGGTTGTTGGCGAATTCGCGTCCCCCACCGCTAAAGCGATGGGCCACCCGGGGGGGAGAGCGGCCGATCGGGATTGCATGACTCTCGCTTTGAACTGGGAGGATTGCTTTGAAGGGCATGGCACGACGTGAGTTTCTTGGCGTGGCCGCGGCGGGCGCCGTCCTGGTCCGTGGTCGCGATTCCGTTGCCGACACCAGCCGGAAGGAGACACGAGCATTGCCTCCGCTACGCTATTGGATGCACGGGTTCAAGGGCGATCCGGAGGCCACGGCCGAGGCGCTCAAGAAGGCGGGGTTTGACGTCGTCGTCGCCGGCGGGGCCGAGGTCATCGAGGCCGTCAACCGGGCGGGTATGACGTCCTGGCTGTGCGGCGGGGCGTTCGGCCTGGGCAAGCACAAGGACGACGACCACAAGGCCCGGGACATCCTGGGTCGGCCGCGGGTATGGTTCAGCTCCGGCTGTCCGAATCACCCCGAGCTGCGGGAAGGGAATCTCGAGAGCTATAGGAAGATGTCGGCCACGCCCGGGATCAAGGGCATCCTGGTGGACGGCTGTCGCTTCGCCTCGCCGGCCTCGGGGCTGAACCCGTTCTTCACGTGCTTCTGCCCGAGGTGCCAGAAGAAGGCCGGAGAGTTGGGGTTCGACTTCCAGCGAATGAAGCGCGACGTCGCGGCGTTCTACAAGCTGCTCACGGGCGGCGCGGAGGCCGGTGCCAAGCGGGCGAGCGTCTGGTCATCGTCACCGGTGGGCGTCCTCGAGTGGTTGACGCGCCGTCCGGGCGTCTTGGATTGGCTAGGCTTTCGCCGGGCGTGCACGACGGAGCACTTCAAGGCGGTCGGCGAGGTCATCCACGGGGCCAAGCTTCGGATGGGGGTCTACATCTTCACGCCGTCGGTCGCGCCCGTCGTCGGGCAGTCGTACGTCGACCTACGGGAGTTGGTCGACGTCTTCGCGCCGATGATCTACCGCAACTATCCGAAGCGTCCGGGGCCGGCGTGCCTGAACTGGGAGCTGACGGTCTTGCCCGAGGAGTTGGGTTTTGCGGGCAAGCCCGAGGAGCAGCCGGCGATGGAGCTGATTCTGAGTTGGACAGGGCTGGCCGGTGTGGTTTCGGATCGCACGATCAAGGCCGTTCAGGCCGCGCTGCCCCCTGAGGCCGTCGGACACGAGACCGCGATGGCTCGGGAGCTGCTCGGCGGGGAGAAGGACCTCTCTCCGATCATTTACGTGGACGATCCGCTCATGGGCAAGACGGTCGATCTCGTCCGTCGCGGCGGGGGCAGCGGCGTGAACTTCTTCAAGTTCGAGGACAACTGGCTCGACCTGGTTCGCCCGGCGATGGCCGAGTAGGCGCGCGGCGCTGGAGGAGCGATCATGCATGCATCGACGTGTTGTTCGGCCTTCCTGATCGCGATGATTCTCGCATCGTCGCCGGCATCTACGAGCGCGTCGGCAAGGTCGTCTACAACGCGGGCGTGATGGCGGGCCCGGACGGTGAGCTGGTCGGCAAGTACTACAAGAAGTGCTTGCCGCGGGAGGAGATCGAGGGCGGCATCACGCCGGGCGGCGAGTATCCCGTGTTCGACACCCGCTTCGGCAAGGTCGGCGTAATGATCTGCTGGGACATCCACTTTCCCGAGGTGGCGCGACGGCTGGCGATGAACGGCGCCGAGCTGATCCTCGTGCCGATCTGGGGCGGCAACGAATTGCTGCTGCGGGCGCGGGCGGTCGAGAACCAGGTTTACGTCGCCACGAGCAGCTACGACCATAAGCTCCGGACGGCGGTGTGGGACCGCCGGGGCGACCCGCTCGCCGCGGCGACGCAGCCCGGTGAGATCGCCTTGGCCGAGGTCGACCTCAACGCGCGAACCCAGTGGAACTGGCTGGGCGACTTTCGAGCCAGGATCACGCGCGAGCGCCCCCGGCGCGAAGCGGAGTAGCGTGCGTCTCGATTCCTGGTTCAGAGCCGCCGGCGCCGCGGGTTGCTCGCGGGAACCGTTGTGGTCGGCGGCGAGATCGGATAGATAGCTCCGCCGGTTGGGGGCTCTCCTGAATCGAGCGACGCCGATGGGACAGGACCGCGTGTCAGCGACGGACGCGAGACGACTGGGCACGTTCGGCGGCGTCTTCGTCCCGAACGTCCTGACGATCCTCGGCGTCATCATGTTCCTGCGGACCGGCTGGGTCGTCGGCAAGGCCGGGCTTCAGGGCGCGTTGCTGATCCTGCTCATCGCCAACGCCATCACGCTGCTGACCGCGTTGTCGCTGGCGGCGGTGGCGACCAACACGAAGGTCGGCGTCGGCGGGGCCTACTTCCTCATCTCGCGGAGCCTGGGGCTGGAGGTGGGCGGCAGCGTCGGCGTTCCCCTGTACTTCGCGCAAGCCATTTCGGTGGCCTTCTATCTGGTGGGCTTTTCCGAATCGCTGCAGGGGGTGATGCCAGGCGTTGACGTTCGAGTCACCGCCTCGGCGGCGCTCGGGGTCTTCTTCATCATCGCGTGGGTCGGCGCGAGTCTGGCGGTCAAGGCCCAGTATCTGATTCTGGTTCTGCTGACGTTCTCGCTGGCCTCCTTCTTCACCGGGTATACGCCCGTTCCGGATCCCGCTCAGAACTGGGCGCCGGCCTACGGGCAGGGACACACGATCTGGACGGTGTTCGCGATCTTCTTTCCGGCCGTGACCGGCATCATGTCCGGGGTGAGCATGTCCGGTGACCTTCGCAACCCGTCGGTGAGCATCCCTCGGGGGACGATCGCGGCGGTGCTACTGACGTTCGTCATCTACGCGGCGCAAATGGTCTGGCTCTCGCTCAACGCGGATCGTTCGGATCTGGTGGCCGACAGCCTGATCATGCGTCGGATCGCGAGCGTTCCCTCGCTCATCCTCGCGGGGTTGTGGGCGGCGTCGCTCTCATCCGGGCTGGCAAGCCTCGTGGCCGCCCCGCGAACGCTGCAAGCGCTGAGCCTCGACCGCGTCATGCCGCGTCGGCTCGCCAAGGGGATCGGCGCGAGCTCGGAGCCGCGAGTCGCGCTGATCGCCACGGCGTTGATCGCGGAGGCATGCATCCTGATCGGCGACCTGAACCTGATCGCCCCCGTGATCACGATGTTCTTCCTGACGACCTACGGCACGGTGAACTTCGTGGCGGGGGTGGAGCGGCTCGTGCTCAATCCGAGCTACAGGCCGGTCTTCAAGGTCCACTGGATCCCCTCCCTGCTGGGGGCGCTGGGATGCGTGTTCGTCATGTTTCTGATCAACGTCTGGGCCACGCTGGCGGCGATCGTCGTGATCGGCGGGATCTACGGCTTCCTGGCGCGCGTCCGCTTCCGGACCGCCTGGGGCGATGTCCGCAGCGGGCTGTGGTTCGTCGCCACGCGGTCCACGATGCTGCGATTCGAGGCCTCACGGCAGCACGTCCGCAACTGGCGACCGGCGCTGCTGGTCTTGTCCGGCGCTCCGAGCACCCGCCTGGATCTCATCCAGTTTGCGCGCTGGATCGAGGCCGACCGCGGATTGCTCTTCCTGGCCCAGGTCGTCACGGGCGAATGGGAGAAGCTGCTTCCCCGTCACCAGGGCGTCAAGCAGGCGTTACAGGACTTCATCAAGGATCACGGGCTGTCGGCGTTCGGCACGACGGTGATCGCCGACGACTTCGAGCACGGCGTGGCGACGTTGCTTCAGGTGACGGGTCTGGGTCAGTTCCAGCCCAATACCGTCATGATGGGTTGGAGCGAGGACGCGGTCCGGCAGGCGGCCTTCGCGCGGGCGGTCCGCCGGATTCTGGAGCTCGAGCGGAACCTCATCGTGTTCGCGGAGGCCGAGCCCGACCAGCAGCTCGACCCCGTGATCGACGTTTGGTGGTACGCGAAAGATAACGGCTCGCTCATGCTGACGCTGGCGCATCTGCTGCGGAGCAATCGCCGATGGCACGGCCATCGCATCCGGGTGTCTCGCATCATCACCGACGAGGCCGGGGAGGGGGCCGCCGAGGAGGGGACGCGCGAGCTTCTCGCCGGCTTCCGCATCGAGACCGACGTTCGCGTCATCGTGTCGGAGGAACCGCCGCTGGAGGTGATCGCGCGGGCTTCCGAGCGATCCGAGGTCTGCTTCGCCGGCATCGCCGTGGAACGCATTGCCGAGCAGGACAATCCGCTGGCCGCATACGCTGATCTGGTCGCGCGCTTGCGCGGCAACGTGCTGCTGACGAAGAGTTGGCACGATCTCAAGTACTGACTGATACGATTCGATCAGGGCGGAAGTAGTTGTGCCGCTTTCCGCTCTTGGTCCGGTGGTCGACTCAAAGGAGCGTCCCTGTTTCCTTGCGGGCAGCAATGCCACCGATTCGGGATAGGAAAAGCAGGTAGGTCTTCAATACACACCCGTTGGCGCCCGGACCATGTCTGGCGCGGCTGAAAACCACGATCGCGCCCCGCTGGGGACTCGAGAATCGCTGCCATTTCCTCGAAATTCCACAACCTGGGTTGGAAGTGTCGCTGGAATTCATCACATTTAGAGGTTCTGCGACATAGGAGATTTCTCTTGGTGACAAGGGGGAAAGCCGTTCCCTTGGCCCGGGGGCATCAGAGGTTCTCCCGCTCCCAAGCTCTGGATTACGGGACTGGGGCCGGTTAGGACTGGGGGGATTCCAGGGAAATCGCTCGTCAATCTCGTCAGTCGCAAGTCCGACCAATGATCGTAACGCCCTGGCCACGCGATGGCGTTAGCCGCCCCGTGCTGGCGTTGCTTGCGAGGGCGTCCGGCATCGAGACTACTTCTTGGAGGACGGTCTGCGCTCGGCTCGGCGCTGAAGGTGCGCTCATCGGTCCCGGCCACGATGCGCTCTTGCTCTATCGCTGACATCGAGGGGACCGGATCGTGGCGCGGCAGCTTCGAAGTGAAAACGGACCGTCCGCCATTGGACTGATCAGTAGCACCTGGCTTGGATGCGCCGATAGAGGCTTCGCTCCGTGATCTCCTCGCTCGACGGCTCGTGGCATGAACAAGCTCCTTCGTCTCGTCATCCGCCGGCGACGTCGGCGTCAATGCCGGACGGGCAGGAGGAGACGCCGCGGCCGATGCTGCTGCAAGTCCTCGGCGATCGGTGGAGGATTCTCCTGTTAGTCGAAATTGCGTGTCTGGCGGGAGGCCTGGCCTACCTGCGTCACTCGACGCCCCTCTACTCGAGCGTATCGCGCGTCTACGTCGAGGAGAGCGGCTCGAGCGTCGGAAGGGATCTGAGATACCTCTTCTCACAAGGCGAGAACTGCCTCACCACGCAGTGCGAGCTGATGAAGTCTTCGACGATCTTGCGTGATGCGCTCGAGCAGGGCGGACTCCGGAAGCTGGCAACTTTCGCCGCGGCCGGCGACCCGCTTGACGTGCTCAGGGAGCACCTGTCCGTCGGCGTCGGCGAGAAGGACGATATCATCAACCTTCAGTTCGTCTCACGGTACCCTGAGGATTCCGCTCGTGTTGCCAACGCCGTGGCCGCGGCGTACGTGCGATACCACTCGCAGCGAACGCAAACCGCCACCTGCGAACTGCTGAACGTTCTGAGGGACGAGAAGGAGAACCGCGATCGCGAACTGGCGTCCAAGCTTCAGAAGATGCTGACCTTCAAACGGGAGAACGGAACGCTCAGCTTCGAGAGCGACAGCAACACCATCCTTCATCAGCGGCTGGCCACGCTGTCCGCCGCGCTCACGCGCACTCAGATCGACGTCATCGACGCACGGACGGAGGATGAGACGGCCAAGGCGGCCGAAGGCGATCCGGCCAGGTTGAGGCAGTTGATGGAGGACGATCGAGGGGACTCTCCCGCCGGCATCCGCACGATGATGCAGGAAGAGCTCGGCTTGAGCGACGAGTTGAACGAGCTGCACGGCCGTCTCACCGAGCTGCGGGAGAACTTCAGCGACAGGATGCCCGGAGTCAAGGCACTGGCCGCCCGAGTGGAGACGCTCAAGGAGCGCCTGGCGCGGTGTCAGGCGCGGCGGCATGCGGAGGATGCCGAGCGACTTCGTGCCTTTGTGATCGCCAGGCATCAGCGCTGGCTTGCCGCCAAGAGCAGAGAGGCGGCCTTGCGAGAAGAACTCGACGCTCAACAGAAGCTGGTTGAAGCCTTCAACATCAAGGCGGCCGAGCACGCCCTGCTACGGGCCGACGTCGTGCGGTCGGAGAGGGCCCTTGATGTGATCCACGGCAAGATCAAGGATCTGAGCGTCGCTCAGGGCTCGAGCCCGTTGAATATCGCGATTCTCGAGCAGGCCGAACCCGCCGACGCCCCGTGTGAGCCGAAACGCGGTCGGGTTCTGGCGACCTTTTCGGTCGTGGGCATGTTGGCCGGCTTGGGGCTTGTGTTGGGGCTGGATTGGTCGGACAAGCGGATCCGCTCGGCGGCGGAGGTCCGCGCGCGACTTGGCGCCCCCGTGTTGAGCGTTGTGCCCTACATCGACGAGCCGAGCAGCGTGAAGGGTCGATGCTTGAAGACTCACCTGGAACCGACGTCGGACGCCGCGGAAGCTTACCGTGCGATTCGCACGGCGGTCATGCTTGGCGTGCATCGAGGCGACACCCTCCGCAGCGTTCTCGTGAGCTCTCCCACTCGTGGAGAAGGCAAGACGACGATTGCGTGCAACCTGGCAACGGCCATGGCGCAGGCGGGCCGCCGCACGCTCCTGGTCGATGCGAGCCTTGAAGAGCCCGCGCTTCACAAGATCTTCGACTCGCCAGGGGGCGGAGACGTCTCGGGCGTTCCGTGGGGCGCCGATCCGGATCACCTGATCCAAGCCATACGGCACAGTGAGATCGAGAACTTGGATTTGCTGCTGAGCGGCCCGGAGCCACCCGAACCGTCCGGAACGCTGAACGTCGCGGCGCTCGAGCAAGCGATGGGCATTCTGTCGGAGCGCTATGAGTATGTCATCGTCGATTCTTCGCCGATCCTGTCGCGGAGTGATACGCGAATCACGGCCGCAATCTGCGACGCTACGATCATGGTGCTCGAGCCGGAGACGTCGACGCGCGAGATGAATGAAGCCGCGAGAGACGCCCTGCTCAGTGTCGGAGCCCGACTGTTGGGCGCCGCGGTCAACAATGTCGGCAAAGGGAATCGCCCATTCTCCCCGTGGGGTGAAAGGGCGCCTCGCGTCGCTCGCGTCGGCGGCGTCGAGGGCAGGAGAGGCCACGGTCTGGCGGGGACCACGACCGGGTAGTCCGGTCAGGCACAAGTCGTCGCCCGGAGCGTGGGATTCGTCCCCGCTTCGGCCCAACCGGGAGCGACGTCCGGGAATCGAAACCCGCGTCGGGTGCACCGACGGGGACGAAGTCCGCGCCGAAGACGGAGGAGCATCGAGTGTTGAAGCTGTCCGAAAACCCACCGATTCTGACGCCCGGCTACGATTCGCTCGCCGACCTGCCGGGTCGATGGTGGGTCGCACATACGAAGTCCCGATTCGAGAAGTCCTTCGCGATGAGTCTACTGGCCCGAGGAAAGGGATACTTCCTTCCGCTCGTCAAGCGAGTCACGATCTCCGGAGGACGAAGACGGCACGTGCTCGCCCCCCTCTTCCCTTCGTACGTCTTCTTCAGCGGCGATGACGAGGATCGCCGTGAGGCCTTGTCGACGAACTGCCTCTGCAAGGCGTTGAGCGTTCCGGATCAGGATGCCCTGGTCTCGAGTCTTACGGCCATCGAGAAAGCGCTTGCCGCCGAAGCGCCCCTCGAGCCGTACCCGCACGTGGCGGTGGGTCGTCGTTGTCGGGTGACGGCGGGCCGGCTGCGCGGGGTGGAAGGCGTTGTCATCCGCCGGGAAGGCAGGGCCCAAATCGTCCTCGAGGTCGAACTGCTGGGCCGAGGCGCGGTTCTCGAAATCGAGGCGGACCTCCTGGAACCTATCGACTGAAACGTGGGTTTCCCTCCGTCGTGAGCCCCATCATTTGAGACACTTACTGACCAGTCAGATGACGCATGTCTCGCTCGAGCTCTGTCTCGGGGCGGCGTGCGTTTCCCTCGCCGTGACGCCCGTGCTTATTCGGCTTGGCAACCGGATGCGCATCGTGGACAAGCCCGGGGTGCGCAAGATCCATGGTGTGCCGGTCCCTCGGCTAGGCGGTCTGGCTGTCGCTCTGGCGGCTCTGACCGCGCTGGGAGCCGTCCTGGTCCTCAACCCGGCGCCCGCATGCGTCTTGGCCGGAGGCCCAACGCGAATTCTTGCATTGCTGGGAGCGTCCCTGCTCGTGTTCGGCGTGGGAATCGTCGACGACGTTCGCGGCGTGCGCGCGAGCGTGAAGCTCGCGTTGCAGCTCCTGGCGGCCCTGGTCGTATGCGCCGCCGGGGTCCGGCTTGGCTGCATCAGGCTGGGCGAAGACTGCCATATCGAACTCGGCTGGCTCAGTTGGCCCATCACGCTTCTCTGGCTGGTCGGCGTGACCAACGCCATGAACCTGATCGATGGGCTGGACGGCCTGGCCGGCGGGATTGGCGTCATCGGCAGCGCGGTGATCGCGGTCCTGGCGTTCTTGTTCGGCCAGTTGCTCGTGGCATGGGTCATGCTCGCGCTGCTCGGGAGTCTGACGGGCTTTCTGGTCTTCAACCTGGCGCCGGCTCGAATCTTTCTGGGAGATGCCGGAACCTACTTCGTCGGCTTCCTGCTGGCGGGCGGCAGCATCCTCTGCACCATGGGCCAGGGAACCTTCGTGGGAATGGCATTGCCGGCGCTGGCCCTGGGTATTCCGATTCTCGATACCTTGATCAGCATGCTGCGACGAACGCTGGATCGACGCTCGGTGTTCGCTCCGGACCGGGGACACATCCACCACCGCCTGCTCGACATGGGGATCTCGCCCTCGCGCGCCGTCTTCATCCTGCACGGCCTGACGTTGGTCGCGGTCGGACTGGGGCTACTGATGATCGGGGCGGGGCGCGCGGGCGGCATCGCGGTGTTTGCGTGCATTCTGGCGCTGCTCCTATTGGTATTCCACGAGGCTGGCATGGTCCGGCTAGGTGAGATCCTGGCGGCTTTCCGGAGAACCTTGGCGATCCGAAGCAGGGCAAGAGACGAGCGGAGAGACTTCGAGGAGGCTCAGTTGTTCTTCCGCGAGGCGAACAGCTTCGACGACTGGTGGCGGGCGGTCTGTCACGCCGCCGAGCGAATGAAAGTGATCCGAATAGCGGCCGACGTGCAGAAACGCGACGGGACCTGGCGCAGGCTCAGCCACATCACCACCGCCCGCGGGGTCGACCACCTGGAGACGGCGCGCCTGTGCCTGCCGGCGCCGGACCGGCGAAGCGGCAGCCTGCTGCACATCGAAGTGGACATCCGCGTCGATGGCTCCCTCGAGTCCACGGGGCGGAGGGTAGCCTACCTCGGTCGACTGCTGGAGGAGCATGGCCCCGCCAACGCCTTGCCCGTCAAGCAAGGCCGCCAGTCCTCACGATCACCTTCAGTGTCCAGTCCATCACCCTCCCCGCGCGGCCGCGACCCTTACGACGCCGCGATTGATGAGCATGAAACGGGACTCCCGGGAGCCGTGCTGGAATGAACCATGGCGCAACGGGGCAACAGGGGGACTTACTGACTCGTCGATCCGAGGCGTCCGCGTCGCGCCGATCGCCACCGAGATCTCTCATTGCCAACGCGTTCTGGAACACACTGGCAACCGCATTCTCGATCGTTGCCCTGTTCCTTCTGACGCCTTTCATCATCTCGCGCATTGGCATCGATGAGTATGGCATCTATCTGGCGATCATCTCGATCGGCGGCCTGGCCGGCGTCCTCGGTCTCGGTCTGGGCGAGGCCTCGATCCGCTTCGTCGCCTACTACGACGGGCGTCACGACGATGACGCCATCGGTCGAGTCGTTCAGGCCAGTCTACTCGTGCACGCCTGCACCGCCACGCTGAGCGCGGCGGCGCTGATACTGGGCGCGCGGCTCATTCTCTCGCTGCTCGAGCTCTCCGAGGCCGACGCCGCCCTCGCTGCCAACCTGGTCGTGTGGACCGCCCAGGCGTTCTGGCTTCGCTCGATCTCGGCGACGTTCCGCGCAATCCCCAGAGCGCTGCAGCGATACGACGTCTCGGGTTACGTCGCGATCGCGGAGACCCTCTTTCGCGTCGTGGGAATCGCGACGCTGCTCTACCATGGATACGGTCTGACCGCGCTGGCGGTGTGGAACGTGGCGGTTGCGGCCTTTGGCATGGTTCTCGACCTTCTCGCCGCGCGGCGCCTCCTGCCTTCGCTCCGATTCCTCGGCATTCCGCCGTGGTCGGCTTTTCGGGAAGTCCTGAGCTACGGCATATGGGCCTTTCTCAGCCAAGCGATGGGGATGATCTGGCAGCATGCCGACCGGCTGCTGCTGGCGGGGTTCGTCGGCGTCGGGGCCGTTGCCTACTTCGCCGTCCCGCAGGATCTGGTCCTCCGCGGCCTGCACGTCGTTGCGTCCGGCGGCGCGGTGCTCATGCCTCGGTTTAGCGCTATGGCCGATCGAGACCAACATCGGTCCCTATACGTCTCGACCACCCTGGCCTTGTTGTGCCTGACCACGGTGGTGTTCGTTCCCGTCACCGTTCTGCTTCCCGATTTTCTGAGGCTGTGGATTTCCGCCGAGTTCGCCGACAAGAGCGGGTTCGTCGGCCAGCTCATCGCGGCCTCCTGCATCCTTCGAGGGGCATTCCTCCCCTACGAATCGTTGTTCCGAGGAATCGGAAAGCCCCAGTACTACCTGGCTCTGACGGTGCTGACTTCCGGCACGCTCTTGGGCACGAGCGCTATCCTGATTCCGGTCTATGGCTTGACCGGCGCCGGCTACAGCTTCTGCCTCTCCCCCGCGTGGGGCCTCGTCGCCATCGCGCTGACCTGGCGGTGTGTTCTGCGGCAGCGCGGGCTCGGGGGGCCGGCGCGGTTCGTCGGCGTGCCGCTTTGCCTCGGTGTCCTCTGTCTTTGTCTGTCCCTCTGGCTGCGGATGCAGTGGCCTCTTCCGCTTGGGACGGTTCAACTGATCGCCCTTGCCGTCACGATGGCCGGCATGACGGGATTGACGATGTTCGGGTATGAGCGCGCGATGACGGGCCAAGAGGGCTTTTCAGGGCGGATGAGTGCTCGCCTCCGATCACTGCTGGTCCGAAGGAGAGAGACCGCGTGAGGCGCCTGGTCAGACAACTGGCCGGAAGATGCGCGCGCGGCATCCTGCCGGCGGAGTGGATTCAGCGACTTCGTGACCCCGTGTTGGCGCCTGGGTACTGCCGCCGGCTGATCCAGGAGCTGGAAACCGCGGTGACCCTTGCGGCCAAGCCCGACCCGCTCGACGACGACTATTGGACGGCCGTGCTCCGCAAGTACGCGCACATCGTGGACAAGGGCCTGCAGCGGCCAGACGCCGAAGCGGGGCATGGTCGTGAGGCCTGCCAACAGGCCGCCAGCGCGCTGGCGAAAATCACCTTGCCGACGGCGCTGAGGGATTCCTCGGTGCATTGGGCGATCGAACGGCTCCGCGACTACGAGCGACTCCAGTCCGGACAAGACCTCCCTACGGCCGAGCGCGAATGCGAAACGCGCGAGATGGAGTACGACGGGCTTCTCGCATCCATCAAGGCTCGGCGCTCGGCACGCAGTTTCCGCCGGCGGTCCGTCGATACCGAGACGGTCGGCAAGGTCGTTGAGGCGGCGCTCTGGGCGCCCAGTAGCTGCAACCGGCAAACCATCAAGGTGTTTGGCACCCATGATGCCGACCTGGCCAGCGCCTGCATGGCCACGTGCAAGGGCGCGACTTGCTTCGGAGAGTACGTGCCGTGCTTCCTGGCCTTCTGTGCGGATGTGCGACCCTACGTCATGCCGGCCGAGGCCTGGCTGCCTCACGTGGACGTCGCCTTGGGAACGCAGAATAGCTGCCTCGCAGCGGACTCCTTGGGGCTGAGCCTCACGCTGCTCAGTTGGTGCCATCGAAGCGACGATGAGGAACGGCGGTTGCGGGAGCTTCTGGACATTCCGCCGCACTGCGGCATCGCACTGTGCGGGGCCATGGGGTATCCCGACAAGAGCGGACCGGCCCCCCTGCGAAAGCCCGTCGAGTCGACGTGCGTTCTCCGTCGCGCGTCGGCGCGAACGCACGACGTTCAGGAAGAAGGCGGGATCCCTCGTTCGCATCGGCCCGACGCGTTCCCGAAACCCGTGGATAAGGAGTCCGACAGTCTATCACCTCTTTCCTTCTGAGGCGGTTGCCGAGTCGTCCGGTTGATCTGGAGATTATCATGAAGGTCCTCGTTCTCAATCACTACGCCCACAACAAGGGCGATCGGGCGGTCTTGTACTTCCTGACGCGCGAGTTGGCGAGGTGCGGCATCGATCGCGTCGCGGTTTCCACGAGCGATCCACACCGCCGAGCGGAGCTGCCGCCGTTCTTCGCGCGGACGGCTCAACTCGTGCCGTGGGGTTGGACCGTTACTCCGCCGCTCGAGGAAACGCTGCTTCGTCGGGGCACCTACTACCTCAAGAGCCGCTTTAGGCCCTATACGTACCCAATCGTCCGCGGACTGATGGTCAACTCCCTCGGAGGAAGCATCGGGCGCATGTTCTGCAACCCCGATTTCCGGCAAGCGCTTGAGGCCTCGGACCTGGTCCTCAGCACGGGAGGGCACCATGTCACGACGTTGCTCGCCCGGGACGCGATCTCCGGGCAGATCTACGACATGGCCCTGGCGTTGATGGCCGGGAAGCCGCTGGTGCTATGGTCTCAGTCGATCGGGCCCCTCTGCTTCGTGAATCCCAGGAACGAGGTCTTCGTCCGTCGGATCCTATCCGAAACCAGCGAGATCTTCGTGCGCGACGAGCACTCGCTGGTCGAGCTCGAACGACTCGGGATTCAAGGTCCGACGATTCGTCAAACCTGCGAATCCGTCATCGGCCTGTCGGACGTTACCGGCGGATACCTGCGGCCTTCCTGCCGCGCTGCGAGGGTGGGCATCGCCGTCTACAGCACCAAGAACCGTTCGGAGAAGGAACACGCCCGCTACGTGCAGGCAATGTCCGACCTGGTCGATCACGTCGCCGATCGAGGCTGCAAATCGCGGTTCTTCGCGATGGAGACGCGCGGCGCGTCGAGCGACGATCGACCCCTGATTCGAGAGATCATGAGCCGTGTCCGATGCCGCGAGTCATGCGACGTGGAGGATCGGGACCTCGATACGATGACCCATCTGTCCGAGGTCGCCCGATGCCGGCTCTTCGTCGGCCACAAGACGCATTCCGTGATCTTCGCCTTGGCCGTGGGAACCCCGGTGATCGCCCTCGCGTATCACCAGAAGACCGAGGATTTCATGAATCGATACGGACTGAAGCGATTCTGCATCCCGGACGCCAACCTGTCCGCGGAAAGCCTTGCGACCGCTTTCGATGAAGCCCAGAGCGACGTGAACGATCTCGGCGATCAGATACTCGAAGAGAGCCGAAGGCTCGGCGGACAGGTTCGTGCCGATTTCCATGACATGGTTCGAAGATGGGAGGGCGCTACGCTCCCTGTTCGAGCCGCGGTCTGACCTTCCGTGCAGCGCTTCGTGCCTGGAGATCGTCGGGTCGGAAACCCGACGCGAGGTCAATCGATGACCGATCAGCCAATGACAGCGACAGCAAGACGATGCCTCGGTGTGGAACGCGCTCCTGATCCCTGCCGGCTTCCCGCCATGCCGGACGGCGTGTCCTGCGGGGCGGTCCCGCGTTGGGACACGTCGGCGCTTCGCCATCGTCCATGCCCCACCTGCCAAGCGGACGACCCGCGCTGCCTCTGTCGACGGCCCGACGGGTTGTACGTGCATCGCTGCCCGGAGTGCGGAATGGTTTACCTGGCGGATATCCCGTCGGAAGATGACTTGTCTCGACTCTATCGGTCCTACGGACGGTACAAGGGCTACGTCGGCCAGGGCGCCGAGCCCCGGCCCCTTACCCGATGGCAGCGGTATCTGAAGGCTCGCGGCGACTTCCTTCTGCATATCCTCGACATCGAGGGTATCGCGGGCCAGAGGCTCTGTGAGCTCGGCGCCGCCCATGGAGAGTTCCTGCAACTCGCTCGCGCCCGCGGCGCCGCCGTCTGTGGAATCGATCTGGATACCGAGGCGCGCGGATACCTATCCCGCCGACTCGGTATCGAGTCTCACGCCCATATCGCGGAGGCGGAGGGTTCGTTCGACGTGGTGTGCGCGAAGTCCGTCATGGAGCACATCGCCGATCCCGGCGGCACCCTCTCGGACATCCGAGAGCGACTCGCCGGCGACGGCAGGCTCCTGATCTCCGTCCCCAACGGCGCCAACAGCGATGTGATCGGTCCGACCTGGGCAGGCTTCCGCGTGGATCTCGAGCATCTCAACTACTGGTCCCCGGCGACGATGGCCCGATTGCTCGGCCGCCTGGGCCTCTACGTCGAGCAGTACTGGGAGATGGGGCAATTGTGGGTGCAACGCAAATGCCGGAAAGGATCACTCCTGGAGCGAATCCGTGCCCGCGCTCTTGGCAGCAGTTCGTGGAATCCGATGTCGACCGGCCAGGCGACGCTTGCGGTCCTGGCGCGCAGGGCGGCGGTCTAGTGGAGCGGAGAAGAATGCCGAGCAAACGAAGCTACGCGGGAGGGCAGCGACCCGCTGAGAGACCGCGGTTGCTCATGTTCACCACCGGCTTCGCACCCTACGCCGCGTCCGAGAACCTCGTCAACGGCAAGCTCGCGCTTGCCCTGCTGGCGTGCGGCTATGACATCGACGTCATCTCGCGACAAGATCCCGGCTTCCAGTACTCGAACACATGGTCTGAGCCTTGGCTGTCGCTGCGCGAGCGAACGTACGAGGCCCAATATGAAGCGGGTTCGGGAATCCTCCGGGGCCTGGACTCAGTCCGGCAAGTGTGTCGGGTCGGGCACCCGGCAGGGGGGGTCCGCTGGGCCGGGCGAGCCGCCGTCTTGGGCATGAGGCTTCACCGGCAACGTCCCTATGATTTCATCCTGTCGCGCGCGCCCTGCGACGTGGCGCACCTGCCCGCGATGTACATGGCCCGGAAGACCCAACTGCCATGGGTGGCCAACTGGAACGATCCTCCCGCGCATATCTGGCCCCCGCCATACCACGAGGACATGGGCGGGCTGACGCGGCGAATCTATCGTCGCCTCGCAACGGCCGTCTTTCGTCACGCGTCGGCTGTCACGTTTCCGTCCGAGAGGTTGCGCCAATATGTCCTGAGCCGCATGGGCCATCCAAAGGACCGGCTAACGGCGGCGATTCCGCACGTCGGCCTTTGCCGGACCTCGTTTCCCAAAATCGGAAAGCAGCGCGGCGGTCGGTTCACTCTGTGCCACGCGGGGAACCTCTCGCCCGAGCGGCATCCCGAGATCTTCCTGAGAACCCTCGCCCGCTTTGTCGAAGACCGGCGAGCCTCCGGACACGTATCCCTGGAGCTGCTGGGCGTCGACGCCGTCGGAATCGGGCCACTGGTGAGCCGCTGCGGTCTGACGAGCGTTGTGACGGCAGCGGCGCCCAGGCCGTATCGTCAGACGCTTCAACACCTGGCCACGAGGGACGCTCTGCTGATCCTGGAAGCCCCTTGTCGGGAAGGGATCTTTCTGCCCAGCAAGCTCGTCGACTATGCCCAGGTGGGTCGACCGATTCTCGGAGTCTCGCCGAAGAACGGCGTCGTCGCCGACGCGCTCGCCCGAGGCGGGGGGGGCATCGCGGTGGATTGCCGCGATCCCAAAGAGATCTATCACGGCCTCAAGCGGCTCTACGAGAGCTGGAAGGACGGCTCGTTGGACGAGCGATACGGCTCTCGACGGCTCTATGACGCCTTCACCCCGCGAATCGTCGCGGACGCATACGAACGGCTTCTCGACCAGCTCGTCAAGCCCGTCGACGTGGCCAGATCCGCGGGGGTGTCTGGAGCCCCGGCCTCAGGAGGAACCGTGTGCTACTCCTGAAAGACGCGGCTCGGACAACGCGACGCTGGTGGGTGCAACGCGCAAGCGACGTGCTCTCGGAGCGGCGCGCCGTCTCCGACCTGCCGGCGCTCGTGGTGGCTCCCCACCCCGACGACGAAGTCTTCGCCACGGGGGGGACGATCGCGCTGAAACGCGCGTCCGGCGTCCCCGTCGACGTCCTCTTTCTCACGCGCGGCGACGCCTCGCACCGGACATGCTGTCAGGGCAGTTCCGAGGAGGTCGCGGCCAACCGCCGGCGTCTGGCTCACGAGGCAGGAGGGGGGCTCGGGTTGAGCGCGGCCGAGCTGCATTGGCTGGATCTGCCGGATGGCGGCGTGCCGCGACCCGGCACCCGTGATTTCGCGCGGGCCGTCGCTTCGGTCGAGCGTCTGCTGGAAGAGCGGCTTCCCGTGGAGGTCTATTGCCCCCATGCGCTCGATGTCTGGCCAGACCATGTTGCGGCGAACCGAATCGTCGAGCAGGCCCTTGGCCGCGCGCGGCATGACTGCCACGGGATTCGCTATCTCGTTTGGGCCTGGCACTGCGCGCCATTTCGGCAACTGGCCCGCCTCGAGTGGAGGCGTTCGTGGCGCATCCCGTTGGGAGGCGCTTATCAGATCAAGGAAGCAGCGATGCGATGCTACCTAGAGAGCCGTAGTCCTCGCTGCGGACGCCCATGGTGCGGGGCGCTGCCCGACGGGTTCCTCGAGGCGTTTCGATGGCCGTTCGAGCTTTTCTTCCAGAACACCGGATCTTGACGTTGGTGAGACATGATTCGCGGTATCAGCGATACGTGGCAGTTCGACTGGATGACGGAATGGGACGAGGTCTGGGATCCCGCCTTCGTCGGGCGATGGAAGACCTGCGGCGAGCATTCGCCACAGGCCAACGTCTTCTTTGAGCCGGCGATGGTCCGCGCATGGGTAGACACGTATCGCAACCTGCGGGACATCCGCCCGAGGTTTCTTGTGGCTTCCCGGAACCCCAATCGGCTCGTCTTCCTTCCGCTCATCCACGACCGCGGTCGCTGGAAGGACGCGTGGCACCGGTCGATCGCTCCCGTGGGTCATTGCGAGTTCGACTACCACGATCCCATCACCTGCGGGAGCCTCGACGCGCGAGAATGGGGCGAGTTCTGGGGCGCTTTCCGCAAGGAACTGTTCGCTCGTTGGCGAGGGACGTTCGATTCGGTCGACCTGGGTCGCCAGCGGAAGCCCCCCCAGCCGGAGGCGCCTCGAGTAGACAGCGCGCCGGTCCTGGACCTGTCCGCGTATCGGTCGCTGTCGGATGTCTGGGCCGGCAAGAAGCATCGACACCTGCGTCAGAACACCCGCCAGGCGCACAGGAAGCTTGAAGGCCGTGGCGACGTCCGCCTTCGCGGATTCGCGCCCTCGGAAGTGCCCCCGGCCCTCGATAGCCTTGGCCGGTTCGCGGCGGAGCATGCCAAACGCTGGCCCGATGCGGCCACGCCCCGACGATTCCACGAGAACCTCGTGCGGTGGTGCCTTCCAGAGGGGCTGCTCCGTCCGACCGAGCTGACCGTCAGCGGGCTGCCCATTAGCTGGTGGATCTGCCTCCAGCATAGGGGCCGGTTGGTGATGTATCTGCACGCCTGGATACAGGCCTGGGAGGACTATTCACCCGGCAGGGTCCACCTTGCCGAGGTGATGCAGTGGGCGATCGGAGAGGGCATCTCAACCGTCGACTTCGGACGCGGGTTGGAACCCTACAAGCTGGAATGGACGAACGAGGCCTTGCCTCTGCACACCCTTGCCTGGAAGGCGGACGGGCTCGCCCCCGCCGCGCGGCGCCTCTGGCGGAATCGCCTGCGTCCGTACGTCGTCTCGGCCAAGCGGGCCCTGACCCCCCGTCAACGAATCGACGAAACGACTTGTCTTCCCGAATGCTTGCTAAGGAGCTAGGAGCGATGCTTCCCATGTTGTCCGGAATCACCCGATCTCTGAGATGCAAAGGCCTCCGCGGAACGGCAAGGCTCGCCCGGAACACCTGCCTCTGGAACGCCATGAGAATGGCCCGCCGGCGCCTGGCCACGATCGAGGTCCACGGATACAAGCTCACGGTCGATCTGAACGATCCCGGGCTGTCGCGGCAACTCTTCATCTACGGAGACCGTGAGCGCGCCCTGGGGTATATCCTGCGGCGGATCCTCTCCGAAGGGATGCGCGTCCTCGACGTCGGCGGAAACATCGGATACTACCCCCTGATGGAGAGCATGCTCGTCGGGCCGAGAGGAACGGTCCACGTTCTCGAGCCCTTCCCGCCCAACTTCGAGCTGCTCGGACGGAACGTCCGTCTCAACGGGCGGCAAGACACGATCCACTGCCATCGGGTCGCGGCGCTCGACAGGGTCGGAAGGCAGCCGTTCTTCATATCGCAGGCCTCCAATCTCGGCACGATGTTCCCCGCGACCTCCGACACGGGCACCGCCCTGGACCTGACGGGCGACGCCATCAAGGTGCCGACCGTCGATCTGGACACGTTCCTGAAACCGCTCGAGAAGATCGATCTCGTTCGGATGGACCCCGAAGGCGCGGAAGTCGCGATCATCCGTGGACTCCTGCCGAGCATTCGCGCCGGCCGATTCAACGGTCGCGTGATCACGGAGATCCACGCCAGCCGATACGACGAGACGACCAACAACTTCCGTGCCGTCCTGAGCGACGTCTTCGCCTTGGGGTATCGGGCGGAGTTCGTCACCTCCGACAACGAGCAGGCGGGACACTTCCGCGATCGCGGCTACCGCCCCGAGGTATGCCTTCAAGAGTCCAACACGGTCAGCCGGGGGATCTACACGGACGTCAAGGCGCGGGACGTGATCGACCTGGTCGGCGAGATCGGCGCTATGCGTGACCTCGTCCTGGTCAAGAGCGCCGCCTGAGTCCGGAGCAGCGACGCACGCCGCGAGCCGACATGAGCAAGCGAATCATGATCTGCATACCGTGCCTCCGCGTGGGGGGCACGGAGCTTCACACGCTCGAGCTGGCCAGTGCCCTGGTCCGCGGAGGATATGAGGTCACCGTCTGCGCGTATTACGAGCACGACGACCTCATGGCCGAGCAGATCCGACGAACCGGCGCCCGCCTGCTCCTGCTCGGACTCTCGCGAAACCGTGACGACATGAACCTCTGGCGAATGCCCAAGCTCCTGCGCTCGCTGGTCGGGACGTTTGTTCGTGAACGTCCACACATCGTGCATGCCCAGTACATGGCGCCGGGCCTTGCGCCGATCCTTGCCGCACGACTCCGCGGCGTTCCGCACGTGTGCGCCACGATCCACGTACCGGGTCGCGCCTACGGGAAGCGAATCTGGCTGCCTCGCCTGGCCACGCGCCTCTGCGACGCCATGATCTGCGTCTCGCAGGCTGCCGAACGGTCATTCTTCGGAACCAGTGCCTTGTTCAGCGAGGAAGGCCTGATGTCCGGACTCCGTCATTTCACCATCCCCAACGGAGTCGATGTGGCGATGGCGGATCGGATCCTTGCCTCGGGTCGAAGCGACGACCTGCGAAGCCGGGCGGGCCAGGCTGGCGCGCCGACCGTCGCGGTCGTGGGCAGGCTCAGCCAGGAGAAGGGGCATCGCTGGCTCATCGACTCGATGCGCCGGGTGGCGCTGCGGTGGCCTTCTGTCAGGCTTCTCGTCGTCGGTGACGGCCCGGAGAAGGACTCGGTCCGCAAGAGGGCGATCGACCAGGGCATTGAACGGAACGTTCACTGGGTGGGTAACGTCTCGCATGAAGAGGCGCTGGCGTGGTGCGGCGCGGCGGACGTGGTGGCGGCGCCCTCCCAGTGGGAAGGATTTGGCCTCGCCGCCGCCGAGGCCATGGCGATGGGCAGGGCCGTTGTCGCCACGAGCACGGATGGGCTCGCCGAAGTCGTCCAGGACGGTGTCACGGGGCTTCTCGTGCCCTACGGAGATGTCCGCGGCATGGCACATGCCATCGAAGCCTTGCTGTCGGACCCCCATCGGCGCCGCGAAATGGGCCGGCGCGGGAGGCGCAGGACCCGGCGGCTCTTTTCGCGAGAAGTCTTTGCCCGGCGACATCTTCTCCTCTATCGAGCCCTCGCGTCTGAAGCGGCGGGAAGGCACCGTCACCGTCTGATCCGGGAGATTCACCCGCGAACCACGGCATGCTGATTCTCATCCTAGCCATCATCGCGTGCGTCTTCGGCGCCGGCGTCGCGTATCGACGGCCGAGGCACTTCCCTCTGTTCCTCCTGTCGACCGGGACGCTGCGTTTCGGCGTGGACGACGCCGTGGGCGGCACCAACCTATCCGCCCTGTGGTTGATGTGGCTTCTCGTTTTGAGCGGGGTCGCGTTGTATCGGTTGCCCCGTCGGACGGGGACGCTCTCCTTCCCTGAGAAGCTCTACGCCCTCTTCCTGGCGTGGTGCGTCTTCGAAGCCATGCGGGCGCCGAGCCTGGCCTTCGCCGCGCGCCTTCTCCTGAAGATGCTGTTTCCGTTTGCCGTGATGGTCCTCGCCAGAAGAGCCTATCTGGACCAGTGGGACGTTCAGGAAGGTCTGGCCCGGGTCCTGAAGATATCGTTCTGCGTGTGCCTCCTTGTGGGCGGCTATACGCAGCGCTTTCTGCCGCCCCTGTGTTGGGCGGCCTCCGACGTGTTCTGGCACGCGGCCGCGTTCGCGGATCACGCGAGTCTCATGGGCGCCCTGTCCCTGATCTTCTGGCGGGCCTCGAGGAAGTCGCGATACCTGGCCTTGGGCGTGTTCTTCGGCCTGTCGAGCATCTTCGCCGGCATTCGGACCGGCATCGCCGCCTTCGGCGTCGGCGTGAGCTGCTTCGTTCTGTTCGGTTTCCGGAGGCACGTTGCCATTCCTTTGCTGCTGGGAGTCTACGTTGTCACGGCGGCCTCGCTCTTCCTCATACCCAGCGTCCGGGAGCACATGTTCTTCAATGCGCGGAAGGTGGCCGCCTCCGAACTCATCGTCCGCCCTGACCGACTCTCGACGGATCAGGTCGACAGCTCGGGACGGTTCGAAATGTGGGACGTCGTGCTGCGCCGATTCTTCGACCCGAATCCCCTGCTGGGTTCGGGACTCGGAACGACACAGGCATGGTTCTACTCCGGGGCCTACGGCCGCGCCCGGGTCGAGCACAGCTCCTATGTTCGGCTTCTGGCCGACACCGGCCTGATCGGGTTCCTTCTGTATTGCGGCACGATGCTCAGTTGCATGGGGGTGGCGTGGCGGTGTCTGCGACGGAGTCCCCCGGGCACCGTGCGCATCGTCGCCATGTTCGTTCTCTGCGGCTTCCCCGCCGTGATGGTGTGCATGGCCTTCGACAACGTCCTCAATTACGCCCTGGCCGTCGGCCAGTACCCCTTCGCACTGACGGGGCTCATGCTCGCCCTGGCCGGCAAGCCCGCAGTGTGCCGCGGGGCCGCGGATGCCGGTCTGACGTCGCTCCCACGCGGCGGCTTCGAAACGCCCGTACCGGAAGGAGCGCCGGGGCTATGACCGCTCCCGCCGTTACGGTCGTCGTCCCGCTCCACAACAAGCAGACAACCGTGGAACGCGCCCTGCGTTCGGTCCTGGACCAGACCGTCCGAGACTTCGAGATCGTCGTCGTGGATGACGGCTCCACGGACCAGAGCGCGGCCGCGGCCGAGAGGATCGGCGATCCGCGGGTTCGTCTGATCAGGCAAGCCAACGGCGGGGTCTCGATGGCGAGGAATCGCGGCATCGAAGCGGCCTCCGCGCCGGTGATCGCATTCTTGGATGCGGACGACGCGTGGATGCCCGAGTTTCTCGAGACCGTCCTGCGACTGCGGAAACGCTTTGCGACCTGTCACGTGTACGCGACGAACTACGTGATCGCCTGTGATAACGGACAGTGTCGCCTGCCCATCATCCGGGGCATTCCCCGTGGACCGTGGGAGGGCGTCCTGAGAGGGTATTTCGCCATTGCCTGTCGGTCGGACCCCCCGTTGTTCACGTCGGCGGTCGCCGCGCGCAAAGAGACCCTTCTCGACGTCGGCGGCTTCCCGGAAGGCGTCACCAGCGGGGAAGACCTCCTGACCTGGGCCAGATTGGCGGGGCGTCATGACATCGCGTACGCCTCGGAGCCCCTCAGCATCTACACCTTTCGAACGGCTGAATGGGGACCGTCAGCGCGTCCGCCGGACCCCGATGACGTCGTCGGACGCGAACTGCGTTCCATGTTGACCACGCCGCGACACCACAGGCTCCGGGGCTTGCGCCGATACCTCGCCCTGTGGCACAAGATGCGGGCATCCCAGTACCTGTGCCTCGGCGACGGAAGAGCCGGTCTGGGCGAAGTCCGCACGGCGCTTCGAGACTGGCCGCTGGCCTACAAGCTCTACGCGTACGCGGCAATCGCGGCCCTGCCGGACAGGGCATCGCGGAGACTCATGGGTGGGTGCCGGTCGCTGCTCAATTCCGTGCGCAGCGCCGGCGCAAGCGGATAAACGTGATCTGTCGAGCAGAAGGGAGACCCTCGGGAACTCATCACAATGTCTCAAACGGAACCCAAGGCGACCGTTCTCGTCGTCGGGCCCTTGCCGCCACCCCATCACGGCGTGAGCCTGTGCACGAAACTGATTGTCGAATACGCGGGCTTTGCCGACCTGCGCGTGCTCCATCATGACACGAGCGATCACAGGTCTCTGTCCACCGTCGACCGAATCGATGCGGCAAACATCCTGCTGGGCGTCGGGGACCTTCTCACCTTCCTCTACCTTCTCGTCGCCGAGAGGATCGATCTGATCTACCTGCCCTTGTGCCAGACGCGTCTGGGCATCCTTCGCGACGCGGCGTTTCTTCTGCCCGCCAGGATGCTGCGGAAACGCGTCGTGCTCCACATGCACGGGGCCCGCTTCCGAGCCGTCTACGATACGTCCGGTCCGCTGGTTCGGTGGCTTTCCCGCGCGTCGCTTCGCGGCAGTGCCGCGATCATCGTGCTGGGCGAGTCGCTCCGATCGCTCTTCTCGGGGATCGTTGCGCCCGAGAGGATTCACGTGCTGCCGAACGGAATCGAGGACTGGCCGGCCGGCGCATCGCTCCCGAGCGAACGCTCCCTTCAGTCGCCGACCCGGGTTCTCTACTTCGGCGCGTTGACGCGAGCCAAGGGCTTGATCGACGCGCTGGAGGCCGCGGCCATTGTCTCGAAGCGCTGCGGTCCCAGCGTCCGGTTTGTCTTTGCCGGCGGGTTTCGCTACGAGAGCGACCGGGTGGAGGCGCAGTCCATCGTCGCGACGCGTCACCTGGAGGATACGGTCTGCTTCAAAGGCGTACTGACGGGGCGCGAAAAGGCCGAGGCGTTCGCCGAGGCGGACCTGTTCCTGTTCCTGTCTCACGACGAAGGCCAACCCCTCGTGTTGCTTGAAGCCATGGCGGCGGGGCTGCCGATCGTCGCCACGCGCGTCGGTGCTGTTCCGGAAACCGTCCGTCACGGAGAAAGCGGGCTCGTCGTACCGCCGCGCGATCCGAGCGCCGCGGCCGACGCCCTTTGCAGGCTCGTTCAAGACCGGCGGCTCCAAACGAGCATGTCCCGACGAGGCCGAGACCTGTTCCTGCAATGTTACACCGCGGGAACCTTCCTCGATCGATTGGTGAGGATATGGAAATCTGCGCTGAGCTCCACCCTGCGGGAGCCCTGCCCGGCTCATCCGAAGAGACGCCCGCGGCTCGTCTAGAGCCGCACGCGGAATGTCCCTCGGATCTTCGCGTTCGCGTCTCCCCTTACGACCGCCGGACGAAGATCGCGCTCGTTCTGTGGTGGCTGGCGCGCGCGCTGCTGTTTCGAACGTCCTTCCACACTTGGAACGGTTTCCGCGCACGCCTGCTGCGGCTCTTTGGCGCCGACATCGGACGTGGGATCGTGATCGGTCCGACCGTTCACGTGACGCATCCCTGGAACGTCACCATCGGCGATCACAGTCAGATCGGCGACTACGCCTGGCTATACGCCATCGGACCGATACGAATTGAGCGTCACGCGATGGTGTCTCAGAAGGCCTTCCTCTGCACGGGAGGGCATGATTACACCCAGCCCTCGATGCCTTTGGCAACAGGCCCGATCGAGATCGGTAGCGGCGCGTGGGTCTGCGCCGACGTCTTCATAGGGCCGGGCGTGGCCATCGGAGCCGGGGCCGTCATCGGCGCCCGCTCCGCCGTGTTCCGCGACATGCCGAGCATGATGGTCTGCATGGGCGTTCCGTGCAGACCCGTCAAACCCCGAAACACACCCCAAGGGCAATCCTAGGGGCGCACACCCTTGAGACCATTATCAGGAGTCACGTCATGAGAGCCGACGACCGGCCGGGGGGCAGAAGGAGTGTCTTGGGCGTGGAGTTCGATTTCATCGATGATGAAGCGGCGCTGGCATCCATCCGTCGATGGCTCCGCGAGGGCACACCCCGATACGTGACCCACACGAACCCGTACAGCGTGGGCCTGTGCCATCGGGACGCCGACATGAGACGCGCGACCTCCCTGGCGGGACTGACGCTGCCCGACGGCGTGGGGATCATCTGGGCGGCCAATCAGCTCGGCCACCCCCACCGCGGACGCGTCGCCGGTCCGAGCTTCATGCTGAAGGTCTGCGACCGGGGACGAGAACACGGATACCGCCACTTCTTCTACGGCGGTGGCGAGGGCGTTGCCGACCGGCTGGCGGAACGCTTGTGCCAGCGGTTTCCCGGCCTGAGCGTCGCCGGGACCTACTGCCCGCCGTTCCGACCGCTGACCAGACAAGAGGATGACGAGATCGTTGCGACCATCAACCAGGCCCGGCCCGATGTCCTGTGGGTGGGCTTGGGAGCGCCCAAGCAAGAGAAGTGGATGCTCGAACACGTCGGGCGGATCGACCGGGCCGTGATGGTCGGGGTCGGCGCGGCGTTCGACTTCCACTCCGGCAATGTCAGGTGGGCGCCGCCGTTGGTTCGCAGGCTCGGGCTCGAGTGGGCCTACCGCTTGACCCAAGAGCCGAAACGTCTGGCGGGGCGCAACATCTACAACATCATCTTCGCGGCGAAGGTCATGTCCGAGCGACTCAGAACCCGCCGGCATCAAGCGGCGCCCGTCTCCGCCAAGCCGGCTGCGAGACCCTCGGCGCCCCCGACGCCGGCGTAGTCCGCCCCCGCAAAGTCGTCTTGCACGGTCTCGAGCCCCGGGCCCGATAGGCGAGCCTTCGCGGGCCCGTGACGCCTGACTCAGCACACCGTCACGACAAGGCCGTCATGACTGATGCCGAAGTCGAAGAACCTCGCCAGATCGTTGGGGGGGTCGCGTCTGAGCAAATGCATCAACGCTTCGGCATGATCGGTTGACCTGCACACCATTAGCAAGAAGCCGCCTCCCCCGGCGCCGAGAAGCTTCGCCCCGTGGACGTAGGAACGGACGCGGTCGAGCAACGCTTCGACGGCCTCGTTGCTCGAGTTCGGGTCTAGCTGCTTGTTGAGACGCCACGCCATGTCGACCGTCTCGCCGAAGCTCGCCAAGTCCTTCTTGGCCATCGCCTCGGCTACGTCGGCAGGCAGCGTGTGAATGCGCCCGAGCGTGGCCAGGGCGACGCGATCGCGACTGAGGTATCGCCCCACCACCTGCTGCAGAATGTTCTTGGCCAGACGCGTGATGCCCGTGTAGTAGAGCAGGCACGTCCCCCCCTGGCCCAGGGGCCGGAGAACGTCGAGGGGGACGTACTGAATCGTCGGATTGGGAACGAGACCCGGCTCAGTGAAAACGATCTTGACGCCGTCGACGGCGCTGCCGATCTGATCCTGCCATCCCCCCCCCGTCGTCAGCGCCTGTTCCATCCGCAGCACGTCGTGGAACAGCGCTCGTCGACCCAACTGGCTCCCCATCACCCGCCGGACGACGGCGAGAATCACCGCTCCCATAGCGCTGGACGTGCCGAGACCGCTGCCCTTGGGGATGGCCGCCAGGGTCGTCAGCTCGATTCCTCCACCGAAATGCTCCAGCATCTGCCGGAGCGAAACGCCCGCCGGCCAATCCGCGGCGGAGGGCGAGAGGCCCGAGATGGCCAGCGCCGCCTTGGCTAGGGCGAACTCGCTCGTCGCCGATCCGAAGTTCAGCAGATCGTCGAGCTCGGTGATCTCGATCCGACGTCCCAGGTCAATCGATCCGATCCGGATCAGCGGCTCTTTCGTCACCCGCGCGTAGCAGTGAATGGGAGGCTGGCCGTTGAGATCCACCGCCGCGTTGATCACGCAGCCCCCGTGCTCGAGAGAATAGGGAGGCGTGTCCGACCAACCGCCCGCCAGGTCGAGGCGGGCCGGCGCGCGTCCCCAGACGATCTCGTCGGTACGCAATTCGCTGCGCGGCGGATCCGTCGGATCGCTGCCGCTGCCGACGATCGTTCGCTCCATATGCTCGAACGAGACGGCGCGAGCCCGAGCCGACCACTCGCCCATCTCGACGTCCTCGCCAAGACCCAGACCGAGCTCCTCGAGCCACGTTCCGTCGCCCGGAGTCAACGCCTCGGCCAGGCCGGCCAGGCCCTCCCTGACGCGCTGACGCGAATCGTCCGACAACCCCGGCAACGCGGCCCCCAGCGTGTGCATGATCCGAGAAAACGTGAACGAGCCCCGGCCGCGCGACCCTTCCGTCACCCCGTAATGCCAGCGCGCCTCCGCCAACAGACGAGAGACCCAACGTCCTCGGTCGCCGCGGTCCATGCCGGCCAGGACATGCTCGAGGTCCGCCGAGGAGAAGCCGCTGTCCAGGCGGAACAGCCACCGCAATGACTGCCCGATATACGCCATCCGAACGCGCGAACGCCGGGCGTGAAACGCCTCGTGATCCGTCCGGACGGCGATCTCTTCCGGGCTGTAACGGTCGGCCTCGGCGTAAGCCTGCTTCTGCTGTTCCGTTGCCTGGGCCGGATCGAACACCCATAGCCATTCCGTGAAGTCCGTCGCGTCGTCCACGGCCGGGAAGACGGCCGCATGCCAGACCGTACGCTCCTCCGGCGGGATCCGCGCGTCCCAGACCTCCTCCGGCCTCAGTCCCATGAGCTCCAGCCATTCCTCGACGGGCCTGCCGCAGAGCGTCGCGCCGGCGCCGACCGTGTCTTTGAAGACGTCGTCGACGCCATAGCACCTCACGAACCACGCGGCGCGCCCGTCCCGTCTCCGTCCCGGCATGACGTCCAGGCAGGCCTGGGGACCCAGAGTCAGCGGCCGGCGCACGTCCACACCGACCACCACGTTCTCCCCACCCAGAGACAGCGGGGCGGACACCCGACAGCCCTCGACCCACGCGTCTTTGCCGACGATCTGGTCGCCCACGCCGAGATCGTTGTTGATGCTCAGGTAGGTCTGTAGTCGCGAGACGCCGCGGTCGATCCGCAACAGCTCCAGGCCGCTCGTGATGATCTGACGCGTCGTGCCGAAATGCAGGAATCGGCATTGAGGGAGCGCTTGCACGTGAAACGGGATCCCTTGCAGGGAGTCAAACATCCGCTGTAGAGAGTCGTCGTCCCATCGTGATCCGCTGGCCCGGACCGAGGCAACATACCGCTCCGCCGTGGCCTCGGAGCCAAGCGCGCAGCAAATCTCACGGTAGAAGTCGAGTCCCCACGCGACCACGCGGTCATACGGATCGCCGAGCCATTGAGCTCTTCCGTCACCCGCGGCGCCAACGCCTAGCGCTCGAAGCATCGCCACCGCCACTTCCGCGCTGAAGCTCATGACGCCGATGTCCAGGATGGACTGACCGTACCGGTCCACCACCCCCTTGGCCCGCTGTTCCTCCGGTGACGGCTTCTGAAGGAAGAACCGCACCCCGCCGCGATCGTCCGCGCGGTAGACGCCGTGCCGACTCGCCTGTTCAGGCAGGGCGTGGCAGCCCAAGCCCGTGATGCCGTCCTCCCGGAAGCGCGCGTCCCCCGGGTCGAAGCTGAGCAACACGTCCCCCGCCGCGATCAGGACCTGACCGTTGCCGGCGCAAGTGGGAGGCGTCGCCATGTAGGTGCGGACTTGACGATCGAACAGCGTCGTGATCGCGGCGCTGTCGCTGTATCCGGGAATCGGTATGAAGACCTTGCCGCACGGGCCGTACGCCGGTAGTGACCTGCTATCCCCTCCGGCATGCAGGATCAGAATCCGAAGCCTCCGCAAGGCGTCCAGCCACGTCGCGAACGGATCGGCGTCGGTCGGCGCGGACGCTGCCTCTCGGCTCAGTACCTCCATGAGGCACAGAATCGTGCTTCCCCCGCTGCCGAAGCGCTTGCCGTCGCGATCGGCCACGACAAGGGTCTGCCGGGCGCCGGCGAGCAGCCCTAGCCGGCGCCGAAGCTGGAGTTCCCTTTCATAGGCCGCCGCCTGCTGGTCGTTGCCGGCCGTGACGATCAGATAGTCCCATGGTTCGGTGACGGTCGTCGTGGAGATCCTCGGGAGAGAACCGGTTGCCATAGCTGTCCCTGGCCTCGGCCCTGTGTTCCGCGCCCCAGGGCTAGGCAATGCCATCCCAGGTCCTCTTCACGCTACGGCAGGACCGGAATCGTGGTGCGACGAAATGCCTGATCGTACGAGTGCCGAGTGAGTACTTCACGCGTTCGACGGGCGAAGTGTAGTCGAGCAAGACATTCCCATCAAGAACGTCGCGACAGACTCTTCTTGCCCGCACCCCGTCAAACGGGTGGCGGTTGCCCGAAGGCTGGCGCCCCTTTTGGTAAGTGAGTTGCGCATCGCATTCGGGGTGGCATGGGGAGCAACCCTCCAAGGGTGCCGAGAGGGCTGCCTCAGCCAGGGCTCAGCATGCAAAGGGCCAGCGGCCCGATCACCCCCGCTTCAGATGCCGCGTGTAGCCCACACGCTGCGTCACGCCGATCCGATCGAAGTGGTCCAGCAGCGGAATCGCGAACTTCCGCGTCGTGTCCAGCACGTACTTGAACTTCACGCTCTCCAGCTTGCCCTCCTTCCGGATGTGCTCGACGAGCAGCTCGCGCGCCCGCCCGATCGCCTCGCAGTGAAAGACCAGATCGCCGTCGATCCGGACGAGACGCTCATGCTCGATCAGCATCTTGACCGCCGCCTCGACCTTGGGTCTATCGGCGCCGATCCGCTGGGCCGCCTCTTCGGCACTCGGCGGCTGGAACAGGCTCCGACGGAATTGTGTCTCCACCCGCTCGGCAAGGTCGAGATCTTCCGCCCCCAACGATTCGCGGTGATCCGGAAGCGCATACCGGTGATGATGCTCCACCAGCCGGCCGTCGGTCACGAGCCGTTCGACGCTCATGGCCAGAATGTCCCGAGGGGCCTCGCACGACGACGCCAGGTCGTCCAAGCCCATGCCGGGACTGGCGGGCGATGATTCGTGAAATCGCCGGATCGCCTCGACAGCGCGACCGCCCAGCGCGTCAACCGCTCCGATGTGAACGTGGACATCGGGCTTGGGGCTGACCAGCCTCCCCTCCCGCGACAGCTCGTCGAGAATCTTCCGGAGGTGGTCGGCGGGCAACTGCGCTCGCAGGCACAACTCCGATTCCTTGGCCACGTAGCCCTCCGCCGTTCTCACGCAGTACTCGACGAAGGACGACTCCGTGGCCAGCGCCGCCGCTCGCTCTTCCAAGTCTTCCCGCACGCCCGGCCGGTTTCGTCTCAGCCGCCGATCCGTCGCCTCGAGGATGACGCCCCCTCCGATCGTCCGCGGCGGCGACGGCGTTCGCAGGATGAAGTGATCGCCCCGACCGACGAGGACCGGTTCCTCGCAATTGAGTTGAACGATGCCCTCCTGCCCCGACGAGAGCCGCTCGCCCTCCATCAGGTAGGCCTTGGCGATGACCTCGGAGGTGCCCGTGTGAAGCCGAACGAGGGCGCCGTTCCTGAGAGACGGCGCGTCCTGTCGCAGCAGTCGCAGCTTGCACACGACCCACTCGTTCGGCGAGAAGTAGCCGGGAGCCGCTACCACGTGACCCCGCGCGATCGCCTTGCTGTCCCATTCCCGAACGTTCAAGGCCGCGCACTGACCGGCGATGACCTGATCGCTGTCGCGACCGTAAACCTGGATGGCCCGGATCCGTCCTTTCAGATCTTGCGGCAGCAGAACGATCTCGTCTCCCACCCGGGCCGACCCGGAAACCGGGATACCGCTGACGACCGTGCCGTAGCCCTTGGCCGAGAAGCTGCGATCGACCGGTAGGCGAAAGAGCCCGTCCACGCGCTTCGGCTCGATCGAGCGGACCAGGTCTCCCAAGGCCGTGGCGAATGCCCCGAGCCCCTCACCGGTGACGCTCGATAGCGGCATGATCGGCGCCTCGGCCAGAAAGGTGCCCGCGAGGTACTCGCGAAGGTCCGCCTTGACGATCTCCAGCAGCTCCGCCTCGACGCGGTCGATCTTCGTCAGGGCGACGATCCCGTGCCGAACGCCCAACAGTGTCAGGATGTCCATGTGCTCGCGGGTCTGCGGCATCACCCCATCGTCGGCGGCGACCACCAGGATGACGCCGTCCATGCCGCTCGCGCCCGCGACCATGGTCCGGATGAAGTTCTCGTGCCCCGGCACGTCGACGATGCCGACCTCGGTGTCGGCGATCTGGCACGGAGCGAAGCCCAGATCGATCGACATGCCTCGCTCCTTCTCCTCCTTGAGACGATCCGTATCGCAGCCCGTAAGGCACCGGATCAAAAGCGTCTTGCCGTGGTCGATGTGACCGGCCGTGCCGAGCGTGATGTTGATCTGTGCTATCGACATCCCCTCTTCCCCGCATCGGCGTTGAGCACCGCCACGAACGCCTCGATGAGCTCCTGCTCCTCGCCGGATAGCAGCGTCCTCGGGTCCACGAGGATTCGATCCTTCTGGATTCGCGCGAAGACCGCCGGCCGGCGTCGCCGCAGCGCGCGGGAAACCTCCTCGGCCCCGACCGCGTGCGGCCGGACCGCCACCAGACGCGTGGGGAGATTCTGCTCCGGCAACGACCCGCTGCCCATCTTGCTGTGCCCGTCGATCGGTTCGACGTCCGCGCGGCTCGTTCCCTCGCCGATGGCCGACGCGATCCGTTCGGCCTGCGCCACGATCTCGGCGTGATCCCGGCGGAGCATCCGAAGCGTGGGGACCTCTCGGCAGGCGAGCTCCTCGTCGAGGAAGAGCGTCAGCGTGGCTTCGAGCGGCGCGAGCGTCAGCTTGCCCACCCGAACGATCCTGGCCAGCGGGTTCTTCCGGATCGCTTCGATCCAGTGCGCCTTGCCGAGGATGATGCCGCCCTGATGCGCGCCGATCAGCTTGTCCGCGCTGGCGGTCACGACGTCCGCCCCCGCGGCGATCGATTCGGCCAACATCGGCTCCTTCTCGAAACCGAACTGTGAGTAGTCGATCAATGCTCCCGCGCCGACGTCGTCGATCATAGGCAAGTCATGTTCGTGGGCGATTCGGACCATCTCCTCCAGCGGGACCTCCGACGTGAACCCCGTCACGCGGTAGTTGCTCGGGTGACATCGCATGAGGGCCGCCGTCTCTTGTGTGATGGCGTTCTCGTAGTCGCGCGGATGCGTCTTGTTCGTCGTGCCGACCTCGACCAGCCGGACCCCGCTGGCTTCCATGACCTCGGGCAGCCGGAACGAACCGCCGATCTCCACGAGCTGCCCGCGCGAGACGATGACCTCTCTTCCCTTGGCCAGCGTATTGAGCACGATCGACGTGGCCGCGGCGTTGTTGTTCACGACCGTCGCGGCCTCGGCGCCGGTGAGCTGCTGCAGCAGCCATTCGATCCGCCCGTCACGCTTCGATCGTTTGCCCGCCTCGACGTCCGCCTGAAGCAGCGAATAGCCGGATAGCTCGTCGCGAATCTGATCCAGCGCCTTGGCCGGCAAGACGGCCCGCCCCAACGCCGTGTGCAGGATAATGCCCGTCGCGTTGATCACGCGCCGGTAGTGCGGCCCCGACGCCGACCGAATCCGATCCTCCGCCAGCGCCAGAATCTCTTCCCTCAGAACGTCTTCCTCGACGTCGCCATCCCCTCCGGCCATCAGGCGGTTCCGCACCTCGTCCACCGCTTGGCGAACCGCATCCACCAGAATCTTACGCGGCACGTCTTGGCCGCACTGCAGTAGTCTCTCGTCGGTAAGCAGGCGATCCACGGACGGAATGCATCTCAGGACCGCGGGGTTGGCAGGGGACATCGGTCGCTCCGCGTCTTCGAGAAATCGGTTTCGGCCCTCTCGTTGGACATGCGTGGCCGCAAGTGCCTATTCTACACATTACTTGTTTGCCCGTATAATGCGGTGGAGAGGGGACCCTAATGCCCATACGGTCCATGCCAAAAGCCCTGCTCATGATTCTCTGCCCGGCCTTCCTGGCCGGCTGCGGCGGAGAGCCCGGGCAGGTCAGGGTCTCTGCTCCCGGCACGACCGTCTCATTCAGCACCGGCTGGTGGTCCAGCGCACAGGTCTCCTCTGAGGCCGTCTCCGTGCCCTCCGGCCGATACACGCCCTCGTCCGTCAGCCTCCGCATGACGAAACCGAATGCCTCCCAATCCGACACATGGCGACTGGAGTGCAGGGGTCCCTTCGGCGGTCTCGGCGGTTTCCAGGTGCGTCCCGGACAGTTGACCGTGCTGCAGGCCGGTCCGCCGCTGACGGTCAAGCCCGTCACCAATGTCCGGGGCAGAGACGTCTACGTCGCTCTGCTGATCGTAGGCCAGGCCGGCGAGGTCTATACGCCGCCGGTCTACAAGAACGAACGTTCGCTGCCCTTGCCCCGGCTGAAGATCGTGGACGCCGCCGGGAGGACGCTCAATCAGGGCAGCTTCGAGTATGGCTGAGGCAGCATATGTGCGTACTCGTGGCGAGTACCGACCAGCTTCAAGGGAAAGTTCAAGGTCGAGATCGAACCGAATGTCGGACCGTTCCCGGTCACGCCCGCCAAAGAGCAATGGCACGAGATTCGCTGATTCCGCGCGAACGTCCACGCACGCACATGTTCACACCTCGCGATCCTTCCCACTGAGCCGAGCCGCCCTGCAACCAGGGCACAGACAGCGACTCGCGTCGGGCGCCTGTCCTGACGACGTCCACATACATCGAAAGAAAGGAGATCGAGCTTGAAGTGCATCACGGACGTTGACCTTGCCACGGTCCAGGCTGTCTACAGCGGCCCGGAAGGCGATCTCTGGGAGCTGATCATGGGCGAACAGATCCACATCGGCGGATTCCAGTCGTCGATGGACCTCGCCGCAAGGGCCGACCTGGGACCCGGCATGACCGGAGTGGACCTGTGCTGCTGCAACGGCGCCGGAGTGCGATTCCTCCTCCGCTTCAAGAACGTGGACGGGATGGTCGGCGTCGACGCGACGGAGACGGTCCTGGAGCGAGCGCGCCATAGATCCAGGGCCCAAGGTCTGGCCGACAAGACCGAGTTCGTCCTTGCCGACGCCTGCGACACCGGGCTCGAGGACGAAAGCGTCGACTTCGTTTGGGGAGAGGACGCCTGGTGCTACGTCGTCGACAAGGCGACCCTGATCGGTGAGTCGGCTCGTCTCCTCAGGCCGGGGGGAACCATCGCCTTCACCGACTGGATCGAGGGCAGCGCCGGCCTGACCGACCACGAGGCCCAACGCTTCCTGAGCTTCATGAAATTCCCGACCTATCAGGACCTCGACGGATACGGTCATCTCCTGGAGCAAAACGGCTGCGACGTCCTGATCGCCGAGGATACGGGTCGATTCGGACCCTACGTCGACCTCTATCTGAACATGCTTAACATGCAACTGACCTACGATGCGGCCAGGATCATCGGGTTCGACATGACGCTCATGGAAGCCATGGCGGGCGAGATGGCCTTCATGCAAGAGCTGGCCCACGCCGGGAAGATTGCCCAGGGCCGCTTCGTCGCGCGCAAACGCTGATTCGCCGTTCATCGACCTCGTAGCGGAGACCAGACATGAGCAAGTGCTGTGGCCAGGCTGGCAAGGACAAGGGCCCCGCCGAGCCGTGCAGTCAGCCCATTTCGTCGTGCTGTGGTGGCGGCCAGACCGCCACGCCCGACGCGTGCTGCCCGTCCTCCTGGTTCGCCAACATGATCCCCAATTGCCTGGCCTACGCATCAGCCGCCAAGGCCCAAGGCCAGTCCGTCGTCGGCATCATGTGCGAGTACACCCCCCGAGAGATCATCATGGCCGCCGGCGCCGTGCCCGTCTGCCTCTGCGGAGGATCCGCCGAGACGATACCGGCCGCGGAAGAGCACCTGCCCGCCAATCTGTGTCCGCTGATCAAGTCGACGTACGGCTACCATGTCCGCAAGTCCAACCCCTTTCTCGAAATGGCCGACCTGATCGTGGCCGAGACCACCTGCGACGGTAAGAAGAAGATGTATGAGCTGATGGGCCAGACGCGCCCGATGGTCGTCCTCGAGTTGCCCCAGAAGCCGGACGACCCCGACGCGCTCCAACACTGGCGGCGGGAGCTGGTCAAGCTGAAGCAGGATCTCGAGCGCCGCTTCAAGACCGAAATCACCGACTGCAAGCTCAGACAGGCCATCCGCGCCATGAATCGCGAACGTTCGCTCCGCCGGGAGCTGGCCGCCCTGATGGCCGCGGATCCGCCGCCGATGTCGGGGCGGCAGTTGCTCGACTTCAAGAGCAGCATCGCCGCGATCCCCGCCGATCTCGAACAGTACGAGAGAGCCATCGACCACTTCGGCAACAACGGCAACGACCCAAGCCTCTCCGGCCGGACCCGCGTCCTGATGACCGGCGTCCCGATGGCCCACGGCGCCGAACGCGTTCTCGAGATCGTCGAGACCCGAGGCGGCCTCGTCGTGTGCATGGAGAGCTGCGTGGGGCTCAAGCCCATCCTCGATGACGTGGACGAAACCACGCCGGATCCCCTCGACGCCCTCGCCGAGAAGTACATCCACCTGCCCTGCTCCGTAATGACGATCAACGACCGAAGACTCTCGAGCCTCCGCGAGCTGGCGGCACGCTATCGTCCTCATTGCGTCATCGAAATCGTCTGGCAGGCCTGCCTGACCTACGACGTCGAGTCCGCTCGCATCAAGCAGTTCGTCGAGAAGGAGCTGGGCCTTCCTCACCTACGCATCGAAACCGATTACTCGTCCTCCGACTCGGGCCGAATCGCCGTGAGAGTGGAAGCCCTCTTCGAGACCATCCGCGACGCCGCCGGAAGGGGAGCGTGCGGGACATGACCCGGCGGATTCTCTACTGTTGCCCCTTCGTCCCGGCCGAGTGGATCGCCGCCCACGACCTGCACCCCAGCAGAATCGTCCCGCGCGCCGCGACCGCCGGACGCCTGATCGACGTCAGGCCGGGAGCCTGCGCATACGCCCAGGCCTTCATCGACCACGTCGCGCGCGACACCGACGCATCGGCCATTGTCCTGACGACCCGATGCGACCAGATGCGCCGCGCCCCGGAGATGATCGCCCGGAGGACGAGCCTGCCCTGCTTTCTGATGAACGTTCCGTCCGCGTGGCAGACCGCCGGCGCGCGAACGCTGTACGTGCAGGAACTGCGCCGATTGGGACGGTTCCTCGTGCAGCTCGGGGGCAGCGCGACTTCAGACGACAGATTGGCCGACCTGATGCTCGAATACGACGCGAAACGCGCCGAGCTCCGCGCCGCGAGAGATCGTCTCTCGCCCAGCGACTACTCGAGGGCCCTAGCGGCCTTTCATTACAGCGGCGCGATGCCCAGTCCCGATCCAACGTCCCCGTCTCTCACGAACCACCGAACCGACCTGGCCCTGCTCGGCGGGCCCATGCTCGGCGAGGACTTCGCGATCTTCGACGTCGTCTCGAGAGCCGGCGGACGAATCGTCCTGGACGGCACCGAGACGGGCGAGCGGACGATGCCGGCGCCCTTCGATCCCCGCCGAACGCGAGACGATCCGATGGCCGAGTTGGCCCGGGCCTACTTCGATGCCATCCCCTGCGTATTCCGAAGACCCAACGACCGGCTCTATGAGTGGATCAAGCGTCAGGTCCGCGATCGCGGCGCGCGAGGCATCATCTACCGGCGTCATGTCTGGTGTGACTTGTGGCACGCCGAGCGCGATCGGCTTATCGAATCGGTCGGAATCCCCGTGCTCGATCTCGAGGGGACCTGCGACGACGCCGACGGCGCTCGGACCCGAACGACCGGACGCTTGCAGGCCTTCCTGGAAGTGCTGACATGAACGAGCCCCGGCGGATCACGCTCGACGGGTGGGACGACCGGTACGCCTCGCTCCGCGCCTCGGGTATGACCGAGCCGAGCTACGGGGGACCGCTCCGCCGCCACGTCGACGACGGCGACCTGCGCCTGCGGAAGCTCAGCTTCGACGACTCCCCCGCCGCGCTGCGTCTCTGGAACTTCCTCCTTACCGAGGAAGACCGCCTCCGCCAAGCCCGGTCCGAAGGCAGACTGCTGGTCGGCGCGATGAAGGACCTCGGCACCGTTCCCGTGATGGCCTATGCCCTGGACAACCTGGTCGCGTTCTACCCGGACGGCGCGTGGTGGATCCCGTGCCTCATGGAGCACAGCGCCGGCCTGCTCGACGTCGCCGACGCCATGGGAGTCGGTGAGTCGTTTTGCCCGGTCCGAGCGATGCTCGGCGCATTCGTCACCGAGACACGCTTCCCGCTCCCCGATCTGCTCACCTGCAGCGTCGGCGCGACGTGCGACGACTTCTCGGCCATCGCCCAACGACTCAGCGGCCTGGGATTCCCGATCCTCTGGTGGGAGATCCCCCATCGGCGACGCCCCGAGCCCGACGAGGAAGCCGTTCGACTGCCGGGCGGGGCCACCGCGCCTGCCTGCCAGGTCGACTTCGTCAAAAGCGAGCTCACGCGCGTGAAAGAGGCCCTCGAAACCCTCGCCGGGCGACCGCTGAACGACGCGACCCTCGCCGACGGCATCAGGCGGGCAAACGAGGCCAGGAGATGCCTGGACGAGCTCAGGACCCTGAACTTCACCGCCCGACGATCCACGATGCCCGCGCTCGAGATGCAGATCGCCGAGATGCTCATCATCCACTTCTGCTCCGATCAGTCCGAGGCGATCGCCATACTGAAAGACCTGCTCGCCGAATCCCGGCGACGTGCCGAGGCCTCGACCAGCCATCTGTCGGAGGATGCCGTTCGCGTCTTTTGGGTGAACCCCGTCGCCGACCTTCGAATGATGAACCTGCTCGAAGACTGCGGCGGCCGGCTCTGCGGCACGGACTACCTCTTCACCCACGCCGTTGATCCCATCCCGGAAGACGTCGCGCCGATGGAGGCCCTGGCCCGATCCGCCCTGGCGGACCCGATGGTGGGCCCGTCGAGCGATCGCGCCGAGCGGATCTGCCGCGACGTTCGGCGCTTCGGCGCAGAGGCCGTCGTCATCTCACGGATCCCCGGAGCCAGCCACTGCGCCGCGGAGGGGCCCATCATCGCAAGCGCCGTCCAATCCCAACTCGGAATCCCTGTGGTCGAGCTGGAAGTGCCCCCCATTCTAGATGCAACGGCCCCGGCGCTTCGCACGAGGCTGCAGGCGCTCATCGAAACCGTCCGAGAGGCGGCCACGCCCTGGCCGAGCTCGCCTCGACCGCCCCAAACCTGCGAATGACCGGCGCGCCGCGTGCCGACCTAATGCCCTTGTCCGTCAGACAGTGACGTTGCGGGTGGCATGGGTCCGCTCAGGGAAACCATTCCCACCAAACAGGCAACGTGCCTGCGAGATGCACCGTTCCGAATCAGCGCGGCGTTCCGCGGACCCGTGTCTCGTTCCATGTCAGAAGGTCCATCTGATGCTCAGCCATGCCTCCCCGAGGGTGACGCGAAACTCACGCACCGAAGACGGCACTAGCGGTCGCTGACCGCCTTCCCAGGCGTGTCCAGATACCCCTTCGGAACGACGCGGAACTTATAGCCGCCGATGTCGGTGAAGTAGATGCGATCGCGGTTCTCATCGAACCACTTCTTCCACGCCTCGGGCGAGTCAAGCGAGACCGCGACGTATCGCGCAAGCACGCGTTTCGCGGCCGGGGCGCTCTTCTCGTCCGTCAGCGACTGAATCACCCGCTCCAACGTCTCCACCTTCCGGTTCGACTTCAACCCGAGTGCCTTCAGGTCCTCGTCGATGAGGTAGGTCTGATCCTTGTAGATCAGCTCGAAGTTGTCCTCGTAGTACTTGACCAGGGCCTCCGGGTTCCCCTTGTACTTCTCCATCTGTTCCGGCGTGAAGCTGCCGCGAAAGAACTTCTTGTCCTTGATCCGATTGATCAATCCGGCATCCCTGACCGCGTACGTGCGATCGCCGCGCTCTCGTCGAAACAACGGCTTCTTGCCGTCGAATCGGCGGATGTAGCGGATGCAGTTGAGGAACAGACGCCTACCCGCCCCGGTCATCTTCGACGGCGGCGAGGCATACCCCCATTGCAGGAAGTTCCCATGCCGTCCCACGCCGACCGCTCCGTGCTCCTTACCGCCGTTGTAGCCGGCGACCAGCGCCTCGGCATCGGGTGAGTCGTCGTACCCCCAGCTCCGCGAGACCACCCCTCCGTAGGACTTGCCTGAATGCTGAACCCGCCAGACCCTGATCTTCTCGGGCAACTTATCGCCGCCGGGAAATCGCCGATAGTTGCCAGGCGTCGGCCAATCCTCCTCCCTCGGATTGACCTCGAAAGGCTTGTGGAAGATCTCGTGCTTGTGCGACCCAACATGGGCCGCGTCGCCCATGCAGTTTCAGAGGTAGCCCGACTTGAGCCCACGATTGTCGCAGATGTGCGCTCCGGCCACGCCCACCGTCACCGTGGATCTGGCGTAGTCCTCCCTGAGCCTCGGGCAGGGCGCGTTGAACCCCTTGCCGTCGTAATCGAGGATGATCACGTCGCTCTGTTCGGTTCTCGTCCCGTCGAATCGCTTCAAATCACCTGTCCTGACTTCCTTGAAATGTTGCCGGAGGAACTGGACGAAATCCGCCTCGCGCGGGGTGTCGGGATGACCGACGTAAAGGATCTTCAGGTCGAGCTTGCCGACCTTGTCCCTCTCTGCGGCGCCGCAGAACGGCAGGAGTGACAACGAGGCCGCAACAACACCGACGACCGTGAATCTCGACGGGTTCATGCTTGGACCCTCCAGAAATGCCCGGCATCTCGCGATCGATCGTACAAGCTCAGCCTAGCCTTCCCCGACGACCGGTTCAACCAGTCCCTCCCAGACGAGCGGCACATGATCCTGATGACCCGGCTGTCCGTGCTTGTGGGGCGACCAGAGCGGCGGTATACTGCTAGGTTCTTCCGGTTCTGTACCTTCTGGCTGCCCCGGGGTGGTGCCGCCTGGGGCCTAATTCAGATTCGAGGAGTTCGTTAGATGTCGAGAAGACTGGTCACCATCGATGGAAACACCGCGGTTGCGCACGTTGCACATGCCACCAATGAAGTCATTGCGATCTACCCGATCACGCCCTCTTCGGGCATGGGCGAAATGGCCGACGCGAAATCGGCGGCGGGACAGACGAACATATGGGGCAGCGTGCCTTCGGTCACCGAAATGCAGTCCGAGGCCGGGGCCGCCGGCGCCATCCACGGCGCCTTGCAGGCCGGTGCCTTGTGCACCACGTTCACGGCCAGCCAGGGCCTCCTGCTCATGGTCCCGAACATGTTCAAGATCGCCGGCGAGCTGACCCCGACGGTGTTCCACGTATCGGCTCGGGCCATTGCCGGACACGCCCTGTCGATCTTCGGTGACCACACCGACGTGATGGCGACTCGTGCCACCGGGTTCGCCCTGCTCGCCTCCGGGAGTGTCCAGGAAGTCATGGACAACGCCCTGATCGCCCAAGCCGCCACGCTCGAGTCGTGCGTGCCGTTCCTCCACTTCTTCGACGGGTTCCGCACCAGCCACGAGGTCGCCAAGGTGGAAGAGCTCAGCCAGGACGACATGCGGGCCATGATCGACGACGAGTTGGTCCGGCAGCAACGCCACCGCGCCTTGACTCCCGACCGTCCGGTCATCCGCGGCACCGCCCAGAACCCGGACGTCTACTTCCAGGGCTGCGAGGCGAAGAATCGCTTCTACGACGGCTCGGCCGCGGTGGTCCAGAAGGTCATGGACAAGTTCGGCAAGCTAACCGGGCGCCAGTACCACCTGTTCGACTACTACGGGGCCCCTGATGCCGACCGCGTCATTATGCTCATGAGCAGCGGCGCCGAGGTGGCTCACGACACGATCGATCACCTCGTCGCCAAGGGCGAGAAGGTCGGGCTCATCAAGGTTCGCCTCTTCCGGCCGTTCGACATAAAGGCCTTCATCAACGTTCTGCCCAAGACATTGCGTGCGCTGGCCGTCCTTGACAGGACGAAAGAGCCCGGCGCCGCCGGCGAGCCGATGTACACCGACGTTCGCACCGCGGTAGGCGAGGGCATGCAGTACGGTCTCGTGTCCTTCGATCGGTATCCCAGGATCGTCGGCGGGCGATATGGACTCGGTTGCGCCGAGTTCACCCCGGCGATGGTCAAGGGCGTCCTCGACGATCTCAAGAAAGACGAGCCGATGAACCACTTCGTCGTCGGCATCAACGACGACATCACCGGTCGGACGATCAGCTACGACCCCTCGTTCCAGATCGAGAAGGACAGCACGCGTCGGTGCCTGTTCTTCGGTCTCGGTTCCGACGGCACGGTCGGCGCGACGAAGAACTCGGTGAAGATCATCGGCGAGGGCACCGACAACTTCGCCCAAGGCTACTTCGTGTACGACTCGAAGAAGGCCGGCTCGATGACGATCTCGCACCTGCGATTCGGCCCCGATCAGCTTCGCGCCAGCTACCTGATCGACCAAGCCGACTTCATCGCCTGCCACCAGTTCTTCTTCCTCGAGAAGTACGACATGCTCAAGCACGCTCGACCGAACGCGGTGTTCCTGCTCAACAGCCCGTACGGGCCGGACGTGGTCTGGGAAAAGCTGCCGAAGCTGGTCCAAGAGACGATCCTGGCCAAGAAGATCAAGTTGTGGGTCGTCGACGCCTATCGCGTCGCCAAGCTCACCGAGATGGGCGCCCACATCAACGTGATCATGCAAACGTGCTTCTTCGCCATCAGCGGCGTGCTGCCCAGGGACGAGGCCATTCAGCGAATCAAGGACGCCATCAAGAAGACCTTCAGCCGCAAGGGCGACGCCGTCGTTCAGAAGAACTTCAACGCCGTCGACAAGACCTTGGACGGCCTGCTCGAGGTCGACGTACCGGAGATGATCACCGGAAAGGGTCACGTCGGCGTCCGCGTGCCTGACGACGCCCCCGAGTTCGTCAAGAACTTCACGGTCAAGCTGCTGAACAACGAAGGCGACCGCCTGCCCGTCTCCGCCATGCCCATCGACGGGACGTTCCCGGTGGCCACGACCCAGTACGAGAAGCGGAACATCGCCATCGAGGTGCCCGTGTGGGATCCCGAGACGTGCATCCAGTGCGGCAAGTGCAGCCTGGTCTGCCCGCACGCCTCGATCCGCCTGAAGGTCTACGATCCGAAGCACCTGGCCGGGGCCCCCTCGACGTTCAAGTCGGCCGACGCCAAGGGCAAGGAATACAAGGGCATGAAGGCCACCGTCCAGAACGCCGTCGAGGACTGCACCGGATGCGGGGCCTGCGTGAACATCTGCCCGGCCAATCAGAAGGACGCCGACGGCAACAAGCTCGAGACCAAGGCCATCAACATGAAACCTCAGTTCCCGCTCCGCCAGGCGGAAACGGAGAACTGGGACTTCTTCCTGAAGCTCCCCGATCTGGACGAGTCACAGATCAAGGTCAGCACGGTCAAGGGCAGCCAGCTCAAGCGTCCTCTCTTCGAGTTCTCCGGGGCGTGCGCCGGGTGCGGCGAGACGCCCTACGTCAAGCTCATGACTCAATTGTTCGGCGATCGGATGCTGATCGCCAACGCCACCGGATGCAGCAGCATCTACGGCGGCAACTTGCCGACGACGCCGTATTGCACGCGTGACGACGGCCGAGGACCGGCTTGGAGCAACAGCCTCTTCGAGGACAACGCCGAATTCGGTCTGGGCATGCGGCTGACGTGCGATCGCCTCCAGAAAGTCGCAATGGAACTCCTGGAGCGAGCCGAGCCCCTCAAGGGCAAGGACAACCTGATCGATGCGATCAAGAACGCCGATATGTCCGACTCCGCCGGCATCGAGGAGCAACGCAAACGCGTGGCCGAGGTCAAGAAGCTGCTCGAGGGCAAGAACGACGCCGACAGCAAGAACCTGATGGCCGCCGCGGACTACCTCGTCCGCCGGTCCGTGTGGATCCTCGGCGGAGACGGCTGGGCCTACGACATTGGCACGGCCGGCGTGGAGCACGCCCTGGCCATCGGGGCGGACATCAACATCCTCGTATTGGACACACAGGTCTACAGCAACACGGGGGGCCAGATGTCCAAGGCCACGCCGCGAGCGGCCCGGGCGCAGTTCGCCGACGGCGGCAAGCAGCAGCGGAAGAAGGAACTGGGCATGATGCTCATGACCTACGGCCACATCTACGTCGGTAGCGTGGCGATGGGCGCCAACGATGCTCACACCGTCAAGACCTTCATCGAGGCCGAGTCTTACCACGGACCGTCGATCATTCTGGCCTACGCGCACTGCATCGGCCAGGGCTTCCACCTGAAGGTCGGCATGAACCACCAGAAGGACGCGGTGGCGTGCGGGGCGTGGACGCTGTATCGCTACGATCCACGCCTGATCGCCGAGGGCAAGAACCCCCTGCAACTCGATTCCAAGGCCCCAAGCATGCCGCTGAAGGATTACGCCAAGAACGAGATTCGCTTCACGTCGCTGCTCAAGGCCAAGCCCGCCGAGGCCGAGCGGCTGCTCGACCTCTACCAGGACGACGTCAACGTGCGGTGGCGCCAGTGGGAGCACCTCGCCTCGGCGCCCGTCGACGGAGACGGCAAGGAGTAGCCGCGACCGAATCGACATCCCGAGCATAATGGCACCGGGCAGTCCGCAAGGGCTGCCCGGTCCTTTTGGGCCCCGAGGACGGATCGTCCCTGGTCCCCGAGCGTCCTACCCTGCCGATTTCAACTCGCCGAGGACGTACTTCGACCCTCCGGAACGCTTCGCCTCGTACATCAGCTTGTCCGCTTCCTTGAGGGCCGTCTCGAGCTTGTTCGAGCCGGTGGGGGTGCCCACCCATAGGAGGCCGATGCTCGCGGAGACGTGTACGCAGACTCTATTGTCCTGGACCGTCAGATCGCCCAGCGCGGTGGCGATCCGATCCGTGACAGCCATCGCCTCGGACGGCTCATCGGCGATCAGCAGAAACGTGAACTCATCGCCGCCGTACCGCCCGACAATGCCGCACCCGTGAAGCGCCTCCTGCAGCGACTCGGACACGCTCTTCAGTACCAAGTCTCCCAGAGGGTGGCCGTAGCGGTCGTTGATGTCCTTGAAATCGTCGAGATCCACGAACCCGATCGCGCAGCCGATCCCAAGGTCCGACGCCTTGGTAAAGACCTCCTCCGTGCGAGACAGCAGGCCCCGACGATTGAGGATGCCGGTCAGCCCGTCGTAGTCCAGCTCGGTCGCGCGCCACTCGAGCTGCTGGATCTTCTCCTTCAGCTCACGCTCGAGCGTCGCGAAGGTGGAGGTCATCATGCAGGACTCGCCAATCATGGACTCCAGTCGGACGCACAGCTCCTGGCTCGCCTCGCGGATGAAGCTCCTCAACGCCCCGTCCCCGCCGCCCTCGTCGCTCATGATCTCCAGCATCGTGCGGTAGTGGCGTTCGATGTCCGCCAGCAACGCCGCTGGCTGGATCTCCGGACTGTCTTCGGTCCGGGTAGACTCGAAGAACTCCGCCAGCCGATCCACGTCCATCCCGCGATGTGAAGGGTTATGAGGCATCATCGCCGCGAACTCGATGCTCCGCGCCAGGCCTTGATGGGTCAGCATCCCCCTCAATGCCGGCGCGTCATGATGTCCCCTCGTGGTCTCCTGGAAGAACGCCGGGAACCCCAGCCGCTTGACCAGGCGACCGCCCAGATCCGCGTGATCGGCCCCGTAGAGCATCTGCTCTCGTTCGCGTCGGTACTCCGTCTGGCAGTGTAGAAGCTCCTCCGTCTCCGGCCACACCGTCATGTCCACCGAGAACAGGAGCGGCAGCGCGATGTCCTGGAGCTGGCCGCAGATGAAGGCCTCTTCGGCATACTCAGGCGCCAGATGGGATGCGCACTCCCGTGCCGCCACCGCCTTGAAGACAGAGGCCTCCCAGAAACGCCTCCGAACACTCGGAGACAGCCCGACCTGGTCATACACGCCCGCGATAGCCGTGGCGAACACCAGCGGCATGAGGTTTCGCAGGCCGATCATCGAGATGGCATCCGACACCTTCGTGATCGGTCGCGCGGGGGAGAACCAGGCCGAGTTGGCCAAACCCAGGAGCTTCGAGCAGAGGCAGGAGTCCGCGATCAACAAGGCGGCGAACTGTGCCGCACTGGCCGATGGACTTCGCTGCAGCTTGAGGATCCTCATCGGAACGTTGGCCGTCGTCGGCAACACCGTCAGCCTGTTGATGAGATCGAGGACGTGCTCGCGTCGCGTCTCCGCCTGCTTTGTCATGGCTCGGTCGACAAGCATGCGCTGCCTCGCACTAACGCCTCGGTTTCCGCCAACCGTGGGCCGGCACCCGCGACGGACGTAGACTCCCCCCGCAAGCAGGTACGGCCCTGGAAGGCCGACTGCGCCACACACGACACAATCAATACTCTGATCGACTAGGACAAAGGAGACATGTATAAACGATTTCCCGTCGGCACCTCAGGGATAACCCCCGAGTGCTCCAGCGCAAGACCTAGCCGAACGAGTGTCGCCAGCGACTCCGCCTGCATCTTCTCCATCACGCTGGCTCGGTGCCCTTCGATCGTCTTGCAGCTCAGGTCCAGATCGGCGGCGATGACCTTGTTTGCCTTTCCCGCGATGACGAGCCACATCACCTCCCGTTCGCGCGGGGTCAACGTGTCGTACCGGATTTCAATCCGCTCGAGATCGGCGCGGCGGCGACGCAGTTCGTTGTCCCGTTTGAGAGCAAGGCGAACGCGGTCCAACAAGACCTGATCATTAAACGGCTTGGTGATGTAGTCCACCGCGCCGTTGGCCATTGCCCTGACCGCCATGGAAATATCCCCGTACCCGGTGACCATGACGATCGGGATCTCGAGGCCATCCGCCCGGAGCTTCTCCTGAAGCTCAAAGCCGCTCATCCCAGGCAACCGAACGTCCAGGACAAGACACCCCGGCGTCTCCTCATCGTGGATCTCCAGGAATTCCTCACACGAGGCACATGTCTGTACGGCAAGGCAGACAGACTCCATCACGCACCGCAGCGCATCTCTCACGGCTGCATCGTCATCCACTACGTAAACGGTCGGCTCCCGGCTCATTCCGCAACTCTCCCTTTGCCGCGCAGGTGAAAGCGTATGAATGAAGCTCTGCACGCTTAATTACAGTCGACCTGAACCCGCCTGAGGATTATAAGGTCTTGCCCCACGGGTGCCAAGGGAAATCCCTGAATTGGTTGCCCGGAACTGCTTAGGCCGAAGCAGTTAGGGAATTCGGGTAACTGCCGGGGGGAGGCGAGATTGTGCGACGTTTTGCACGATTTGTGCCAAGGAGCTGCCTTCCCGTCAACTCCTTGCGTACGTCCCGGTCTTCACAAGCCGGGGACTCCCTCCATGGTCAATCGTTACAATTTGTCCGATCTCCCCCAAGGCAGTGCGCCAATCGTCCGCAGCCGCTTACGCGTCGCGTTGAGCATGCCGAGCCATCCCCTCATTCGTGTCCCGAAGCCTGGCGCGTGGCAGGCCGAAATCATGCTCTCGACCATGCGTCGATGGTCAGTGTCGTACGGCAGGACGTGCGGCATCGACATCAGATCGTGACCGCGATAGCTCACCGTCACTTCCGGACGCGTCATCGCCAGCAGTCCCTCCGCACCGAGAGCGTGCCCGGGCCCGGAAGACTTGCACCCCGTCCAAGGCCACCCGCCCGTCGTCGTCACGACGTTATTCACCCACTTCATGCCCGCGTCCAACTCGCCGGCCACGCGATGAGCCCGCTCTCCGTCTCTGCCGAAGACGCTGCTTCCCAGCCCGTACTGCTGCCGGTTGGCCAGCTCGATCGCCTCGCTCTCGCTGGCCGCTGGGATCACGCACATGATCGGACCGAAGAACTCCTCCTGCAGCAGAGGCTGGTTTTCGCGAGCCGACGGCGGCACCAGCCACAGGCTCGGGCGTTCGGCCCGTCCGGGCGCCGCCTCGTACAGGCATTTCGCGCCGGTGGCCCTGACCCGGTCCAGTTGTTCGTTCAACCCTCCAGCCGCCTCATGAGTAATGACAGGTCCGACGTCGTATTCCGTCGGGCTGTCCTCCGCCAGACGCACCGACGCCAGCAGCTTGGCCATTCGATTGCCGAACTCTTCCGCCCGTCCCGGAGGGTCGTCGACGACGATCGCCCGCTTGCTCGCCACGCGCGTCTGCCCACAAGCGATCAGCCGCCCCCACAGCAAGGCGCGCGACACGACGTGCAGATCCGCATCGGGCAACACGATGAAGGGATCCATGCCCCCCAATTCGAACGAGATCGGGATCGGACGGGGCAGGTTCCGCCAGATCTTCTGGGCCGTGTCCGTTCCGCCGGTGAAGCTCAGATAGTCCATGTCCTGCTGAACCACGTACCGCCCGAGCCCCTTGCCGTAGATCGTCTGTACCACGTCGCGAGGCGCCCCGGCTTCCTCGAACAACCATTGAACCAGCGTGGCCGGATGCGACACCGACCAGTCCGGCTTGATCACCACCGCGTTTCCGGCGACCACGCCGAAGACGGCCGCGTCGAACGCGAACTTGAAGGGGTAGTTGAATGCGCTCACCTTGGTCATGACGCCATGGGGCTTCCGGCGCACCGTCGCTTTGTAGCCCATCATGCGTAGGAGAAAGGGCGCCGGCAACCGCTTGGGCGACAAGACGCGACTCGCGTGATTCAGCAGGAACGCACACGCGTCGAGGGTGTTGTGGACCTCCGTCAGGAGTGCCTCGCTCTCGGGCTTGCCCGTCGCGTCCGTGATCGTCGCGGCCACGTCTTGACGATGCGCGTAGAGCTGTCGATAGACGCCCGAGATAAGCTCCAGCCTCTCGGCAAGGGACGTTCGCTGCCAAGACTTCTGCGCCGCACGGGCTGCCGTGTACACCGCGGGTAGATCGTCCGGTTGGGTCGGGCGGATCTCCACAAGCTCGCGGCCGCCCAGCCGGGCGCGAACAGCTCGCTGCGTCAGAGGAGAGATGATCTCCCTGCCGGATGTCGAAACGCTTGGCTCGGTTACCGTCGAATGATCGGACATGGTTGCCTCGCTTTTCCAAGGACATACGGGTCCGACCATTATACCGATGGAGGACAGAGGCGTCATCGAGCTGCGAGCACCATTCTTGGCAACCGACCGGCTCAAGAAGAGGCATCGAGGACGATAAACAGCGTGGCCAGGCACGCCGCGATGATGGCGGCTTCCCCAAGACGGACGAGGATCGTCGATAGGCGTCTCGAACGACGCATGCGCTTCCCTTCTCGAATGGATCAGTGCTCGCTCTCTCTTTCGTCTTATCGGCCGTGATCAGTCCGGACATTTAGGCGACCCTGAGGCGACGACACGCTGTCCCGGGGCATCGGGACGATCCGCTCTTGGTGGCCGGAACGACCGCATGGTACGATGAGGCACGTCACCGCGACGCTAACGATCTGATTATCAAGGACGTCAATCTCCCATGGGCGAAGCCCAACCCACGACAACGACACGCGTGTACTGGTTCGTTCTCGTGCCGGTCGCCCTATTGGTCGCCGCGGGAATGGTGGCCATCTACGCGACCGAGAACCAGGCGGGCTCGTCCCGGCCGGAGTACACGATCCGCCAAGCCGTCTTCCTGGTCGCCAGCCTGTTCGCCATGTTCATAACGATCGCGGTGCCGTACCAGCGAATCTGCCGGTACGCCTACGTGTTCTTCGGCATCATGCTGGTGTTGTTGCTGCTTCTGGCGGCGGTACGGAAACTCAACATTTCCGTGCCCGGGAACATCATCCCGGTCGTTCGCGGATCGGCTCGGTGGATCCGCCTCGGCTGGTTTCAGCTCCAGCCGTCCGAGCTCATGAAAGTTGCCTTCATCCTCGCGCTGGCTCGGTATCTGAGATTCCGAGAGAACTACAGAACCTGGCTCGGGCTGATGCCCCCGTTCCTGCTGACGCTGCTGCCGATGATGCTGATCCTGATGGAGCCGGACCTGGGAACCGTGCTCCTGATGCTCCCCGTCCTCTTCGCGATGCTCTTCATGGCCGGGGCTCGTATACATCATCTGCTACTCGTCATCCTTCTGAGCATCCTGGCCGCGCCGGTCGGTTGGAAGATGATGAAGCCCTACCAGCGAAGCCGCGTCCTGGTCCTCGTCGGGCAGATGGCCCCGAGCCAAGAGAAGCTCTTGGGCAAACGCCCGTCGAACGACAAGCAGACGCCCGGGGACGGACTATCCCCACCGACCGATCTGAGCTGGAGTGAACGGCTGGCCTTGGCGATGCTGATCCCCACGTTCCGCGAGGCCCAAATCAGCCGTAAGAAGGAGGCGATGCGGATGCCCGGCCTGGCGGACGCCGAGGATCTGCTCGATCCCCCCGTCATCACCACGCGATCCCTGCTGTGGTTTAACGGACGGCTCGACCCCGACCCGGTCAAGGACGAGAGGGCCCATAAGTGGATCGCCGCCAAGCTCAAGGATCTCTACAAGAACCAGGGCTATCAACTGAAGCAGAGCATGGTGGCCCTCGGCAGCGGCGAGGTGACGGGCAGGGGACCTTGGGAGGGGACGTTCGTGCAGTACGACTTCCTGCCGGACCGTCACAATGATTTCATCTACGCCGTCTTGGGCCACCAATGGGGCCTCGTCGGCTGCGTGCTGGCCCTGATCCTCTACTCCCTGATCATCGTCGGCGCCGTGGAGATCGCCACCGGAACCGATGACCCCTTCGGACGGCTGCTTGCCGTGGGCGTGGCCTCTCTCATTGCCGCCCAGGTCCTCGTGAACGTCGGGATGACGGTCGGACTGATGCCCATCACCGGCATGACGCTCCCGTTCGTCAGTGCCGGCGGCAGCAGCCTAATCACCAACTTCATCACCGTGGGACTGCTGGTCAACGTGTGTCGGCGCCGCCCGTTGATGATTGCGCGACAATCATTCGAGTTTGACCAAGAGGTCCAAGAAAAGCCGGCCTCGCTACAGCGCTGGATTGAATCAAGGCGGTAGCTGACGCCACCTCCACCACGGCCAGGGTCGTGTCCTCACCGTGGTAGTAGGTGTGCCATCGCATCGCCAGTAAGACGTGAACGACCAGCAGGAACCACGCCGCCGACTCGGAACTCCAGGTCCGGCGGTATCCCCAGAGGATCATTGTGCCGATGGTCATCATGGCACACTTGAACGCGATCACTCCCACGTCGCCGTGGCTGCTCATGAGGTACTCGGCCAACGGATTCAGTTCGACCAGCACCCCCATCGCTCGGGCAAACAGGGTAAAACCCAAGTCGAAGAGACTGAGCAACCATATCGCCATGAGCAGCAATAAGATTCGTTTGCAGCGGAGGGGACTCCGCGCCGCGATCGCAGCGTAGGCGGACCGTCCCCACCGAGGATGTGAGCGTTGCGTTGGCATCTCCAGATCGACATCGGCTAGCGTCAAACACCGATTCAGCAAGGACTGCCAAAGGCCCGCAATTGGAGCCACCGGGCCGACCTGCGGCAGTGCCCGACTCGCAATCCAGGGAATTCCCGGACCGGCAAACCGCCGGGGTCCGATAGATGCTTGCCCACCGCGGAGTACCACAGCTTCGATCCCAATCGGGCGCCGTGCGTTTCGGGAATCGCGCCCTTGCAAGGCTCGCGCCCCTTCCAGTCGGATGCTCTCGTCTGCCGCCTTGCCGGCTTCCCAGGAAGGCCGGAAGCCCGCGGTACGACAGCATGAAGCTCGCCTGCCGAAAACGGCACTAGCGATATGAGCCGTACATGTACTCGTGGAGGTAATCGATCGACTTGTGCAGATCGTCGATCTTCTCCTTGTGCTCGACCACTTCCTTGGCCATAACGTCGCCGATCGTCACGATCCCGGCCAGCTTGTTGTCCGAGACCACGGGCAGATGCCGAATCCGACGATTCGTCATCACTTCCCTGCACTCGCCGAGCGACGTCTCCGGCGTGCAGCAGGCCACCGGACACGTCATCACCTGCTCGACCTTCGTCTTGGCCGGATCAAGTTGGAGAGCAACGACGCGAGTCATCACGTCGCGCTCGGTGAAGATCCCGACCACGCGCTCCCCGTCCGTGATGACCAGCGCCCCGATCCGCCGGGCGTTCATCTCGCGGGCCGCCTCCAGCACGGTGTGCTCCCTGCTGATCGAGGCGACGAACCCCCCCTTCCGAGCGAGGATCTCTTTGACCATGTCTAGCGCTCCTTGTGTCTGAGATACACCTCCCGAGGGGCTGAAGGCGTCGTTCTTGAAGGGAAGAAGCTCTGCAGACCCAAAAGGTTAGACGCGGCACGGACGCAACGTCTTCCTTCCGATGCCCCTGTCGGAGCCATGTACTGACGAAATGGGTTCAGTGACGCCGGGAGACACGCCGTGGACGCGCGAGCCGGCACGCGCCGCAGAGCACGCGGCCGCGCGCATCACGTTGTGCTGTTGGAACGCGGAAATGAAGGTTATGACGCGACGCGACGCCTCAGTCGGTCGACGCAGAGCAGGCCGACAAGCCCCAACAAGAATGCGCCGGGCGCCGGAACCTGCTCGGTAACTGGCGTTCCCCCGCCGATGTAGTGGCTGGTGGTCAGTGTCGACCCGTTGTCTTCCTCGGTCTCGTTGAAGCCCGCCACGTGGGCGACGAAGAAGGCGTTGCCTTCCCCGGCGTTGCCGGTCGACAGCACGGCGAAGTTCGAGGCAATGGCCTCGGAGGCGGTCGGAAGCGTGATGCTGAAGGACAACGGGTCCTGACGACTACCGCCCGTGCCGCTCGTCTTGACGAGGAAGCCGCCGAAGCCGCTGATGTTCCCGCTGCGGTCCGACCAACCGGAGGGCAGAGAGAACGCCCAGTCGCCGGCCGTCGACGTCAGGTTCGCGAAGTTGAACCCGAAGACCTGGATCCCGAAGTTGTCTCCAAGCGTCCCGTAGGTCGGCTGAACGTCGAAGGCATCCACATTGAACGACACGACGCCCGTCGACGAATTGGCCTCGATGTCAACTCGGCCGTAGTTGATCCCATCCGCGAACGTGTTGGACTGGTCCATGTACCATGCACCCGTCGTCAGATCGCCGAAGGCCGGACTCACAACCGCAAGCAAGAATGCGACACCGGCCGACGCGTAGAACTGCCTTCTCTTCTGTCCAAACATCCCCACCAGCCTCCTTCACATCCGAACCGGCTTCCTTGCCTTAAGACTTACAGATATTCAATGTCAGGTTAGCACTGCGGGACGTATCCAATCGACCCCGGCTGACCGAGGAGTTCAATTCGGCTGAAAAAGTGAAAGCATCACTTCATTCCAGCCCATTCCTAAATAGGATAGACAGTGGGAGGCCGGTCTTCCAACTGCATATCTTAATTTTTTCTTCAAAATGTGCCAAATGGCGGTTATAGGTCCTTGGCAAGGGCTCTCCCCGACAGGCGTTGCCCTCACTCGCCTCCGCAGGTATCCTCCCCAACATGTTGGTGGACAGGCCGCCAGCGGCAGCAATGGGGCCCAACCATGAGCTCGACAGGCGAAACGATGCCCGTGTTGGTGGTCGGCGGAGGAATGATCAGCGCGGAAGTCGTCCTGCCGACCCTCTTTCAAGAACAGTCGCGCGGCCTGATCGGTAAGATCTCGGTCGCCACGCGACGTGCCGAGCGGATCCAATGGCTCCGCGCCCAGCTCCCCGGATGCGACTTCCGCGCGCTGCCCGATCCGGACGCCGACGGGCCGGACGCTGTCGATCCGGAGTCCTACAAGCATGCCATCGCCGAGCTCGGCCCCGGCGGCGTCGTCATCGTCGCCACGCCCGACCACTTCCACACCCCCGTAATCGAGGAAGCCATCCGTACCGGCCACCACTGCATCGTCGAGAAGCCCCTCTGTCTGAAGGTCGGCGAGGCCCGGCGCATCCGCGATTCGGCCCGCGCCGCCGGCATCTACGTCAACACCGACTATCACAAGCGGCACGACCGCGCCATCCGCGCCGCGCAGAAGAAATACCGTGACGGCGCCCTCGGTCAGATGCTCCACGGCCACGCGTGGATCGAGGAGCGCCGCGAGATGCCCCTCCACTGGTTCGCCAACTGGTGCGAGCACTCCAGCCCGTTCGAATACATCGGCGTCCACTACGCCGACGCCTACCACTTCATCACCGGCCTGAAGCCAAAACGCCTCGTCGCCTTCGGACAGAAGAAGCTCCTGCCCAGCCTCGGAAAGGACGCCTACGACACCGTCAGCGCCACCATCCAGTGGGAGGACGACTCCGTCCTCTTCATCCGAACGGGATGGGTCTGCTCGGAACACCAGACCGCGCTAACCAACCAGGGCCTGTGCCTCATGGGCACCGAGGGCGAATACTGGTCCGACCACAAGGACCGTAACACCTACTTCTGCACACAGGCCGGCAAGTTCGAGCACTTCAACCCGAACTTCTTCAAGGGCCACTGCGACTGGAACGACCCCGGCAAGGTCGAATGGGTCGGCTACGGCTATGACTCGATCAAGCAGCCGCTGGACGACGTTCGCGGGATCCACGCCGCCACCGCCGGCATGGACGAAGCCGCCGCCCTGGCCAAGCGCAAGGAGATGATCGCCGCCCTCGAGCCCGTCCGCCCCCTACCCGACCAAGCCCTCATCGGAACGGCCATCAACGAGGCGGTCCGGATGTCGTTCGAAAACGAAAGCGCCTACGTCCACTTCGGTGAGGACATGGAGCTGTCCATGCGGTAGCGGCGGAGACGCCGACGCGTCCCCCCGGCAAGGCCAGAACCACCTGGGGACCAAGCACGTGAAGTACCAGATCGAGTTCAGGCCGCCACCGATATTGGATTCGGATAGCGTCCGCCCCTAGGATCCGCGTAGAATCATAGGAGGAGGTCCAGCCGCCGGAGACGTCTGGCGTCTGGCCAGCTTCACTTGCCAGTACCGACTTCGCGCCGGGAATGGCCGCATACGGTTCGAGGTCCACATGTTCAAAGCTGCTATCTATCGAGTCAAACGTCGCGGAGAGGCCTACCGCTAGAAGGTGAGGTCCGGCATGATCAAGCTGCATCCCGAAATCCTGAGGAAGAACGGCAAGGAGGAGTTCGTCATTCTGCCCTATGAGGAGTTCGTGGCGCTGCAGGAAGTGTTGGCCGATGTCGAGGATCTTCTCGATCTGCGAGAGGCCAAGCCGGAGGACGAGGGCGAGCCCTCCATCCCACTGGCCGAAGTCAGGCGGCAGTTCGGCCTTGACGATGCCGAAGAACTCGCTCGGGGCCTTGGAGAGTAGCGATTGACGCCCGCTCCTTGGCCAGTCCCTCAAAGCAGAACCACGTTCCGCCTCCTGAGTTCCTCCCGCATCTCCTCCGGCCACACGCTGCACTGCACCTCGCCGACGTGCGCCTTGCGAAGATAGAGCATGCACAACCGCGACTGACCGATGCCGCCGCCGATGCACTGGGGCAGATCGCCCGATAGCAGACGGCGGTGGAACGTCAGCGCCTTCCTCTGCTCCGTGCCGGTCATGCCTAACTGTCTCGTCAGGGCCTCGGCGTCGACGCGAATGCCCATCGAGGACAGCTCGAAGCCTCGACCCAACACCGGATTCCAGACGAAGATGTCCCCGTTCAATCCTCGACCGTTCTCCGTCGGCGTCGACCAATCGTCGTAGTCCGGCGCTCGACCGTCGTGCGGCTGCCCGCCGGCCAGCGGCGCGCCGATGCCGGCGATGAACACCGCGCCGCACTCTTGGCAGATGCGGTCCTCGCGCTCGCGCGGCGAGAGGTCCGGGAAACGCCGCTCCAGCTCCTCCGTGTGCACGAACTCGATCCTGGACGGCAGCACAGGCTCGATGGCCGGATACGCGTCGGCCACGTGCGCCTCCGTCCTTCGGATCACCTCGTAGATCCGCTCGACGATCCGCCGCAGGAACGCCAGGTTCCGCTGACCAGGCTCCATGACGCGCTCCCAGTCCCACTGATCGACGTAGATCGAATGCGTCTCGTCCAGAATCTCGTCCGGCCGAATCGCGTTCATGTCCGTGTAGATCCCTTCCCCGGGATCGAATCCGTAATCGGCCAGCGCCATCCGCTTCCACTTGGCCAGGGATTGGACGATCTCGGCCCGCTGCCCGTTGAGCCCTTTGACCGAAAAGGAGATCGGCTTCTCGACGCCGTTGAGGTCGTCGTTGACGCCGGTCCCGGCCGTGACGAACAGCGGCGCGCTGACCCGCTGCAGGTTCAGCTCGGCCGCAAGGCTGATCTGGAAGGACTCCTTGATCACCCGAATCGCCCGCTCCGTCTGCCGGAGATCCAGCAGCGGAACGTAATCGCAGCTCTCGTCATGACCCATTTCGGCCATTACCTCCAAGTCTTCGACGGCCGGCCATCTTCCTACGAACAAGGTGGCATCGCGACGGCACGTTGCCGAAGACAGACGCCTTCCGGACGACGCCTATCACGATGCGATGTTGGCAGCTTCGCATCATGGCAAAGGCACGCCGAGTTGGCGACAGATCGCGCGGACCAGGAAGTCGTTGATCTCGCGATGCCGCGGGACGGTGCCCTGTTTGGAACGGTCTGCAAGATTGACGTAGCGTGAGTGCCTGGAGCCTTCGCGTAGAAGCGCACACCCGAAATCCTCCAGGTGTCTAATGAGATCGCGCCGCTTCAAACTCGGATCTTCTCACGCCGGATTCGGGTCTTTGGCAGGTCGTCGAGGTCCACCGGCGCCTCCATCAACCGAATCGCGTCCCTAAGGTTGGCCCTGGCCTCGGCAAGCGTCCTTCCCTGCGTGAGCGCGCCCGGAACATCCTCGCTCCAGGCAACCCACCACTTTCCGCGCTTCAAGAACGTTGCCCCGTAGGTCTTCATGGCATTATTCTAGCACGCCTGTTGAGCCCGAACAACCGCGAGGAATCTCCCGCGGACGGGCTTCGTGCCTGTTGAGACAGTTGCCCTATGGACAACCTAGCTGTCGGAGGAATCCCATGGTAAAGCCCCCCTCAGTATCAACGATCCTTCAGATGACAGCGATCTGCTCGCTCGTCCTGACGCTGCCGCTGCAAGCCGATCAGAAGACCGTCACCGCGGACCTGACCTCCGGCGACGCCGCCAGCCTGTGGCACCTGACGCCGCAGCGCGCCGGCATCGCGGACGGGGCATTGCGCCTCGACGGGACGGACAACCCCGCCGGCGGGCTCGCCCCGGCCATGGCCGTCCTGAAGACCCCCGCCTTCGCCGACGTCTCCTTGTCGGGGCAATACATGGTCGAGCAAGATCCCGGCGTCCAGGCCGTCGGTTTGGTCATCGGCTCGACCGACTCGCTCAACTTCTACTACGTCCACTACGACAGGTCGTCGGCCATCCTCTGTCGAAGCAACGTCGATGAATCCTGGGACGAGATCAAACGCGCCGCCGCCCCGCACGAGCCCGGCAAGTGGTACTCGGCCAGGCTCGAGCGCAAGGGGACCAAGCTCGGGGTCTACTTCCAGGACAAGCTCCTGTTCGAGGCCGACGCCCCCGACGCCGCGCCCGGGCTGGTCGGTTTCTACGCCAGCCAGACCGTCGCCCACGTCAAGGACGTCAAGGTCACCGGCACGACCGCCG
>JAFGLZ010000219.1 GCA_016927755.1 Phycisphaerae bacterium
CGCGAGCGGCTTTCACACCGACGTTATCGTTGATGAGGATCTGGATCGAGTCGGTGATTTCGTACTCGTCTCTCATCGCGGTTCGGGGGGTGTGTCGGATGGCGTCAAAGACCTCCGGGCCGAAGAGGTAGAGCCCGCATCCCTTGAGGTTTGTCCGGGCGTGGCGCGGCTTCTCGATGACGCGGTTGACGAAGCCCTTTTCGTCCTCGTAGACGGCGAAGTTCCGGCTAACCGCCTTGGGGTCGGGTTCGACCTTTGCGGCGAGGACGGCGCCGACGTCGCCCTGCTCGTAGATGCGAATCATTTCGGTCAGGCGATCGGTGATGAAGTAGATGTCTCCGAGGAACATGAGCGAGCAACCGTCCACGCGTGATTCGAGCTTACCCAAGGCGTGCGCGATACCGAGGGTTTGCTTCTGATCGACGTAGTCGATCTGGAGATCGCCGGCGACCGAGGATCGCGCGACCGCATTGACGAGCTGGTATCCGAGATGCCCGACGACGATGAGGACGCGCCTTATGCCCAGCGCGTGCATCATTTCGAGTTGATGAACGACGATTGGTCTACCCATGATCGGCAGGACGCTCTTGGGGCAGACGTCACTGAATGGCTGCATGCGGGAGCCCTTGCCCGCCGCCAGGATAATGCCGGTCATGTCACTCATGCCACCCTCCGTGTTCCGCTGAAGTCAGAGCCGTTGCAGGACGCCTCTGCGGTAGAGCTTGATCTTACGGCGGAGATACCACAGGAATCGCCACATGTCCAACCCCGTCCGCCAGACCTTGAGCTTAGAGGCCCCCGCGACGCGGTCGGCGTGGCTGACGGTCTCTTCGCCCAATCTGGCTCCCTGCGCGCTGAGCTTCAGCACGATCTCCGTGGGCGTTGGGAAGCCTCGGGCCTCGATCGTCAGGGCTCGTGCCAGGTCGCCGCGGATGACCTTGAGCGCGCAGTTGGTGTCGCGCAGCGTGACGCCGAACATGAGGCGGACGATTCGATTGAGCGTTCGATCGGCGAGGACGCGCATGAAGGAGTCTCGCTTACTCGCGCGTCTACCCGTGACGGCGTCGAGGTCCTCGGTCTCGAGGCGCTCGATCAGCCCGCGTGCGTCGGCCAAGTCGAACTGGCCGTCCGAATCCAGCGTGACGACGAGGTTTCCCCTTGAGCCCGCGATAGCGGAGGCGAGGGCGGCGCCATAGCCGCCGTTCTTGTGACGGGTGTTGACGCGGAGGCGCGGCATCTCTCCGGACAAGCGTTCGAGGATCTCGCCGGTTCCATCGGTGCTTCCGTCGTTTCCCAGGACGATTTCGCTGGATCGGGGCCACTGGTCGAGGACGTCGTTCCAGTATCGCACGACGCGCTCGATGCAGTCGGCCTCGTTGTAGACGGGGGCTAGGACGGAGATCTCTGGGGCATCGGGATGGGAGGTCATAGGGCGTGTTCTCCGTCTATCGCATAGGCCTGGGCTCTGGCGCGGGAGACAAGAGCCAATCGAAGGTGCCGTTCGGCAAGAGCTATCCTGGGCCTCGGCGTCAGTTGTCGGCCTCGCCACGGGACGACGAGCGGGCTCGCTCGGCGTTCTCGGTAAGGCTCGGGGAGAGACCGTACCATCCCTGCTCTCCCTTGGGCAGGGCGTCGGATTTCTCTGCGATGATGTACAAGGGCCTGAACTGGGACTGGACATAGATGCGGCTGATGTACTCTCCGAGAAGTCCGATCACCAAAAGCTGCACACCGCCGAGGAAGAAGATTCCGGTGACCAGCGTGGCATAGCCGGAGATCGGGATACCCCACACGAGTTTCTGAACGACGACGATGATGCCCATAGCGACGGAGAGAAAGCATACGACGAGCCCAAGTACCACGCCGATTCTCAGCGGGAAGTCGGAGAACCCGAGGACGGCGTCAAACGCGAGTCTGATCAGCTTGAAGACGCCGTATTTCGTCTCGCCGGCGAATCGTTTCTGCTCGTCATACAGGACGGCCGTTTGCCTGAAGCCCGTCCAGGCGATCAGTGCCCGGACGAACCGGCTGCGCTCCCGGCATCTTCGCACCTGGTCGACGACGTACTTGTCCATAAGTCGGAAGTCCCCGGTATCTGGGGGGATATCGGCGTCGCTAAGCCATCGGATGATCCTGTAGAATAGCCAGGAGGTGGCCCTCTTGAAGGCGGTTTCGCTGGTGCGTGATCTGCGCTGGGCGTAGACGATCTGATGGCCCTGTTGCCATTTTTGTATCATCTCTGGAACGACCTCGGGGGGGTGCTGAAGGTCCGCATCCATGATGACAACGGCATCACCGCTCGTGTGGTCCAAACCAGCAGTTGTGGCCGCCTCGTGGCCGAAGTTTCGGCTGAAGGAGATATACTTGACATTGTGGTGTTCTTGCGCGAACCGCCGAAGGATCGCCAGCGAGCCATCGGTACTACCGTCGTTCACGAAGATGTATTCGTAATCGATGGGTCCCGCATTGGCGACCTCGATCAGCTTGTCCAGAAGCGCTTCGAGACAGCGATCCTCATTGAAGACTGGTATGACAACCGAAACGAGCATCAACGGGCCCTCCCTTCTCCGAGAACGGAGACGCGATCACAGCAAGGCGGGCAAGTCCGCTCAACGCGAGAGGCTCGAGCGCCGATCCCATCAGACTATGCTGGCCAAGCACGTCATCGGCGCGACTCAATGGCAGGCATTCCGCCGATCTCGCCGTGTTCATCGCTCCGGCTGATTTCCCGCACCGACCACGTCGGCCAGATTCGCGTATCTGTCGCCGCTCGTCTCCTCGCTGGGAGACCTGCGTCTCCTCCTTTCGACCATGACGACGAGTAAGACGGCAAGCGCCGTTGCCTGCACGATCAGCGTAGGGGATACCTGCCGTGGCGCGATCTGCTTGAGCAGGCTCATGGTGCCGACCGTGTACACATAAGGCAGGAGCAGCCAAGCCAGTTGCCGCCATTGGCGACGCAACAGGACAGCGACGTAACAGAGGACGGCCAGCATCAGCAGGGACAGTCCTGCGAATGCCATGGGAAGCCAGTAGATTCTGAGCACCTTGAGGGGGTACTTGCGGGCGACCCCTAGCGGCGAGAGGTTCTGTTCCATCCGCATCTTGTCCAATGAGAATTCGGACCTCTCACCAGGCTTTCGCAAGGGCCCGTAAGGAGGGACCAGAGCCAGGGGAAGGCGGTGCAATAGAACGAGCTTGGCGTAGTAGACGGGGTGTTGGGGGACCAGTTCTCGGAAGCGCTTACGGAAGTAGGCATCGCCCTCGACCGACCACGCGCTGCTGAAGCTCTGCTTGGCACCCTCCTCATCCACGAATTCGTCCAACATGGTTATCCCCCAGGGGTTGCCGGGGAGTTGGCCGAGCGCCTGATACATCGTGCCTCCCGCACTCGTCGTGGACACCATGGCCTTTCCCGTGGCCTTGTACGTCCACATGATCCAGGGGGACAGGACGAGAAGCATCGCCGCGACCATCCCGGCGCTCAGCGCAACAGTGCTCCAGAACCTGCGTCGCCAAATCCAAAGCACGAAGAACAGGACGGACGGCAGGAGCAGATAGTCCGGACGGAAGTGGCAGGCCAGTCCGATTGCGGCCCCCGTCAGCAACATCATGGAGCCTCGACCGACCACCGAATAGCTGGCCAGGCACAGGATCAGGGTGAAGAGGAACCTGCCGAACGCGTCAGGCAGGAGCCGGCACGTCAGAATAATGATCGAGGGCAGGAGGGCATATACCCAGGCAGACCATACCCCCACTCGGCGGCTGAATATGTTCCGCGCGAAGAGGGCGATGAATATGCAGCCCAGGGAGTCCACGCCAGCTTGCAGGAAGTGTACCGCCGTGATCATGCCGTCGTAGTTTCCCAATACGTATAGGAGATAGAGGATGCAGGTGTACCCGGCCGGATGAAGCGTGGCGGGTATCCAACCGTCGAGACTTCTCGGGTAGGGGTGGTCAGGATCGATGCGTCCGCCCTCGGCCTGACGTTGTTTCATGAGGAGAATGACCGGGTCTGCGAAGTCGCGGGATTCCCCCTCAGGCTTGGCGCCGGGGGTCGACTGGAGCATACCGTACCCCGAGGCCATCGTGGCGACGCTCTTCATGTAGCCGACGACGAGACCGGTAGGTTCCCAGTACCATAGCTTCCACGCACCCAATCGCAGAACGAAGGCGATGATCACCGCAAGCCAAACCGACCGGGCCCTCCAGAGCGGTTCCCTTCCGTTGCCCGCACGGCCTCCTGGAAGATTCATGATTTCTCCTCCGAGTCCGGACTTACGGCCGATCGCAGCTCAGATAGGAAGCGCACGAACGCATTCACCTGCTTCCCCCAGCGCCGTTCCGGCCCGGGAAGAGCCGCCCTTGAAGGCACATTATGATCGAATCAGAGCATCGTGAAAAGGGAAGCACCGGGTTCGAGTATGATCCGGGAGAATAGGTTCTGACGAGATCGCGGGCGGCGCGCGGAGGTTCTGTTCTCGATACGAGGTGGCACCCGGCTCTTGGCGGACGACGAGACCGCTTCAACGGCTCATGTGTGATAGTCGGCGTTGATGGTGATGTAGTCCTTCGTGAGGTCGCACGTCAAGACGCGGTCGTGGACCTTTCCAGCGCGTAAGTCGATCAGGACGGGCACATGCTTGGCCTTCATGTCGCGGGAGATCCTGGCCAGGTTGGCCGATTCGACGGGGCGCCCATTTCGAAAGACGGTCTGTCCGCAGATTCGCACGACGATGCGGTCGGTCTCGAATCGGGCCCTCGATGTGCCGATGGCCTGCATGATGCGGCCCCAGTTGGGATCTCCGCCATGGACGGCGGTTCGGAACAGGGGGCTGATTGCGACGATACGAGCGACCTCGTGGGCGTCCGTGGCGGTGGCGGCGCCGCGGACGGCCACCTCGATCACGCGCGTCGCGCCTTCGCCGTCGGCGGCGATCTGATAGGCCAGCTCCTGGCAGACCTCCTTGAGGGCGAGGGCGAAGGCCCGGTAGGCGGGGGCGACGGTGTTCCGGATCGGGGCGATGCCGGATTGGGCATTGGCGAGGAGGACCACGGTGTCGCTCGTGGATTCGCACTCGTCGACGGTGACCCGATTAAAGCTTGTGCCGACGGCATCGCGGAGGGCTCGGCGCAGGGCCGACGGGCTGATCGGCGCGGTGGTGCCCAGGAACGCGAGCATGGTGGCCATGTTGGGGGCGATCATGCCGCTGCCCTTGCAGCATCCGGCGACGACGACGTCCTTTCGACCGACACGGATCTTCCGGAAGGCGGTCTTCGGGCGGAGGTCGGTGGTCATGATCGCGCGTGCAAAGTCGTTGCCGGCCTTTGGCGAGTTTGAGAGATTCGCGAAGGCGGCGTCGATGCCTGGTAGGACCTTGTCCATCGGCAGGAAGGCGCCGATCACGCCGGTGCTGGCGGGCAGGATATCGGTTGTCTTCGCGTCGATGTGTCCTGCGAGTCGGGCGCACATCGCCCGGGCGTCGTCGAGTCCGCGCTTGCCGGTGGCGACGTTGGAGCAGCCGCTGTTGACGACGATGGCGCGGAGTCGTCCGCTGTGAACGTGCTGGCGACCGATCGTGACGGGTGCGCCGCAGAACCGGTTCGACGTGAACACGGCCGCGGCGGCGCACGGCGTCTCGCTGACGACGACGCCGACGTCCAATCCGCCGCTGGACTTGATGCCGGCGGCAGCGGATCCGACCTTGAATCCGGCTGAGGTGAGCGTTTCGTTAGGCATCGGTATCTGCTCCCATCGCTACAGCAGGCCCATGGCTTCTTCGAGGCCGAAGATGATGTTCATGTTCTGAATGGCCTGTCCCGCGGCTCCCTTGACGAGATTATCGAGCGCGCTGAGGACGACGACCTTTCCCTTGGCCGTGGTCGCCCAGACGTCGCAAAAGTTGGTGCCGGCGACCGGCAGGACCTGCGGCGGGCAGCCGGGCAGCCGCACGAACACCTCCGGGCCGTAGGTTTCGGCGTAGAGCTCGTCGAGTTCGGCCTGGGACAGGGATCGGGTCGGGTTGGCGTAGATCGTCGCGAGCATGCCGCGGGTATAGGGGGCGACGTGGGGCTGGAACAGGACGTTGACGGGCTTTCCGGCCACATCGCTGAGGATCTGCTCGATCTCGGGCATATGACGGTGGGTTCCCACGGCATAGGCGAAGTAGTTCTCGTTGATTTCGGGGAAATGGAAGGCCTGTCCGGGCTTGCGCCCCGCGCCGGAGATTCCGCTGACGGTGTTGACGACGATGTCCTGGAGATCGATGAGCCCTTCGCGTACCAGGGGCGCCAGTCCGAGGGAAGAGCACGTCGGGTAGCAGCCCGGGTTGGAGATGAGGTCGGTACCGGCGATCTTCTCGCGGAACAGCTCGGGGAGGGCGAAGACGGCTCGTTGGAGGTTCTTCGTGTCGGTGTGCTTGACCTGATAGTACTGCTCGTAGACGGCCACGTCGCGGAGGCGATAATCGGCGGAGAAGTCGATGACCTTGAGGCCGGCGTCGAGCAGTTTCGGAACGAATCCCATCGAGGCCTTGTGGGGCAGGCAACAGAGCACGACGTCAGCCAAGTCGCTGAGCTTCGCGAGTTCGAGCGGCTCGACTTCGAGGTCCAGACGATCTCGGAACTCGGGGAAGATCTTGACGATCGGCCCGCATTCCTCGGGCAGGGCCGTCAGGTAGGTGGCCTGGGCCTGGGGGTGTCGGAGGAGAATCCTCAGCGATTCGCTGGCGGTGTATCCGGTAGCCCCGATGATGGCAACACGTATCATCTCAATCACTCCGAGTAGGTTCGGTCTGGCAAGTTCCGGTTCGACGTCGGGATCGCGGGCACGGAGCCCGCAAAGAAATCGGCCTCGTCACCGAGAAGCGACGAGGCCGTTTGACTGCCTTCAATGGACGCTCAGTACGTTGCGGTGACGGACAACCGATTAACGCTTGGAGAACTGGAATCGGCGTCGCGCGCCGCTCTGTCCGTACTTTTTCCGTTCGACCATACGACTGTCACGGGTCAAGAACCCGCCTTCGCGGAGGGCGTGCTCGAGCGTCGGGTCGACGTTGCGGAGCGCCCTGGCGACACCAAGGAGGACGGCACCGGCCTGGCCAGTGGGACCGCCGCCCTTAACATTGGCGTAGATGTCGAACTTTCCAAGCGTGCCGGTGGCCTTTAGGGGCGCGACGACGTCATTTCGGTCGCGCTCCTCCGAGAAGTAGGCGTTGACCTCGCGTTTGTTGACGAGGAACTTGCCGTCGCCCGGTCGCATCCGGACGCGAGCCACGGCGGTCTTTCGCCGGCCGGTGCCCCAGTAGAACCCGGACTTCAACTTGCCCTGAAGGCGGGACGTCTCGGGCCCAGCCTCGGGGGCCTCTCCCCGCGGCGGCGCCGTCGCGCCTTCGATCAGGGTGGGCTGGAGCTTCGGGGTTGCATCCGTTGGTTGGTCGCTCACGTAAACCTTCTCCGAATCCTGGTCTAGGTTTCGATTTCCAGAACCTTGGGTTGCTGGGCGGCATGCTGATGGTCGGGACCGGCATAGACCTTCAGCTTGCCGAACATCTTTCTTCCGAGGCGCGTCTTGGGCAGCATTCGCCTGACGGCGAGCTCGAGGACGCGGGTCGGGTGCTTGGCGAAGAAGTCCTCCATCAGTACGACTTTTCGGCCGCCGGGGTAGTGGGTGTACCAGTCGTAGATCTTCTGCTGCATCTTGCGACCGGTGACACGGATCTTGTCAGCGTTGACAACGATCACGAAATCCCCCGTGTCCACGTGCGGCGTGTAAGTGGGCTTGTGCTTGCCCATTAGGATGGAGGCCAATCTGACGGCCAGTCTTCCCAGGGTCTTGTCCGTGGCGTCGACGACGAACCACTCGGATTCATACGTCTCTCGCCGGGCCATGTAGCTCTTCGTTACGGGCGTTGGCATAGTATCCTTCTCTTTGCTGTGAGACAGAATCCCTTAGTCTAGTGATTTGCGTGAATCGGTCAAGTCTCGTTCCGGCATTTTGCGGCCTCAGGTGGTTCCGCGCGGCGATTTGCCTGGTCCCGCGCACCGGGAAGTCCGGTGATGAACCGACTTGTGAGGGGTACGTAGGGGGAGCGGATCGGGTGGTGGTTCCCTTTCTGGCGGTTCGGAGCGCACGTCGGGCGGGGGCCAATTGAGGCTAAAGGTCCGATAACGCCTAAGTTCCTAAAGGTACTGTGGGTTAGGCGTCTTGCGCTCTTGGGCTTGCCGGCGCATACCGACATTTCCTTGGTTTGGTCCTTGAATATGGTGGCCCCGGAGGACTACCAAACCATGAGATCGGGGGATCTCCGCACACAGGGAACATATCGCGCCACAGCTTCTCGCCGTTGGTGCTGTAAGTCTGTCTAGCTTGCGCCGAGGCTCCGTCATTGCGCGGATGCCGGAGGTGCCGTGAGGGCATTGATGCGCTCCGCCCGGGGATGTCGGCGGGTGCGGAAAGAGGGCTGTACCGTTTGCTGCCATAGGAGGTGGGCAATGTATCGTTTGATCGCGGTGGGTACGATCTGCTTGTGGGGCGTAGCGCCCGCGCTGGCGGCACCGATTTTCCCGACGATCGAGGATCACGATTTTTCGTTCTTGGCGGGGCGAGCGGCGAACCAGCCGCGGGGCGTGCCTGAGCACGTACCGATGTACAGCTTCAACTCGACCGCTCCAGACACGCTGATCATCCCGAAGGGGTCGCCCGGGGATGGGGTGTGGGAGAACGAGGTGTTGGGGTACACGAGCCCTCTTCTTCCGAAGGGCGTGACGTTGCCGATCTTCGAGCTACCTCCGGACACGGCAACGTGGTTCGGCGGCGACCTTTACCTGAACGTGAAGTTCGACAATGCGGACGGTCCGTTCGCTGCCCCAGGCGGTGACCCGAACATCAGCGTGAGCCTGACGGGTACCGGGAACGACGACGGTTACGACCTGGAGATCTGGGGTTCTCTGGGGTACCCGGACTCGAACGTGCAGGGGCTTCTTCTGGCGATGGAGATCACGAGCGTGAGCCTGTACGGGTACGCGAACAACGGGAACTACACGCTAGAGGCGGTGGGGCTGATCAAGGACTCGGTGATCCCGGGATTGAAGGACGCGATCCTCGGTTACGAGAACGGTGAGGGGCTGCCTGGGGCGGTCACGGGCGCGTTGTTCAACAAGTGGTTCCAGATATTCCCGGCGAACTACCACCCGCTCGAGTGGGACACGGAGCTGGACGTCGAGGTTTCGTATGCGGGCAACGTGGGAGCGACGGTGCCGGAGCCGGCGAGTCTGCTGCTGGTGGGTCTAGGGGCATTGTCAGTGATCGTCCGGAGAGTCCGGCGGTAGTCGATTACGTCTACCAAGGTGGCCGCGCCTACGGCGGCGTAAATAGCGGATTCGAGGAACAAGCCGGTCTGACGCGGGGGGCGTCGGACCGGCTTTCTTTGTTAGCGGCCTGGCGGTAGGTTCTGGCGTAAGCGGGAACGCGGCCTGGCTTCCCATCTTCCCTTGCCATGGCCCGGCCGGTTCGGGACAATGTTAATCTGCGGTTGATCCCGACGGTGCGGCCGGAATGGCGCGGTCGCCGTTTCGAAATCACAGCCGAACAAGCGAGCCAAGCGAGAGGGTATCATGAGTGATCAGTCGAATATGGACGTCACCAGACGCGGATTCCTTCGGAGCGCTGCGGCGGTTGGCATGGGCTCGGTGGCCGCGGGTCTGTCGGGCCGCGTCGGTGCGGCCGAGGCCAAGGCTCCCGCGGCGCAGTTGCCCACCAACCCGTTGGGCGCTCGGACCAAGCTGAACGTGACGCGCGTCAGCTACGGTAGCCTGAACACGTCTGGGGGCCGAGGAAGCCAATTGCTTCAAATGGTCGTGGAGGCGGGGGTCAACATGGTCCACAACTCCTCGAGCTACAAGAACGGCAATGCCATCGACGCCATGGGCAAGGTCTTCGACAAGAACAAGGGCATGCGGGACAAGCTGACGCTCTGCCTGAAAGGCAGGGCGGCGGATCTCGAGGGCGAGCTTGACAAGATGCTCAAGGACCTGCACACGGATCACTGCGACGTCTACCTGCCGGAGCTGCACGATCCGGACGAGCGCCGGCTCGATAAGATCCGCAAGGTGCAGGACGACCTCAAGAAGAAGGGCAAGATCCGTTTCACGGGCTTCGTGTGCCACGGGGCGTTGAACAAGGTCTTCGAGATGGTGTTGGCCAAGGCGCCGAAGTACTTCGACGCGGCGCTGATCTCGACGGAGATGATCGTCACTGCGAGCGGTGGCGGGGGGAACGACGAGACGAAGCAGTACATGGCGAACGTCAAGAAGCTCAAGGAGGACGGGATCGGCATCATCTCGATGAAGAGCAAGGCCCGCGAGGCGATGAACAAGGGCAAAGACACGTTCCAGGCCCACTGCAAGGCGCTGCTGGCCGGCGGGGCGGACACGGTGCTGTTCACGTTCGCCTCTCTCCAGCAGGTTGACACGCTCAAGCAGATGGACCTGAAGAGCCTGGCCATGACGTCACGAGAGCGGCATCTGGCCAAGGCGTTTCACGCCCGTCACGCCGGGGCGTGCCTGATGTGCAGCCGATGCACGGAAAGCTGCCCGCGGGGGATGCCCGTCAACGATTTGATGCGGATTCGCATGTACCACGACGAGAACGGCGACTGCGACTACGCCCGCGACACCTATCGCGACCTGGGCGGCGACTTGAAGGCGCTGGCCTCGGGCTGCGGCTCGTGTACGGCCTGCAAGGACGCGTGTCCGATCGGTCTGGCCGGCAGTGAGCACGTGCGGTACGTCACGTCGATTTACGGCTAGGAGCATTTCGCGGGCGAGCGTCTCTGCTCGCATTGATCGCCACTGTCGGAAGGTTCCAGGATCGCCGCAACGGGCGGCGATCCTTCTATTGGTGGCGCGGACCCTGGGAAGGGGATACCGATCGACGCGCGATCGAGTGTTGACGTGACGCGGCGCCGGTTTCTGAAGGGCGCGGCGGCGGCAGGCTTGGGGTCGGTGGGCATGCCACTTGCCGGCCAGGCTGAGGGCACTATTCCGGAGCTGCCGACGAATGCTCTCGGGCGGACGAAGCTTCAGGTCTCCCGGATCGGCTTGGGCGGAAGGAGCGGCCGGGTACTGACCGCGGCGGTCGAGGCCGGCGTCAACCTGGTCCATTCCTCGACGCAGTACGGGCGAGGCAGGGCCTTGCGCGAGATGGCGGGGGTCTTCGCCAAGCGTCCCGGCATGCGTGACAAACTGGTTCTCTGCCTCAAGGGCAAAGCGAAGGAACTCGAGGGGGAACTGGACGGGATGTTGAAGGTTCTCCGCACGGACCGCGCGGACGTGTACTTGCCCATGTTGCCGGAGGCCAACGAAGAGCTGCTCGATCGGCTGATAAAGGTCCAAGACGCGCTGCAGAAGAAGGGCAAGATTCGATTCAAGGGCTTCGTCTGCCATTCCTCGTTGAACGAGGTCTTCGAGATGATTCTGGCCAAGGCCCCCGGCTATTTCGACGTGGGGCTCCTGGCGACGCGACTGATCGTTGCCGGTGAGGCTCAGGGAGGCGAGGAGTCGGCTCGGTACGCGAGGAATCTGGCCGAGTTGAAGGCGCAGGGGCTCGGCGTGATCTCGATGAAGAGCGGGTCGCCCAGGGCCATGGCCGAGGGGGCGAAAGTCTTCCAGGCCCACTGCAAGACGCTGCTGGCCGGCGGAGCCGACACGGTCTTGTTCACGTTCGGATCGTTGCAGCAGGTCCATCGGCTCAAGGAGCTCGACTTGCGCACGACGGTGATGACGCCGTGGGAGCAGCGTCTTGCGGAAACGTTCCATCGGGCATCGGACGACACGTGTTTGATGTGCGGGCGGTGCGCTCGGAGCTGTCCTCGCGGCGTTCCCGTGAACGACCTAGTTCGGATTCGGATGTATCACGACGAGTATGGCGACTACGAGTACGCGCTCGACAGCTACCGCGAGTTGCGTGATCGCGTGGGCGATCGTCAGCAAGCCTGCGGCGATTGCACGGTCTGTGCCGATGCCTGTCCGATCGGACTGGCCCGGGGCGAGCACGTCGAGTACGTTACGACACTGTTCGCCTGATTGCGTGGTGGGACCGAACGGGAGGATGATGCCACCGGCGACGAGACTCCCTGAACGAAGACGGCACGAGGCAAGAAGGATTCACGAACTCGAGGGATGCCCCACACTCGATCGTGTCAGGTTGTCGACACGTCGACTTGTGGTTTCTAGAGGTCTCCAGGGGGCGCCATGCCACGACCCGCCAGCATCACCACTGATATGTTCGACTACACGTTCGGCCCGTCGATGCCGGAGAAGTTCGATCTGTTCCGCCGCGTGGGTTTTCGGCACGTGCACTGGTGCGACGACTGGGACAACGAGCGGTGCTACAGCCGGGGTGAGATGGACGGCTTTGCCGAGCGACTCGTCGAGGCCGGCCTGCGGTGCATCGACGTTCACGGGACGGCGACGCGTCGCGCGCGAATCGACGCTCCTGATCACGAGGGCCATGATCTGTACGTCCGTCTGCTGAAGAACCGGATCGAGTTTTGCCGGCACGTCGGCGGCGACGCGGTGGTCGTTCACCCGCCGTATCAGGGGCGAACGGGGTTCATCGGGCGTGATCGGCTTGCCCGGGTGATCCGCGCGTTCGAGGCGGTGCGTCCGATCTGCGAGAAGACGGGGGTGCGGCTGGCGGTGGAGAACATGGGCAACCGCAGCAGCTTCAGCGTCGACGTGCTGGACTGGTTCTACGGGGAGTTTCCGGCGGGCTTCGTCGGCTGGTGCCTGGACTCCGGCCACAGCCATCAGGCCGGCGACTTCGAGCGTCTCAAGCCGTTCGCCGAGCGTTTGCTCGCCCTGCACCTGCACGACAACCACGGCGATAGGGACGAGCACCAGCCGCCGTTCTTCGGCACGATCGACTGGGCGGCGACGATGGCGTGGCTGGGGGGAACGGGCTACGCCAAGCCGATCAACTTCGAAGTCACGCACCGCACGGAGCACTTCGACGGCACGATGCACGAGTACATCGACTACGTCGGCCGAAGCGTGGAGAGGGCGATGGCGCTCCTGGCGTAGCCCACCGGCGACGAAATCGTCTGGTCGAGAAGAGCATTACAGTCGGGTGGGGCGGTAGTTCTTACTGCAACTGGAGGTTCTTGAGGCGCTGCTCCTTGTCGTGGGTCCGGAGGGCCTCGATCAAGTCGGCCATTTCTCCTTGGATGACGTGATCGAGGGAGAAGTTCTGACCGATGCGGTGGTCGCTGCATCGGTTCTGTGGGAAGTTGTAGGTGCGGATGCGCTCGCTTCGGTCGCCGGAGCCGATCATGTTCTTTCGGGCGCTGTCGCGCTCGGCCCGTTCCTTGGTCATGTGCATCTCGTAGACGCGTGACATGAGGATCCGGCGGGCCTTGGCGCGGTTCTTGTGCTGGCTTTTCTCGTCGCGCATCGAGACGGTGATGCCGGTCGGGAGATGCTCGAGCTTGATGGCGGAGCTGACCTTGTTGACGTTCTGCCCGCCCGGCCCACCGGCGCGGCTGACGTGCTCGATGACGTCCTTCTCCCAGTCGATCTCGACTTCGATCTCCTTGGGTTCGGGCAGGACGGCGACGGTTGCCGCGGAGGTATGGATGCGGCCCTGAGCCTCGGTATCGGGGACACGTTGGACCCGGTGGCCGCCGGCCTCGTAGCCCAGGTTGGCATAGACGCCGGGGCCCTTGAAATTGATGATGACCTCGCGGAAGCCGCCCATGTCGGTGGGCGAGGCGTCGAGGATCTCGTGCTTGTAGCCCTTGGTCGCGGCGAACCGGAGATACATTTCGTAGAGGTCGCGAGCGAAGAGGGCGGCCTCCTCGCCGCCGGTGCCGGCGCGGATCTCCATGATGATGGAGTCGATGCCGGCATCGTCGCCCATGACGATGAGGCCCTTGAGCTCCTCCATGCCTTCGGCTGCCTTGGCCTCGAGCTCGGGCAACTCCTCTCGGGCGAGGTCCTTGAGTTCGGCGTCGGCCTGGGGATCATCGAGGATCGCTTGGGCCTCCTCGATTTGAACGTGGACCTTCTGGTAGGCCCGGTAGGGCTCGACCAACCGCCTAAGGGCCCCTTCTTCCTTGCTGAACTCGACGATCTTGGTAGGGTTCTTGGCGATCTCGGGCTGGTTCATCAGGTCGAGGACGTCGCCGTGGCGACGGGCGAGCTCGTCCAACCTAGCCAGCAGCGCGGATTCAGGCGTCGTGGTGGACATGGTCCAGGACCTTATCGACCCAGCAGGGCGCGGAGGGTCTGCAAAAAACCACGCCGCAGGATCCAAGTAGATGGAACCGTGCGGCGTTTGGAGGTTTCTTACGCTAAGCCCTCGCGGCCTTGGCCTTTTGCCCGCTTGCCGGCTTCTTGAAGTACTGGCCGCCAAACTTCTTCTGGAACTTCTCGACGCGTCCGGCGGTGTCCACGAACTTCTGCTTGCCCGTGTAGAACGGATGGCAATTCGAGCAGATTTCGACCACCAGCTCCGGCACGGCGGCTTGGGTCACGAAGGAGTGGCCGCAACCACAGCTTACCTTGCACTCCACATACTTGGGATGGATCTTGGGCTTCATGACTTCTTCCTTTACCTAGAGACCCCTCATTATAGCGTCCCGGCCCCCCGGTGCAAACCCCCTTCCGAGCCGGTCCGAGGGTGCGGGTGCGTCTCACGAATCGTAGCGGCACGGGTATTGCTATCGGGTGTTCTTGCCCAGTCAGAGAGTTCACGTCGCACAGAGAGACCACCGCGCGGCATGAATGCCGCGGCTCGGGCAGCCGGCACGTTATCGACACCTTAGCGTGCATGCAACCGGAATTGAGATGCACCCCGAGGGTGCTTGTGGGTCTTGGCGTGGGGCTATTCGAGGTAGCCGAGGTTTCGCAATCGGTCCTCAATCTCTCGTTTCTCGTCCTCGGTGAAGGCCTCAGGGACATCGAGCCCTTCGGTATCGGTGCCCCCCTGCTCGATGACGATCGTCGGGGGTTCGGCGAAGGCCTCGGTCAGGACGCGTCCGTCCATGTCTTCGGGAACGGGCAGGCCCAGCCTGGCCAGGGCTGTGGGGGCGACGTCGGTGATGTCCGCCCGGTGCATCTGGTCGTCGGCCCGAATGCCCGGTCCGGTGACCATGCAGATGCCTTCCATGAGGTGATCGCCGGCACGTTCCGGGACGTGCTCGAGCAAGGCCCCGGCGATGCGTCGATTCACGAAGACCAGCAGCGCCCGGGGGTCGGTCATGAGCAGAAGGTCGGGCGCCTCGGCCACGTAGGGTCCCTGGTAGACCTCCTCGCGTTTGAGGACCTGCGTGATGGGCGGTAGATCAACGCCATCGACACGAAGGTCCTTCAGCTCACGGATCAGCTCATCGCGGAAGCGCTCGTAATCGCCTCCCGGCTCGACGACGCCGGATTTGAACCGCCCTTTCGTGTTGATGCGGAGGCAGTGGCCGGCGGTCGCGTCGTCGACGAAGACCTTGGTCCGGTTCCAGTCCAGCGGGAACGTCCGCGCGGACAGCCTGGAGGCGCGCGCGTCTCCGAGCAATCGGCGAACCACGGGCCCCAGGCCGAGGGATCGAACGATCCTCCGCGCGGTGCCCGTGGCGCGGTTCGCTCGAAACGCGGCGTGGCCTCGTTCGGCCAGCCAGCAGCCCAGCGAGTATTCGCCCAGGCAGCGTCCGAAGCCATGGTCGGAGACGATCATCACCGTGCAATCGGGACCGGCCAGCTCGATCAGCTCGCCGATGCAGTCGTCGACGAGCTTGAGGCTCATGGCGATTCGACGCGCCCGGGGCGAGGCCGTCTCGTCGACCGGCGGCGGCAGCAGCTCGTCATACAGGAAATGCTGGATCCGGTCCGTGGCAACGTAGACCTTCATGAAGAAGTGCCAGTCCTTTCGGACGAGGTGACAGGCGACCTGATGCTGACGCCGGGTGAGGTCGTCGAGGTCGTCGAGGAATCGGCTACCATCGCCTTCAAGGAGTTGATCCAGGCCGGAGGCGGCGCCTGATTCCTTCCCGCGGGCGAAGTCGGTCACGAATTTGGGGCGGATGCCGGCGGTGAGCAGCTCTTCCTTGAGCTTGGCGGGGAAGGCGTAGGGCGCGTCGGGGCCGGGGGTAAACATGCCGGTCACGATGCTTCCCTTGATCTCTTCGGGTGGGTAGGTCATCGGGACGTTCACGACGCGACTGACGCGTTCGTGGCGGGAGAGGATCCGCCAGAGGGTAGGACGGGCGATGTGTCCGCGGTGGACGCAGCGGCCGACGTATTCGCCGCCGGCGTCTCGATACGTGCCGAAGCCAAAGACGCGGTGCTTGCCGGGGTTGACGCCCGTGACCATCGAGGCCCAGGCGACGGGGGTGATGGGCGGGAACGTGGTTCTGAGCTCGGCACGGTAGGCTCGCTCCCACAATCGGGCCAGGGTGGGGAGGAATCCGGCCTGCATGTAGGGGCAGAGGACGGCCCAGGTGCCCCCATCCAAGCCGATCACCATCACTCGATCCGACGTCACGTCACCTTCTCCACAGTACCCGCGATGCACCAATGATATGGGAACTCGGCATTCCGCCGCCATGAGTTCGCGGGAGATCATTGCCCCGGCCAGTCGATGAAGCCCCATCGGCCTGCTTCGGGTAGAATATCCCATCGGCATGTTCAAGCACGATCTACAGTCAGGATGCGGTACTCTGGAGCGCGGGCCGACGCGGACGGCCTTGGTAACCGTCTGCATTCTCACGACGGTCTGGGGCGTCAGGCCGGCCTTTGGCGCTCAGGAGGCCCCGTTGGGGGGGAAGCCCAAGGACATGCCGGATCGACGAGACGTCGAGGTGGAGTGCGACTTGGCGATCGAGAAGGCGCTGGCATACCTGGCCGCGTCTCAGCAGAAGGACGGGGCTTGGGGTCCGGGATTCGGAAGCAACACGGCGGTGGTCAGTCTGGCGGTGATGGCATTTCTGGCCAAGGGTCACGTTCCGGACGAGGGTCCGTACGGGGAGGTCGTCAATCGGGGGGTGGATTTCGTCCTGTCAAAGCAGCAGAATAACGGTTTGATCTTCACGCAGGGCGGCGGGCCGATGTACTCGCACGGCATCAGCACGTTGATGCTGGCGGAGGTGGTGGGGATGACGTCGGGCGAGCGGGAGCGTCGGGTTCGGGAGACGCTGGCGCGCGCTGTGAAGTTGATCCTGGACGCCCAGCGGATCAAGCAGGCGGATACGCGTTTCGGCGGGGGCTGGCGTTACCAGCACACGAGCAAGGACAGCGATCTGTCGGTAACGGGCTGGTGTTTGATGGCGCTTAAGGCCGCCAAGAACGCGGGGGCGGTGGTTCCGGTGGAAGCGATCAACGAGGCGATCGCGTACGTCAAGCGGAGCTACCATCAAGGCGGGGGGTTCAGCTACCAGCCGGGGGCGGGGCCGAGCGTGGCGATGACGTCCACCGGGGTGTTGTGTCTTCAGATCGCGGGGTATCACCTCTTGCAGGAGCGCGGCAAGCGGTTCCACGCCGAGGCGCTGGCCTCCGGGGAGTGGTTGCTGAAGCACCCGGTTCGGCAGTACGGCGGGGGGCATTTTCACTACGCCGCATACTACATAGCGCAGGCGATGTGGCAGCTCGGCGGCAAGTACTGGGAGTCGTGGCAGCCGGGGTTCGAGCGGCTCGCGCTGGCGAACCAGAACGCGGACGGCTCCTGGCCGGTCTCTTACCAGCAGGCGGGGCCGACGTTCAGCACGTCGATGATGGTTCTGGCGTTAGCGGTCAAATACTGCTACTTGCCGATCTACCAACGGTAGATCGGGAGGACGAAGTAAGAAGAGGGGGATACGAAGGGAAGAGTCCAAGCGCCTTGTCGACAGCGGTGGCCGTATCATGCGACTTGGGGGGCTCGGTCTCCTTGTTCAGCTTGGGTTTTCTCGTATGATGTCAGCGGTTCTTGGAGTTTGATAGTGATCCGACTTCGATCGGGAGGAGGCGACTCATGATGATGCGTCGACGCGATTTCATGGCGGCTGCGGCCGGTGCCGGCATCGGCGCGGCCAGCGGGGGCGGCAGTGCCCGGGCCGCCGAGACGTCCAAGGGCAAGGCGGTTCTGAAGCTCTCCTGCCAGGAGGGGGTCATGGCGGGGCGGGACCTGAAGGAGAAGCTCGACAATCTGGAGGAACTCGGCTTCGCGGCCCTGGAGCCTCACGGGGGAGGGCTGCCGCAGCGGGTGGACAAGTACAAGCAGGCGCTTGAGGGCAGGAACGTCAAGATCAGCGCCATCTGCGCCGGATTTCAGGGGTGCATCATCGGGGTGGATCCGGACGATCGCGCCAAGGCGATGCGGACGATGAAGGAAATCCTGACGGCGGCCGGTCAGCTAGGGTCGACGGGCATGATCATCGTGCCGGCGTTCAATCGGGCCAAGGCCCTACCGCACAAGGAGGCCCGTGTACTCCTGACGGGGTTTGATCGGTGGGATCGGCGCAAGACGCATGATCCGAAGCCGCTGCTGGTCGAGCTGGGCGAGTTCGCCGCCCAGGCGGGCACGCGAGTCGTGCTGGAGCCGCTGAACCGCGACGAATGCTACTTCATGCGAACGCTGGCGGACGCGGCCTCGATGTGTAAGGACGTGAGCAGCCCCGGGATGGCCATGATGGGCGACTTCTGGCACATGACGTGGGAAGAGACGTGCGACATGGGGGCGTTCCTGACGGGCGGCGACTACCTGCACCACGTCCACATGGCCAGCCGAAGGACGCGCAGGATCCCGACGACGGACGGCGACGCCGACAACTACGTGGTCGGGTTCAAGGGCCTCAAGGCGATCGGCTATCAGGACTACGTGAGCCTCGAATGCGGCGGGCCGAAGGACCAGGGCGAGCGGAAGAAGGTTCTGGCGAACTGCGTGAAGCTGCTCAAGGAGCAGTGGGAGAAAGCGTAGGAAACGTCGAGACGTTGGGGCTCTAGAGGTCTTTCGACTGGCTGGTGGGTCTCGTGGGGGTGACGGATTGTGCGGTCCAGGACTGCTTCGGTATGGAGGCCGATGCGGTGCGGGACCGCACGCTTTTTTGGTGCTCGGCGTCGGACATGGCAGATCCAATTCGAATCGGGATGATCGGCTGCGGCGGGAACGCTCGCGGTCATATGAATGCGTTGAGGGGCCTGGAGGCGGCGCGGATCGTCGCGGTCTGCGACCTGAAGGAGGACCTCGCCAACCAGATGGCCGAGGGCGTGGTGGGCGAGGAGGGCGACGGGCTCCGTCCGGACGTTTACGCCGATCCCCGGCGGCTGCTCGAGCGGGACGACCTGGACGCGGTCTGGATCAGCGTGCCCGTCTTCTGCCACGGCGAGTTGGAGCTGGACGTGATCGATCGCGGCCTGCCGTTTCTCGTCGAGAAGCCCGTGGCCCGGACGATGGAGATCGCCCGCCAAGTCGAGTCGGCCGTTGAGGCCAAGGGCGTGATGACGTGCGTCGGGTATCAGCTTCGCTACATGAGCGGGGCACAGGCGGCCAAGGCTGAGCTCGACGGCAAGCGGGTCAACCTGGCGGCGGGTCAGTACTGGAGCGGGTCGGGGCGCGGCTACAAGAACGCCTGGCCGCTGCAGATGGACAAGAGCGGCGGCCAGCTCTGCGAGCAGGCCACGCATACGTTCGACATGATGCGTTATCTGATCGGCGAGGTGGCGACGGTCTCGTGTCGGGCGGCGAGTCGCGTGCTGCATGAGATCGACTGCCCGGACGTGACGGTGACGACGCTGGAGTTCGAGTGCGGCGCGCTGGGCTCGATGACGACGACGTGGGCGTTCGACCCGGCGGACTGGTCGGAGGCGAACGTCCTGCACATCCTATACGATGACAAGCTGCTCCAGTGGCGGACGGACAAGGCGACGCTTCGGGCCTGCTGCGAGACGAAGGCGCTGGAGGCGGCCGGTTGCGGCATTGACGAGGTCTTCGTCGAGGCGATCCGCACGGGGGATCGCTCGCTGGTCCTGAGCGACTACGGGGACGCGGTTCGGACGCTGGCGATCTCTCTGGCGGCGAACGATTCGTTCGCGGACGAGGGTCGGGTCGTGGACGTGAGCTGCTACTGAGTGGATCGAGGAGCGCCGACTCGGACCGTGGGACGAATCCCATTCTCTTGGCAGGAAACCTGTTGAAATCGCTGGTGGCGGAGGCCTATCAGTACTAGGGTCGACGACCGGCGCCGGCGTGGAGTGCCTCCGCATGCGCCCGGCATTTCCGACCCCACACAGTACCGCCAGCCCACATGTCGGTGGTACACCTCGTTGATTCGTCATCTACTCGAGAGGGTGAGCCATGAGGGGACCGCGCCCAGTGTGTTTCTGCATCGTTGTTACGGCTGTGATTCATTGCCAAACGCAAGCGTCCACGCCGGGCTTTGGCGCTCTCGGGGTTCCCGGAGGCGTGCCGCTCGACATCTCCGCGGACGGGTCGGTGGTAGTCGGATACGTCGACGGGACGAAGCTTCGTTCCTGGGACGCGTCTCCCGAGGATGCGGTTGAGCAGTATGGTTTCCGCTAGGAATCTGGGGCGTTCACGTGGCTTGAGTGCTTGCCGGGTCATGGCTTCAGCGACGGTGCCGCGGTGTCGGCGGATGGCTCGGTTGTCGTCGGATTCAGCGGGCATTTGTACGACGAACCGGAGGCGTTCGTCTGGACCGGTGGGGTGATGACAAGCCTCGGCGACCTGGAGGGCGGACCTTATTGCAGCACTGCAAGGGGAATCTCGAGCGACGGCTCCATCATCGTGGGCGGGGGCAACGACGAGCTGTGGACCTCGCAGCCCGTGGTCTGGACGAACGGCGTCATCTCTCTTCTGGACAATGGCGCCGGGAACCCAACCACCGGGATAGCGCGAGACGTATCCGCCGACGGATCGGTGATCGTCGGGACCAACAACTGGGAGGTGTGGTCAGCCGAGGGCTATCCCTGCATGTGGAACGGCGGCGTAGCGACTTGCCTGGGAGACTTGCCGGGGGGCACGGCCTACGGCAACGCGACGGCGATCTCCGCGGATGGGACGGTGATCGTAGGCAACTGCTGGTCGGCGAACGGCAAGGAGGCGTTTCGCTGGGAGGCGGGGATCATGACTGGACTGGGGGCTCTCACCGCAGGCAATTTCAGCAGTATGGCGATGGATGTTTCCGGCGACGGATCCGTGATCGTGGGTTACAGCGTAGTGTCGGAGGACTGGCCGGACAAGTACGCACCGTTCATCTGGACGGCCGAAGGCGGGATGCGGTCGATGGCTGACTACCTTTCGCTCGAGTGCGGTTTTGATCTGACCGACTGGGAACTGGTCGACGCGTGGGTCCGCGTGTCCGACGATGGAATGACGTTCGTCGGCTGCGGCTGCAATCCCGAGGGCGAGTACGAGGCGTGGATCGCGCATGTTCCCGAGCCGGTGACGGTCGCGGTGTTCGTGGCGGGAACAGGACTCCTGTTGCGTCGAACTCGCGGTGCCAGGGGGAGGCGCATCGGCGCCATTGGTTCCTGATAGGAGCGCTTCTGGAGAGAGAAAGCGATGACAAGGGAACGACTCAACCTAGTGGCCTCGGTCTTGGCGGTCCTGACGGCTTCGGCGGAGCTCACGGCCGGTCCCCCGAGCTTCCAGGGGATCTGGGACGATCCGGAGAGTTGGGGCTACTACTGCGACGCAATGGACGTATCGGGCGATGGCTCGGTCGTTGTGGGGTACACCGGCTCCAACGGACTGGATGCGGCGTTTGTCTGGACGAACGGCGTGATGACGACGCTGGACATACAGCCCGGGGGAGGTGATAGCGGCCACGCCTACGGCGTTTCGGGGGACGGATCGGTCATTGTCGGATCAGCCGGGCAGTACGCAGCCGACGGTGCCTATCGATGGGAGAGCGGCACGTGCTCGCTGCTCGGCGCTCTGGGAGATCCGAACTCGGTATCGCGCGCCGCAGGCGCCTCGTCGGACGGATCGGTCATCGTGGGCTACGTGGCGTCTGCCGACCACCACCAGGCCTTCCGATGGTCGGATGGGGCAATCACAGCCCTGGCAGAGCCGCCCGGTGGAGCCGCCCGTTGCGAAGCCTTCCGCGTGTCGGGGGACGGGTCGGTCATCGTGGGGCTCTGCTCAGAGACCTTTCATGGGAATTGGGAAGCTGTGTGTTGGGCGGACGGAGCAGTGACAAGCTTGGGGGACTTGCCGGGCGGGGAATTCGAGAGCGCCGCCGCCAGCGTTTCCGCCGATGGTTCCGTGATCGTTGGCATGGGTACCGGGGAAGACGGTCAGGAGCCATTCCGGTGGGCTAACGGTGTCATGAGTGGCCTGGGACAGATGCCCGGCCAAAGGTGGAGCGGGGCCTGGGACGTCTCCGCCGATGGATCGATCGTTGTCGGGGGCTCACTCTTGCGGGGGGAAAAAGGCGCATTCATATGGTCCGAAGCGACTGGGATGCTCGATCTCCAGGATTTGCTTGTCGACCAGTACGGCCTAGACCTGACTGGATGGACGCTGACTCGCGCTACGGCGATCTCCGACGATGGCAAGACGATCGTTGGGTGGGGAACGTACAACGACGGCGAGTTGACCTACAACGATTCGTGGATCGCCCACATTCCGGAGCCTGCGACGGCGGCGCTGCTCGGAATCGGCGCGGTCTGCCTGGCCCGACGAAGGCGAGATTCCGGACCGGGTTGTAGTTCGCCCAGGGGATCTGTGAAAGGAATCGGGCGTCGGAGATTCCTCCCTCTGGCGTTGATCGTGCTCGCGATACCGATCCTGTCCTCTACGGTCATCGCCTCGGCCCCGAGCTTTCAGGGGCTGTGGGACGACCCCCGGGCATGGGGGTACTTCCGAGCGCAAGACGTTTCGGCGGACGGATCGGTCGTGGTGGGGTACTCGGGAGCGATGGGCGTGGACCACGCGTCTCGTTGGGTCAACGGGGTGGTGACCAGCCTGGAAACTGGGTCGAGCGGAGATGATGACGGCCAAGCGCTCGGCGTATCGGGGAACGGCTCCGTGGTCGTCGGCTATGGCGGCAGTCTCACGTCACATGAAGCGTTCCGATGGGAGGGAGGCGCCGCGTCTTGGCTGGGCGACTTGGGCGGGGTGGGGGAAGGCTCTGTGGCCACAAGCATCTCATCGGACGGATCCGTGATCGTCGGTTACTCGCCTTCGGCCGCTGGGGTTGAGGCCTTCTGTTGGGTTGATGGCGTGATGTCGGGGCTCGGGGATCTCCCCGGCGGCGTCTTCGAGAGCGGGGCCACGCGCGTATCCGCTGATGGATCGGTCGTGATTGGCGTGAGCGCCTCGGCCAACGGCGAGCAGGAAGCTTTCCGTTGGGCGGATGGCGTCATGACCGGTCTGGGTGATCTGCCCGGCGGGGACTATCAGAGCTGCGCGTACGGGCTCTCGGCCGATGGCTCGGTCGTGGTCGGTGTGAGTGAAGGTGAGAACGGGTTCGAACCCTTTCGGTGGGTTGCCGGGGTCATGAGTGGTCTCGGGGCGCTGCCCGGGCAGCAGCAATGCGCCGCCTGGGACGTTTCGGCGGACGGATCAATCGTCGTGGGAGGGTCTCTCCTGAGCGACAACGGCGCGTTCATCTGGACCGAGGAGCGCGGCGTGCTCTGCCTTCGTGATCTGCTGGTCGACGAATACGGCATGGATCTTACGGGCTGGTCTCTCAACGTTGCCTCGGCCATCTCCGACGATGGCCGCACGATCGTCGGGTGGGGCGATTTCGACGACGGGGAGACGGAGTACAGTGTCTCCTGGATCGCCCACATTCCGGAGCCTACTTCGGTAGCCGCGTTGGTGGCGGGATCGTTGCTGTTTCACCTGAAGCGTCGACGCGGCCACGCCATTCGCCCTTGATCCGGGCTTATCCTCATCTATGATTGCTTCTGGCTGTCCCCCACCCTGGCCCGCTGGCATGCGGACGAGGGCGGAGCTTCCGGAACGCATGTCGCTGAGGAGTCGTTCAGGTGTCGACGACGCGGAGAGAGTTCATGGTCTCGGCGAGCGCGGCGATGCTGGCATCGGCCGCGACGTCGGAGGGGGATGAGGGGGGCGAGTCTTTGCATCGAGTCTCGTGGCGGCGGGAGGTGCCGGTGCGCTATGAGGCGGACGTTGCCGTCGTCGGGGGAGGGATCGCGGGGGTATCGGCTGCGTGCGCGGCGGCCAAGTCGGGCGCGAAGGTGGTTCTGGTGGAGCGGTTTGCCGTGACGGGCGGCAACTGCACTGTGGGCGGGGTGGGCGCGTTTTGCGGCGAGACGGCCGGTCAGGGGGAGGTGTTCGACGCCATCGTCGCGGACCTGGAGAAATGGCACGCCATTGCGCCGTACAAGCCGTATCCGAAGGCGGACAACCGCGTGTTCGATCACGAGATCCTGGCGGTCGTTCTGCAGGAGTTGTTGTTGCGTCGGAACGTGAAGCTGCTGCTTCACACGCGGTTCGTGGACGTATGCGTCGACGGTGGGCGCATTACGGAGTGTATCGTGTGCGGCAAGTCCGGGCCGGAGGCGCTTCGGGCCAGGCAGTTCGTCGACTGCACGGGCGAGGCGGAGGTTGCCCGCGCGGCGGGTTTTGAGACAGTCAAGGGGCGGCCGGGCGATCACGTGCAGTTGCCCATGTCGCTGATGTACTTCGTTCGCCACGTGCCCGAGAGCAAACGGCGAGCCCAGGTGCCGGAGGGTTGGTTCGAGGCGATTCGCGACAAGGGCGACCTGCCCATGACGAGCGTGTGGCCGAACGGGCCGGGGGGCAATGCGCTGAAGATCAAGATCCCGCTGTTCGACTCGACGGACACGGAGAGCATGACCGCGGCGGAGATTCGGGCGCGACGGCGGATGATGGAGGTTCTCGACTACTACCAGCGAGTGGAGAAGAAGCCCTGGCTGCTGGATCACGCGTCGCCTCGGATCGGGATTCGCGAGGGGCAGCGCGTCGTGGGCGATTACGTCTTGACGATTGACGATCTCCGGGCGGCGCGGCGGTTCGACGACGCCATCGCTCGCGGAGTCTACTACTTGGACGCGCATAAGCCCGACGACGACAAGCGGACGTACATCCTGTCGCCGGAACAGCGGAGGGTTCCGCCGTATCAGATACCACTGCGGTGTCTGCTCGTTAGGGGCGCGAAGAATCTGATGGTGGCCGGACGGTGTCTCTCGGCAGACCAGCTCGCGCTGTCTTCGGCGCGAGTGACGACGACATGCTCGATGATGGGGCAAGCCGCCGGCATCGCCGCGAACCTCGCGTCGCGTGAGCGATGTGACGCTCGCAATGTGGATCCGCTTTCGGTTCGTCGCGAGGTTGAGGCGCGCGGCGCGGTCCTGGGGTGTTGAGTCGGCTGAGCGGATGCCGATTGTGTGGTCGTCAGCGCCGTCCGGGCGCTCCGTAGGGCTCACTAACCACGAGGCGTGTTCTCGCGGCAAAAGCCTGGGAGAAGGCCGCCGGGTGCCCAACACGTCAGATTTTCTTCGGAAAAGCGCTTGAAAGTGGTCGGCCGTAGGCTTATACAAGGCCCTAAATAATCGGGGCTTATGCCCCTTTGTCGAGAGACAAGGCAGCATTACTCAGGAAAAAGGATGAAATTCGCTTGCATTGGGAAGCGGAATCGGGTATAGGTTATATTATCTAGATGAGGATGATCGCTTGATGCGATAACCATAAAGCTTTTCCCCTCCGGAAGGCACCGGGTGATCCTCGGATCCCCGGTGTTTTCTTTTGTGCATTTCGAGGCGACGCGCGCGAACGAGTAGCAGCGGATAACGAGTTTCACCTGCAACTCATTACCAGGTGGTAATCATTACGCAGGGGTGGTGCGCTGATCGATTCGTGAATCGAAGGCGACTCCGTGCCGTTTTCGGTCGGGCACTTTCGTGCGGCGCAGACGTGCTTGCCTGCTTGCTGGGCAAGCTGGAAGCGTGCGTTACGAGAGCGCGGGACTCACTTGGCGAGGACAACGCTAGAAGGTGATGTCGAAGCTGATGAAGCGGCCGGTCGCGGGCGCATCGTTGGACTGGAGACCGCGAATCATGCCTTGCATCTGAGACTTGATTGCCTCGATGAACTGGTCGAGTTCGTCGATCTCACCCTCGGCGACAATATGGACGCGACCGTCGGGGAGATTGCGGACGAATCCGGTGACGTCGAATCCGCGTGCGACGCGCCTGGCGGTGTACCGGAAGCCGACGCCCTGGACGTGCCCTGAGAAGTAGACGGTGCGTTGGACAGCCACGATGCGAGGCTCCATGGAACGGGGTCGCCCGGACCTCCGGGGTCCTGGCGAGACATTCTACGATACGGATGATGCCGGTTCCATTGGCGATTCGCGTTGGAGGGCGGCGGGGCGGCGTGGACGCTTGGCGGGGCGGCTGCTACGATCTGCCGCGATGCTTGGTTTCGAGGTGCTCAAGACCGATCCGACGTCCCGAGCCCGTCGAGGACGGCTGACGACACCCCACGGCGAGATCGAGACGCCCGTCTTCATGCCTGTGGGGACGCGGGCGGCGGTCAAGGGCATCACGCCGGATCAAGTCGTCGCCACGGGGACGCGAATCATCCTGGGCAACACGTACCACTTGCAGCTCCGCCCCGGGGCGGAGCTGATCGAGGAGCTGGGCGGGCTGCACCGGTTCATGGGTTGGTCCGGGCCGATGCTCACGGACAGCGGGGGGTATCAGGTCTTCAGCCTGTCGGAGCTGGTGGAGATCGACGACGACGGCGTTTCGTTTCGATCGCCGGTGGACGGGGCGAGGATGCGTTTGACGCCGGAGTCGGCGACGGCGATCCAGAACCGGCTCGGGGCGGACATCATCATGTGCTTCGATCAGTGTCCGCCGCATCCGTGCGAGCGGGAGGCGATCGAGGTGGCGGTGGATCGGTCGGTCCGTTGGGCTTGGCGATGCAAGGAGGCGCACGGGCGGCCGGAGGAGCAGTGGCTGTTCGGCATCAACCAGGGCGGCGTTCACGCGGATCTTCGCCGGATGTGCGCCGAGCGGCTGGCGGAAGTCGACCTGCCCGGTTGTGCGATCGGCGGGCTGAGCGTGGGCGAGTCGCACGAGGAGATGATGGAGGTCGTCGAGGACCTGTGCCCTCGATTGCCGGCGGATCGACCCCGGTACCTGATGGGGGTGGGCATGCCTCGGGACATCGTGGCGGCGGTCCTGCGCGGGGTGGACATGTTCGATTGCGTGCTGCCCACGCGGAACGGGCGCAACGCCTACGCGTTCACGGCGACGGGGCCGGTCCGTCTGCGGAATCATCAATATCTCAGGGACGAGGCGCCGCTGGAGGCGGGCTGCGACTGCATGACCTGCGTCGGCCACTCGCGGGCGTACCTACGGCACCTGTTCATGACGGGGGAGATGCTTGGCCCGATTCTCGTGTCGATCCACAACCTCCGGTTCTATCAGCGGCTGACGGCGCGGCTGCGGGACTTGATCGAGGCGGGGTGTGCGGCGAGAATCATGGATGAGTTTCCCGTCGCCGCGGCGCGGGAAGATACGGACGAGGAGTCTCACAGCTAGTGAGCGTTCGGTTGTGGTGGATCACGGGCAAGATGCCCGTGCTACTCGGAGGCAGCACATAGATGATCGATGGCATGACGACGTTGATGGCGACGGCTGATTTGCTCCTGGGCGAAGGCGGCGGAGGAGGGGGCGGGGGTGGCCTCGCGCCTCAGGGCGGGGGCAACCTTATGTTCATCGGCCTGATCATGGCCATCGCGGTGTTCTGGATCATTACCATGCGCGGCAGCAGCCGCGACAAGAAGCAGCGGCAGGCCATGCTGGACAACCTGGGAAAGAGCGACAAGGTGCTGACCATCGGGGGCATCGTGGGCACGGTGGTGGCGGTGAAGGGCGACGAGGTGGTGGTCAAGGTTGATGAGGGCAGCAACACCAAGTTGACGTTCACTCGGAGCGCGATCCAGAAGGTGCTGTCCGACGAGGGCAAGGACGGCGACAGGAAGTAGGGTTGCAGCAGATTCGCGATTGGATTCGAGTCCCCTCACCTCTGAAGAGGCAGGCCACCCTCGGCGGATTCAGGCTTCAGACTTCAGGCAGGAAGCATCTTCCCGTAGTATCCTCTGGCGAGGTTGATCCTCTCTCGATTAGTTGCGTTCCAGGGCAGGTTTTGGGTTGGCCCGTTTCGTGTACCGCAGGCACGCTTGGCTACTTCCTGAGGCAGGCTGGAAGCCTGCGTTACAGGGGCACGGCACTTCCCCTACCGAAGACGGCGATGGCTTTCGCCGCGCGGTTATTTCGCTTCGATGAGCTTGGCCCATGCGGCCATTAGGAGCGGGCCGACTTCGGGTCCGACGCTGTTGAATTCGCCGTACTGGCGTTCCTTTCGGCCGTAGGCGTACGGGTAGAACCAGTCCCACTGCGATTTGGGCAGGATGTATCCGACCTCGTCGTTGGCCAGGCCGATGAGCATTTTGTACTTGGCCGTCATCATGGGAAAGATCGTCGGCTCGAGGGGGGCGCCGGGGAAATCGGCGTTGGCCTCTTGCGGTCGCTGGAACTTGCCGAGGGTGAGCTCGGGGTAGATCTCGCCGGGGATGGCGGCGATCTGGAGGTCGCCGATCTGGATGAGGGCGACCTCGGTCCTGAGGCAGGGGTCCTTGATTGGGGGGAGCTTTGCGGGCTGGGAGTCCGAGGCCGGCTCGGGCACCTTGACGGGGCTTCCGTCGCCACGATAGACCTGCCGCTTGAACATACCCGCTCCCATGGCGGTCTTGTAGATCTGGTTCCAGACGGGCAGAAGGACGTTCTCGGTCCTGGCTGAGATGGGGCCGGTGAGGGGTTCGGCCCTTGTGAGGGCCTCCTCGGCGATCCTGCCGATGATGCGTCCGAAGGCCATCATCTCGTCGACCTGGCCCTTGGGCATGGGCTCCTTGGTGAAGGGATCGACGCCGGGATTCCGGGGTGCGAGGAGCCCGCCGACGGTGCCGGAGTTGTGGATGGCCACGCCGCCGAAGCGTTTCTCGATGTACTCGCGCTCGGTCGAGGGGAAGTCGCTGCTGAGCTGCTTGTTCCTGGAGCCGAGCACCTCGGGGTGGCACGGCATGTTGACGAGGGTGGCGATGACCTTTCGGCCCGAGCTTCTGGCCTGGATGACGGTGAGCCGGTCGTCGATGACCTTGGGCAGGCGCGAGTCGCCGATGAGGTTTCCGAACTCGTTGACGTGCGTCTGTGCGATGTAGAGCTTGGCCGGTTTGGCGCCCTTGCAGGCCTTCTCGATGGCCTCGACGCAGGCGGATCTGACGCGCTTGAGATAGCCGGGCTGGATGCCGGTTTTGACGTAGGGTCCCCAGATGCCGACGGTGTCGGTGCTGGCGTGGGTGTGGGTGCTGCTGATGAGGACGTAGTCGACGCTCGGCTTGAGCTCGAGCTTGGCGACGTCGGCGCGGATCTGCTCGACTTGGTCGTAGAAGAATCCGACGAGGTCGAGGGCGACGATGGCGACGCCGAACTTCCCGTCGCTAACGACGATGGCCCGGGCATAGATCTTGTCGTGCGTCTTTTCGGCCTGGCGGCCCATGCCGTATCCGGCGAGCCAGACGGGCGGGGCGTCGGGGGCGACCTCGGGGGTTATATCGACTGCCGCGGCGCCGACGCGATAGGTGCTGGATGTTGCCGCGTCACTGGTGCCGATGGCGGCGGCGACGATTGCGCCGGCCGCGAGTGCGGTTCTCAACTGCATGCGTACGTCTCCTTTCATAGGTCATTCTAGGGCAGGTGCAGGCGGGGCCCCAAATCGGGCGGGTGTGTATTCTTGTAGGGTGGGGCATAGGTCGTTTGGGGCGTTGGATCTGAACAGCCGACGGGGGCGTGGCGCCGGCTTCGTCTATGCTTCCTCGGCCCAATAGCGCTCGGTGACGATCTTCTTCTGGGTGAAGAAGTCGATGATGGCCTTGCTTTGGGCCTTGATGTCGGCGTAGACGGAGGCCTTCATGCCGCCGAAGGGCAGGCAGGCGACGGGGGCGGGGATGCCGATGTTGATGCCGATCATGCCATACTGTGCCTCGAGCTTGAAGCGTCGGGCGTAGTATCCGTTCTGGGTGTAGATCGACGCGCCGTTGCCGTATTGGTGGCTGTTGATGACCGAGATGGCGTGGTCGAACGAGTCGCATTTCGTGATGACGACGACGGGGCCGAAGATCTCCGTGCGCTCGACGGTCATTCCGGGCTTCACGTCGGTGAAGACGGTCGGACCGATGAAGTGGCCCTTCTCGCGTCCGGGGACGCGGATGTCCCGGCCGTCGAGTGCGAGCGTTGCGCCTTCCTTCACGCCGGTGTCGATGAGGCCGAGGATGCGGCTCTTGGCCGCGGCGCTGATGACGGGTCCCATGACCATTGACTCGTTTGCGACGGCGGGGTCGAGCGGGTCGGCCACGATGACCTCCTTGGAGGCCGCCAGGAACTCCTTGACGACGGTTTGGTAGGTTTCGTCGCCGACGCAGGCGATGGCGGAGGCGGCCATACAGCGTTGACCGGCGCAGCCGTAGCAGCTCGTGAGCATGTTACGGACGACCTGGTCGGTCTTGGCGTCGGGCATGACGACGAGGTAGTTCTTGGCCCCGCCGAAGGCCTGGCATCGTTTGCCGTGCTTGGCGCAGGCCTCGGTGATGGCCCTGGCGGTCGCCGTCGCGCCGACGGAGGAGATGCCGGCGACCTTTTCGTTTGCGAGGAGGGTCTCGCCGACGACCTTGTCGCCGTTGACGAGGTTGAAGACGCCCGGGGGGAAACCGGCCTCGTGGATGAGGGCGGCGATGCGCTGCTGGCTGCAAGGCACGATCTCGGACGGCTTGAGGACGTAGGTGTTGCCGGTCGCCAGGGCGTACGGCATGAACCAGAACGGGACCATGGCGGGGAAGTTGAAGGGGGCGATCATTCCGAAGACGCCCACGGGCACACGGAGGACCTCTCCGTCGATGTCGGCGGCTGCGCCGATGAGCTTGTCGCCCTGTTGGAGCGTGGGCATGCCGCAGGCGACCTCGACGTTCTCGAGGGCGCGTTTGACCTCGGCACGGGCGTCGGGAAGGGATTTGCCCATCTCCTCGGTGACGCCGCGCGAGATCTCCTCGAAGTGGTCTTGCATCAGTCCGACGAGCTTGAAGAGGTGCTCGCATCGGCGAGCGACGGGCGTATTGCTCCAGGCCGGGAAGGCGGCGTGGGCGGCGTCGACAGCTTGGCTAACCGCCTCGGCGGTCGAGAGGGGGACCCGCGCGACGATCTCGCCGGAGCTGGGGTTCTCGATATCGAGGGTGCCGGCGTTGGGCGGATCGACCCATTGGCCGTTAACGTAGTTCTTCAGTCTCGTGACGGACATGACCGTACTCCGGGGTGGAGGCGTCGGCCTTAGCGGGCGACGTCGTGCTCAGCAAGCATCTACGGCCTTTCGCCGAAGCGCAGGCGTTCGTTGATCTCGTCGATGACGGCGGGCACTTCGGCGATGGAC
>JAFGLZ010000220.1 GCA_016927755.1 Phycisphaerae bacterium
AGAGCCGTATGCGGGAGATCCGCACGTACGGTTCGGAGGGGGGAGGGACCGGGAACTCAACCGGTCCTTCCTACCCCTATCGCGCGGGACGTTGTGCGGGGGGCAGGCTGGAAGCCTGCGTTACAGAGCGGACTCGCTGTGGAGGGCTTCGGGGTCGGCGTAGACGGTGGCTAGGTCTCCTCTGACGAATCCGGCTAGGAACATGCGGAGTCGTTGGGCGAGGTCGACGGCCAGGGCGGTGGGGGCGCTGACGGCGGTGAGGTTTGGGATTCCGGCGCGGGCGGCTTTGGCGACCATCTCGAAGCTGAGTCGGCCGGAGAGCATGACGAGCGTCGAGGCGAGGGGGATGCCGGCGCGGACGGCGTGGCCTACGACTTTGTCGAGGGCGTTGTGCCGGCCGATGTCTTCTCTGACGATGAGGGATTCGGGGTCGATTCGTCCGTCGGTGAGCCCGGCGAGGGCGGCGGCGTGGGTTGCGCCGGTCTGCTTGAAGAGGGGCTGGCCCGTTCTCATGAGGGCGGCGAGGTCGTGTATGGCGGCTCGGGTGAGTCTGCCTTTCGGTTGATCGAAGGGTTTCAGGCAGGCGGCGACCTCCCGGATGGCCTCGTATCCGCAGATGCCGCAGGAGGTGTAGACCTTGCGGTGGGCGGTGAGGCGTGATTCCCAGGGGGCGTCTTGTGCGGGTGTGACGCGGACGATGTTGCCCCAGGCGTCGTCTCGGCGGTAGTCGATTTCGGCGACCTCGGCGTGCGAGCCGATGATGCCCTCGGTGATGAGCCATCCGAGGGCGAGGTCGACCTCGTGGCCGGGGGTGCACATGAGGGTGGCGACGTCCTTACCGCCGACGGCGATGAGGAGGGGCTCCTCGGCGATGAGGTGGCGTTGGGTCTGGGTGAGCCCTTCGGGGCCGAGCTCGTGGCAGTCGAGGGGGGAGGTTTCGGTGATTTCGTTTTCGGTGTCCATGGTTGTCTGCTGTTGGGGCGATCCTCTCGGCGATGGACACGGGGCCACCTGCGGGTTCCTCGGGCGATGGTCGGGCGCGGGTTGGTGCTTGTTTCGGGGGCTTTGGCGTCCTCTTGGTTAGACGGTGGACCCGTGCCACCCGACGTCATTTATCGACCGAATTCGAGTCCCGCGCCGCTGAAGCGATGGGGCACCCGGCGTCGTCTTGGCTAGACGGTGGACCCGTGCCACCCGAGGTCATTCATTGACCGAATTCGAGTCCCCCACCGCTGAAGCGATGGGGCACCCGGCTCGTGCCGAGCCGCAACCGATTCGTTTGACTTCGGCTCGGGAGGAGCCTCGCCCTCCCCTCAACATCTCCCCGGTCCTTCAAGTGACTCGGGACGGGGCGCTAGACTTTCTCCAGTCTTGCGGCGCAGGCTTTGTATTCGCCGGTCCATGCGATGTTGTCGAATGCGTCGTTTGTCAGGACGTTGGTTGAGGACTCGGCGAAGTGGAAGGGCATCCAGATGGTGCCGGGCTTGACGACGTCGGCGACGTCGGCCTTGACGTCGAGCCTGCCCCGCCGCGTGACGACGCGGATGGTCTGGCCGTTTCGGACGCCGACCTTGGCGGCGTCGTCGACGTGGATCATGACGAAGTTCTCGGGCTGCTTTCCGTCGGAGACGGGCGACTTTCGGGTCATGTTCCCGACGTTGTAGTGGTAGAGGGTTCGCCCGGTGCTGAGGATGAGGGGGTAGTCGTCGTCGGGCACCTCGGCTGGGGGGCGGAACTCGATAGCGGCGAACTCGCCGAGGCCTCGCGTGAACTTGCCCTTGTGTAGGAACTTGGTTCCGGGGTGCTCGCGGTCGGGGCATGGCCACTGGATGCCGACCTTGTCGATGCGGTCGTAGCGGATGCCGCTGAAGATGGGGGCCAGGTCGGCGAGCTCGTCCCAGACGTCCTTGGGGGAATCGTACTTCATCTCGTATCCGCATGCGGTGGAGACGTCGCAGAGGATCTGCCAGTCGGGCCTTACCTGTCCGGGGGGATCGACGGCCTTTCGGACGCGTTGGACTCGTCGCTCGCTGTTGGTGAAGGTTCCGTCCTTCTCGGCCCAGCAGGCGGCGGGCAGGACGACGTCGGCGAGCTTGGCGGTCTCTGAGAGGAAGATCTCCTGGACGGCGAGGAAGTCGAGCTTCTCGATGCACTTGATGATGTGGTCTCGGTTGGGCTCGGACATGACGACGTCCTCGCCCATGATGTACATGCCTTTGATGTTTCCCTCGTTGGCGCCGATGAAGAACTGGGAGATCTTTCCGCCCTTGTCGGTGGGGACGGGGACGCCCCAGGCCTTTTCGAACTTGAGGCGGACGTCGGGGTCGGCGAGCTTCTGATAGCCCTGGAAGAGGTGGGCCATGGCGCCCATGTCGCATCCGCCCTGGACGTTGTTCTGTCCGCGGAGGGGGTTGACGCCGGTGGACTCATAGCCCATGTGGCCGGTGAGCATGGAGAGGTTGGCGAGGTTGCGGACGTTCTCTGTTCCGCAGGTGTGCTCGGTGATGCCGAGGGTGTAGAAGATGCCGGCGTGCTTGACGGGGGCGTACATTCGGGCGGCCTTCTTGATGTCCTCGGCGTCGACGCCGACCTTATCGGCGACTTCCTCGGGCGGGTACTGCATGACCATGGCTTTGAGGGCGTCATAGCCTTCGGTGCGCTCGGCGACGAACTGCTTGTCCTCCAGCCCTTCGCTGATGATGGTGTGCATCATGGCGTTGATGAGCATGTTGTCGGTGCCGTTTCGGAGTTGGAGGTGGACGTCGGCGCGTTGGGCCATCCAGGTCTTTCGGGGGTCGGCGACGATGAGCTTAGCGCCGCGTCTGAGGGCTTTCTTCATCTCGAAGCCGATGACGGGGTGGGCCTCGGTGGGGTTGGACCCGATGACGAACAGGAGGTCACAGTTCTGGATTTCCTCGATGCTGTTGGTCATGGCGCCGCTGCCGAAGGAGAGGGCCAGACCGGCGACGGTGGGGCCGTGGCAGGTGGTGGCGCACTGGTCGACGTTATTGGTTCCGAGGGCGGCGCGGGTGAACTTCTGCATGAGGTAGTTTTCTTCGTTGGTGCATCGGCAGGAGCTGATGGTGGCCAGCGCGGATGGGCCGTACTTGGCCTTGACCTTGCCGAGCCCATCGGCGACGGCCTTTAGGGCGGTGTCCCAGTCGGTCTCGACGAGCTTGCCATTCTTCCGGATGAGCGGCGTCTTGAGTCGGTCGTCGCTACCGACGTAGTGGTAGGCGAACTTTCCCTTGACGCAGAGGTTCCCGCCGTTGGGGACGCAGCCGACCTTGCTGGTGACGCGCGCGATTCGATTGGTCTTTGGGTTGACGCAGAGGTCCATCTGGCAACCGACGCCGCAGTATGGGCAGGTGGTTCGGACCTTGACGAGGTCTTTCATCATGCCCATTCCCTTGGCGGAGCGGTCGTAGAGGGCACCGGTGGGGCAGGTGCTGACGCACTGGCCGCAGTTTTCGCAGGTGGTGTCGTTGAGGGGCAGGTCGAATGCGGTGCTGACGACGACGTCGTAGGCGCGGCTCTTAAGGGTAATGGCGTTGGCCATGACGACCTCGGAGCAGATTCGGACGCATCGCTGGCACTTGATGCATTTGGTGGGGTCGTATTCGATGCCCTTGTGGCCGGTGGTGTAGTTGGGCGCGGGGGGCGGGGCCTGGTAGGTTCCGAACTTCGCCTCGTCTGCGCCGTATTCGTAGGCGTAGTTCATGAGCTTGCACTCGCCGTTCTTGTCGCATGTGGTGCAACTGACGCGGTGCTCGGCGAGCATGAATTCGAGGATGTCCTTTCGGATCTGTCGGATCTGCTCGGTGTTGGTTCGGACGACGATGTCGGGCTGGACCTTGTAGGTGCAGGCGGTCTGGAATCCGCGCGCGCCTTGGACCTCGACGATGCACATCCTGCAGGCGCCGACGGGCTCGAGCCGTCGATCATGGCAGAGGTGTGGGATGTGGATTCCGCCGGCGCGGGCGGCCTCGAGGATGGTCGTGCCGGTGGGGGCTTCGATCTGCTTTCCATCGATCGTGAGCGACACTGTCTTACTCGCCGCCATGAACTTGACCTCCTTGGCTCAGCTTTCTACTGGGTACCGACTCGGCGACGTAGGCCGGTCGGGGCCATGGTTGATGGGTCGCCCGTGGCCATGGTGGTGGGGAACGCTGGTTCACTGGACGAATTCGCGCGCCCCACCGCTGAAGCGATGGGCCAATCGGACGAATTCGTGTTCCCCACCGCTGAAGCGGTGGGCCACCCAGACACTGCTTTCATCAATCCGGACTTCGTCTACATCCGTCCGGACTTCGTTTCGGTCACTGAAGACTTCGCTGCCATGTTCTCCGACCTGTTGGCGAGGGGCCTAGACGGCCACTTGCTCTTTCTGGAGGCCGGTTGATTGCTTGAGCACCGCACCGACGGGGCAGACGCCGAAGCAACTGCCGCACTTGATGCATATCTCCGGTTTGATGGTGTGCGGCTCTTTCTTCTTGCCCTCGATGGCGTCGACGGGGCACGCCTTGATACAGCTTCCGCAACCGATACAGGTCTCCGGCTCGACGACGTAGCCCGTGATGAGGGCTTCACAGACGCAGGCGGGGCAGCGTTTCTCTCGGATGTGTGCGTCGTATTCGTCGCGGAAGAAGCGGATGGTCGAGAGGACGGGGTTGGGGGCGGTCAGCCCGAGGCCGCACATGCCGGATCGGAGGATGGTGTTTCCGATCCGGTCCAGCTCGTCCACGTCGCCTTCCTTGCCCTGTCCGGCGCAGATGCGGTTGAGGATGTCGAGCATCTTCTTGGTGCCGACGCGGCAGGGGGAGCACTTTCCGCAGCTCTCGGCCTGGACGAAGCTCAGGAAGTAGCGGGCGATGTCGACCATGCAGGTCTGGTCGTCCATGACGATCAGTCCGCCGGAGCCCATGATCGCACCGATCTCGCGGAGGCTATCGTAATCGATGGGCATGTCCATGTGCTGGGCGGGGACGCATCCGCCGCTGGGTCCGCCGGTCTGGGCCGCCTTGAAGGTCCGTCCCTTCGGGACGCCGCCGCCGATGTCCTGGACGATCTGGCGGAGGGTCGAGCCCATCGGCACCTCGACGAGGCCGGTGTTCCTGACCTTGCCGGCCAGGGCGAAGATCTTCGTTCCCTTGGAGTTGTCGGTGCCGCGCGAGGCGTATTCCTCGGGGCCCTTGAGGATGATCAAGGGGACGTTGGCGAGCGTCTCGACGTTGTTGATGTTCGTGGGTTGTCCGTGGTAGCCGCTCTCGGCCGGGAACGGCGGGCGGGGGGTGGGCATGCCGCGCAGGCCCTCGAGCGATCGGATGAGGGCGGTTTCCTCTCCGCAGACGAATGCGCCGGCACCCTCACGGATTTCGATGTCGAATGAGAAACCGGTTCCTAGGATGTTCTCGCCGAGCAGGCCGGCTTTGCGGGCCAGGTCGAGGGCTGCTCGAGTGTTCTTGACGGCGAGCGGATACTCGGCACGCACATAGATGATGCCCCGGGTGGCGCCGATGGCGAATCCGGCGATCAGCATACCCTCGATAATGGCGTGGGGGGTTCCTTCGAGCAGGCTGCGGTCCATGAAGGCGCCGGGGTCGCCCTCGTCGGCATTGCAGATCAGGAACTTCTGTTCGGCCTGGAAGCCGCGACTGATGCGCCACTTGACGCCGGTGGGAAATCCCGCGCCGCCTCGGCCGCGGAGGCCGGCCTGGGTGACCATCTCGACGATCTTCTCGGGCGCGTATTCCTCGAGGGCTTTGACCAGGGCGCTGTATCCGTCTCGGGACACGTAGTCGTCGAGGTCGACCGCGTCGATCCGCCCGTTGAGTCGGAAGACGTCTCGCTGTTGCTTGGCGTAGAAGGGGATGTCGTATTCGTAGGTGCACTTGTCGCCGCTGACGGGGTCGACGTACTGGAGGCGCTCGATGGGCTCGCCGTCGATGACGGACTTGGCCAGGATCTCGGGCACGTCCTTGGGCTTGACGCCGGGGTAGAACATCTGCGACGGCAGGATAACCATGACCGGGCCCTTCTCACAGAACCCGTGGCACCCGGTCATTTTGAGCCGGACGCGATCTTGCAGCCCCTGCTCGGCGATGGCCTTCTCGAAGGCGGCGTAGACTTCCTTTGAGCCCTGGGCGATGCAGCCGGTGCCCCCGCAGATCATGACCATGGGCAGATCGGACACGCCGGAGTCGACGACGCGCTGACGGTACGCCTTGAAGTCGGAAAAGGTCTTGAGCGTGTCCATCAGTCGGCCTCCTTTGCGCCATCGGCTTCCCGGATCTTCTTCAGGACGGTCTTGATCTTCCGGGGGTTCATTTTGCCGTGGTACTTGTCGCCGATGACGACCACGGGTGCGAGGGCGCACGCGCCGAGGCATGCCACTGTTTCGAAGGTGAACAGCATGTCCTCGGTGGTCTGGCCCTCCTCGATGCCGAGCTCCTCGGCCAGGGCCTGGATGACCTCATGCCCGTTTCGCACGTGGCAGGCCGTTCCACGGCAGCATCTGACCGTGTATTTGCCGCGGGGTTCGAGGTGGAACTGCTCGTAGAAGGTGGCTACGCCGTACATCCTGCTTTCAGGGATGCGGGTCCGCCGGCCGACCTCCGTGAGGACCTCTTTGGGGAGGTAGCCGTAGGCATCCTGGAGTCGTTGCAGTAGCGGGATGAGATGATCGGGGGTGACAAGACCCATTTCTCGGAGGACCGTCTCGGCGGGGCCGAAGTCGACGGTCTGTTCGGTTGAGGTTGCTGACATTGAGTTCTCCCGCGGCTCAAGTAACCCATTGACGTGCAGAGCGCCATTCTAGCGGGGGTCGATCGGCGGGGCAACGTGGTGGTGGGCGTTGGGGGAGAATCGGAGAATCGTGGTTCAGGTGGGGGTGTCGGGATGGGTCACGGCCAAGATGGCCGTGGTACGGGGGGTCGTTGCATTGGGGGGGGCGGCGTCGTATTGTGGCCTGGGAGGGGGAGAGGCCGCAGGGGCCTGGATGTGGCTGAAGGGCAGATGGTGCTGACAGGGCTGGTGAGCGGGTTGGGGCTGCTTGCCCCGACGGTCTACTTCGCCAGTCGACTCGCCCGAAAGGACCCTCAGGCGGAGCGGGCGGTTTGGTCGAAGATGGGGATGTCGGAGGTGTATGACCGCCGGCATCGGCGCCGGGCCTTCGGCATGGCCATGATGGCGGTGATCAGTGTCGTTTTCTTCCTCGGGGCGAACTACCTGAAGCCGGCCCCCAGCCCGCGGCTTGCGTTGTTGTTCTGGGTGGTGTTGCTGGGGTTGCTGCTGTGGCTGTGCGTACTGGCCATTTTGGATCTGGCCGACATCGGACGGCTGAGAAGACGGCTGCTGAAGGCGAGTCACGACATGCTTCTCGAGGAGATGTCGAAATGCGAGGCAACGGGGCAGGCGTCCTCGGACGACGAGGGGTGAGGCGCGGGCATCGAGCGGCGGGCGTGGCGGGGCGTCTTGGGGTCGTGCTTTCGGCTTGCGCGACGTGGGGGTGTTCGACGGAACAGCAGCCTGGCGCGGTGCAGCCGGGGGAGCGTAACGACAGGTCGGCGATGCTTCAGGCGGACGTGACGATCAAAGGGCATACGTTCCATGTGGCCGTGGCTCGGACGTACGAGGAGCAGCGTGTGGGGCTGATGAACGTCACGGCGGAGGCGTTGGGGCAGGACGAGGGGATGTTGTTCGTGTTCGACCAGGACCGGTCGCTCAGCTTCTGGATGAAAAACACTATAATACCACTTGATATAGCTTATATCAACAGCGGAGGCCAGATCGTACAGACTCACACGATGAAGGCGCTGGACTTGTCCACGTATCCTTCGGGTCAGCCTGCCCGTTACGCGTTGGAGGTCCACGCGGGTCGCTTGGCAGCGTTGGGGATCGCCGCGGGTGACGCGGTGGAGATCCCCGAATCGGTGCTAAAGCCTTAGCGCCGGCGTTCCGACACACACAACAGGAGCCAGCCCAGGCCGCAGCCGGCGGCACGTACGCGCCGAGACGCATCGAGCGAGGCTTCCGGTACGCGTTGAGGACTGAACGAGCCCATGTCTATCCAGACGACCACCGAGCCTGTCGAGCTTCTGATCGTGAGCAATGGTTGTTCTCTGCCGGCGAGCGTCGCGACGCTGCTGGATTCGGGGGAGGTTCGCGCGACGACGATCGCGCGGCTGAGCGATCTTGGGGAGGGCGGCGTGCCGTCTTCGCTGGACGCGGCGTTGATCGTGAACACGGAGGCGAGCGGCGAGGGGCGAGCGGCGATCGATTGCGAGGCGGACCGCCTTGCCGAGCGTTTGGGGAGGGGGCGTGTGGGCGTGATCCTGATGACGTCGGATCCCGATCAGCCGAGCCACCTGAGCACGGAGGTTCTGGATCGGATCGCGCCGGAGACGAGCGCGGAGGAGCTTCGGGGTCGTCTGGCGATGATGGCGCGGTATCGGCCGCTGATCGAGGAGCTGGATCGCGAGCTGAGCAACATGCAGCGTCTTGGCAAGAAGCTCAACCGGCACTTCACGGAGATCGACCAGGAGATGCGTCTGGCGAGCCGGTTGCAGCAGGACTTCCTGCCGCACAACCTGCCGAACGTTTCCGGGATCAGCGTTTCGACGGTGTATCGACCTGCGAGTTGGGTGAGCGGGGACATCTACGACATCGCGCGCGTGGACGAGAAGCACATTGCGATGTACGTGGCCGACGCGGTGGGTCATGGGATGGCGGCGGCGCTGCTGACGATGTTCATCAAGCGTGCGATCGTTCCGAAGCGGGTTCACTCTCAAGACTACGAGATCCTGACGCCCGGGGAGGTGCTGACGCACCTGAACGACAGTCTGCACAGCCAGAACCTTCCGAATTGCCAGTTCGTGACGGCGTGCTATTGCCTGTTCAACGTGGAGACGCGACAGCTTCAGGTCTCGCGGGGCGGGCATCCGTATCCGATTCGGATCGGGGTGGACGGGAGCTTGAGCGAGATCCGGTCGAACGGGGGGTTGCTGGGGCTGTTCGGTGGCGAGAAGTTCGAGACGGTGTCGACGAGCCTGGCGCCGGGCGAGAAGCTGCTGCTGTACAGCGACGGGATCGAGATGGCGTTTCTGGAGCAGCGTGATACGGACGGGGGAGAGCCGCGATACAAGCACGAGTTTCACTCGGTAGCGCACCTGCCGGGCAACGAGCTGGTAGAGCGTCTGACGGGTATGCTCGACGCCGAGGAGGGGAGCCTCAATCCTCATGACGACGTGACGGTGATCGTGATGGAGATCCCGAAGTAGAAGACGTATCTCACGTCCAGCCGAGTCCCGCGGGGACTTGAATCTTTCAGCCAACCTGAGATGCTTGCCGGCCTGTCGGGCGGCGACCTTGATTGGGTCGCGTTGCCGGGGTTGCGCTATGGATTCAGATTCGGATATGAATCGGCGAGGCACGCCGGGCGTCGTGCTGGCGTTGCTGATCGTGGTGGTGTTCGGCTGCGGGTTCGCGCTGATGGCGCTCGAGATGCTGGGGGCTCGGCTGCTGAGCCCGTTTTTCGGGAGCAGCATCCATGTTTGGGGGAGCGTGATCAGCATCTTCCTGCTGGCGCTGTCGGTGGGGTATTGGGTTGGGGGATTGTTGTCGGTCTGGCGTCCGAGCGGGCGGGTTCTGTCGGTATCGATCGCGCTGTCGGCGGTGGGCTTCGCGGTGATTCCGCTGGTCGTCGAGCGGGTGAACAACGCGGTGTTCGATTTGGACGTGGAGGACCGGTGGGGGGCGCTCTTGAGCGCGACGATCCTGTTCCTGGTACCGAGCTTGCTCTTGGGGATCGTCTCGCCGTTTTCGGTGCGGCTGGCGACGTGGGACGTGGGTCGGGCGGGGGCCAGCGCGGGGCTGCTCTACTCGGTGAGCACGTTGGGGAGCTTCCTGGGCTGCATCTTGACGGCGTTCTACTTCGTCCTGTGGCTGGAGGTGTCCAAGATCCTGATGTACATGGCGGGATTGCTGGCGGCGATGGCGGTGCTGTCGTGGTTCATTCCGAGGCCGAGGGCGGCGGAGAGGTGAGACTCGTGCGCATGTCGATTCCGGTGATCGCGATCGCGGGCGGCGCGTTCCTGCTGGTGTCCTGGTCGTCGGCGGGTCGCGCGGAGGTTTTGGTCGAGACGGAGAGCCTGTACCACCACATCATCGTGGAGTCCGAGGGGAGCGTTCGGCATCTGCTGTTTCGGCGCCGGGGGGTGGATCACAGCGAGTCGTCGGTGGATCTAGCGGCGCCGCTGAAGCCGCAGATGCGGTATACGGAGCTGATGTTCAGCGGGTTGTTCTACTGTCCGGAGCCGAAGGACGTTCTCGTGATCGGGCTGGGCGGGGGGATGCTGAGCCGGCTTTACTCGCACTACCTTCCTCGAGCCAACGTCGTGACGGTGGAGATCGATCCGAAGGTGCACGAGCTGGCGAAGGAGCACTTCGGCTTTGTGGAGGGGGAGCGGAACAGCGTGGTGATCCGGGACGGCCGGGTGTACGTCAAGCGGGCGCTTCGGAAGGAGTCGCCGCGGTTCGATCTGATCCTGCTGGACGCGTACCGGGGCGGGTTCATTCCGTACCATCTGACGACGAAGGAGTTTCTGGAGGAGTGCAAGCAGTTGCTCAGGCCGGGGGGGCTGGTGGTGAGCAACATGCGGACGGACTTCGAGACGTACGACTACCAGCGCCGGACGATGGACAAGGTGTTCGCGACGTGCCGGGCGTTTCGGGGCGGGGGGAACACGGTGGTGTGCGCGTTTCCGGTCAAGACGATGGCGCCGGTGGACGAGCTGCAGAAACGGGCACGGGAGCTGATGAAGAGGCATCGGTTCGAGTTCGACCTGGTGGGGGTGGCCAATGCCCGCGAGGAGAAGCCGGACTATACGGTGAACGGGGAGATCTTCACGGACGATTATGCGCCGGCGAATATTCTGCGGCGAAAATAGACACGTCGAGAAGCGGGGCAGATCAACTGGGCCTATCGCCCGCGGGCAATCAAGCGAGATCAGTGCTCGGACTTGCGATCATCGAGGAAGCTCTTGCTCAGCTCCTCGGCACTGAGCGATTGAATCCATTCACGCCGTTCGAGGGTGTGATCGCCGCGGCCGGCGTCGAACTGCTGGATGAAACGGACGTAGCCGACTGGGCCAAGCTCCCGGGCAAGGGCGGCGAGGCCCTTGGCGCGGATTTCACTAAGCGTCATCTCTGTCGAACTCATGTCGAAACTGCTCCCGGATCCAGTCCAACGGATTCTCGATCCGCACATGCATTTCAGCGGTGTGCCTTGCGGCGGTTCTGCGGATACCGTCATCGGTCGTCAGAAACACGTCGCACACTCCCGCTTCCGCGCAAGCAAGATGCAGGGCATCCAACGGCGCGAAACCGAGACCGCAGAGCTCATTCATGCGGCTGATCTCGCCTTCGTCGACCGCAATCGATTCGGTCCGCAAGGCCAGGAGACCTCGCGCAAACTCCCTTTTCTCCTCATGCACGATTCGGTTCAGTTCCGCATCAATGGCATCGCTTCCGATCATGCGCCATTCATGCTGGTGGACGTGGCGGAGAATCGTCACTACAGCCTCGGCCTCGAGTCGATTTCGATCGACGCTCTGGTCGTCGAATGGTCTGCACAGGCAGCACACGTCCAGATAGATGCGCATCGAATCGCGGTCCTCAAGCGGCCAATACTATTATAGCAGCCGGCAGGGGCTCCTGACACACGGTGGGAGCGTGCTTCCGTTGTTTCGTACTACATCGCGCGATGGGAGGATTGGCCTCTCGTATCGGCCTCGACCTTCCATACATGGAGAATCGTGGGGACACGAGCTACACCCTCAGCTTGAACCAGCGGATGACGCTGATGCAGTCTTCGTAGCACCAGAAGGCCAGGAAGACGGTGTTGTCGGGGAGCGTGGTCAGGCTGGGGGCTCCGAATCGCAGGACGTTGAAGTTGTGGGCCATGTCTTCGGTGGTGGCGGTGAGTCCGGCGGTGTTGTGGCCCCAGAGGGGGGCGTCGTCGTCGTTGATCCAGAGGTCTTGCTCGAGGTGGGCGAGGTTGGCCCACAGGCCGGGCTGGTCCATGCGGCGGTAGACGCAGAGGATTCGGTCGTCGTCTAGGAGCAGGGGGGTCATGGTCTGTCCCATCAGGCCGGTGGGGGCGGGTCGGGACCAGGTCTTGCCGCTGTCCTTGCTGACGGCGTAGTGGTTGAGTCGGTCCTTGGATGCGACGTCGTCGTAGGTCCATGCGACGGCGAGGAGTCGACCGTCGGTCATCTCGACGATCTTGGATTCCCAGAAGTAGACACGGCCTTCGGGCTCGTTCATCACGTCCCAGTACTCGGGCCAGGTCTTCCCTCGATCGTGCGAGACGAGGGCGACCATCTTGACGCCGTTGGGGCAGTGGCCTGACCAGCCGGGCCAGGTGAGCGTCGGCAGGATCCATCGTCCGTCGCGGAGGATGGTGATCGGGCTGCAGAGCTCAAAGGAGGGGCCTTCCAATGGCGGCACGAGCGGGGCGGGTCGGGACCAGGACTTTCCGAGGTCGGTCGATCGGAGGAGCAGGAGCTCGGTCGGGACGAAGCCGAGGGTATCGGGGTTGGTGAGGCCCTCGTCGGGGTGGTCGGAGCGATCGGCGCGGACCATGAAGCAGATGACGCGGCCGTCGGGCGTGACGGTCAGGCGGGCCGCGTCGGAGGTGAGCCGGTCTGGCGTGCCGGGGTAGATCGGGCCCTGGAGTCGCCAGGTCTTGCCGTTATCGGTGGAGCGGCAGACGTTGGTGTGCATGTTGGGGGCCTCGAAGGCCTCGGCGAGCGCGACGGTGGCGAGCATCTGACCGTCGGGGAGTCTCACGACGGAGGGGAAGTAGGCGTGGACGCTGCTGACGTGCGGCTTGGGGTTCTTGTAGATGAGGTCGGAATCGAGGATCTGGATGGTGGTCATGGGGCGTTCTCACTCCTGTGTGCTTGGGCGCTGCCTATCTCGAATTCGTGTCCCCCACCTCTGAAGAGGTGCGCCACCCGGGTCTTGAAGAGGCGGCCAAGCTTCTGCCGAGGTCCTTGGCGCGGGCCAGGACGTCGGGCTTGGCGAGGACTTCGCCGCGCCGTGTGACGCCCGGGACGATGAGGGTACCAGCGAGCCGCATTTCGAGGTACTGGAAACATTTCTCGAAGAAGGCGACGACGAGATCGGCGGTCTCAGGGCGGTCCTCCTCGAAGGGGACGACGACGGCGGCTGCTTTGCCGGCGATTTTCTTGTGGTTGTCGGGGCAGTTGAAGTAGACGAACCGGTCGATGAAGGCCTTCATGAGGGCGGTCGGGGCGTACCAGTAGACGGGGGTTCCGAAGACGACGGCGTCGGCGGCGACGATTCGGGGGTAGACGTCGTTCATGTCGTCGTCCTTTGTGCACGGCTTGTCGCGCCAGCAGGCGTGACAGCCGTCGCACTCGCGGATCTCGGTTTCGCCGAGCAGGAGGGTGTCGGTTTGGGCGCCGGCTTCGGCCGCGCCTTCGAGCACCTTGGCGACGAGGACGTGGGTGTTGCCCTGCTGTCGGGGGCTGCCGACGACGCCGAGGATTCGTTTGACCGGTGAGGGAGAAGACGGCATTCAGCACTTCCTTGGTCTGCGGCTCATCGGACTGCTTCCGCCTATGCGAGGCGCCATCGGGCCATGACGGCTCACGGCGGGGAGGGGGCCGTCGATCGCCCCACTTCGCGCAAGCCCTGGCCGTATTCGTCGAGGGGGGGCTCGCCGAACTGCTTGACATATTGGGCGTTCACCTTGACGGCGAATGTGGTGACGTGGCGGATTCCGAGCCCGGCGTAGAGCTCGAGGTCTTTTCGGAAGACGTCACGGTTCCAGGGGATCTTGACGAGTCTCGGCGGCTTCTGGGCGCGATAGAAGAGTGACTCGTCGAGCCAGTAATCGAGGACCTGGGCGTGGCTCGGGTCGAAGACATCGAGGTTGGCGGTGAGGGTGTCGAGGAGCTTGCCGTGGTGTCCGTCGCCGGCGTCGCGTCGTGCGATGGAGGCGTCAAATCGTCGGGAGATCGGGGCCCACTCGAGGAAGACACCTGGGTTGGGCTTGATCTGCTTCGGCGGCTCGATGGTGTTCAGGTAGGCGAGGTGCGCGAGCGAGGCCTTTGGGTCGAGCTTTCGGAGGGCGTCGAGCATGTGGTTTTCGAGGAGGACGGCCTGGTCGGTGTCCGACAGGTCGCGGCACTTGGGGCATCGGCACATCGGTTTGCCGTCGTCGATCCAGTAGAAGTGCCTTCCGGTGGTGGGCCTTAGGAGCTTGGCGTATCGGGTCAGGTTCTCGCAGACGGTTTCGACGGCGGCCTTTGAGTGGACGCAGAGGTTGTAGCTACGGAGGCGACGGCCCTTATCGTCCATGGGGAACATCGAGGGGTCTTTCTGGTAGAGGTCGCGCGGGAGGAGGTCGGCCATGGCATGGAGCTCGTGCTCGACCTGGATGCCGAGTCGTTGGCAGTCTTGCCAGAAGGCGTGCCATGTGTCCGTCTTGACGAACGGCTCGAGATCCCGGGGGAACGGATGCGTGGCGATTGTGGAGAGTCCGGCCTTGGCGGCCTGGTCGGGCCAGTTCCAGGTTCGGATGTCGTCGGGCACGATGACGACGCCGCGGGTCTTGAAGAAGGGCTTGGGCTGGTCAGTGGATCTTGTGTCGGCGGTCATGGATTCTCTCCGCGCGCCGAGGGCGTGGTGCGGTGCTAGGCCTGCGGCTACGACGGACGCGGCCGCGCGTCGTAGGAAGACTCTGCGTGATTGGCGGTCGACCATGCTTGGCGGCTCCTTGGCGGGGTCGAGTCTTGTCGCAGACACGATGGCGGTTGCCACGGTCCGGCGCGGGTTGACGGTATCAAGCGGGTGGGTGGGGGGCAAGCCCCGCCCTTCGGGAGTGCTTGTTCCATAGGCGGCGGACCCAGAGGGGGCGGTTGTCCTTGGGGGATCGGGAGGCGACGGCCTGGGTCCATCGCTGGAGCAGGCTGTCGCCTTCGGCGAAGGCTTCTTGTCCGCTGGGCGGGCTGCGCAGCCATCTCTCTTCGGTTTCGTCGCGCTGCGGGGCGAAGACGGGTCGGAGCCAGTCGGGGTCTTTCATGACCATTCGGTGCAGGCGTTCGTGTCGCCACCAGAGCGAGGCGTCGTCGGCCTTGTCGGTGGGGGTCGGGGCGAGGTCGACGGGGTCGTCGACACGGACGGGCTTGAAGAGGGCGGTGCAGGGGGCTGCGGTGGCGGTGACCCAGTGCGTCGATCCGTTCGGGCGGAGCTCGGAGACCCATGAGGCGGTGGTCTGATAGGCTGCGGCGATGCCGCCGGCGTGGGCGCAGGGCGCTTGCATGCCGCCGATGAGGAACGAATACGCCGGGTGGTCATGATCCTCACCGTGGTCTCGGAGGATGGCCATGAGGTCGGCGGGGCCGGTTGCGTCGTCGGCGAGGGTCTGGGTGCGTCGCTGTCTGATCGCGCCGCATCCGCCCCAGGTCTTGATCCGCTCGGCGTGTTTGGCGGCGAAGGCGGGGATGGTCAGTGCGTTGGAGATCGTCCTTGCGCCGCTTGTCACCTCGTCGACGGCCCAGTGGCGTCCGGCGGTCTCGAGGACGAAGGCTCGGGTCGGGTCGGCGAGGATGAAGCTGTTGTGATAGGTGAAGCGTCGATGGTCCATACCGCATCCGCCGCCCTGGCCGTGGGTCTCGAGCAGGGCGGTGACGACGTCGCAGGCCTGCCGGGCGGTCTCGGCGCGTTCGAGGGCGAGCCGGATGAGGTCCATTCCGGTCAGACCGGTCTTGGCGTAGGGCTGGTTGGTGAAGACGGCCTCGTTGCCGATCGCGACGCCGTGCTCATTGGCGCCCATCTCGGCGCCCCAGCACCAGAAGGGCCGGCTCAGGAGGGTGGCGAAGGTTTGGCGGACCTGGGGGATGGTGATCCAGGTGCATTGGACGGACGCGCCGTGGGGGTAGGTTCTGCGGGGGTGCCATTCGAGGATCTGGGCCTCGTTGATCTCGCGGTCGGAGTTTTTGGCCAGGAGGACGGAGCCGTCGCGTACGACGACGATGGTATCGCACATGTGTGGGCATCCTTGTCTTGGGGAGGCGCCAGGACCCGTTCCCGAGTGGGCGTTCGAGATCAGGCACTGGGTGTACGACGGGCACGTAGCATGGGCATCTTGCCCATGATCATCACGGGCGAGACGCCCGTGCTACGGTGGCGCGGATTCACGCATGGTCATTTAGCAGCGCGCGCGACGACTTGCAATGCCTGTGTCGGGTCAGATACATTTCAGCGCCACGTATCCGGCCCGCATTTGACCGACTGACCCGAGGGAAGAGACTTGTCACTACCGCTGATCGACCAGGCCATTATCGTCGTCTATCTGCTCGGCGTGATCGCGCTAGGGATCATCGTCAGCAAGGCGGCGTCGAAGAACATTGATTCTTACTTCCTGGGGGGGCGGCAGACGCCGTGGTGGGTGCTGGGGGCGTCGGGGAGCTCGTCGTACTTCGACATCACGGGGACGATGTGGATCGTCTCGCTGTTCATGCTGTATGGCGTCAAGGGGATGTGGGAGCAGTGGATCTGGGGGTTCACGTACGCGGCGTTCTTCATGACGTTCATGGGCAAGTGGATCCGGCGGTCGAACGTGCTGACGGGGGCGGAGTGGATGAAGACGCGGTTCGGCGACGGGGTCGACAGCGAGTGCGCCCGGGCGGCGTACGCGTTTCTGGCGGTGGTGACGGTGACGGCGTTTCTGGCGTACGGGTGGGTGGGGATGGGCAAGTTCGGCGAGACGTACATGCCGTGGAGCCGGAACACGTGCGCGCTGGTGATCATCGGGGTGACGAGCATATACGTGATCATGGGCGGGTTCATCAGCGTCGTGTTGAACGAGTTCCTGCAGACGATCATCCTGAGTCTGGGCGTGATCGTTCTGAGCGTGTTCGCGTTCGTCAAGGCGAGCGGCAACGAGGCGGTTCAGAAGCTCGCGCAGGGCGAGTGGGGCAACATGACGCCGCCGTGGCGGATGGAGGTGGGCGGGTACGAGATGTTCGGGCTGCTGGTGATCGTGTGGGTGGCCAAGGGGCTGATCCAGGAGTTCGGGGGTCCGCCGCAGATGTACGACTTCCAGCGGTTCCTGGCGACGCGTGACAGCCGGGACGCGTGCAAGGTGGGGGCGTTGTGGGGGGTGATTCACGTTCTTCGGTGGCCGATGGTGGCGGCGATCGTGATCCTGGCGATCTCGGGGCTGGGCGGGGCGCACGATCCGGAGAAGGTGCTGCCGCTGGTGCTTCGCGAGCACTTGCCGGCGGGTCTTCGGGGGTTCGTGCTGGCGGCGCTGCTGGCGGCGTTCATGTCGACGTTCGACGCGACGGTGAACACGGGGGCGGCGTACGTCGTGAAGGATCTGTATCAGCGGTATCTGCGGCGAGAGGCCGGGGACCGGGAGCTGGTGTGGGCGAGCTACATTGCCACGGCGCTGCTAGTAGTGGTCGGCGTGGTGGTGGGGTACCGGGCCGAGAGCATTGCGCGGATGTTCCAGTGGATCATGGGCGCGCTGGGCGCGGGGGTGATGATTCCGTGCGTGCTTCGGTGGTATTGGTGGCGGTTCAACGGGTGGGGGTTCACGGTGGGGACGCTGTCGGGGATCGCGACGGCGCTGATTCAGGCGCGGTGGTTCGCGGACGCTCCGCTGTGGCAGTATTTCCCGATCCTGACGGGGATCAGCGTAGTGGTGTGCGTGGCGGCGACGTTCGTGACTCCGGCGACGGATCGTGCGACGCTGAAGCGGTTCTACATGACGGTGCATCCGGGCGGGTGGTGGGGCCCGATCGCGCGGGCGGTGGCGACGGAGCATCCGGAGTTCCGCAAGGAGCCGTTCGGTTGGGAGTTGTTCAATTCGTTCGTGGCAGTGGGGGGGTTCATGGGGCTGTACTTCTTTCCGATCTTTCTGATGCTGCGTCGGTGGCCGGCGATGTGGGGGTGGTTGGCGGTGGCGGTTGTGTGCGGGGTGGTTCTGTTCTTCACGTGGTACCGGCGGTTGCCGGCGGCGGGGGTTGAGGCAGTAACAGACGGGGAGTGCGTGATCGATTCGCGTGGAGATGCGGTAGGGGAGTCGTGATGATCATGGAACGAAACACGGGGCCGCGGAACGCCGTGCTGGTTCAGATCGGCGCATCTGGTTGATGCGTGGCTTGTTTGATCGGGACGGCCCTCCTGCGCGGACACGTGCCACCCGCGACGAGGTGCCTGAGCATCTCCTCGGTTCGACACGACCATATTCGAGGAGCGGGGCATGTCGAAGACGATTCTCCTTATTGGCGCGTTTGACGTGAAGGGGGTGGAATACGCGTTCGTTCGCGAGCTGATCGAGCGGCAGGGGTGCGGCGTTCGGACGATGAACGTGGGCGTGATGGGCGGGACGGACCTGTTTCCGATCGACGTCGATGCCGAGCGTGTGGCGGAGGCGGGTGGGGGCGATCTGAAGAGGCTTCGGGAGGCGCACGATCGTGGGGCGTCGCTGGACGTGATGAGCCGGGGCGCGGCCGTCGTGGCGAGCAAGGAGTATGCGGAGGGGCGATTCGATGGGGTGTTGGCGATGGGGGGCAGCGGGGGGACGGGGGTGGCGTGCGCGGCGATGCGGGCGCTGCCGATCGGCGTGCCGAAGGTGATGGTCTCGACGATCGCGGCGAGCGACACGTCGGCGCTGGTGGGGGTCAAGGACGTCGTGATGATCCCGTCGATCGTGGACGTGGCGGGGGTGAACCGGATCAGCGAGAAGGTGTTTCGGGAGGCGGTGGGGGCGGTCTGCGGGATGGTGGGGATGGACTACGCCTCGACGGTCGAGGCCAGGCCGATCATCGCGGCGACGATGTTCGGCAACACGACGCCGTGCGTGGATCGTTGCCGCGAGGCGCTGACGAGCAGGGGATACGAGGTACTGGTGTTCCACTGCACGGGCAGCGGCGGTCGGACGATGGAGGGGCTCGTCGGGGAGGGGTACGTCGAGGGGGTGTTGGACATTACGACGACGGAGTGGGCGGACGAGGTGTGCGGCGGGGTGTTCAGCGCGGGGGACACGCGGCTGGACGCACCGGGCAAGCGTGGGGTGCCGCACCTGATCGTGCCGGGCTGCGTGGACATGGCGAACTTCGGCGGGGCGGAGATGATTCCCGAGCGGTATAAGGGCCGGGTGCTGAACCACTGGAGCCCGACGGTGACGCTGATGCGGACGAGCGTGGACGAGAACGCTCGGATGGGGGAGGTCTTTGCGCGGAAGGCCAACGCGTCGCGGGGTCCGGTGGCGTTTCTGCTGCCGCTTCGGGGCGTGTCGATGCTGGACAAGGAGGGCGAGGCGTTCTGGGATCCGGAGGCGGATGGGGCGATGTTCGAGGCGATCAGGAAGCACGTTCGGGCGGGGATCGAGGTGGCGGAGCTGGACTGCAACATCAACGACGCCGGGTTCGCGGACAAGGCGGTCGAGATGCTATTGGGGATGATGGGTCGGGCGGCGGGGGCGTGATCGGATCGGAGGTCATCATGGCGCTAGCGAGAACGGAGATCCTTGGTCGGCTGCACAAGAAGGTAGCCGAGGGCAGGCCGATCATCGGGGCGGGGGCGGGGACGGGGATCTCGGCGAAGTTCGAGGAGGCCGGCGGCGTCGACCTGATCGTGATCTACAACTCGGGTCGGTTTCGGATGGCGGGTCGGGGCTCGCTGGCGGGGCTGCTGCCGTATGGGGACGCCAACGCGATCGTGATGGACATGGCGCGTGAGGTGTTGCCGGTGGTGCGGAAGACGCCGGTGCTTGCGGGGGTGTGCGGGACGGATCCGTTCCGGCTGATGGACGTGTTCTTGAAGGAAGTGAAGGAGACGGGGTTCAGCGGGGTGCAGAACTTTCCGACGGTCGGGCTGTTCGACGGGCAGTTCCGGGCGAACATCGAGGAGACGGGGATGGGGTTCGGGCTGGAGGTGGAGATGATCCGGCAGGCCCGGCGGATGGAGCTGCTGACGACGCCGTATGCGTTCAGTCCGGCCGAGGCCAAGGCGATGGCAGAGGCGGGCGCGGACGTGATCGTGGCGCACATGGGCCTGACGACGAAGGGGTCGATCGGGGCGTCGACGGCGGTATCGTTGGAGGAGGCGCCGGCGAGGGTGGAGGCGATCTGCTCGGCGGCCCGGGCGGTCAACCCCGAGGTGCTTTGCTTGTGCCACGGCGGTCCGATCGCCGAGCCGGAGGACGCGGAGTACGTGCTGGGGCATGCGAAGGGCGTCGACGGGTTCTACGGGGCGTCGAGCACGGAGCGGCTGCCGACGGAGCGGGCGATCCGGGAGCAGATGGAGCGGTTTACGTCGATCAGGTTGCGGTAGTGCTGCATTGCACGTGAGGAGACGATCATGGCACAGATCAAGCACGCGGTCTTGTTGCGGTTCAAGTCGAGCACGACGCCGGCGAAGGTGGGCGAGATCTTCGAGGCGCTGAGGGGCCTTGGGGACAAGATCCCGGGCATTCTGGACTTCTCCGGCGGGGCGTATTCGAGCGGCGAGGGCCTGAACAAGGGCTTCACGCACGGGTTCATCATGACGTTCGTCGACGCCAAGGCCCGAGACGTGTATCTGCCGCATCCGGATCACGAGGTGGTCAAGCAGATGATCTTCCCTGAACTCGACGGCGGATTGGACGGTGTGGTGGCGTTCGATTGGGAGGCGTAGGCCTTCGATGAGAGTCGAGCTGATGATGATGTGTCTGACGTTGAGCAGTAGTTCGTTCGGGGCGGCGAGCGCGCCATCCGAGGACCTTGTCCTGTGGTACACGAGGCCCGCGGCCAGGTGGGTCGAGGCGTTGCCCGTCGGTAACGGCCGGCTGGGCGGGATGGTCTTCGGCGGCGTGGGGCGGGAGCGGATTCAGCTCAACGAGGATAGCCTGTGGTCGGGCGGGCCGCAGGACGCGGACAACCCGGCCTCGCTGGAGAACCTCGGCAAGGTTCGACAGCTTCTGGCCGAGAAGAAATTCACCAGGGCGGCTCAGCTTGCGGTCAAGACGATGGTGTGCAAGGGGGTCGGCTCCAACAAGGGCACGGGGGCGTACGTCGACTACGGCTCGTATCAGACGCTGGGCGACCTGCGATTCGAGTTTGACGGGCACGCCGGCGCGCCGGCCGACTACAAGCGCTCGCTCGATCTCGACACGGCGATCGCGGGGGTGTCGTATCGGCTGGCGGG
>JAFGLZ010000221.1 GCA_016927755.1 Phycisphaerae bacterium
CAGATCGCCAGCATCATCGCGATGCGGACGGCCGACGACGACGTCCGCCGCCAAGCCCGGATCTATCAGAAGCGTCGCGACGTGCTGATGGAGGGGCTCGAGCGGATCGGCTGGCCGGCGGACAAGCCGCTCGCCAGCATGTTCGTCTGGGCGCGCGTGCCCGACAAGCACCTGGCGGGTCGCGACTCGATCCAGTTCTGCATGGACATGATGGACGAGGCGGAGGTCGCCCTGGCCCCGGGTCGCGCGTTCGGGGAGAACGGCGAGGGCTACGTCCGTATCGCGATGGTCGAAAACGAGCTCCGCCTCAAACAGGCGTTTCGCCAGCTCGATCGCGCGCTCAACAAACGACCGCAGCCCAAGTCCCCGAAGTCCGGCAAGCGGAAGAGTTGATCGCACACCTTCGGAACCGGCTACTTGGCGGGTTGGTGATAGGGCTTGCCGAGCCGGTAGAGGGCGGCTCGCTGGGTCATGCCGTCTACCAGATTGCCCAGCCCCTGCGCCTGTGCCAGTGGGATCGCCTGCTCGATGGTCCTGAGCGCGTCGTCGAATTTGCCGACCTCCGCTTGTGCGGCGGCCAGGGCGTCGAGCGCGATGGGGTTCTCGCCGCGCGTCGCCTCGCAGAGCCGGCGCGCCCCCTTTAGGGCCGAGGCCCCATCGCGGACCGAGGCGTCGGGACATGTGGCCAGCAGCCACGCGAGGTTGTTCAGCATGTCCAGCTTGCCCTCGTCGCGCCGCAGCCCCTCTTCCCACGCCCGTCTGGCATCGGCATATCGGCCTAGGTTGCTGTAGAGCCCGCCGAGCCGATCATAGGCAATGACCATGGAGGGGTCGCGCTCGAGGGCCTCGCGGAAGTGGGCGATGCCGCGCTCGGGCTTGCCCTGGAAGGCGAAGACCTCGCCGAGGTCGCAGTGCGTTTGTGCGTCGCGCGGCCAAACAAAGTACGACGCGTACCCGTTGAGCGCCCAGACCAGCAACGGCACCCACAAGATCACACCGACGCGCCCGAGCCCGCGTCGAGCCAGGTCGAAACCCCACGCGCCCAGCGCGCAGAGGCACGCCATCGACGTTAGTCCGTAGAAGCCCTTGGCCTGGGCGTAGTAAGGCAGCTTGAGCGTCATGTAGAAGACCGCGAAGCCCACGAGCAGCGCGTGCCCGACGAGCACCGCCCAGCTCGACGCGGGGGCGCGAACCCATCGAACCACCGCGGCGATCAGGCCGATCGCGATCAGCAGCGTCGGCAGCCACGACAGCGAGAACCCGACCGCCATCAGATCGTAATGCCACGGCGGGCGGAAGCGCGTGTCGGCGATGCCGGCGCACATGCCGTCGCCCCAGATCGTCGAGTAGATCGCGTCGCCGTAGGAGTAGAGACAGCTATGGAAGGGCTCGGTGAGCGATCCCCCGAACCGCGTGTAGTAGTCCCACGTGCCGACGCCGGGATCTTGCCACCAGGCGTTTCCGCTGACGGGGTCCCAGTTGCCCACGAGGGGGTTTCTAAAGTGGATCCAGTTTCGGATGCCGAACCAGCCCGACACCACGAACACGGCCAATACGACCTCCCCGACGCCGACGAGCCCGGATCGCCTTGGCCCCGCGCCGTCGAGCACGGCGCGCGCGGCCAGCACCGTAAGGATCACGACGAGGGCCAGGAAGGCCGTATGCTTGGCCAGCATGGCCAGGCCCAGCACGACGCCCAGGAGCGCATAGGCGCGCCAACCGGCGCGATCGCCGCGGATGATCCGCAGCGCCAGGACGAGCGCTCCGGTGACCAACGCGACCGAGAGCAGCTCGTTGGAGGGATACTGCGACATGAAGAGATTCATCGGCATGGCCGCCGCGAGCAGCAAGCCCGCGCAGCGGGTCCGGGCCGAGTCAGGAAACACGATACGCAACACGAGCCAGACGAGGATGACCTCCGCCAGTCCGCTGATCATGCTGATCAGCTTCGGGACGCTCGTCTCGGCGTCGGCCCAGCCAGCGGCGCGACCGATCGCCGCGCCGGTCGCGCTGAGCACGTAGTAGAGCGGCGGCTGGTACATCTCCCACCCGTCGCTGGCCAGCGGCAGCCGCTTGTGCGTCTGCAGGAACGTGATGTAGTCCATGTGAGCGGGCGCGTCGAAGCCGGCGACGGGCGGCAGGCGATAGACGTTGTTCGCGCAGAGGGCTACCCAGGCAACCGCGACGAGGCCAAGGAGGATCCGCTCGGCGCTTCGGGGCATATCCCGTTCGGCCGGTACCTCGTCGGCATCGGTCCGGCGGCGCGTGCGTCGCCACGCCCAATACCCGCCGATGACGGTCAGGACGACGGCGACGCACGCCCACAGTGCCACGACGTATCCGACGCTCTTCCACCCCTCGGCGACCGACGGCGAGGTTCGCGTGATGGGATGGCGCATCGGCTCGGTGGCCAGGCGGACGGGTTTCCAGTCGGACCGCTCGGTCTGTGCCTCCCATGTCGGGTCCGTCTTGATGGTGGTCCCGTCCGCTTGCAGGACCAGCCACAGGGCCGGCGGTCCCGTGACGTGCCTGACCTCGACCTCGATCCGATTCTCGCCCGGAGCGAGCAGATCGCCGACGGTGTGCTCTTGAACGTCCTTCCACCCGCCGGCCAGGTCCTCGGCGCCGCCGACGAGCTTGTCGTTGATCCACAGGCAGTAGCCGCGAAACGCTCTCAATCGCAAGCGGCCTTCTTGCGGCCGGGCGGGTAGGGCGAACGTCTTGCGGAAGCGGACTCGGCGCTCCTTGACCTGGCGCGCGGTCAGTTGCCAGGGCGTCGGATAGACGATCCACTCGGCGGGGAGCTTCTCTGACAGGAACGGGATCGCCGGATCGAACCAGGCTCGCCAGGCGGTCAGGCCCACGACGCCCAGCACGCAAACGCAGAGCGCCAGCACCGCAGGCAGATTGAAGCGTCCGGGGCGTTCCTTCATCGTTAGAACTCAGGGCGTCTCATAGGGTGTTCGGCGCTGACGCCGGCGCTGGTAATGGTATGTGATGTAGAGCTTGTCGTCGACGGGTTGGATCCGCAGCTTCCGGGAATGGCCGAACGAACAGCCGGCGCCGGACGGTGCGTTTCCTCGACGGTGGGCCACGCACTGGGGCGAGTCCGTCAGGAAATGGAAACGGAGAGGGACCCCGGGGGAATCCCTCTCCGTCTCCCGTTTCGCTTCTCTAGATCTCGCACACCTTTCCCGAGCCGGCGTCAAACGTCATCGCCTTGCCCGAGCGGTAGCTCTTGATGCCCGCGCTGAGGGCGACCATGACGCGGTAGCCCAGCTCCTCGTGGCTCCGCGTCTTCTTCCGCGTCTTGACGCACGACAGGAAGTCGCGCCAGTGCGGAATCGTGTCCCAGTGCTGCTTGCCCTTGAGCTCGGTGGTCTCGCCGCCGCCGGCCGCCTTCTCCGGGACGATCTTCAGCGGGCTGCTCGGCCCGTTGAACTCGAACGCCGCCTTCTGGCCTCGAATGAGCCAGGGCAGGTTCTGGTCCGTGGCGAGGGCTCCGAGCACCATGACCGTCGGGCCGCCTTCGTAGTCCAGGCACATGTTGACGATGTCGGCGACCTCGCGCCCGTCGTCCCAGTAGTACTGCCCGCCGGCCTGGACGATCCGCTTTGGGAACTTCAGGTCGAGCGTGCTGACCCACGGGGTCAGGATGTGCGGGAAGAAGTCGGTCCCGACGCCGCCGGAGTAGTCCCAGAACGACCGGAACGCGAAGAACCGCCCGGGCTCGTAGGGGCGCTTCGGGACGCGCGTCTCATCGCAGCCCAGCCACATGTCCCAGTCGAGCGTCTTGCCCGGCACCGCGGCCGGGTCGTTGCTCTTGGGCGAGTAGCAGCCGATCGGGCCGTTCCGGCAGTCGCTGCTCTGGACGTGGATGATCTTGCCGAGCTTGGCCAGGTTGGCCTTGGCCAGGTCCCAGACATCGTCGGACATGAACTGGGTGCCCACTTGCATGACCCGCTTGTTCTCGGCCACCGCCTCGACGACCTGCTTGGCCAGGTCGAGCTGGTCCCAGTGGGTCATGGGCTTTTCGCAGTAGATGTCCTTGCCCGCCTTAGCCGCGGCGATCGTCATCGGGGCGTGCCAGTGGTCCGGCGTGGCGATCAGGACGGCGTCGACGTCCTTGGAGTTGATGACGTCCTTCCAATTCTTGTAGGGCTTGCCGCCGGTCTTGGCCGCGGCCGCCTCCAAGCGATTGCTGAAGACGTCGCAGACCGCCGTCACCTCGCACAGCCCCTCCTCCTTCAGCTTCATGAGCTGGCCGAGGTGGTGATTGCACATGCCGCCGGTGCCGATGGCGCCGATGCGGACCCGCTCGCTCGCCGACGCCCGCGCCAGACGCGGGGACTTCACCGTTGCCAGGCCCGCCCCGGCCACGGCCGCCGTTCGCTTCAAGAAGTCACGGCGGTTGGGTTCTTTAGGTTGACTCATCGCTCGCCTATCCTCCAATGCCCCCCAGGCTCCAAACAGTAGTCAGAAGAACCAAAGCACGATACCCGGGCCCCGTAGTCCGGGCAAGATCGCGCAACATGTTTATACAGCGGACACTCCATGCCTGCTTGGCCCCGCCGCGCGCGACCGGAGACAGCACGTTCCCGCAGTGGCGAACCAAGCGCCCGGTACGGGAGTAGGCGTCGAGGATAGGATCCCGCTGCTGGCCGTTCTATAGGAGCCAGCTCTCCCCATCTGGCGAGGTCGGGGAAGGTGATTCCTCGACCACGTGAGGCGACTCCGCCGGCGCGGCGCTTGGCGGGGCTGGACCTCGCGTCTTTGGCCTACGCGTCGATGAAGGTCGGGAGGCCCCGGTCCATCGGATCAGGTTTTCGATCGACCCGTCGAAGAAGTGCGTTAGAAGCTGATCGACCGCCTTCCGAACGACGCGGTCGCGAGGCGTGCGAGCCCTGAAGACAAAGGCCCGTCCACGGCGGTCGTGCGCAACGTGGCCCTTGGCCTCGAGGATCCGAAGGAACGTGCGGACGGTGCTGTTGTCGAGCCGGGCGGGCAGGGCGTTCTGGATACCCTGCGCCGTCATCGGCCCGTCCCGCCACAAGGCCTGCATAATCAAGAGCTCTCGATCGCTGAGATCCACCATCAGGCACCCATACTGTTAATGACTTAACATCTCGCAGTCTACCTGAACCGTCCAGGGTGTCAAGAGAGCAACAATCGTGCGTCTATATGTTAACGGATTAACACTCATCCCAACCGGCCCGAATCCCCGTCGGGCAGATGTCTCTCAGCGAGCATGCCCCGCACTCGGGTTCCCGGGCCTTGCAGATTCGCCGGCCGTGCGTGACCAGCAGGACGTGGAAGGGCCAGACCAGCTCGTCCGGACAGATCGCCTGCAACGCGTCATGGGCCTGGTCCGCCGACGTGTCGGGTGCGATCAGGCCCAGCCGTTTGGCCAGCCGATGGACGTGCGTGTCGACCGGCAGCACCGGCCGGCCCAGCTCGAACATCAGCACGCAGGCGGCGGTCTTACGCCCCACGCCGTTGAACCGGCACAGATACTCGACCGCCCTGTCGATCGGCCAGTGGGCCAGGAAATCCAGCCCCAGTCGCCCGTGCTCGTCGCGGATCTCGGCCAGGATCGCCTTGATCCGGACCGACTTCTGCTTGGCAAGCCCCCCCTGGCGAATGGCCTGCTCGATCTGCCTGGGCGTGGCCCCCAGCACGGACTCCCACGTGGGGAATCGTCGGCGCAGCTCGGCATAGGCGGCGTGCGAGTTGGTGTCGCTCGTGTGTTGCGAGAGAATCGTGGCGATCAGGCCCCCGAGCGGATCGCCCTCGGGGTCCCACGGGCGGGGGCCGTGGGCCTTCTCGAGCCGACGGGTGATGGCTCGAACGCGCCGCCGCGTCGGCTCGAACATCGGTTGGCTCTTCGCGGTTCGGCGGGCCACTACCCCCCCTCCGCGGCCTGCTCCTCCATCCGTCGCCGGACGACCACCTTGGCCGCCAGGAGCCCCCCTTCGTACAGCAGGTACATCGGGACGGCCAGAAGGATCTGGCTCGTCACGTCCGGCGGCGTGACGACCGCCGCCACCGTCACCATGACCAGAAGCACGTATTTCCGAACGGACGCCATGGTCGCCACGGACACGATCCCCGTCATCGCCAGCAGCACGACGACAATGGGCACCTGGAACCCCAGGCCGAACCCCAGCGCCAGGCGGGTGACGAAGCTGATGACGAACGACAAGGTCAGCATCGGCCTGACGAACGACTCGCCCTCCTCCGGCGTCAGCGGAAACGTACTGATCCCATCCGGCATGCGGACGCGGATCTGCTTGCGTTCCGGGTTGATCCAGGCCTCGCCCGGCTTGGCGTCGGGCGGGTCTTGCATGAGGATCGGCAAGGCCATCGGCGTTGCCGGAGCCGATGTCACCGGTTGCGTGGCGGTCGGCCTGCCGATGAGCATGTCCGTGATCCAGTTGTCCTCCGCGCGTGGCATCGGGATCCAGCTCCTGATCCCGATGAGAAAGCTGAAGACGATCGGCATGACGATCGTGAAGCAGAAGACGACGCCCACCGTGAACAGGACGACCGAGATCGGGAAGAACTGGCGCACGAAGCGCTGCTCGTGCCGGTACAGCCCCGCCGCCACGAACGCCCAGAGCTGATAGAGCCCGTACGGGGCCGTTATGATCAGGCCGCAGTAGATCGACATCTTCATGACCACCACGAACGTCTCCGTGGGGTCGATCACCTGGATCTCGGTGGGCAGCCCCTGGTATTTGAGGGCCAGATCCAGCGGCCAGAGGATCAGCTTCATCATCTGCTCGCGGAAGATGAAGCAGCCGACCATGCCCACGAGCCCGCCGAGCAGGAGCCGGATGATTCGACTGCGGAGCTCCTCCAGGTGCTCGCCGAAGCTCATCCGCACGTCGTCGGGGTCGAGCGGCTTGCGTGGTTCTCGTCCGAACAGTCTCATAGACTTTGCAGGATCGTCGAAACGGGCGGATTTGGCAAGGGCAGCGCCGGCGTTCAAGCGTGGAGCGGATGATGCCCGTGCGCCCGACGGATCTGATTCGCCGCGGCGAGCAGCTTGCCGTCGTGCGCCAGGAACGAGGACAGCCCCCCGGTGGTGAGCTCCAGCAACTGTGCGGCCTCGGCGATGCGCCCGTCCGCGGCGTCGAAGACGTCGAGGATCGCCTGCACCGCCGGCAGATACCGCTCGTCCTTTCGCCCCACATGCAACCGCCCGTCGCGCCCAAGGCACGCGCGAACGGGCTCCGGCGTCTCGAACCCGTCAAGCTCGACCGGACGGCGAACGTTCAGCGCGATCGCCTCGCGGAGCCGGCGGATCGCCCGGGCGCGGTTCTCGTGCTGCGAGCGACTCTCGGTCGCCACGACGGTCAGCTCGGTCGGCCGATGCCGGATCCGAACGGCCGACGACGTCTTGTTCCGCTTCTGACCCCCCGGGCCGCTGGCGCGGTACGTGTGAACGTCACACGCCGACAAAAGCCGATCGTCGTCAAGGGCCAGATAATCCGACACCGTCCGAATCCTCCCAGCAAGCGAGCCCCGCTGTCGCCGGGCTTCATTCTACCAAACCAGCCGGGACCGCAAGCGTCGAACGGAAGGACGAAGTGCAAAGAGCGAAGGACGAAAGAGCGAACGCACAACGCAATACGGAGTGCGGGCGGCCTGCCCCGTTGGGGCTTGACGCCGCTTTCCGTCCTAACCCCGAAGGTGGCGGGCCAAGGCGCCCCCGCTGAGCTACAATGACCGCGTTGCCCTGTCTTTCAGATGCAGCTTGCAGACGGAGGAGGAATGCACGATGACCGGCGTCGGACCGCTGGACCGTGACACGCCGCCAGACCATGCCGCGAAGCGGCAACGCTGGGCCCGCCGGATCAGCATCTTCGTGACAACCGTCACCGTCGTGCCGCCGCTTGTGTGGTACGGATACGGCCGATACATGTCAAAGAGCCTGCAGCGGCAGATCGACGCGTATAAGGCCGCGGGACAGCCGATCCTTCCGGGGGATTTCGATCAACCGCCCGTGCCCGACGAGCGCAACGGCGCGCTAGCGATGCAACGGGCGGCCGAACTGCTCCGGCCCAACATGCGCGAGACGAACGAACTCGCCAGAGCATTCATCGTCTCCCCCGAGACCATTGGCCAGCGGCGGGAAGAGGCGGCGGGCCTCATGGAGATCATCGCCGAGCCGCTGGCGATGGTGCGCAAGGCGCGAGGCTTGCCCGAGAGCGATTGGGGACTCCGCTTCCGCAGCCCGGTGATCTCGATCCCGCCCGATGTTGCGGACGTTCGTGCATTAGGCAGGGCCTTGGCGGTTGCGGCGCTGTGGCATCACTACAAAGCCGACGACGGTGAGGCGCTAGCCTGCGTTGGAGACCTGCTGGCGCTGGCCGGCCACGTCGACGGGCATTCGTCGTTGATCTTCCACCTTGTTTCCATCAGCTTCAGCGCTCTGGGCACGCAAAGCATCGAGGACATATCGTTCGACCTAAGAGTCTCCGAGAACGAACCCGCGGCGGGCGCCGCGGCTCGGGCCGCAACGCGGACTCAAGTGACCGGGCTCATTGTCGCGCTACTCGAGGAGGGCGCCGCGCGCGAGGGGCTGATCCGAGCGCTCTACAGCGAACGGATGCTGCTCCTTGACGCCGTCACGTGCATTATCAACGGGAATACGGATCTCGATTTTGCGGGCGACGGCTCGAAACGTCCTCTTGGCCTGCAGGACAAGAGGGCGATCCGCCTTGCGAGGCCAGTATTTCGTTGGGATGCGCTCCGGATGCTCCGCTTCGCGACGGGTTGGGTTGAGGCGGCGGGCGAGGGGACCTGGCCGGCGCTCAAGGCGATGACTCCGCCTGCGGGGGAGGTTACGTCGTCGTTCGGTATCCTGACACGGTGCGTCGGGGCGAGCCTCCTGTGGCAATACGATCGGATCTGCCTTCTACACTTCCGAGGTCTCGCCTTGCGTCGGATGGCCGCGACGGCCCTGGCGATTCGGCTGTACGAGCTCGACCACGGGCATCGGCCCAAGGTGCTCGAAGCCCTCGTCCCGAAGTATCTGCCCGCCGTGCCCGACGACCCGTTTGCCGCCGATGGCCGGAAGATCGGATACCGACCCGACGCCACGCCGCCGGTCATCTACAGCATCAACAGCGACGGCGTGGACGACGGGGGCGCGTTCGCGATTCACGAGAAGGGCCACCTCGACCAGGACGCCAAGGATCTGCCCTTCTTCCTCAACGGCGACCGCCCGCGCGTGCAGGAGCCCACAAGCCGCCCCGGCCCCACGACGACCTCGCGAAAGGCCGACGAGAGACCGCCGAAATGACGGAGGATGGAACCCATCCCGAATCGACCGAAACCGTCCCGATCCCGCCGCGCTTCTGGTGGCTCAAGCGGATCGGCGTCGTTGTGGTCATCTGGCTTGTCGCGCTGGTGGGGCTGCGCGCTTGGTGGGGGTATGAGGCCGGGCGACGGCTGCAGGTGGAGATCGACTGTCTTCGCGCCGCCGGCGGGCCCGTCGAGGTCCAGGACTTCGCCCCGCCGCCGCTGCCGGATGCGGAGAACGCGGCGCCGCTGTACGACCGGGTTGGGCGGATGCTCGCAGGTCTCGAGGCCGAGCAGGTTGAGCTGTACGGCGGGATGCGATTCTGGGATGAGGTCGTTTCGGGAAGCCCCAACGAGGTCCGCGAGCTCCTGGTGGCCACGGCCGAGGCCCGATCGCTCACCCGGAAGGCGCGGTCGCTTCCGTCCGCGGGTTGGGGGGCGCCTCTGCGGGGCGCGCCCACGGTGTTGAACCGCCTCGCACAGGCTCGCCATCTGGCCAAGCTGCTGGCCCTGGTGGTCCTGTACGACCATTCGATCGGCAACGATGCCGACGCGGTCGAAACGCTTGCCGACATCTTCGCTCTGGCTCGACATACGGATCGGCGCCCGAAGATGCTCAATCATCTTGTCGCGGCGTCGCTCAACCAGCTCAGTGCACGGACGATTGAGGATATCAGCGCGACGCTCGAGATCGCGGGGGGCGCGCCAGTGAGCGGCGCTCGCCCGGCCCCGGCCTCGCGTGAAGCGGTTGGGCGCCTCATCGTGGAGATCCTCGATGAGGGTTCCGTGGCGCAGCGGTTCGGGTTTGTCTGGACGTGTCTCGGCGAGCGGGCGGTGGATATCGAGGCCGCCAAGGCGTTTGGCTTCGGATCGTCGGGTGTGGCGCCGGTTTCGCTCAGCAGTCTCGTGAACACGTTCCCCGGGCTGCTCGGTCCGGTGGCGCAACTGAATCTCATCAGGATCATTCGACGTGAGACGCGATGGATCGAAGCAGCGGAGCCGTTAACGTGGCCGGCGTTCGCGCCGCGAAGTATACCACCGTCCGCGCCACCGAGCTTCCCGCCGTCGCCGCCGAGCTACTCGGTCTGGGAGTCCCTGTCGCGCCCGTTCCGCTATATGGAGACCTTCGCCGACAGCGCCGGACGGCAGCATCGCAGCGCGGCCTCCATGACGCGCATGGCGGCGATCGCACTGGCGATTCGGCTGTATGCGATCGATCATGGGCGCCGGCCGGAGCGACTCGGTGAGCTCGTGCCTGAGTATCTCGCGTCGATCCCCAATGATCCCTATGCCTCGACGCTGAGGAACATAGGCTACCGGCCCGAGGGCACGCCGCCCGTCCTCTACAGCGTCAACCTCGACGGCGTCGATGACGGCGGCAAGTTCGTGCTCAATGCGTACGGGTTCATTGACCATTACGCCGCCGATCTCGTGCTCTTCCTCGACGGGGATCGCCGCCGCCACGAGCAGAGGGGATCGACATCCCTGCCAACTTCGGCGAAACACGAAGCGAGCACTTCTCACCCGACGTCAGCGAAGTGAGCCCAATATCAGGAAGACATAGCCGACCGAGAATAGCATAGCACACAGGATCATTGCGCACGCGACCACGCAGGACAACGGCACCAAGAACCCCAAGACCCACACCCGCGCGAGATGTCCCTGCAGCAAGCGTCCTGCCAAACCGATGAGCCCCGCCAACCAAGTCACGGGGAGCAGAGCGCACATGAGAGCGCCCACGAGGACGACGAAAGCGACGACCATGTCCAGAATCGTGGCTTCGGCGTATGGGACGTTCAGCATCTCACGCGTCAAATAGCCGCCGATGGCCAGCGCCGCTCCCAACGGCAGCCACGCCAGCGGCGCGCAGGCGTAGTAGCTCAGCGCGATCGCCCGGTTCTGCTGCTCGATTGGCGCGGCACGTGGCTGCAGGAAGTAGCCGGGTATGCCCGTCATGGCGGCGAGTGAAAGCAGCACGCCGACGGCCACGGCAACGACGGGCCAGACCAGCTCGCGGGCCTCGACGATCGTCGGACCCAACGGCGACGTCGGCATAGCGTACAGGACCAACGCTAGAGCGAGAAACGGGACGTACGCCAATGACACGGTCACCCTTCGGAATCGCTGCGCCGCGCGATAGTCCACCGGGCGGATCATCTCGTCGCAGAAGCGGCTCGTCCTCGACGTGACGAACCAGACCGTCCGCCAATACGCACGGATTCGCCCGATCTCGTCGCGATGCACCCAGGGGATTCGCGAGACGTGCAGCGTCGAACGATCGAACGCCTCCCCGCACTCGGGGCAGCGATCGTCCGCCAGCCCGCGAAGGTTGTACTGGCACCGCAGGCAGAACAGGTCGCCATCGATCGGCGCTTGGGCTGACATGACGCAGGCATCATACCGCCTGCTGCCCCCGACGGCAGCGGTGGAAGGACGAAGTACGAAGGACAAAGGACGAAAAGGGAGAACGCACGGCGCAGTATGGAGTGCGAGCGGCCTGCCCCGGTGGGGCTTGACGCCGCTTTCTGTGCGCTGCCAAGTCCTCCCCCCAATTGCCGATGCACGTGATCCGACGACTCCTCCGCCTACCGGCCCTCCAAGCGACTCGGCCGCCGCATCAGGCTACAATACCCACATTGCTACGGGTGCACGGTCGCGTCTCACGGGCTGTGAGTACGGAACCCTCTGCGACGACCGCGCCGCTGGATAGGCACCTGGACCATGACGACGCATGAGGCCATGTCAGTACCGACCGAGGCCGTGCCGATCCCGCCGCGTCTTCGTTGGCTCAAGCGGATCGGCGTGGGAACCATCGCGCTGATCGTTCTCCTGATCGTGCATCGGTGGCTATGGGGGCTGTACGCGGATTCGGTGCTCGATGCCGAAACCGCGCGGCTCCAGCGTCTCCGGATGTCCGCTGCGCGCTCGCGATTCCGGTATGAGGCCGTTCCCCGTGAGAACAACGTTGTGCTGGCCATTGACCAAGCGGCTTTGGCCATGGCGCTGACGCCCGATCAGGCCAAGCTGCTCCGAGAGTTGGCCAAGCATCCGGACCGCTACGCGAGACGACGGGCGGAGATCCGGGGGCTCTTCGACACAACCACGGAGGCCCGCGGGTTAGCCGGACGGATCCGGCAATGCTCCCAAGCGGACTGGTCGGGCCTCTGGGAGGAACGCCCCGAGGCACTGTGGACGGGATATGCCTTGGGGCAAGACCTTGCGATGCTCCTGTGCGTCTCGGCCGTTCACCAGCACTGGCAGGGCGACGACGCCGGCGCGGTGCGGTCGATCCGCGACGCGCTGGCGATCGCGGCCGCGATGAATACGCCCGGCTCCGGCGTTAGGTCGATCGGATGCTTCCATGATGCCTTCGTCACGATTGAGATGATCTGCTCGGACTTGCGGATCGGCCGATCGGCGGACGGCGACGGAACCGGTTCGCATCCCGCGAGTCCCGAGATCATCCAGGAACTCGTCCGGCACCTCATGGACGAGGAAGCATTCCGCGAGTCGGCGTTCGAGGTCTTTCTGCGCGTCCCCTACGGCTTCGTTGATAACTACGGCCGTTGGCTCGACGGGTCCAGCAGCGTGTTGTTCGGGCTCATTGACCCTCCCAGGAGCGTCTGTGATCGCGTTGCTCTTGGCATGATCACGCCGATGGCGAAGCTCGACGCGGCCCGAACGCTCCGATACCTCGTCGACTGGCTCGGTTTCGTACGACAGGGGCGCTGGCCTGATCTGCGCGAATGGCCGGAGGCAGAGGCGCCCGCTCTCCTGGGAATGGACCAGTGCGCCCGGCCGTTCTGGCGCCATCGCGAGGGTATTCCCCCGTACGTAAGCTGGTACTTCGTGGTCCTGTCCATGCGACGAATGGCGTGCCTCGCGTTGGCGATCCGCCGGTACGAGCTAGACCGCGGACGTCGCCCCGAGGACCTGCAATCGTTGGTGCCTGCGTATCTGCCACACCTGCCCGAAGATCCATTCTCGCCGAAGGGTTGCCAGGTCCGATACCGTCCCGACGGCAGTCCGGCAGCACTCTACTGCATCGGCATGAACCGGACGGACGACGGCGGCCGGTTCTGCTCGAATGGAACTCGCCGGCAGTGCCCGGACCTCCCGTTCTTCCTGGATCGACACGGGAACTCCTTCCAGCGAGTCATCGAATGGCACACATGTTTCCCTTAGGAAAGGCTCGCGACGAAGATCACGATGTAGATGACCACCGCCGGAATGACAAGGCAGGTGAGTAGGACCACCAGCCCCCAGAGGACCGGCACGAACGCGCCCATGTCGAACCCTCGGCGGACGCTCTTTGGAACGCGCATGGTCGCTAGTCGCATCAAGACCACCCAGCAGGGGGCCAGCAACAGAAGGCCCGCGGCCGTCCCCGTCACGCCCACCGGCAACCACGAGATGACCTGGAGCGTACCCATCTGCGTTGTTACGGAACCATGGAGGATACCTAGCGCGACGATGGCGAGCGCGGCGGGCATCCATGCGAGCGGCGCGCAGGCATAGAGGCTCATAGCCACGGCGCGGTTCTGCAGGTCAACGGGCAGATGCCTGGGGTGCAGCAGCCAGGACGGCACGCCGGTGAGCCCGATCAGGCAAAAGAACAGCGACATCTGAACCAGCCCGAAAAGACCGATCGATACCGTGGGCGCGTCCAGGACGCCGTAGGCGATCGCCCAGCGTCTAAAGAGGAAGTGCATCGCCGGCCAGTACGCCAGAAGCAGCGCGATCTGCGCGTGGAGGATCGTAGTCCAGCGGAAGTGCTCGGCGGCCAGATAGCTGACCGGTCGCTGAAACTCGCGACAGAACTCGCCCGTCCGAAACACGACCAGCCAGACCGTCCGCCAGTAGGCGCGGAATCGGCCAACCTGTTTTCGGTGAACCCAGGGGATTCGCGAGACGTGCAGCGTCGTGCGGTCGAAGACCTCTCCGCACTCGGGGCAGCGATCGCCCTCGAGCCCGCGAAGGTTGTACTGACACCGTGGGCAGAAGAGGTCGCCATCGATCGGCGCTTCGGTGGACATGACCCGGGCATCATACCGCCTGCTGCCCCCGAGGGCAGCAGCGGAAGGACGATGTACGAACGACAAAAGGCGAAACACTACGTAGTGGCGTACGGCAACTCGGGGGGTTTACTCAGCAGCGGTCGTCGTCGTGCTCGGCGTTTGGCGCGTCGTCGGGCTCGTTGCGGGGGCGGGTTGCGTGCTCGCGCGGTAGCTCGACATCGCCCGGTCGATCCGCTCTTGCCAGACGGCGTCTTGGGAGACCTTCTTCAGCTCGTCGAACGTCCGCTCGGCCATGGGAGGGTTGTTCCTGGCGAGCATGATCCGCCCCAGCAGGAAGTACGCGAGCGGCTCCTTGGGATGCTGCAGCCCGTAGGCGCTGATGGCCTGACCGGCCCGGTCGAGCTCCTCCAGCCACGTGAGCCCATGCTTGCCGCACGCCGCATCAAACGCTTCGATGGCCGCCCGGTCGTTGCCCTTGTGCAGCCCCGTCAGCACCCGCGCCAGACGAGCGGTCGATTGACTCTCGTCCTTGGCCAGTACGTCCTTGGCGGTCTGCTCGGCCTCGGCGTCCATACCCGCCAGCGCCTGGGCCCAGGCCAGACCCGCCAGAAGCTCGGCGTGCGGGCCGGCGAGCTTGATCGCCACCGACCAGAGACGCACCGCCCCCTGCGGACCCTCCTGCGGATTGACCTTCAGCATGACGTCCTGCAGGCCCTGGAGCGCCGGCACGCACCCGGGATCGGACGACAGGATCGCCCGGTAGTCCTCGGCGGCCTGCTCATTCTGACCCCACCCCTGGTACAGACCCGCGCGGTTCAGACGGGCCGAGACGAACCCCGGGTCCAGGCTGAGCACCTCCTCGTACTGACGGAGCGCCTCGTTCTGCCGATTGGTCTGCGTCAGGACGACGGCCAGATTGGTCCTCGCTTGCAGGCTGTTGGGGTCGATCTCGATCGCCCGCCGGAAGCAGCGCTCCGCCGCGAGGTAGTTCCTCCGCGCCAGCTCGATCGTCCCCAGCCGCGTCAGCGCGTCGGTGTGTTGAGGATTGATCTCGAGGATCCGATACAGCACGTCACGGGCCTCGCTCAACAGGCCCTGCTTCTGGCGCAGCCGCGTCAGCCCCTCCAGACTGGGCAGATGCCCCGGGTGCAGCTTCAGCGCGCTCTCGTACGCCGCGGCCGCCTCGTCGGCGCGGCCCAGCTTGTGCAGGACGCCCGCCAGCCGGTACTGACTCTCGGGATCATGGGGCAGACTCGCCGCGGACTCTCGATAGAGCGCCAGCGCGCGGTCCGGCTCGCCCCGTTTCTCGGCGATCGCCCCGAGCAGCCGCGTCGCCCGAGGGGTATCCCCAGTCGGAAGCGCCATCTCCGCCCGCGCCTCGGTCTCAGCCTCGTCCAGCCGGCCCGCCCGAAGTAGCTCCCAGCCGACGTTGAGATGCGTCCACCGCGAATCGGGATACAGCTCCGCGACGCGCCGATAATAGTCCAGGCCCGTGCGGTAGTGACTCGCATGCGCCCAGCTCGCCGGGACCAACACGACTGCCGCGACGACTAGGAGCACAGCGCACGCGATGTCGACGGAACGCGCCGACCGCTGCCTCAGACGCTCCAGCACGGCCAAAGCGATCGCCCCGAAGAGCACGCAGATCCCCACGTTGGCCAGGTACGTGTACCGGTCGGCGGCGATCAGGTTCCGAGCGCTCGAAGCGGCCAGCCAAGGCGAGATAGCCGCCAGATACCAGGCCGCACCGACCGAGGCCGCTCTCGGCCCGCGAAGGCGGCAGATCACCGCCACGAGGATCAACCCCGCCAGCCCAACCGCGCCGACCCAGATCAGCGGCTGCTGCCACGACCAGTCGACCGGCACCAGATACCAAGTCGACAGCCTCGTCGGTCGAATCAGATTGGCCAGATACGTACCCAACCCGAAGAGCGCCCGACTCGCTACGCTCCCCGGCAGCGACGCCTGCGCCGCGTCCATCAAACCCGTCCGTGACGTCGTCCACCACGCCAGCAAGACGAACCCCGCCGTGAGCCCCGTCAGCGCCCCCCACGCCGTCCACCATGCGCGGGCCATTCGCCGGCGAGGCCCGTACGTCACGAGCAGCAGCAGGATCGGCAGCGCCGGCTGGACCTTGCTCATCATTGCCAGCGCCGTCAGCAACACCGCCGCGGCCAGCCATCCGCTCTCACCCGTCGACCGGCGCGACCAGAGCAGCATCGCCAGGACCGCGCCCAGCGAGAACGTCACGCCCATCTGAACGAACCGCCCCGTGATCGTGGCCACCGGCTCGACCGCCAGCGGATGCACCGCCATCAGCGACGCCGCGAGCGTCGCAAGCCACCACCGCTCCCAGCGGATTCGCACGATGACCCATACCAGCACCACGGCCAGCACGTGCCAGAGGATATTCGTCAGATGATACCCCCACGCGCGCCCGCCATAGAGGGCGGTGTCCACGGCGAATGACAGCATCGGCAACGGCTGGTACAGGTCTCGATGTACGATGCCGAACAGACGAACGGCGTTGAGCAGCCCGGGTCGATTCACGCAACTATGCTGCAGGACAAAGTACTCGTCGTCGCCCGGAAGGAACCCGCCCCGAAGCGCCGGGGCCATCGCCACGCAGGCCAGAATCGCCACCAGCGCGACGCCCGCCAGGTCGGCTCGACGTCCCGACTCGGCTCGGGGGAGCGAATCCGGCTCAGGATCGGGTTGCTTTGGGGCACGATCTTCGTCGAACAAGGAGCCCGTGGTTCGGGATGAACAAGACGGTGAGCGGTGGCGTGCCATGCGGTGAGCTCACGAGGACTTGCCTTTGACGAGCGTCACGGCCTCTTTGACCGATTCGGCGTGTGGAAAGAGCCGGTCGAGCCGCGTCAGCTTCAGGGCCTGCCACGCCTCCTCCGCGGGCCGGACGAGCACGACGTGAACGTCGGCGCTGGATGCGGCGTTCTGGATCTTGATCAGCGAGGCCAAGCCGGCCGAGACGATGATCTTCAGATCGCTCAGATCGAGGATGATCGGCGCGAAGGGCACCGCCAGCCACGGCAACACGCCCGTCTCGAAGAACTGCGTGGCCCCGATCATCAAGTCGCCCTCGAACCGCAGGACGGTATGGTTCTCATGCCAGTCAACGATCCATCTCATATCAGCTCTCGCTTGGTAACCTCGTCCGATCGACCCGGCTTCCGCACGGCCGTAACGGCCCGAAGACGCAGACAGGGTCGTCATGATACCGCCTCGCGGCCCGCGGGGCCACGATTACGCCGTCCTCCGAAGAGGATGAACCGTCCGCTCACTATGAGCCTTCGCCGGGTGGCCCATGGCTTCAGCCGTGGGGGACACGAATTCCGACTCGAATTCGAGTCCCCCACCTCTGAAGAGGCGGGCCACCCTGCCCCTACTGTTTCATCACCATTCCTGAGAGCAGCTCACGCCGGATCGTCCGGCGCCGACCCCTCGGGATTCAGCACGACCGTCCGGTTGTCGTCTTCCGTCTTGGTCGACATGGCGTAGTCCTGGTCCTGTCGGGCGTGATTGATGCCGAGCTTCTGCCGGTAGAGATCCGCGACGTCGGCGGCGTCGAGCCCGACGCACTGGGCCAGGCTGATCCAGAAGAACAGCATATCGATCACCTCGACCCGGGCGTTCTGGAGATCGTGCAGCTCGAACCGTCGGCCCTGGCGGGCCTCGGCGCACCAGTGCTTCCAGAACGTGCAGTCGCGCAGCTCCTCCAGCTCGTTGCCCATCGCCGCGAGGTAGTCGTTGATCCACCGCCCCGCCACCTGCGGGTCGAAGTGGTCCTTCATCGAGGCCGTATCCATGCCGATGCGGCGGTTGAGTTCAGCCTGGAGTTGAAACAGCGCTTCGAGCATCTGGCGTCTCCTGGGAGCAAGAAGGTTTCGAGCGGCAGACGGCGACGCGATGGACGCGGTTGCCCAGCAGACACGTCACCTCGTACGGCACGGTACCGAGCAGATCGGCGATGGCCTCGACCGTGTTGCACCGGCCCGGACGATCGTCGATGATCGTCACCTCGTCGCCGACGCGCGCCTCGGGCAGGTCCGTCAGGTCCAGCACGGTCTGATCCATGCTGACGCGTCCGACGACGGGCGCATCGCCGCCCGCGACGCCCATGACGCCCCGGTTGCTCAGGCTGCGGGCGTAGCCGTCGTTGTATCCGACCGGCACGATGCCGATCACGCTGGGACGCTTGGTGACGAACGTCCGCCCGTAGCCGATCGAGTGGCCGGCGGGCACCTGTTTGGTCAGCACGAGATGACTGCGGAGCCTCAGGGCCGGGGCGAGCGCGACGTGAGCGGGCCAGTGCTTGCTCGGGCGGCACCCGTACACGACCAGCCCCGGACGAACCATGTCGAAGTGCGACTCGGGCAGCATGAAGATCGCGCTGCTGTTGGCCGCGTGGACCAGCGGCGCCTTGACGCCCGCCGCGGCCAGCCGCTCGATCAGGTTCGTCAGCCACGCGAGCTGGTGTCGGGCGAACTCCACGTCGGCCTCGTCCGCGCTGGCCAGGTGCGTGTACACCCCCGCCAGCCGGGCGTGCTTCAGATCCCCCGCCCGAACGATCAAATCGAAGGCCGTATCCGGCGCGATCCCCATCCGCCCCATGCCGGTGTCGACCTTGACGTGATAGTCCACCACCCGGCCGCGCCGAGCCGCCTCGGCATCCAGGTCCCTCAGCCCGTAGCCGTCGACCACGGTCGGCGTCAGGTCGTACTTGACCGCGATGGCGATCCGCTCGTCGCGGGCCTCCGGCGTGCACGCCGCGAACGTCGGACCGAAGCAGAGGATGCCCCGGGTCCACCCCAACTGTCGCAGCTCGAGCGCCTCGCCGATCGTCGCGACCGCGACCATCTCGACGCCGGCCTCGTCCAGAACGGGCGCCACCACGTCCACGCCGTGCCCGTACGCGTTGGCCTTGAGGGCCACGCACAGCCGCACCCCGGGCCGGCACGCCTGTCGGATCAGGCGCAGGTTGTGCCGGATGGCGTCCGCGTTGATCTCGGCGACCAGATCGCGATGCATGTCCGCGACTCTAACGGACGGATGGCGGCGCTTTCAAGTGCGCCGCCCGCTCGCCTCGCGTCCTGCCGCGACGGAAGCCTCTTTCCCTCGCCACGATTCCCGTGGCCGGAGGCTTTTCATGATCGTCGGATCCGGTATCATGGCGACGCGCCTTGCGGCGGTTGAGGCGCCTTGCCAACTCCAGTCGAAACGAAGAGGTGACACATGACGACCGAGTCACCGAACCACGGTGGGGGGGCTGCCGCCTCGCCTGGCGGGATGGGTCCGATCACCGCCGGCCAGCGAATCGCCGCCGTCGACGTCCTCCGCGGACTGGCCATCCTCGTCATCTTCACGGGCAACTTCTACTACTACAGCCACCCCTTCGCGCTGGACTTCCAGAGCTATCTCGAGTTCGTCGGGATCGACCCGTCCACGCAGCCCTTCAACGTCGGCACGTTCATCTTCCTCGACCTGTCCTTCCAGCTTACGCTCTACTCGCTCTACGGATTCCTGTTCGGCTTCGGCGTGTCGATCATGATGGGTAAGGCCGAGGCGGTCGGCGCGGGGTTCGGCAAGGTCTATCTGCGGCGGCTGCTCGCGTTGTTTGCCATCGGCGTCTGTCACGTCGTGTTCCTCTGGGCCGGCGACATCCTGATCACGTATTCGATTACGGGGATCGTGCTGCTGTTCTATCGGAAACGGGCCCCGCGCGGCGTGCTCAAAGGGGCCCTGGTCTTCACGATCATCTGGATCGTCGCCTTCAGCGGACTGCCCCTACTCATGGCCCTGGCGGGCCAGGCGCAGCCCGCCGCCTCGCAACCGGTCGCCGAGACAACCACATTGCCCGCGACGACGACCCCATCCGCACCCGTCACCACGACGACAACGGCACCAACGAGCCAACCGACTTTCCAGTCAATGATCATGAAATGGCTACGCCTGTCCATCGACACGTACTCGCACGGCACCTATGGAGAGGTCCTCAAGCGGAGGATCAAGGACTACGTCATCTGGACGGGCATGATCGCGTATCACGAATACCCCCTCATCATCGCCATGATGTTGTTGGGTGTGTACACGGGTCGGCGCGGCATCTTGAGCAACCTCGACGAGCACAGGTCGCTGATCCGCCAGGTGGCGATCTGGGGGTTCGTCCTCGGCGTGGGCGGCAACCTGGTCGCCCTGGCCGTCCAGCTCACCACGCCGATGGGTGAGCCGTCCTGGAAGTGGGTCGCGTACACGCTGGGTCGAGGCATCAGCGCCCCGACGCTGACGATGTTCTATGCGGCCGGGGGCGTCCTGCTGGTGGCCAACGGCGTCCTGCCCCGCCTCATCAAGCTCTTCGTCCCCGTCGGGCGGATGTCGCTCAGCAACTACCTGTTCCAGTCGCTGATCTGCACGACGATCTGCTACGGCTACGGCCTCGGATACTTCGGCCGGATCAGCCCGCCCCTCGGTATCGTCCTGGGCGTCGTCCTCTTCTTCGTGGTACAAGTGCCGCTCAGCGCGTTCTGGATGACGCGATTCCGCTTCGGTCCGATCGAATGGCTCTGGCGAACCCTGACCTACGGCAAGCTCCAGGCGATGCGGCCCGACAACAATGCATGACGACAGAGACAGGAGATACTCGAACATGAACACAGGAATCGTTGCTCTCGGTTTGGCGGTGCTCTTGACGCTCGCCACGACCGCCCCCTGCGTGGCCGAGGAGCCCGGCACGGCCGATCGCTGGATCCACCCGAAGTGCAAGCCGCTCGACATCGCCAAGAACGGACCGTTCATCCAATCGGACGACGGCACGCTCACGGTCGTGGCCGGCAACGTGCTCGAGACCAGCACCGACGGCGGTAAGACCTGGACGAAGGCGAGCGAGGTGATCGTCCCGGGCATGAAGCTCGACCACGTCGGACACGTCGGGCAGCCCCTGCGCACGGACAAGGGCGCCCTCGTCATCCTCTACCTCGACATGGGCAACTACATATGGGCCTGGGACAACGCCAAGGGCGAGCCCAAGCCCGAGTGCAAGCTCGAGCTCTGGGCCATCCGCAGCACCGACGGCGGAAAGACCTGGACCGACAAGCAGCGCCTCCTGGACGGCTACAACGCCGACTTCATGGGCTTCATCCAGACCAAGCAGGGCTGGCTGGTGGCCACCATGGAACACCTGGTGCCGGCGCTGAGACGGTGGGTGTGCTGCTCGTTCGTCAGTAAGGACGACGGCAAGACGTGGAAGCAGAGCAACCTGATCGACCTCGGCGGGCACGGCCACCACGACGGCGCGGTCGAGCCGACCGTCGTCGAGCTGAAAGACGGGCGCTTGATGATGCTCATCCGCACAAGCCTGGACCAGTTCTGGAAGGCCTATTCCGACGATGGCGGACAGTACTGGCGAACGATCATGCCGAGCGGCTTGGACGCCAGCAGCGCCCCGGGCTGGGTCCTGAGACTAAAGAGCGGCCGACTCGCGTTCGTTTGGAACCGCGTCAAGGCCGAAGGCGCGAAGGAGGCGCCGAAAGGCAACTCGGGCGGCCCGGCGTTCGAGTTCCCGGCCTCATGGTATCGAGAAGAGCTGTCGATCGCGTTCTCGCAGGACGAGGGCCAGACATGGACCAAGCCCGTCGTCATCGCCCGCCAGCCGCGCGGGCAACTGGCGTATCCGTACATGCTCGAGCGGACGCCCGGAGAGCTCTGGGTCTTCACGCGGTATACTTATCTGCAGGGCGGCAAACCCGCTAAGCCCCTGGCCGTCAGCCTGAAGGAGGCGGACTTCCTTCAGAAGGAGTAGACACCCGTAGCATGGGCATCTTGCCCATGACGGGCGGAACATGGGCATCTTGCCCATGAACCACCGCGGACAAGACGTCCCCGCTACGGTAGGGCAGATTCAGGCACGGTCACTTGATGCTGCCGTTCTTGGCGAGCGATCGGGAGGACGTGCGATGAGACCCCGCCTTTGCTCTGTCGCTGTCTGGTTGCCGGTGGCGGCTCTGCTTGCCGGCTGCGGATTCCTCCTGCCCAGCGCGCGGATCAGCAAGCATATCCTGGACCCCGATACGACGTGCCAACAGCTCGCGCACTGGCTGGATCTGGGATCGCTGCCCGACGCCTCGACGCCGGGCGACCTTGGCCTACAGTACGAGTCTTTCTCCGTAGCGAGCACGAACCGCTCGCGCCTCGCCGCCTGGTACGTCCCCGCCCAGCAAGACGGACAGCTCGACCCGGAGCCGCTCGGCACCATCCTGATCATGCACGGCGTCAGCGGGACGCGGGCCTGCACGCTGCCCTGGATCGTCCTCGGCACGATCAACCACATGCACGTCGTGGCGTTCGACTACCAGGGCTTCGGCGAGAGCACCGGCCTTCCGGACGTCGCCACGCTCCTGGACGACAGCGACGCCGTCCTCCGCTGGATCATCGCGGACGAATCCCCCGCGCGACAACAGGTACATCTCGTGGGCACGTCGCTGGGCACCGCCCCGGCGCTCGGGCTCGTCGCCCTGCATCCGAGGCCGCGGATCCAATCCGTGATGCTCGACGGCGCATGGGACCCCGTGGCGATGATCGAGGTGGGCAAGGAATACGTCCCACCCCTGCTGGCACCTTTCGCCGAGCTGATCGGCCGCGTCACCTTCTTGTGGCTGCCGCTGATGCGCGATCGCCTCGGCGGCGTGACGACCCCGGCCATGTTCATCACCGCCAAAGACGACACCACCACCCCACTGGCCGGCGCGCGAGCCATGTTCGAACTCATCGGGTCCGCGTCCAAGAGCCACTGGATCTTCGAGAATCGCACGCACATCCAGCCGCTCTTCAAGGATACCGAGACGTATGTCTCTCTGGCCGTGACGTTTTGGCGCGACCCCCCGGCCCCGCCCGATCCGTACCGAGACCTGTTCGATCCGTCCATCCAGATCCCCGACTTCACCGAAGTACCGGAAACCGCCGCCGATCCCGGCCAGGAATGCTGTATCATGAACTAGGCTCGTGATGGCACCGTTTGGCACTCCGTCGGAGGGGGCTTTCCCGTCGGACACCGAACCACATGCGAGAGGGGGTGTTTCGTGCAGACTCGCAGGACATCGGCTTGGCCATCTGTGCTACCGGTTTGTGGCTGCGCGCTGGCGCTGGCGTTGGCTGGTAGGTCGGCCCGGGCGGCCTCGACGTTTGCCGGTGGCGTGACTCAAGGCACGGTGTCGGCAAGCGGCATCACCGAGGCGTCAGGCCTCGTGGCAAGCCGGCATAGCCCCGAGGTGTTGTGGACGCACAACGATTCAGGGGACGTTGCCCGGGTCTTCGCCATCAGCACGCAGGGCGCGTTGCTTGCGACGTACAACATCACCGAGCCCGGAACCAGTACGTTCGCCCCCGCCGTCGACTTCGAGGACATCGCCATCGGCCCCGGCCCACGGGAAGGCGTGACGTATCTCTACGTCGGCGACATCGGCGATAACGGCGCGAGCCGCGCCAGCATCCTCGTCTATCGAATCGCCGAGCCCGTCGTTTACGTCCACCAGAGCGCGAACCCGGTAACGCGCGACCTCAATCAAGGCGAGTGGCAGTCGATCACGCTGCAGTATCCGGATGGCGCGCACAACGCCGAAGGCATCTTCGTCGACCCGCTGACGGGTGATCTGTTTATCGTGACGAAGGTCTCCGTCCCCATGGGCGTCTACCAGGCCACGAAGGCACAGCTCGAGTCGGGGACGGCGGTCACGATGAGTCTTGCCGTGACAGTCAACCTGGGCTCGTCGACGACGGCCACGGCCGCGGAGATCTCCCCGTCGGGGCGGCAGATCATCATCAAGGGATACGGCTGGGCAAGGCTCTTCGAGCGCGCGGTGGGTCAGAGCGTTGCCGACGCGCTCGGGGGGACCCCAGTGAGCATCCCCGTCGCCTCCGAGCCGCAGGGCGAGGCCATTACCTTCGACGCCATCGGCGACGGGTACTTCACGCTCAGCGAAGGCAGAAACCAGCCACTGTACTACTACGAGCGGACCAGCGACGATGGCCCGACCCAGCCGACGCCGCTGCTCACGGCGGCCTCGACGTGGCGATACCTCGATGACGGCTCCGATCAAGGCACCGCCTGGCGGCTTCCGGCCTTTGACGATGGCGCTTGGGACGCGGGCCCCGCGCAGCTCGGCTACGGCGACGGAGACGAGCAGACGGTCGTGGACTTCGGGTCGGACCCAAACGACAAGGTCGTCACGACCTACTTCCGCCGAACGTTCGACGCAACCGACGTTGACGTCTGCGAGCGCCTCGTCGGCGCGATCGTCTACGACGACGGCGCGGCCGTCTACCTCAACGGAACGGAGGTCTTCCGCGCGGGCCTCGACCCGAACGCCGCCTTCGACACGCCAGCCGGTGCAACCCAATACGCGCTGGAGAACGCCTGGTTCTCGTTCGAGGTCGATCCGAACCTGCTCGTCGAGGGCACGAACACGCTGGCCGTCGAGATCCACCAGGTCAGCCCCGGCAGCTCGGACCTCAGCTTCGATCTCTCGCTGACCGGCACGTTCGGCGTGCCTCAACGCCGCCTGACGATCACCGAGTTCAACGGGCTCTGGGGAGACGTGACCATCGACCCGGAGCCCAACGATGCCAATGAGATCACGTTCCCGGCCGGAACCGTGGTCACCCTGACGGCCGCGCCCGCCGTTGATCGGGCGCTGAGGCACTGGCTGATCTTCGACCCGAGCCATCCCGACGACGCCAACCATGCAGCCATCGACGCCAATAACGTCATGACGCTCACGCTCGATACCGACAGACACGTCGAGGCGGTCTGGATGTGCGGCGGCAGCGCGGCCCTGCCGCTGGTACTGATGACATGCGCCCTGGCCGTTCACTGGATTATACGGAGGCGGACCGCGCGTCCCGGCCGCGCGGGCCGTGCGGCGGAAGATCACTCAAGCTCAAACGTCTGACCCGACGCGGGGATCGACACCTGGCCGAAGCCTGATTCCGTCAAGGACGCGCGGAGCGCTTCGCACTGGTCCATCTCGCCGTGCACGAGGAAGGCGTGCTTGCACGTCTGCGCCAGCGGCGCGGTCATGGCCTTCAGCTCGCCCGCGTTGGCATGCGCGCTGAAGCCGTTCAGCACGACAACCTGCGCCTTGACCGGGTAGACCTCGCCGAAGATCTTCGCCTCTTCCGCGCCCTCGACCAGCCGTCGCCCCAGGGTGTGCTGCGCCTGGTAGCCCACGATCAGGACCGTGTTCTTGGCGCTGGGGATGTTGTTCTTGAGGTGATGCAGGATCCGCCCGAACTCGCACATGCCACTGGCCGAGATGATCACGCACGGTGTCCGCTTGCGGTGCAGCGCCTTCGACTCCTCCACGTCGCGAATGTACGTGCAACAGCCGTTGCCGAGGATGTCGCCGATCTTCGAGTTGAACTTCCGGGCGTCCGCGTCATAGCACTCCGGGTGCAGCCGGAAGACCTCCGTCGCGTTAACGGCCAGGGGGCTGTCCACGAAGACGGGGATCTGCTTCAGCCTGCCCTCGACGAAGAGCTGGTGCAGGCTGTACACGATCACCTGGGTCCGCCCCACGCTGAACGACGGGACGATCACCTTGCCGCCCCGCTTGACCGTCGTTTCCACCACCTGGGCCAAGCGCTCCTTCATGTCTACGATCGGGTCCGTCTGCCGACCGCCATAGGTGCTCTCGCAGATCAGGTAATCGCACGGCGGTAGCGCGCTCGGATCGCGGAGGATCGGCATGTTCGGCCGGCCGAGGTCGCCCGTGAAGACGAGGGAGACGTGCTTGTCCTTGCCCGTCTCGATCTTCAGATGAACGACGCCAGACCCGAGCATGTGACCCGCGTCGGAGTACAGCACCTGCACCTTCTGCGAGAGGGGGAACGACCGCCCGTAAGGGATGCCGAACATCTGCTCGATCACCCGCAACGAGTCCTCCTGCGTGTACAGCGGCTCGATCGCCTCCTCGCCGCGCTTGACCCGCTTCTTGTTCCAGTAGTTGGCATCTTCCTCTTGGATGTGGGCGGAATCCGCGAGCATCACCGCCGCCAAATCGCGGGCGGCCGGCGTGGCGTAGATCGGACCCGTGAAACCCTCCCGGACCAGCCGCGGTAACCTGCCCGAGTGGTCGATGTGCGCGTGCGACAGAACGACCGCGTCGATCTCCTCCGGCGGACAGGGCCAGGACGTGTTCTTGATTCGACCCTCGGCGCGCCGGCCCTGGAACATCCCGCAATCCAGCGCGATCCGAAAACCGTCCACGTCCAACAGATGCAGCGAACCCGTGACTTCCTGAGCGGCCCCGTGAAACGTAAGCGTCGTCATTGAGCTTCCTTCCTCCCAGCGACGTCCGTCGTGGGATGAGTCATTCACGTTGAGATTCTAGTTGCCCCGGGCCGATCCTCCAAGCGATCCACCGATAGTGATGCCTCACGGGCGGCCAGACTACGACGCTCGAGGGCGGGCGTCTTCGGGTAAGCGATCCAGCACGAACTCGTAGACGCGCCTGGACACCTCGAGATCGCGGCTCACCTCTTCGGACGAGGGCGGCCCGTCAGGAGTCGGGCACCGGTAACGAACAGCGTAGTCCGTGAGCGGAATGGCCGCTTCGCGCAATGCCTCGAACGACTCGTCTTGCCGCGCGCAGAGGTCAAGAAGGTAGGCGATCAGATGCGACTTCTCGAACTCGACATCCTTGTGGGTCAGGTGGGCCGTGAGCGATTTCTCGACGGCTTGCTGGCAATGAAAGCCGGCGTCTTCGGTGATCGGCGGCGCCACGTCAAGCGAAAGCCTCGCGCAGCGGAGATCCCTGAGCACGATGTCAAGCCATTCTCGAACCAGCGCCGGCTCAGGCGGCATGAAGAAGCTTCCCCTTCTCGAGGGCCGCATGGGGCAGGCTCGAACGCGTGCCCGCCCACTCCGTCATCTCATTCCGACGAAACACGACGAGATCCACCGGTAGCGCCACGCCCCGCAACGCCATCCATCCCTTGGTGGCAAGGTCCCACCGGTCGCCCGCGTCGTCCGGAACGACGATCAACAGGTCAAGGTCGCCATCGCGGTCCGGCGCGCCGTAGGCGTGCGAGCCGAAGAGATAGATCCGCTCCGGGTGCAGCGCCTCGACCAGCCGACGCACGATCTCGTCCAGCATGCCGTCGGGAATCTCCCCCATGTTGACTATTATACCGGCCGCTCCGGCACGTAACCATTGACCGCTACGGACTTCTGCCCGACAGTGGACAGAATCCGGGGCAGCGCCGCTCTGCCTGCCGCGGAAGCCGAGTTCGAGGGTACGGAGACACCACGTTGGACCGCCTCAACCGAGAACACCGCGACCATGCACAGCGGATTCGGCTCGTTTGCGCAATCGCCGCCTGCTCGGCGATCGGCCGGCTTGCCACAGCGCCCGCTTCGGGCCAAGAAACGCCGATGGATCGCTGGCTCCAGCCGCAGGCCTGGCACCGACACTCAGACGGCCCCGTGATCGCCCTCGGCAAGCCCGGCGCCTTCGACGATACGCACATCTTCGCCCCCTGCGTCGCCCACGAGAACGGCCGGTTCCGGCTCTGGTACTGCGGCTCCCGAGGAACCGTCGGCCAGCGCGTCTTCAATCTCGGCCTGGCCACGAGCCGAGACGGCGTCCGGTTCGAAAGACACCCCGCCAACCCCGTCCTGACCTTCGGCGACGGCAAGCACTCGATCCTGACCCCGGCGCTGCTCCGCCGAGCCGACGGCTCCCTCCTGCGCGACCGCGGCAAGCTGCGGATGTGGTTCGCCTCGACCCACTTCGCCGGCAAAAACCCGCGGCACTCGCTCCACGAAACCACCAGCACCGACGGCATCCATTGGTCACCGCCCTCCCCGCCGCAGATGAACAACGTCTACGCCCCGACGATCCTCGAGGAGAACGACCGGTACCGAATGTGGTACGTCGACGTCACGAAAGAGCCGTGGATTCTCCGCCATGCCGCCAGCGCCGACGGACGCCGCTGGATCGTGCGCCCCGAACCGATCATGCTCATCGATCAGACGTGGGAGTCCGGTCGGTTGTTCTATCCTTACGTGCTGAAGGCGGAAGGCCTCTACCTGATGTGGTACGGAAGCTACTGGTCCGCCCATCCCCAAAAGACCGCCATCGGCTTTGCCGTCAGCCGCGATGGACTGACCTGGCGCAAGCACCCCGCAAACCCGGTGCTTCGACCCGAACCCTCGCGCCCGTGGGAATCGCACTACACGACCAGCCACTCCGTGCTTCGACTCGACGACGGCGCCTGGCGAATCTGGTACGCCGTCCGAAAGGCCCCGCCGTTCGAGAACAAGTACTTCGCCATCTGCACCGCGCGATGGTCCGGACCCAAGTAGATCACCTGAAGACCCACGTCCCGAAGCACGCCGGAGATGAACAGCCCGCCTCGTCGCACGACCACGAGCTCACGCGCTGCTCCTTCCCACCTGCACGGACGCTGCCGATCACGTTCACCCGCCAGGCCGAACCGTCGGCCGGCGCCCCCCCGAGCGCCTTGAAGGGAATCGCCACCTCGACGGCAAACCCGCCGGCGTCACACGTCGCCGCGCCCCCTCACCTCCTTTCCGACCCTACGCTCGCTGTGGCCTCCGGGAGAGGTCTGGGCAGGATGATGTGCGAGCCGCGGGTCTTGTCCACGTAAATCGTGTTCTCGGCGACGATCGTCTTGTCGCCCTTGCCCGACGGCCCGCCCGTGTTCGCGTTCGGCTCGAAGCGCGGGTTGTTGCTGCTGCTAATCGCCACGCGGATGCGATGGCCCTTGTTGAAGATGATGCTCGTCGACCAGAGGTCGATCTCGAACGGGTACACCCTTCCCGGCTCTATGAGCTTCGGCTTGCTGAGCGACTCTCGGCAGCGGGCGCGGATGATCCCGTCGCAGACGATCATGCTCCGCCCGTCCGCGTAGACGTCACAGAGCTTGGCGGTGAAGTCGGTGTCCGTGCACGAAGAGCTCGCCCACAACCTGACCTTGATCCGCCCCGTCGCCTCGACCGGCTCGGTCAAGACGGGCGTCGTGAACAGGATGACGTCCGCCCGGCCCTCCACGGGACGCTGATCCATCGGCCCTCGCGCGATCGTCAGGTTCCCGCCGCCGAGCGTGGGCACGGGGTCCTTGGGATCATATCGATAGCTGATCGACGCGCCATCCTCCACCGGCTTCTCGACCGAGAGCCGCCCCCCTTTGTGGAAGTAGAACGCCACCGGCTCGCTCTTCGGCGGCCACGAGTCCGCCTCACGCCAGACGTTCCCTGCCGCGCCCTCCTCGCCACAGGCCCCCATCACGTAGTACTGAACGGGCTTGACGTCCTTGCTGGCCGTCGTCTTGACCCCGGTGAGATGAGGCGTCAGCCACTGCAATGCCCACAGCGCGAGCTTCGGCCGGGCATTGCCGGGGTAGTCGAGCCCTTTGGGCAGACCGTTATGATCCCAGGGCCCAAGAATCAGCCGGCACTTGCCCTTGGTGTTGGGGCCCCCGTTGCTCTGCGACGTCAGGAAGCTGTTGATCGTTCCCTGCGTGAAGATGTCATACCATCCCCCGTAATACAACGCGGGCACGTTCACGAGATGGGACCGCTTCTCCGTATTCCAATTGTCCCACAACTCGTCGTAGTATGGATGCGCTCGAAACAGATCGAGCAGGCGACGATCGAACGTGTGATCGGCCGTCCAGTTCTCCGCCATCGCCTTCCGCGGAACACCGCCCCACGTGGCGCCTTGGGTATAGATATCCGAGCACGCCACCATGACGAACCCGCAGACCAGGTGAGGCGGCTGCGTCGGAAACGTCAGCGTCTGCGTGATGCCCATCGCCGACGGGCCGACCATGGCCACCTTCCCGTTGCACCAGGGCTGCTTGGCGACCCATTCGATCGTGTCGTAGCCGTCCCTGATCCTGCCCCAGCCACAGCCGGCGAACATAGGGAATTCGTCGCCCTCGGATCCGTAAAGACCCCGCATGTCCTGCACCACTGCCGCCATGCCGAAGCCGGGAACGTTCTTGGCCGCCTCCTCGCCCACCAACCCCTTGCGGTGATACGGCGTTCGAATCAACACTGCGGGGAAACGCTGCCCGGGCTTGGCCGTCTTCGGAAGAATGACGTCCGTGGCAAGCCGAACGCCGTCGCGCATCGCGACCATGTACGTCTTCGCCCCGGGGATCTCGCGCGGTTCCGAGATCTTCCGCGCAAAAGACTCGTAGCCCTGTTTGCCTTGAGCGACTTCACCTTGTGCCACGGCCCCCGCGGAACACGAGGTCAGGATCAATCCCGCCAAGAAGACTCTGAACCTGAACATGCCGACTTCCTCCCCATGACGAGCGACACGATGAAGAAAGCAACCTGCCGTGAATTAACCACAATCCCGCCGCCGCCGCAACACTCATGCAAGAGCGTCCCATGCGAGTCGCCTTCGCCTCGCGGCACGCCAACTCTGCGCCCCTTGAGCTTGCCACTCCCAACATTCGAAGTCCGAACCGAATGGCATCGTCGCCGTCTATTCCCCCATCCGATGTCATTCGCTCCAAAAAACACTGCGGCACTTGAACTTGCGGCTCTGAACTTGCGGCTCCTCGTCTCTGCCGACAAAAATGTCAGCCGAAACGAATATTCCCCATATCAGAGACTATTGAAGTCACAGCTCATTTTTGCGGTTGCCACTGGCTAGGCGGCATTCGATACTTCGCGGCTATTCATGCACTAGACTCACACATGAATTGTATGAAGTGTTTGGATGCCATATATTTCTAAGAATCGGCCTCCTCGCCTCGGCCTACGCGCGTACGACCGACTCGGCTATCTTCCGAGGTCTCCGTCAAGTTCTGTCAGCATCCGGGGGCGGCCCCGGCAAGCCTGGCGAAGCGCGAGCGGCTCGAGTGCCGCGCGCTGCGATTTCTCGCGCTTCGAAAACGCGCGCCTCCCGCGCGATGCTCGTCCTACGAGTAGAACCACCTCGCGCGCTCCCCCGAACCCTTAGGCCGACATCGAGCGCCCGATGCGGCGATCTTGAATAAAGCAACGCGAACCCTCTTGAACAATCTGATCTGTCGTCTACAATGTGTATGTAGTTGTCCTTAGATAGTCTGTTCTATTCCAACAGCGTGAGAGAGGAGTCCGCGATGGCGAAAGCCAAGTCGAAGAAACTGAAGTGTGATGTCTGTGGCAAGATGTTCTTGATGCCCGCCCACCTGGGAAGACACATGACGGCGATGCACGGAACCGAAGCGAAGACCAAACGCAGGCGATCCGCCGCCGCCGCTTTCCTCGGCGGAAAACGCCGACGTCCCGGACGTCCGCCGGCCATCGCCTCCCGCTTCGGACTGAATGCACTGTCCATGGACGAGTTGGCCGCTCTCATCTCGGCCGCTCGCGACGAAGCGGGCCGTCGGTTGCGCGACTACCAAGATCTCTTGGCAAACTAGTCCCGTCATCTAACAGGCCGCGCCGCCCCTTCCGGCGGCGCGGCCTGTTTCGTCTTGTGCCCGCCTCGCGCGCCCTCCAGCGCGATTGAGCTAGTCCTATGGCCGTGATCCAGTCGAACCGACCGCGCGGCGTGTCTGTCTCTGTCAGACATCCAAAGCGTGAGATGTCCCGGCCATTGGGTAAATCAGGGCTTGGCCCGCTTGGCGCCTCGCTTCTTGGGGGCGCGGGGCTTGCCGCGCGAGGCAAGCGGCTTGTCCGCCCGCGGCGATGACGACGCGCGTTCCCGCGAGTCAACCGGCGCCAAAGACGTGATCAGCGTCGGCTCTTCTTTCAGCCTCTTCAGGCGATCCCTCAGCTCGGCCGCCCGCTCGAACTCCAGCGCCTCGGCCGCCTCCAGCATCTGCTCCTCCAACACCCGAATCGCCTCCTGCTGATCGTACTGCTCCTCCGCCAAGTGAACCGTCTCGCGAGCGATCCGCCGCGCCGACAACTCGGTCTCCAGGCCCGTTCGGATCGCCTTGCGAATCGTCTCCGGCGTGATGCCGTGCTCCTCGTTGTACCGCCGCTGGAGCTGCCGACGCCGGGCCGTCTCGTCGATCGCCCGCTTCATGGATGCCGTGACCGCGTCGGCATACAGGACGACGTGAGCGTTGACGTTTCGGGCGCATCGACCGATCGTCTGAACCAGCGACGTCTCGCTCCGCAGGAAACCCTCCTTGTCGGCGTCGAGAATCGCCACCATCGAGACCTCCGGCAGGTCCAGGCCCTCTCGCAGAAGATTCACGCCGACCAGCACGTCGAACTTGCCCTGACGCAGCTCCCGGAGAATCTCCACCCGCTCCAGCGTGTCGATCTCGCTGTGGAGATACTGACCCCGAATCCCCTCGGCCTGGATGTACTGCGAGAGGTCCTCCGCCAGCCGCTTCGTCAGCGTCGTCACGAGCACGCGCTCCCCGACCGCCGACCGCTGATGGATCTCCCCCAACAGGTCCGCCACCTGACCCCGAGCCGGACGGACCTCCACCTCCGGGTCGATCAGACCCGTGGGCCGGATGATCTGCTCGACCACCTGCCCCCCCACCTTCTCCAGCTCGTACGCCGCGGGCGTCGCGCTGACGAACGCGACCTGGTGCCACTTCTCCTGGAACTCCTCGAACCGGAGCGGGCGATTGTCCAGACAGCTCGGCAGCCGGAACCCGTGCTCGACCAGAACCTCCTTACGGCTCCGGTCGCCGCCGTACATCGCGTGGATCTGAGGAATCGTCACGTGCGACTCGTCGATGATCAGCAGGTAGTCCTCCGGGAAGTAGTCGATCAGCGTGAAGGGCTGCGACCCCGGCGGCTGCCCGTTGAGATGCCGGGCGTAGTTCTCGATCCCCGAGCAGTAGCCGACCTCGAGAATCATCTCGATGTCGTATTTCGTTCGGGCCGCCAAGCGCTGCGCCTCGAGCAGCTTGCCCTGACGCTTGAGCTTCCAGAGGTGCTCCTCCAACTCCTGCCGGATCGACGCCACCGCCGATTCGATGCGATCCTCAGGCATCATGTAATGAACCGCCGGGTAGATGAAAAGCTGCTTCTCTTCGGCCAACCCCTCGCCCGTGACGGGATGGACCAGCTCGATCCGCTCGATCTCGTCCCCGAACATCTCGATCCGATACGAGATCTCCTCGTAGCTCGGATGGATCTCCACCACGTCCCCGCGAACCCGAAACGTGCCCCGCTTGAAGTCCACGTCGTTCCGCTCGTACTGAAGGGTCACCAGCTTCCGCAGGAACTCGTCCCGGTCGATGCTCTCCCCCAGCCGGACGCCCACGACGCTGGCCTTGTAGTCCTCGGGCGAGCCCAGGCCGAAGATGCACGACACGCTCGCCACGATGATCACGTCCCGCCGAGAGATCAGAGAGCTGGTCGCGCTGAGCCGCAGACGATCCAAGTCGTCGTTTCGCGAGGCGTCCTTCTCGATGTAGATGTCGCGCTGCGGGATATACGCCTCCGGCTGGTAGTAGTCGTAGTAGCTCACGAAGTACTCGACCGCGTTGCGGGGAAACAGCTCCTTGAACTCTTCGTAGAGCTGGGCGGCCAGTGTCTTGTTGTGGCTGATCACCAACGTGGGCAGGCCCAGTTGCTCGATCACGTGCGCCATCGTGAACGTCTTCCCGGAGCCCGTCACCCCCAACAGGCACTGAAACCGTTCGCCGCCGGTCATGCCCGCGACCAGCTTCTGGATAGCCTGGGGCTGGTCGCCCTGGGGTTTCATTTCGCTGACGATCTGGAAATCGCTCATGGCGGGTGGGTCCCTGGCCGATCGGTCGCAACCGTCCATTATAGTGCGTCCCCAGACGACCACAATCTCGGCCACGGGGCCCGCGCCGCCAAGAATCCGCCCGGGGGTCAAACAGCGACGTCTCCCCATTGGCTCCGCGCCGGCAGGGGGCAATCAGGCCCCCCAACAGCGTTTCTAGGGCCGAAAACATGTATTCTAATTAAGACGGACCGATAATGTCTCATGCCACTGCGCCGATACCCACTGAATCCCGCTGCCTTCAGGTTGAAGCTTCCTGGCGAAGTGCTACGATATAGTTAGGAAGATCCGGGCTCTGGGAACGGGGCGGTTCTGCGCTGTTGGTGAAGCCGGAATGGCCCGGAAACGAGAGGAAAGCACATGAGACTTCGATCATTGACAGCTCTGGGGGTGTGCGTACTGGCCTGCGTCGGCATCACAGGTGTCGTCGGCTGCACGGGCCAGCCGTTGCTGTCGGACAGTTTCGGATTGCTGCCGGGCCCATCACTCACTCTCCTTCAGGAGGCCACCACGGGCAGCCAGGTCATTAACGACTTGCTCTCAGGAGACTTGAGCAACCTCACCGACCTGATCAACCAGGCAACGTCGGCCACGACCACGACCGACCCGAATACGACCACCACGACGGACCCCAACACCACCACGACTACTGAGACGTGTCCGGAAGGACAGGTCTGGGTCGGAACCGTCACCGTCAACGGGGCGCCCCTGGCCATCAATCAGTGCCTGGACGAAAGCTTGGCTCGACAGTACGGTGTGGGAGGGTAATACGAAATCGCTATTATGGGCAACCCGTCGTCGGGCCGATGTGTATAATGATCACTACCTGCGGCGCGGCAGGCATGGGAACGGAGGCATATTCGACCTCATTTCCTCGAGCAGCGCAGCGAAACAACTCCGGCTCAGGAGGGCCACCAGCCCGAAACCTCGAGGCAGGCCCCAGGCCGGGGACGATTGGGCAACGTGAAGACACCCGCCGCTGAGTCGGCGGATAGGTGCCGGGCTCTGGAGGAGCTGAGATGCCCCGCTTAGGTATCCTCGCGGTCATCTCGATGGTTGCGTTCTGCTTCCTAGTCGGTTGTGCGTATGTCCCAGGCCTCAGCGAGACCGGGCTATTGCCTGGCCCTCCTATATCCGTCGTCGCAAGGGCCTTGCCGCCCGAAATGCTCAGCGACATCCTGGGCGACTACGGCGACATCGGGACGCAAACCTGTCCCGTCGGCGAGATCTGGATCGGGACGCTCAACGTCGGCGACACGAAGCTCGAGATCAACGCCTGTATCGATACGCAATTGGCTACCAGCTACGCCCAAAGCTTCGGGCTGATCTGAGCCTCGAGTCCATTCTCCCCAACATACAAGCGGCAACCTTCCGCGGGGTTCATGTGTACCCCGACAGTAGTCGCGCGCGCCGGCCCCGACAGCTCCCAGAACACGCCTTGAGGACACCCCCGCAAATGATTGCTTGACCTACGGCGTCTAACCTACCATGACGAACCACCTGCGACACTCACCTCGAGGAGGAACGGGAATGGACAGATCCGTCACTCACGCCAGACTCATCGAGGCCATGTCCGAGATGGACATCATCGACGCACACGAGCACCTGGGCCCCGAACAAGACCGGCTGGACATCCAGGTCGACGCCCTCCACCTCTTCGGCCACTACTGCCGGACCGACCTGATCTGCGCCGGAATGTCCCCCGACCAGTACGACGGCTTGTTCGACACCTCGATCCCGATCGATAAGCGCTGGACCACGTTTCGTCCCTTCCTGCCACATATTCGGCACTGCGGCTACGCCCGACCCGCCTTCGAGGCCGCGCGGAAGTTCTATGGCTTCGACGACGTCAACGACGAAACCTATCGCCCGCTCAGCGAGCGAATGGCCGCCGAGAACACCCCCGGCATCTACCGACGCATCCTTCGCAACGAGTGCCGCATCGTCACCGCACTGACCCAGTGCGGCCGCGTCGTCAGCGAAGCCGGCCTGCTCACGCCGCTGCTCCACATGGCCTACTACGCCGAGGTCGGCTCCGCCGAGCAGATCGAGCAACGAGCGGCCGAACGGTGCGCGACCGTCGAGCGCATCGACGACTACGTCGCCCTCATCCGCCAGGGACTTCAAGAGTGGAAGGCCGACGGCGTCGTCGGCATCAAGATGATGTCCACCCCAGCCGCCGAGGCCGTCGAGGACGAGAAGATCGCCACGCAGGCCTTCGCCCGGATCCGTGACGGCGCCGACCCGGACCCGCCCGACAAATCGGCCCTGTACGCCTACCTGATGCACGAAACGCTCGACATGTGCGGCGAACTGGACTTGGTCGTCGCCGTCCACATGGGCATGTGGGGCGACTTCCGAACGCTCGACCCCCAGTGGATGATCACCGTCCTCCCCCGACACCCCGAAACACGATTCGACCTGTACCACATGGGCATGCCGTGGGTCCGAGTCGTCGGCGTCATCGGAAAGAACAACCCCAACGCCTGGATGAACCTCTGCTGGACGCACATCATCTCGCCCAGAATGACCGTCAGCGCGCTGGACGAGTACATCGACCTGATCCCGCTGAACAAGATCATCGGATTCGGCGGCGACTACTCGTCGCGATGCGTCGAAAAGGTCTACGGCCACCTGCTGATGGCCCGCGAGAACATCGCCGCCGTCCTCGGCAAACGGATCGACCGAGGCGCGATGGGTTTCGACGAGGCCATCGAGATCTGTCGGCTCTGGCTCTACGAGAACCCCAAGCAGCTCTATAGGCTAAGCGTGTGACGATCGCGAAGAGGGCGCCCCTCGCTCGTCGTCTAGGCTGCCTGCAGGAATCTTTGAACAGATCGCCAAGAACGGGTGGCCCATCGCTTCAGCGGTGGGGAACTCGAATTCGGCCCGGCTACCGCGTCCCCGATGGCTGAAGCCATGAGCCATGCTTCGAAGGTTCTCGAGAAGCACACTGTTCATTCATTGTTGCAGGCAGCCTAGATCCCGACCGAGCGGAACACGGTCAACTTCTCGTCCCGCGGGGCGATTTCGGCCCGCGCGACCGCCGCCCGAAACGCCTTGATCGTCTCGGCCGTCTTGCCCCTGCCCACGATCGTCGTGTAAGCGGGATGACACCCGTCCCCAACGTCCGCGATCACTTTGCCCTTGAGCACGCGACTGGCCCCGCTCGACGGAATCAGCTCGTTCGGCGAAAACGTGTATGCCTCCACGCCCCCGATCTTCACCGTCGCCGTGTGCGGCGGGTCCCACACCGGACGCAGCCCGTCCCAAAACTGAGCCATCGGGCACCCGTCCTTCCGCAGGAACACGAACCCCAGCACGTGACGATCCAGACGGACGACCTCCACCAGCTTGGACGGCGGCATCGGGAAGCTCTTGAGCGACGAGAGCTCGCATTCGGCGTGGATCACCGCCGGGCACGTCAGCCCCAGATAGACCGCCATGAAGTTCGAGTACTTGTGATGACACCCAGTCCAGTTCCCGAACGTCTCCATGCTCGTCTGCTTCGGATCGTACGCGTAGCCCCGCTTGGCCAGCTCCTTCTTGAAGCCCTCCGCCCACCGCCGCGCGTTGTTCGAGCTCCAGATCTCGTACAGGTTCCATTCCCCATGGTTGCCCCGACGGCTAAGCGCCCGGTCGAGATCCCGTGCGAGCAGGACCAGCGTCGACGTCGAGTTGTCCGACGGATTGACGATGCACCGGTCGCCGAAGCAGCGCCGGCCCTCCGCCACCAGCTCCTTGTCCCCCGCGCCGCTCTCCACGATGCAGACGACGCTCTCCGCGTCCGACCCCTTCTCGCGGATGATCTTCTTCCAGTTCTCCTCCACGACCGGATTCGGCGCAGACAAATCCCGCATCGACAGCGTCGACGGCGGGTGCATGAATAGATGGATCCGCCGCACCGGCTTGGAGGCAGCACGCGCCTTCTCCCCCTCGGCCGCCGGCGCCGCCGACACCGCGCCCGCCCCGCCCGAGACCGCCGCGATCCCCCCTGCCGTGGCAGCGGCGCCCTTCAAGAAAGTCCTTCGGCTCGGAGATCCGATCCTCTTCATCTGCCCGGCCATGTCCAATCCCTCACCTAACCATCGCGAACCAAAACGAACGTCATCTCCACCGATAGCCTTGAAGGGTTCCGAACGCAAACCCAAGCGAGACTATGCCGCGTCAGGAATCTCTGCGCACGCCGGGGTCCCACGGGTTGAAGGGTTGAGGAATCCTCCGTAACCTGGACGCGATATGAGCACGAACCGAGACTGGATCAAGTCAACCATCGCCCACCGCCCATCCCCCGCCGTCCCCTACAACTTCAGCTTCTCGCCACCCGCGCTCAAGGCGCTACAGGACCATTACGGCGCGGAGGACATCCCGCGGACACTCGACTTCCCCATCCGCATGAAGGGCTGCAAAAGCGTCAAACCCCTCTACGCCTCCCCAGAGCGCTACGGTCCAACCGCCACCGACGAGTTCGGCGTCGTCTGGACAACCAGCGACATCGACCGCGGCACCCCGATCGGCGCCCCGCTCACGACCGCGGACCTATCCGCCTACACCTTCCCCAACCCCCGCGACGAATACCGCTACGAGGACCTCGACGCCTGGTGCGAGGCCAACCGCGAGCACTTCACCGTCATCTGGATCGGTGACCTCTGGGAACGCGCCACCTTCATGCGAGGCATGGAGAACATCCTCATCGACGTCGCCCTCGATCCCGGCTTCGTCGAGAAACTGCTCCGAGGCCTTGCCGACTACATCCTCGAAACCATGAACGTCCTCTTCGATCGCTTCGACTTCGACGCCGTCGCCCTCAGCGACGACTACGGCACGCAGACCTCCATGATCATGTCCCCCGATTCATGGCGCAGCCTCCTGCGCCCGCGCCTCGTCGAGATCTTCGCACTGGCCAAGAAACACGGACGATACACCTTCCTCCACAGTTGCGGCAACGTCGAGCCCATCATCGGCGACCTCATCGACGTCGGCCTCGACATCCTCCACCCCATCCAGCCCGAGGCGATGGACATCACCCGCCTCAAACGCGAGTTCGGCCAGGCGCTGACCTTCTGCGGCGGGCTCGGAACTCAGAACCTGCTGCCCCGAGGCACGCCGCAACAAATCCGAGACGAGGTCCGTCGACTCGAGGACGTCATGGGTGCCGGCGGCGGCTACATCCTCGAGCCCGGCATCACCCTCCAGGCCGACGTGCCACTGGCCAACATGATCGCCATGATCGAGGAAGCGCGCAACCGGTCGTAACGCGTAGGCGCCGAACCGCCTGCTCCCTCGTCTGCCCACGAAAAACGCACGTGGCCTGCGCGCCCGCCCGAGCCCCCCTGTACAATGTGGCGGCGGCCGAACAAGATGCCCACTGGGAGAAACGGTTCCATGAGACCCGCATGTCTTGCCCTGATCCTTGCGGCCCTGAGCACCTCACTGACTGCAGCGCAAGAGCCCACGAGCCGCCCCGAGCGACTCACGATCTTCAAACGCCTCTCCCTCGCGCAGCTCGCGCGATTCGACCGCGACCGCGCCGCCTTCGCCCAAAAGGTCAAACCCGCCGACGTGCCCTACCCCTTCGTCCGCGGCACGTTCCACATGCACAGCGAACTCTCGCACGACAGCAACGGAAAGATCTCCGAAATCATCGCCGCCGCTAAGGCCACCCGCACCCGCGTCGTCGGCATGACCGACCATCCGAGCAAGACCGTCGACGTCGTCAAGGAAGGCGCCAAGGGCTGGAAGGACGGCGTCTACTTCCTCGCCGGCGTCGAAGGCGGCGGGGCGCTCGATTGGCCAGCCGTCCAGGGCGAAGCCGACCTGCGATTCGTCTCCCACCCGGAGGAGGTCCCCACCTTCGACCGCTCGCGCTTCGCCGGAATGGAGATCTACAATACCCACTCCGACGCCAAGGACGAGCCGATGAAGAAGCTCCTGGCCGCCGTCCTCCTAAACCTGCCCGCCGTCAAGACACACACCGACGCGGCCTTCGAGTCATTCCTCGACTACCCCGCCGGCTTCATGGCCCGATACGACAAGCTGACGATCGACGCCCCGTTCTCCGGCATCGCCGCCAACGACTGCCATCAGAACATCTCGTTCACACTCGTCGCCATGCCCGACGAAACCGTGGAGATCTTCGACTACTCCGAAGACCGGATCTCAAAGGTCGACGGCATGCCCGCCAAGATCCTCCGCTCCGTGTTCGGACCCAAAGGCCAGGTCACCAAGCCCACCCCCATGACCTCGCTCAGCCTCGACCCATACGAGCGGGGCATGCGCCACGTGGGCACCTTCCTGCAGATCAGCGAGGTCTCCGAGCGAACCGTAAGGCACGCCCTGCGGACGGGACGGGTCATCCTCGGCTTCGAGATCGTCGCCCCGCTGCCGTCGGTCGGGTTCTGGATCGAACGAGACGGCAAGCCCGCCGCGACCGTCGGCGATCAGCTCCCCTGGCAGCCCGGCCTGTCCCTGCGATGCGCCCTGCCGGCCGAAGCGCGAATCCGAATCGTCCGCAACGGCAAGCCCGTCCACGAGACCCTCGCGGACGCCTGCGCCCTGCCCCTCTCATCCGGCGGCGTCTATCGCATGGAAGCGTGCGTCACCCTCGCCGGCGAGCAGTGGCCGTGGGTCATCAGCAACCCGATCTACGTCGAACAGGCGGCAGCGGCCACGCGTCCAAAGTGACCTGCTACCGCCCGGAGAAAGGGGAACCAGAACCATGACCGTGTCCCTGGCCAAGACCGTCGGCAAGCGAATCCTCATGGCCTTCGGCCTGAACGCCCTCCTGGTAGCGATGCTCGGACTCCTCGCCACCACCGGCCTGACGAAGATCCACGCCGTCGTCGAGAAGGTCCAGGCCGGTCAGGATGTCGCCTCGCTGATGCCCGTCGTCCAGCAGACCAAGGCGATCGTCCTGATGACCTCCGTCGCCGCGATCCTGCTCATCGTCGTCATGGGCCTGATGGTCTCCCGAGCCATCACGAAGGCCCTGACCGATTCCTCGAGCTGATTGACCGATCGCCAAGTGAGCCGTTCACACCACCACGGATTGACTAACCGTGGCATCCGCGTATAACAAAGCCCCATGCGAAGACGTGACGCCATCAAGACCCTCGGAGCGGCCGCCGGTGCCTCATTGATGGCCCCGCCGATCCCTGCCGCCAATGCGCAGTCCACCCGTCCCGCCCAAGGTCGACGCCTCGAATACGTCGGCTGGCAGGTCGGCCTGACCTACCAGACCCCCGGACCCGCCGGGCTCGATCGAGATTACCTCATGCGCCTCCTCGACGAGATGGCCCAACATCGCATGAACCTGCTCAGCCTCATGATGATCAGCTACGGCTACTTCGACCCCCAGCACGACGGCTATCCCTGGCCCGTCCGAAACCCCAAGCTCGAGTGCTACCGCGACCGAAACGCCACCAACGCCGACCCATCCAAGGAATTCGTCCGCAAGATCATCGCCGAGGCCGAACAGCGGAAGATCGGCGTGAATCTCTTCATGAACTGGGGAATCTGGAACAACGAGCGGATTCGCCGATCATACCCCTCCGCATCGCTCCAGATCATCCGCGCCAATCGACCGGCCGGCTGGCTACACTGCCCCGACTCGCCGGACGCCTGGCAGCTCGGGCTCGACGAGGTCGCCGACCTCCTCGACTGCTACGACCTGCCCAACGTCAGGAGCTACGCCCTCGAACGGATCAGCTACGCCGGCGGATCGGCCTGCTACTGCGATCACACCCGCAGGGCCTTCCGCCAAGACGTCGGCATCGACATTCGCAAGGCCTCCACCGACCGGATCAATGCCTGGAAGGACGCGCGCATCGCCGCGTACCTGAAGCGCTACGTCGAGCACGTCCGCAAGAAGCGCCCGAACCTGCCCGTCTGGCTCCACACCCAGTGCGCCCCCGGGTGGGGACACGACCCGGCCATGCTGAAGCAGTGCGGTATCGACACCCTCCTGCCCCACGTCATCCAGTTCCCCGAGACCAAGGAGTCGCTCCACCGAACCTGGCGGCGACTCGCGCCCAACAAGCTCGTCCTGCACTTCTGCTGCCGAGACCGCCGCCCCGCCAACTACAAGCTCTGGATCAAGACCCCCGAGATCATCGCCCAGGCCGTCGACTGGACACTCGCCTACCCAGGCGACAACCTCGCCGGCCTGCTCTTCTTCAACGAAACCGCCACCTCCCCAGCCAACAAACAAGCCGTCTACGAGCAAATCAAGCGGTTCGAATGGTCGTAACAGCCCTGTGCGGGCAGACCGCGCCTTCACCGGACGAAACGCGAATCGAGATGGAGCACGAGGAAGATCTGTTCACGAGACGCTCGCCCACTTGCCAAGCCCCAGACGCCTCAAGCCGGGCCTCGAGCGCTGTGGCCACGCTCTTGTCACGCCAAAGGTGCTCGAAAAAGAACTCGCATCCGTCGTCGAAGTACCAGCCCGCCATGTGCGACCACGAAAAGGCTTTGGGGTGCAAATCCGTGGGCCCCGGCCGCGACGTCAGCCAGGCATGAACGGCAAGAGATCTGTCGGGGTAGACTTCACGCAACGCCGCGCAGGCCAACCTCTCCAGCGTCTGCTTCGCGGGGAGTTCGTCGCACGGCTCGTCCCCACAAACCCACGGCAGCGCGAAGACGTACGTTGACTCTTGCCATAGAGAGAAGCCGTTCCCGGCTATCTCCATGGGCTTCTCTTCGAAGCCTCGCACGAGGCGCCGGACTGCGTCGACGGTAGGCTTTGTACCTTCCTCGAGATCGATACCTTGTTCTTCGTCCGTGTCAACATTGATGACAAGACACCGGATGGAGTTCGTACTTGCCTGATTGAGCCGCAACCGCGCCGCCCGGATGATCTTCGTCCGATCTCCGCCCGCCGGCAGCAGACGAATGAAGGAACCGCTTGGCGAATAGAAGGCCCGTTGTCCCCGCCCGACCACGTCCTTGCCCCAAGGATCGCGCACCGGTCCTCCTGGATCCTTGCAGCCAAGCCGCGCAAGCCAGCCGGTCCAGAAAGCCCTGTCGTAGTAGCCCTCGCATATGATGACGGACTCGCTCGGAACGCTCAACGCAGGTCCTCCTCGATCTCCGTGCGAGCGAACTTCACGTCCTGCCCGGACAGCCGACTCGACTTGAGCACGCCGTCGTCCAATGTGATCCGATAGACGGCAAGCTTGCCAAGATCATCCTCGGACCCTTCTCCTATCAGCGCGTCGATGAACTCCAGACTGTGTGTCGTCGCGATAACCTGGATGCCGCGTCTGACGGCTGCCCAGATAGCCTTTGCGCTCTGATGGATGGCCTTGGGATGCTGATGCACCTCCGGCTCCTCCAGAAGCACAACCCCCTTTGGGCAGGAAGCCAGTTCGAGTACCAATCGGAGAGTCATGAGCACGCCATCCCCGGTGAGCGCCGCGGGGACGCTGTGGTCCTTGAACACCAGGTGTACGACGGGCTTGCCTTGGTCCGTGAGAATCTCAATGCCGCGGCACCCCAGCAGAACGGACGAGACGATGGCGACCGCCTCCTCCCTCCGTCCTTGTTCCACGACGCTCGTGTAGAGCTCGTGAATCGGCGCGCTGACCTGGGCGATGCCGGCCTCGACAAACCGAATATTGGGAAGCCCGTTGAGCGACCCTCCCCCATCAGGAGCTCTGCCGACTGCCTTGCGCCCGGCCGTTCCCTCATCACCGCTCGGTGGACGCTTGACCTGAAGCCGCCCTTGCTTGTCCACCAGGACTTCGGTGACGACTTCTTGCCCGTCGTCCAACCCTATGCACACCTTCGCACATTCGTCGTCGGCACCTCGCCAGATGAACCATCGCGCCGGCCTGGCCAGGGCCACGCGCCGGTCAACCCCCTCTTTCAGGATCTGAACAGCACGTTGCTGTTCAGGATGCGAGCCAAGTATCGCCGCCTCGAGCACCGTGCTCTTGCCCGCGCCATTGGGGCCGACAAGGACCGTGAGGGCAGGCAGATCATCCAGTCTGCCGCTGCGGATACCCCTGAATCGCTTGATTTCTATTGACCGGATCAAGATGGCGACTCCCTATTCCATCTGCCGCATCACCCGATGGGCAGACACGGGAAGAACGAACGGTCCCCCATCGAACGAAAGAATAGCACGACTCTCCCCCACGGCCAACCGTGTTCTCAAGGCCGAATACCCTCAAACCGGTGTCTAAAGAAAAGGCTCCGCGGCGTAAGTTGCCGCGGAGCCAAGTTGAGTCCTGAAGAGCTTCCGCTACCCGGCTACTGCCGGCCCGCGATCAACGTATCCACGACGCCCGGATCCGCCAGCGTCGTCGTATCGCCCAGGTTGCCCATCTCGTTCTCGGCGATCTTGCGGAGAATCCGTCGCATGATCTTGCCGCTGCGAGTCTTCGGCAGCGCGTCGGCGAACTGGATCTTGTCCGGCTTGGCGATCGGACCGATCTCCTTCGACACGTGCGCGATCAGCGCCTTCTTCAGCTCATCCGACGGCTTGACCGTGTCCTGGAGCGTCACGTAGGCGTACAGCCCTTGCCCCTTGATGTCGTGCGGCATCGCGACCACCGCCGCCTCCGCCACCGACTCGTGGCTCACCAGGGCGCTCTCCACCTCGGCCGTCCCGATCCGGTGACCGCTCACGTTCACCACGTCGTCGATCCGACCCATCAGCCAGTAGTCCCCGTCCTCGTCGATCCGGCACCCGTCGCCCGTGAAGTACACGTCCTTGAACATCTTGAAGTACGTGTCCACGAAACGCTGATGATCCCCGTAGAGCGTCCGCATCATCGCCGGCCAGGGCGTCTTGATGCACAGCTTCCCGCCCTCGTTCGGGTCGCACTCCGTCCCGTCGTCGCGGATCACCGTCGGCTCCACGCCGAAGAACGGACGATTCGCGCTGCCAGGCTTCAGCGTGTGCGCGCCCGGCAGCGGCGTGATCAGGATGCCCCCCGTCTCCGTCTGCCACCACGTATCCACGATCGGGCACTTCTGCTTCCCAATGTTCACGTAGTACCAGATCCACGCCTCGGGATTGATCGGCTCACCGACCGATCCGAGGA
>JAFGLZ010000222.1 GCA_016927755.1 Phycisphaerae bacterium
CGTTCGGCAAGGGCAGCGTCCAGAACGTCATCGAGCTCGAGGACGGGCAGGGCGCGATCAAGCTGACCACGGCCTACTACTACCTGCCGGGCGGGACGTGCATCCACAAGTCGGATCGAGCCAAGGAGACCGACAAGTGGGGCGTCGAGCCGAAAATCAAGATCGTTCTCGCGGACGAGGAGATCATCGACGTGCTCAAGGGGCGACGTGACGCTGACATCATCCACAACGGCGCCACGCAGCCGACCACGACCCAGGCCGGCCATGACCTCGTGATCGATCGCCAGCTCGACCAGGGAATCATGACGCTGGTCGGCGTGCTGACCGACCGCGCCGACCGCGCTACCCGGAAGGCCTCTTAAGAGCCGGGCGGGCCCGGCTCCCATCGCTACCATGACGCTGATCCTCGGAATCGAGACGAGTTGCGACGAGACGGCCGCGGCGGTCGTGGCGGACGGGCGCGACATCCGCAGCAGCATCGTCGCCAGCCAGATCGATCTTCATCGCAAGTTCGGCGGCGTCGTGCCCGAGATCGCGAGCCGCGCCCACATCCAATGGCTCAACGACACGATCGAGCAGGCCCTCGACGAGGCGGGCGTTGCGGGCGATCAGATCGACGCCGTGGCGGTGGCGCACACGCCGGGGCTGATCGGATGTTTGCTCATCGGCGTGACGGCGGCCAAGGCGCTGTCGTGGGCATGGGACAAACCCCTCATCGGCGTGGACCATATTCAGGCGCATCTGGCGGCGGTGTCGATGACGTTGCCGCAGCCGCCTTGGCCGGCGATCGGGCTGGTCGTCAGCGGCGGGCACTCGTCGCTGTATCGGGCCGACGATTTCGACCGGATCGAGCTTCTGGGCTGCACCAGCGACGACGCGGCCGGGGAGGCGTTCGACAAGGTCAGCAGCATTCTCGCACTCGGTTATCCCGGGGGGCCCGCAATCGATCGCGCCGCGCAGTCGGGCAACCCGAAGGCGGTCAGCTTCCCGCGAACGATGCTGGCGCCCGGGTCGCTGGACTTCTCTTTCAGCGGGATCAAGACGGCGGTGCTGTATCACGTTCACGGCCCCGGCAAGACGAGCGGCGGACTCGAGCGTCTTGGTGAGCAGGACATCGCCGACATCGCGGCGAGCTTTCAGGCGGCCGTGGTCGACGTGCTCGTGGCCAAGACGATGCGAGCGGTCGAGCAAACCGGCGTCAAGACCGTGACCCTTGGGGGAGGCGTGGCGGCCAACGGGCGTCTGAGACGGCAGATGGCCGACACGTGCGCCGAGCGCGGGCTGACGCTGCACCTGCCGCCGATGTCGCTCTGCACGGACAACGCCGCGATGGTGGCGGGGCTGGGCTATCACCGACTCCAACGGGGTTACACGTCCGGACTGGAACTCGAAGCCATCGCCTGATACACCTTAGGCGTCCGCGACCGGTGCTTCGAGGTATCCGACTCTTGCTGACCAACATCACGTTCGCGCTGATGCTTGCCTTTGCGCCCGCGGGGAGCAAGGGTACGTGGCCCATCGAGCGGTACGATACGCTGAACACGGGCGCGACGTCCCTGCCGGGCAAGATCACGAAACCGGAGATCTGGTGGGAATACTATCTGGGTCCGCCGCGTGTGGACCGTGCCGAGATGGGCGTTGCCATCGAGGCTTCCCTGCACGACCTTGACGGCGACGGGCGGAAGGAGTGCGTCGAGGTCGGCGGTCGGCGGATCGCGGTGATCGACGCTGCTGGTCGGACGTTGTGGTCGTATGCGGTTCCCGAGGCGTCGACGAACGCCCCGCACTGCTACAAGGTGGCCCGGGTGCTGCCTGGGAGCAAGGGGCTTCAGATCCTCGCGGCGACGGCTCGGATGGACACGGGCGAGGGGTACGCGCGGTGCTTCTCGTTCGAGGGGGGCGTCGAGGGCGGTAAGCTCGTCTGGGAGACGGCGAACCTGACGGGGATGTACGGCCCGGAGGCGATCGTGGCCGACGTGGACGCGGACGGACGGATGGAGTTCTGTCTTGCGCCGCACTACCGCGTGCTGATCCTGGACGCGGTGACGGGCAAGGTTGAGCATGAGGTCAAGTGGGAGGTCGGGCGGAACTACGGGCTGTTCGCGGCGGAGGACGTCGACGGGGACGGTTGCCGCGAGCTGCTGGTGGTCTGCGACTTCGTGCTGCACGTTGACCTCATCGACGTTTCGCCCGGGGGCGTGGCCAGGCATGCGTGGTCGAAGCGGTTCATTCCCGGGGCGGAGTTCGACGGGGCGCGGCAGATCTACATTCACGCGGGGCTGAACGCACTGGCTGATCTCGACGGGGACGGTACGTGGGAGATCTGGCTGAACCTGTTCAACTACGCCAAGGACGGCCAGTGGCACTTGCACATCCTGAACGCTCGCGACGGGGCGGTTCGCTGCGATTTGGCGGGGGTTTACGTTTGCGGGGGGGACGACCTCGATGGGGACGGGCGGATCGAGATCGTGGGGATGGCGTGCAACCGGCAGCGACCCAACCGATTCGCCAAGATGGTGGTGCTGAGGTATGCGGGGGGTCGGGTGGATCGGGTGACGGAGCTTGATGGCGTTCGGCCCGTTCTGACCGAACGGGTTCCGCCGGACCACGTCGCGAGCAACGTTCAGGACGGCTATCGCGGATTGCTCCTGTCGGGGCGTCGGATGTTTGCTGTCGCGTCGACTGACGGTCGGAACGGCGACACGCTTGTGGCCTTGGAGTTCGCCGGGGATCGGATCGTCGAGCGGGGCAGGTTCGTTGCGGCGGGGGCTGATCTGGACGTTTTGTCTTTGCGGGAGCGTGGGGGGCAGGCGCGGCTGACGGTTCGGGACGCTATTGGCGCGTGGCGTGTCGAGCTGGACGGCGATCTGAAGCCGCTTGGGGGACGGCAGGGGGACTCGTCGCCGGGGTTCGTGGGGACGCCGATCGTGGCTGATCTGGGTGGGGCGTGTAATGCCGTGGTTGTGCCGAACAGCGCGGGGCAGATCGTCGCGCTGCGGCACCGGGCCAAGGGCGGGCCGGTGGAGTTGTGGCGGGCGGCGGGTCGCGGGATGACGCAGTCGGCGGGGTATTCCGACGCTAACCGAGGCGTCGTGGCCGGCGACGTGGACGGGGACGGGCGCGATGAGATCATCTGTTCGCATCGGGCCGACTCCGGGGATGGGACGATTCGGGTGCTTCGCCGGGACGGATCGCTCGTTTGGGAGCACGCGTTTGAGCGGCTGCCGATCGGCGGGCTGGAGGCGGGGATCGACTTGTGGTCGGTGGGGCGGTTCGGCAAGCGGAAGGGTCTCGACATCTGGGTGACGCTGCATCGGTCGAGCAAGATCAGCAGCGAGAGCGTCGTTCTGAGCGGGAGCGACGGGCGGGAGATGTGGAACGTCAAGACCGCCACGGCCGAGACGGGCACGGGCGGGAAGGTCTCGCGATGCTTCGGGCAGGCGTGGCCGTTCATCGCCGACGTCGACGGGGACGGCATCGACGAGATCGGCATGTGCCCGTACGAGATCTACACGGTGACGCGCGGGAGCGACGGCAGGCACGTGGTCGGGCCGTTGTGGCTGCTGAACAAGCGGTACTTTGGGCGGTGGCTGGCGTACTTCTCGCCGACGCTGGTCGACTTGGACGGGGACGGCCGGCGGGACGTGTTCTTGAACAGCGCGTCCAACACGGCGGGGGGCGTGGCGGCGGTGGGGCTGGACGGCACGCCGAAGTACGTTCACTGGCACACCAACCCGACGGGGTGCGGGAGCTTTCAGGCGGTGGCGGACGTGGATGGTGACGGGAAGGTCGAGATCGGCGCGGGGCACGTGGACGGGCGATTCCGCTGTTATCGCGGGGCGGACGGTTCGGTACGATGGGAGCACGCGCTGCCGCCGGGGAGCTGTTCGCACGTGATCGCAGGGGACGTGGACGGGGACGGGCGGGGTGAGTTCGTCTTCGTCGGGCCGGACAATGTGCTGTATGCGTTGAACGGGGAGGCCGACGCCGGCGATCGCGTGGCGTGGAGGCTTCCGCTGGGGGTGACGGGCACGCCGGTGATCGGCGACGTGGACGGAGACGGAGGCGGGGAGGTGGTGCTGGTCGGGAATGACGGTCGGCTGCGGGTGATCGGGCAGGCCAGGAACGTTGGGACGAAGGACTGAGACGCGAGGGAATGATGAGACGACGTGAGGAGTTCAGCGGGGATTCGCTCGGGCGGGGGATTCATATGATTCCGAGGCGATGGTTGGGGTTTGTGGGCGCGGCGGCGGTTTTGCTCGCGGGGGATGCGGGGATTGTCGCCGGGCAGGAGAAGGGGCAGGCGTCGAAGCCTGGGACGGTGAGCATCGGCGGGCATGCGTTCAACTTCTCGTGGACGGGCGGACGCCTCGAGGGGGACGAGGTGACGGTTTTGGAGCGTCCGGACCTGCGGACAGTGACGGGTGAGCGCGGTGCGTTTCGGTTCGACGGGCTGAGGCCGGGCAGCGAGATCTCGCTGATCTTCAAGCGGGACGGCTACTTCACGACGCAGACGGCGACGTTCACGCTGGGCAAGGAGGACATCGAGGACGTTTCGTTTCAGGCGCCGCCGCGGGTCATCGTTTCGGCGTACACGATGCTGCTGGGGTATACGCCGGATCCCAATCGGAGCCAACTCGCCACGACGGTGACGCGGCTGGGCGAGTCGATGTACGGCTCGCACGGGCCCACGCATGGGGAGCGCGGGGCGACGGTGACGATCGACCCGCCGCTGCCGGTTAGGCATGGGCCGATCTACTTCAACTTGAACCTGGCTCCGGGGGCGGCGGGGATCATCTGGCCGGACCGGACGCTGAAGGAGACGACGTGGGACGGCGGCGTCTTGTTCATCGACGTGCCGCCGGGCGAGTATACGCTGACGGCGCACAAGCCGGGGGTGAAGTTCGAGCCGGTCAAGGTCAAGTGTCGCGCGGGGGTGCTGACGAACGCGTCGCCGCCGCACGGGCTGCAGGCGCTGAATCGGTTGGAATCCGAGGAGGAGCCGCCGCAGCGGGCTCCTCGGCGTCGTCACAAGTAGGGGCGGCTAGGAGATCACGGCATGACGCGATCGTTTCGGCTGGCGGTGAGTTCGATCGACAAGCAGAACTGCGTGGAGCACTGCGTCGGGGCGATCGTGGAGGCGGGCACGCGGGGGGCGGACCTCGTGGTGCTGCCGGAGGAGCCGGACATCGTCTCCGGGGCCGAGCCCGGTGTGCACGCGTTGGACAAGCACCCGGTCTTCGAGGCGTTTCGGTCGGCGGGGATCAAGGCCAAGATCGCCGTCGTCGCGTCGCTGTCGGCCAAGGTCCAGGGCGGGTACGCGAACACGGGGTTTCTGCTGAGCGGTAAGGGCAAGCTGGTGGGGGTCTATCGCAAGAAGCATCCGGCCCCGTCGGAGGAGGCGATCGTTACCGCGCCGGCGAGCGGCGATCCGTTTCCGGTGTTCGAGCTGGACGGTGTGAGGCTCGGGATCGGGATGTGTATGGACATCCACTTTCCGGAGATGTTCCGCATCTATGGGCTCAAGGGGGCGGATCTGGTCTGTCTGCCGACGATGTATCTCGACTATACGGGCGACATGCTGGAGTCGATCGAGAAGGCTCGGGCGATCGATAGCCAGATGTACTTCGCGCTGTCGCGGTATATCGATAGGCCGTTCCTGGCGGGCAAGAACATGGGGTATGCCAAGGTGATCGCGCCGGACGGGCGTGTCATCGCGAGCACGGGGCATAAGGACGGCGTGGCGATTGCGGAGTTCGATCCGAAGTGGCGGATGCCGTTTTGGGCCACGGAGGAGCCGCTCAAGTCGATGTATCCGGATCTGCGGGTGATGTTCGATAGGATTCGGCGGCCGGATTTGTATGGGGAGTTGGTCAAGCCGAAGCAGAGGTAGACGTCAACTCCTTGGCGGCCAGTCGCATATCAACGGAGATGTACCGAGGGAAGGCGACCCCACCGCTTTCACGATCTTCGGGACTGCGGGCGTGCTGCGGCGTCGTATGATTCAGGGCCAAAACCGCCTCCGTGAACCCACCCACTCTCCGTTGCCTCGGTCCTTGGCACCTCCCCAATTCAAGACCTTCTCGAAGAGGCCGTAGATGCAGGAGTCATGAGAGCCAGAGACCGTGAAAGCGATGGGGTGAGGCTCCCGCAGAGCTAGACTCAAGGGAATCCGGCTCGCCGGGTGGCCCGTCGCCTTCAGCGGAGGGGGACACGAATTCCTGTGGCCAGCGATCCTGGACGATTCGGGGGCCAAGGCCAGCTCGCCCCAGAACCACTGGCTGGATGACGTTCTCGTTGCGGTTGCGGCCGCTTCGGCATTCGGCGTATAGGTGACGGCTGGGCATGAGAGGATGGAAGCGGAATGGCATATGTAGGTGGATGTGTGTGGTTGAACAAGGACATCGGATGGTCGACAGAGTGGTGACTCGTAACAAGGACTCATCGCCCGATCAGCGTGGCCTAAAACGCCGCCATTGCAGATGCAGGCACTTCCGAGTAACCTACATGTTTCCGACGTGGAGTAGCAGAGGTGTGCGCCGGAAGGAGTGACGGTATTGTGACAGGCGGATGCCGATGTGGGAAAGCCGGTCTTGCCGAGAGCAGGAGTCCGCAGGTGGCTGTTCTCCAGCTATGCATTCGATTGGCCTGAGTGCTCGCTCGGGTACAGGACTGAAGTGGTTCTAGAGACTCCGGCGGTGTGTCTTAGGGAAAAGACGCGAAGAGGGGAAGAGCTCCATTGCGGGAAGGGTTCAGTTTCCATTGTGCATGGGAACGTATCGATGTGACGGGCAGTTGTGCTGGCCGGAGGTCGATGTGTGGTTTCTCAGACAGATCGGGTTTGATTGCGAAGACTTCCGCCTGCGCCCTGGCATGACATGGAAGGGGTATTGAGCGTCGCTGTGGTCCCAGGCGATATCGAGTCGTAACATACATCGGCGAACTCGCCTGCGGCATGGAAGGAGATCGATCGAGTGAATGACTTCACGGTTGACTACGGCAAGCCTATACCCGAACTGGGACGATATGGCACAAGGGAGCTTCGAGATCTGAGACGCTGGCTATTCGGGCGAGGGAGACCGCCGGGGGAGAAGTGGACCTGTCGATTGGCGCCTTCAATTGTGTGTCGCAGCGAGGCCGAGCTCTTTGGCCTGTCCATGCCGCGGTTCGCTCTGCGCATCTATCTAGATCGCCGCGAAAGGATGTTTGTGAACGGGCGTCGGTCAGCGAGTGTAGCAGATCAGGCGCGTCGATGGGGACGGCGGCATCAGGGCGAGACCATTGTGCAGCAACGTAGCTGCAAGGACGTATCGAGGAAACTGAAACTACTCAGGCCAGCATGGCTGCTGTGGAAGAACCGGTGCATTGCGGATTCACTGGTCCGGCTGCCAAGACGCGTAGGAAAGTGGAAGGGCTTCAGGACACTCCTTTCCGAACTCGGTCTCGCTTACGGAGAGGGTAGAAAGGTTTGGGGGCTGCCATACATCAGGCACACCCGGCTCACAGGTGGAGGATTGTGTGCCCAGGCCGCGTGCTTCATGGCCTCAACGCTTCTGCATAGGTACGCGAACCGGGTGTGGGGCTGCGCGGAGATTACGGCCATCGCCCATCAGGCCTCTTCGGCAATGGGCCCAGGGAACGCCGACCTCACGACGTCAGCGTGGGAGTTTCTCATCGGGGGTTTGACGCCGAGGTCTGTAGCGGCCTATTTCAGCGACAAGCGGGTTGGGCTCAACGCGGTGTGGCAGGAGGTATACGAGTGCTCAGCGGAAGGGCAAGAGTTGCGATCCTCGGAGGAGCTTCAGTGGTACGAGGAATCGCTCCGCGCCTACGTTCAATCGGGAATGCCTGTCATCTTGCCACTCGATCTGGGACGTATGGCGGGACGCCAGGCGCCGGGGCTCGGGATTGACAAGGACGCGATCTTTGCTACGAACAGTCTTGATGCAAGCAAGTACTACTCTGGTGATCACCGTGCGCAGCGACACGCGGTGGTTGTGGTCGGCTGGGGGCCACGTGAGGGAAGCTACTTGCTTATCAACGATCCCGCCACTTTGCCTTGCCTCAAGGCCACTCCGCGCCAGCTCTGGAATGCTGCGATTTACGAAGAAGGAAACATGGAGCGAACACTATCTGGTTGGCACTTGCCGGTCACTCCCGCGGAGATCCGGGTCCCGCTTCACTTGTGGCGATCATGGGAGGACCTTGATCGCGAGCATGCGCGGCCCAATCCTGGGCTATTCAGAGTGGCCCAGACATTGGCGCGCGACGCCTATCTGTACGGCGGCGACGTCCAAATCCCATGGCCCTGCGATCCTGGGCAGTTCCGACTGGCGCAGGCTAGAGATCTCAGTAGGATACGAGGTGTTGTGTGGAATGAGAGAACACGGTTGCGGGACCTTCTCGACGTTTGCCAACGGCGTCTGGTTGCGGGGATATGCCGGGAGAACCAGTGGTGTTGGGTTCAAGTCGCCAAGAACGCAATTGTCGTCTGGGATGCAGAGTGTGATCCACCGACTCGAAGCGACATCCGTGATCCGCGGCGTTTGTTGATCGGGACGCTCGTGGGCGACCAAGATGGCTGGCGGTTTCGCGCGTTTCGCTCTCCGCAGGGAGACTCGATGCGCGGTGAGGGCCAGCGAGATCATCACATCCCATGTGTGCCTTTGCGGAATCTGCCGCCGAGCGCGTTGATCACTTCCTTTGCCACCGACGGCATCGAGGCTGCTATGCGGCATTGGCCGGTCGGGGTGGATCTTGGTGAATGCTACTGCTTCTTTCAGCGGGATGCCGAGCGGTTCTTGCCGCTCTGGCGGATTCAGGGCAGTTGGAGGAACCTATTCCTTGTCGGTGACTGGGTTGGGCAGTGTATCCGCTGGGTGATTCCTGCTGCGCTGCTAAACCTGTTTCGCTTGATCAATGCCGGCTCTTGGAGGACAGGCGGAGGGGGTCGCTGGCGGGACGTCTTGCGGGGGGAGAAGACCTACAGCCTGTGTCTACCGTTGGTTTCGGCGCTGGAACGCATGGCAGCAGTGGGCAACTGCAGGACTGTCCAGGCGCGAGTGGCCCACCAGATTGGGCAGGCCTTTGCTGACAAGGACGTTGCAGTCGCAGCCATCGCAACGTTCCTGCCTGAGATCATATCCCTGGGCAGGACAGGTCGGAAGGCAAGGAGGGCTCTAGAGTTTCTGATCGGGTTGGCGAAAGAGCTTCAGGACCTGGGGCATCCAACAAGAACAGTTGAGATTGTGGGAGGGAGTCTGATAGGAGGTGTGTGGCCAGGACGCTTGAGGCGCGACGGGGGAATGGCTAGGGGGATTCGGTCCCTGTTGAAGGCGAAGGGTCGCAGGGAGGTGTATGCCGCGACGGTGATGAGCAAAGAACATGCCTTGCGACGCCTGCTCGATAGCCTGTTGTGCGTTGTAGACCTTGCGAGAAGCCGGAATGTTCAGTTCGCCTTGGAGCTTGAGCCAGGGCCACTGTTCGCCGTAGGAGATCAGGAGGCCATCGACTTGATCTGTAAGCTTCTTGCGTCGAACCGGTACGCGGCGTTATCATCTTGCTTGGGTTTGAACCTTGATGTGGCTCATTGGCAACTAGCCAATATCGACGTCCCGCAGGTGGGTGTCGAAGCGAAGATGCGAGTGGTACACGCTCACATTTCTGATCACGGTCGAGGTCATTTTGGCGATGTGCCAATCTGTCACATCAACAACGAAGAGCATTTTGCCCGATGGCTTGGTGTTGTGGCGGAGGCCATAGACGTGCCCCGCAACGACCAGCAGCCGAAGTGGTATGGTGCGCTGTCCGTGGAGCTTGAGGCTTGCAGGTTGAGCGAGCACCTTAGGGAGTCCGTTGCCGTTCTTCAACGGATCAGGAACAGGCACGATCCATGACGGGAGAAAGCGATGGACGAGACTGAACGAGTTCTGCGGTTCCACGAGTGGGTGCGGGACAGCTACGATCTTGAGGCGTACAACGCTTTCTCGCGAATGGCAGTTGGCAGGATGCTAGCAGAGCTTGATGATGTGTTGGACGAAGCACTGCATGAGCATCATCGGAAGACCACGCCCAGGGACCTGGGCCATCTCAACTTCTGTAGCGACTGACTTCGACATGCCTTCCCATAATCCGCGACATTCCGGACGCAGAAGCGGCTTCTCGTGCCTATCGTAGCGCAGGGACGGCCTCCTTCATCGCCACTAGCTAAACTCAAACGTCTGCCTTTCCGATATGTAATACCGTGATGCCTGTACCCAAGCCAGATCCGGAACGGTTCCTGTCATGGGTTCGCGCGACCCACGGCAATGCCATCCATGACCTTTGCAGGATAGCGATGGAAGGCCAGCCGGATGCGGACCCAGACCATCTTCTCGACGAGATCCTGGATGAAGCACATCGGACAAAGAGATGCCGTCGCGTCCACGGCATAGAGTTCAACACCGAGTAGACACAATCTCCCCCATAGCCAGAGTTGTCCTTCTGCAAGGGCATCGAGCATGCCTGCGTGACACACGCACATGGCACGGCCCACCTAACGTCGGATTCGATGTTCGAGCATCTTCAGCTTCTTCCCACTTGCCCGCGATGCCCTTTGTCTTGGTGAAGATCGTGCCCTCGGGAACAGCGTGACGGTAGGTTCTAGGCGTCGGGCTCAAGGCACGGAGAAGCATGGATGCCTCAGGTGCGACACGGACCATTGACGGGGCGTGACGGGGCGGGGTAGGCTCAGTCTATGGTGTGGAAGCATGGTAAGCGGTGGGTCTATTCGGTTACGTACGATGAGGGGTGTGCGGCGCTGTTGGATTATGCGGTGCCGATTCATCGGCGGTTTGGGGTTCCCGGGCATGTGGCGCTGGTGGCGAGTCAGATTGGGGTGCCTCGCAATTGCCCGGGGAGCAGTTATGACGGGATGATGATTCTGTCGAAGGGGGAGATTCGGGGGCTGTGCGCGGAGGGGTGGGGGGTTAGCAATCATAGTATGACGCATGTCGCGCTGACGATGGAGAACGCGGAGGAGGAGATCGTTCGGAGCCGGGCGGTGCTCGAGGATGCGCTCGAGATGCCGGTGAGGATGTTCTGTGTGCCGGGCAACAACGATTCGTATCCGCCGGTGCGGGCGGTTGCGGAGCGGGCGGGGTATACGTCGATCATGACGATCTATGACGACGTCAATACGGCGGAGACGGATTTGCTGCGGCTGTGCCGGGTTCCGCTGCATGCGGAGTATCCGCCGCCGTTCTATTCGGCGTTTGATCCTTACAAGCGGCTGCATCAGGCGATGGATCGGGGGGGGTGGGTGATCGACTACTGCCACTGTCCGATGCCGGACAGGCCGATTCATCCGTGGAAGGACTGCACGACGCAGCAGCTCACGGAGCGGTTCGAGCGGGTGCTGCGCGTGGGGGGGGATGAGGTGTGGCTGGCGGAGCCGAACGAGGTCGTCGAGTACCTTCTGGCAGAAGGGGGACGAGACCGATGACACCGAAGATCGAGCGGGCCAAGTACGGACCGGCCGCTCATGCGGGCGAGACGGGGCGGCTGCCGACGTCGTTTCCGCGGACGGTCGGGCCCAGCGCGATGAAGTATTTGCAGGAGTACGTCGAGAGCGGGCTGACGTGCGACATGACGGGCAGGTTCGAGAAGGCGCTGGCGGAGGCGCTGGGCGTTCGTCACGTCATCGCCACGCCGGGGTGCACGCCGGCGCTGGCGGTGTTGGCGGCGGCGTTCGGGTTCGAGCCGGGGGACGAGATCATCGTCAGCCCGATCACGGACTACGGCACGCTTCAGGGGTTGGTTCGGGAGAACTACATCCCCGTCTTCGCCGACGTCGCGCCGGGCTCGGTCAACATGAGCGCCGAGACGATCGAGCCGTGCATCACCGATCGGACGCGGGCGATTCTGTGCGTTCACAAGACGGGGATCGTCTGTGATATGGACCCGATCAATGCGCTGGCCGAGCGCCACGGGCTGATCGTCTATGAGGACGCGTGCCAGGCGGTCTTCGGGGAGTACAAGGGTCGTCTGGCGGGCACGCTCGCTCGGGCGGCGGGTTTTTCGTTCGACGCGGAGAAGACGATGGGCTCCGACGTCGGGGGGGCGATCGCCACGAACGACGACGACCTGGCCGAACGGATTCGCTTCATCGGTCAGAGCCGGGGCGCGGCGATGAGGCCGGGCTTCGGGCGGCTGCACACGGCGGCGGGCTACGCGTATCGGATGCCGAACTGCACGGCGGCGATCTGTCTGGCGCAGCTCGAGATCATTCGGGAACAGGTTGCGCATCGGGACCGGATGGTTCGGTTGCTGTCGGAGCTGATCGGGCGGGTTCCGGGGGTGACGCCCGTGCCGATCCCCGACTACGTGAACGTGTACTCGTGCTGGATGTTCGGGATGAACATCGACCCGGCCGCTTTCAGGTGCACGACGGACGAGTTCGCTCAGCAGCTCGCCGACGCGGGGGTCCCGGGCGCGGGCACGGGCAGATACTACCTCATGCCGGCGGCGTGCACGTTTCTGGAGGCCAGCGCGAGGAACAAGGTGTACCCCTACTCGATGCCGCCGGCGTCGAGGGAGTATCACTACGCCGAGGCGTGTCCGGCGGCTCGGGAGTTCCTGGAGACGTGGATCCGGTGGTCGACGTTCTGCGAGAAGTATCGGGGGGAGGATTGCGAGCTGGCGGCGGAGATTGTCGGGGGGGTCGCGGAGAGGAACCGCGTTTGAGTATGGACTGCGCCGCACTCCATACTGGGCGATCCAACGCGTCGAGCCCCGTCGGGGCGGCGGCTCAAGTCTTCGTTTCTGACCCGATGCCCGAGACCTTCAGCCAGGAGGTGACGGCCGAGGCGATGAGATCCACTGCTCCGGCGGTTCCGCACTTGCCCACGTTGACGATCAGGTCGTACACGTGCGGATCCGCTAGGTCCTGGTGGAAGTATCGCTTGACGAATTCGCTTCGGTTGCTCTCCAGCTCGTTGATGAGTTTCTGGGCGGCCTCGCGGGTCGTGTTCTCGCGGCGCATGACCTGCTCGATTCGGTACGCCTCGGGGGCGAGGACGCGGACGGCGAAGCCCTTTTCTCGCGGTAGCAGGAACTGCGCTCCGCGACCCACGATGACGACCTTTCCGTGGTAGGCGGCCAGCAGCAGGATGTGGCCCAGGCGTTTCACGTAGGCCTGTTGGCTGATGACGCGCGGGTCGATCAGCATATTGAAGACCTCGCCGAGCCAGTTGGCGGTGCTCTCGTCCACGAACTCGACGACCTTGCGCGGTAGATCGTAGTGCTCGGCCATGAACTCGAGGAGCTCTCGGTCGAGGATGTCCCAGCCCAGTTTCCGCGCTACGAGTCGGGCGATCTCATGCCCGCCGGCCCCCTCCTCGCGCGAGATCGCGATGTAGGGCCCCAGGTGACGCGCGACCTGCTCGGGGGTTGGGGGTTTGTCCGCCCGTTCCCGGATCTGCTTCATGCCCAACCATCGTCGGAGCCGATGGTGGGCGACCTCGGCCAACGGATGGGTTCCACCGGTGTCGATAGGGGCCATGGTCCTACCTCCGTGAGGGACGGCTTGGGATAGCGATGTGCGGCTCCGAGTCGGGAACCGAGAGACGGTGCGCGAATCTGCGCCTCGGTGGCATCCGGGGGAGGCGGATCCCGCCTGTGTTCGTCATGGGCAGGATGCCCATGCTACGTTTCCGGCGAGTGCCCGGCGCCCAATTCCGCACGGTCACCTGAGACCACTGGTATCACCACGCGCGAGGATCGTCAAGCATTGAATGGGATTCGCATGGCGCATGGCGGCTCAGCGAGCGAGCGGGAGCGCGACGTTCCATCCCGCCTTCTTCGGCTCAGTCTGGTCGGCCTTGGAGATTGCCTGATCCATGTTTCGACCGGGTCCGGGGGTTGCGGATCTCTTTTGGAGGACGACGGTGCAGCCGTGGACCTGGTGAACGAGGCGGTAGTCGTCTTGCCAAGCGGGGTTGCCGCCGAAACGGCGCATGTACCTATCCACTTCCCAGTGCATGTCGACGAGGTAGTCAATACGGCGGTCTTGGACATACTCGGCCAGGGCTCGGTGGCGGATGGCGTCCACGGCCTCGTTATTCACGACGCCGTCGAGGTTGACGACGGTTCGATTGGAGTAGCGGCCGAGGATGCCGGCGTTCCAGCTTCCGATGATAGCGTTCGGCTCGGTGTGGTCGCGAAGCCATTGGGCGGTCTGGTAGAGGCTTGCGTGCAGGCCGTGGGTTCGGGTCGCGCCCTGGTTCTTCTTCCAGGCGGACACTCCGGCCGAGAGCGCGACGAGGAGGATGATCGCGTAGCTGACCGCCGCAGCGCCCTGCATCCAGCGGGAATGACGACGTTCCAGGAACTCGTTGACGATCATCGCCGCGACGACGATGAGGAGGCCGCAGCATGCGATCAGGTAGCGGACTTCGGTACATGCGAAGACGAAGTAGAAGAGGAAGATGGAAAGGGCGCACGCGGCCAGCGCGCAGCGGAGCCTGTGTCCGGGGGCGGATCGGACGGCGCATAGCCCTACGGCAATGGCGAGCAGGAGTATTGAGCCAACCGCGGCCATGGCCAGACCGCCGGCGGGTCCCGCCGCCGGCCAGAGTCCGAGCAGGTTGGCGGTGTCCGACAACCACCAGGCGGTCTCCTTGGCCTTGAGCTCGAGGATATGCAGGTTGTGCAGCAGGGGTTGGCTCAGGTCGAACTGCTGGAAGCGTGAGAGCTTGAGGGCCTCGTCGTTGCGTGGCAGCAGCGTGCCGGAGTGGCGGTAGCTCCACATGAACCAGGGGGTCAGCATGAGCAGGACGACGGCGGCGACGAGGGCGGCCGCCGGCATTCGGTTTTGCAGGAGGCGCTGCCCGAAGGCCCTGTTTGCCAGGACGACCACGAGCACGAACACGACCAGCAGGATCTGGTCGAACCGCGTCAGGACCGCCGCGCCCAGCACGAGACCGAGCAGGACGCATCGGGCGAGTCCCGCCGGAGGTCGACTCCGGACGATGAGGTAGATGGCGGCCAGGAAGAGGAAGACCACGAGGGGCGTTTCGAGGCCGCACAGGTTGCAGGCGAGGATGCGGTAGTTGAGCAGATAGAAGACCGCAGCGAGATGGGCGGTCAGGCGTCTGCAGGTTGCGGCGAGGATGCGGTAGACGAGATAGGCTTGGGCGAGGTGCAGGAGTGCCGCCAGCGTGAGCAGGAGGTGGACGGCGGCGTCTCCATCGGCGACGAGTTGGGCGATGGCACAGACGGCCATCCACATCGGCGCGAATCCGTTCGTAGGGGCGGCGCCGTCGAAGGTCGGCTGGCCGGACTCCACGATGTTCTTAGCGATCTGGAGGTAGTAGAAGAAGTCCTCGTAGAGGACGTGGTTCATGAGCAGGCGGACTGGGAGCCATGGCACGAGCAGGATGGCCAGACCCGCGAGGCCGTAGAGGACGAGGAGTCCCTTGGAGATCGGTCGTGTACCATCACCCAACGGCATTGCCCGAGAGCCCCCGCACATCGGCATACCGCGCTAGTGAAGCATCATTGAGACGTGACGATTCCTTCCCACCTGTACCTATTATGCTATATAAAATGCGGTTGACATGCAATGGTATTGTTTTGTAAGGCTTTGTCAAGCAAGCACTAACAACTCACGCCTAAGTAGAATGACCCACTGTTTCCGATAATGGTCAGATTGGCGCCGCGCAATCCGCACTCCCAGGCCCGATTTGCGGGAGGGGGCGTCAGGGGCAAGGGGGTGAGGGGATGGATCTGCATTCTCGGCGAGGGGGGGGGTACGCAGCGGAGGAATAGGGTCTGAAGGCCCCCGCGCCCGCGTTAGGCGTTCGAACTGCCGTTACCGTAGCAGAATGGTCGTTGGCTCTGACGGATGGCGAGTCGGACCGGATAGTAAGGAACTGAGCGATCCCGATTCGTGCGTTCTTCTGACGTTCCGTCGTTGCGGGGTGGGGCAGATCTGATCTCTACTTCCGGATCACCAGTTCGTCGCAGACCTTGCCTGCCATGTCGTACACTCGATAGACGAGGCGTTTGCCGGCGACGTCGAACTTCTGGCACCAGGGCCCGCCGCTCATGTATTTGACGGCGAAGTCGGGCAGCTTGCGGGGGCGCTGACGGTCGGGGATGCCCAGGGAGATGACGTAGATCGTTCCGTCGGCGGGGGAGGCGACGGGCGCGCCGTTTCGCATGGGGCGGGTTCGCAGATAGTGGTGCACGTGGCCGTGGAGCATCATGTCGAGGTGGTGCTTAGCGAAGACTTCTTCCCATCGGCGGCGGATGGGGCCGTACTCGTCGTCCTCCTTGAAGCAGTACATCGGGAAGTGGTAGATGGCCAGTCGCCACGTCGCGTCGGTTTCGGCGAGTTGCCGCTCCATCCACTTGGCCTGAATTTCGTAGGGGGTACCGACGTCGAGGACGAGGAAGAGGGCGTTGCCGTATCGGAAGCTGAAGGTTCGTTCGGGCTCGACGCCCTTGGGGCCGTTGCGGGGAAACTCGAAGAGGGCAAGCGGCATCCAGGCCCCCAGGCCGTCCTGGTCGTCGTGGTTTCCGAGGGAGAACGCGAGCGGCCTGTGGGCCAGCACGTCGCCTGAGTATCCGAGGAGCTTGTCCCAATCGTCGCGGAACAGTCCGGTGCTGACGACGTCGCCGGCGATGGCGTAGAAGGCGGTTTCGGGGTGGCGCTTGTCGACGGCTTGAATCAGTTGTCCCCATTCGGGCCTTCGGTGCGTGTCGCCGAACGTGACGAATGAGAAGGGGGCGTCGCCGTCCGGGGCGGTTCTGAACTCCGCTTGGTCGCTCCACACGTCGTTCTCGGGAGCCCCCACGCAGTACACGTACGCGGTCGCCGGCATCAAGCCGCGGAGGACGGCGGTGTGTCGGTGGACGTAGCGGTCGTTCATGAGAAGGCGGTCCTCGATGACCTCGCATGTCGCCTTGACTTCGGTCCATGGCGCGTCCTTGGCGGCTTGCCGGCGATACCGTACGAGGGCGTGCTTGACCGACGGGTTGGTTCGCCACTGAATCGTTTGCGTCGTCCGCGGGTTCTCGCTCCAGGTGAGCACGACCTGATCCGGCCTGGCCGACGACGGGAACGGGGTCCTTCGGAAGGCCCCGATGAGGTGCGCCTCGCGAGCCCGGCCGCGATACGTCGTCAGGAGGAGCTGGCCCTCGAGCGACTTGGGCAGCTCTTCGATGTACAGATCGTCCCAATCGCGATAGGTCCAGGCGCCCTTCTTCATGGTGATGACGGCTTCGCCCGGGGGAAAGAGGTTGGTGATCTTGACGCTCACGCCGGGCTGTTGGGCCCCGACGCACACGAAGTAGACCGTGCGGTGCATGTCGAACCCGTTGATTCCGAGCTCGACGCGACCCGCGTTGAAGGGCTTCTGCCAGACCTCGTAGGACCATTCCTCGTTCTTGACGACGAGGTCGGTCTTGGCGAACCCGGCCGGGGCGAGCCAGAAGGGCACGACGGGCTGGTCGACGTTGCGGATGACCGAGACGACGACCGGGACATTGACATCGAAGTACCAGTACTTCGTGGCCAGGACCTTTCGCTGGTCGTCGGTGAAGAGCTTGAGGACGGTGTCAGGGGTTAGTGACGCGAGCGCCTTTTCGTCCATGGTGGCGTAGAGGCGTTTGACGACGTCGTCCATTGTCTGTTTGAGGGACGGCTCGGCGGACTGGGCGGGGCAGGGGCGAAGCCCTGTCATGACCGAAGCGGTCAGGGCAAGCGGTATCAGGAGGTTTCTCTTCACCACCGTTCTCCCTTCGATCCTTCGAGGTCGCGGCACGGGCGGATCCGCATCGTCTTGGCATCCGCTGAAGGCAGATTTCGTTTGTGAGCCTCATGGGCAAGATGCCCGTGCTACGGCGCGATTGCCTCGGCGAACAGTCCGGCGACGATCTGATTGCCCTGGGCGCTGAGGTGATTGCAGTTTTGGTAGTTGGCCGGATCGCCGCGGAGCTCGGCGTCGCTGTCGGCGACGTCGACGAGGACGGCGCCGCGATTCTGGGCCGCTTGCCGGATGCGCTCGTTCAACAGCGTTACGTAGGCGTTGGCGTTGTCGGCCTGGCCGGGCAGGAGAACGCCGAGCACGAGGGGGTCGCAGTCCAGACTGCCCCGCGGGAGGAAGAAGTAGGTTGCGACGTAGACGTCCCATCCGGCGTCCTGGGCCAGCCGGATGGCGGCTTCGATGTTGGCCTGGATCTCGTCCAGCTTGGACTCGAGCCGCGCGGTGAGGGGGTAGTCGGCGCTCTCGGGCGAGAGGAGCAACAGCGGGTCGAGACTCTTGATCAGATCGATCAGGTCGCCGCCGCCTTCCCAGTAGAGCATGGCCACGGCGTTGGGGAAGATGCCGCGGTCGATCAGGGAGCGGAGTCGCGTGACGCCCTCGGCGCTGGTTTCGCCGCCGTCGCCCTCGTTCGAGAAGGCGTTGGACGATTCACCGAGCAGGTTCGGCAGGTACGTGACGTAGTCCCGCTCGCTCGGACCGCGCGTGGAGGAGTCGCCAAAGGCCACGTATCGAACCGCCGGGTCCGGCAGGCGCAGGAAACTGTCGTTGCCGCAGCCGAGGACCCATCCCAGACAGACGAGACACGTGGGAAGCAGCCAGATTCGTGTAGTCCGCATCGGTGCACGACTCCTTTCGGTGCGTTTCCGCCTTGATGCATTATACGCTTGGCGAGGCCCGGATTCCCGCGAATGACGAACCGGCCGCAGCGCTCGGTCGTACTGCTGTGTAGAACTTTGCAGGTCCAGGAGGCCGGGCCCGGGAAGGTTCGGCCGAAGTCGTCTGTTTCACGTGACTCTCTTTTCGATTGTGTCGTTGCCGCGAATCGCGCGTGCCGCTGAATGTGCGCGCCCGCGAAAGGAGGCCCGACGTGCTCGCATGGTTCAGACAGCTCGACGATCTGCTGCGCGGCCGGAAGACCGCTCCGGACCTTCTCGCCGAGGGGGAGATCGAACTGCCCCTTCGCGCGTTTGTGCCTCTGGCTGTGGTGCTGGGCGCCACGTACGGGTTCTTCATGGGGTGGTACGCGGTCCTTTGCCGGGACACCGAGAGCTACTGGCAGGTGATCGCGTCGATGGTGAAGCTGCCGGCACTGTTCTTGCTGACGCTAGTGGTGACGTTCCCCTCGCTCTACGTCTTCAACGCGCTGGTCGGTTGCCGGTTGAGCTTCGGTGCGACGCTGCGCCTGCTGGTGGGGGCGGTCGTGATCAATGTGGCGGTCGGCGCTTCGTTCGGGCCGATCCTCGGCTTCTTCACGCTCAGCACGACGAGCTATCCCTTCATGACCCTGTTGAACGTCGTGCTGCTGGGCATCTCCGGCATCGTGGCCCTGACGTTTCTGCTGCACACGCTGCGTCGCCTGTCGGCGGCGCCGAAGACAGTCCCGCCCCGAGTGATCCCCGCCGAGGACGCACAGGGGGATTCACCGCTGGGCGAGGAAGGCCCCTTCGACATCGGACCGATCGAGCGTCCGCCCGACGGGCTGCCCGAACAAGCGCTCGGCAAGGCCTGGGGCATCTTCCAGATCTGGGTGATCATCTACGGGCTGGTGGGCGCGCAGATGGGCTGGCTACTTCGACCGTTCATCGGCGCCCCGACGATGGAATTCACCTGGTTCCGCTCTCGGGAGGGCAACTTCTTCCAGGCGGTCCACTGGCAGATCCACGCCCTGTTCGCGGGCTCGTAGATCGGGGCGTTCGTCATGCGAGCCGCCTTGTCACAGGCCGATGCGTTCTTGAGGGCCACCGGCCCGTTCGCGCCGTCCGAAGTGGCCCGACGCCCGAGATGGTGGCTACCGGTCATCGTGGTCACTTTCGCGCCGATTTACGGGGCGACGATGGGCAGCTATCACCTGGTGGCGGTCGAGCGGGCGTGGCAGATGGTCTTCTCGGGCGTGAAGATTCCGATGCTGCTGCTGGCCACGAGCGCGTTGTGCCTGCCCGGCTTCTTCGTGCTGAACACGATTCTCGGCCTGCGGGAGGATTTACGTGAGGCGCTTCAGGCCATCGTGGCGGGCCAGGCCGGACTGAGCGTAGCGCTGGCGTCCCTGTCGCCGGTCATTCGCTTCTGGTACTTCTCGTGTGATACGTATCAGTTGGCGGTGCTGGCCAACGCCGCGATGTTCGCCCTGGCCACGATCGCCGGCCACCTCGTCATGCTGCGTTACTACCGCGTGCTCATCCGCCGCCACCCGTGCCATCGGATCGCGTTGTACGGCTGGCTTGGGCTGTACGCCTTCGTGGGGGTCCAGATGGGCTGGATGCTGCGGCCGTTCGTAGGGGCTCCGATCATCCGCGTCTCGTTCTTCCGTGATGAGCCCTTTAGCAACGCCTACGTTGTGGTGGCGGGGCTCTTGTTCGGGTGAGGCGGACGGTCATTCCGACGAACCTGCTCGTGGACGTGTGGGGTCGTTGAAGGGCGGCTCCAGGGGTGGGATTCCAGTCCCCGCATGGGCTCGGCGATGGGGACGCCGGCAGGTTGCGGGCGCTCGGAAGACGCTCTACACGAGCACTACTTCCACTCTTTCGTTATTGAGTCGTTCCGACGGCGTGTTCTTTCCACGTGTTCCTGAAACTGTCGCCGATCCGCCTCGGCCTTCTCTGGGGACGTGAAGCGAGTCGTGCCGAAGGGGGAAGGTGGGTTTCGCCAGGTGTCCATGACGACGGCCGGGAATCCAGGGACTGCCGTGCAGTCGGGGTAGGTGAACTTCCGAAGGGAGGCCTCCCAGACGAGTCGTGGCGCGATGTCCTTCCACCACGCCTTCATTTCCGAATGCATCCTCGCACGGATTGCCTTCGGCGCGAACGGGCATCCGAAGCAGGCAGAGCTCACGAGCGAACCTTCAAGTAGGACCCAGGTCTGGATGACCTCCAGGGCGGGTTCCCAGTACTCCGTGTTCGTTAGCTCGATGGCCTGTTCGATTCCTTCGCGGTAGACGTCCTTCAGCGGCCTTGTCGAGTTCCTCTCGAGGAACTCGCGATATCTGGTCACGATCCCCGCGCCCGTCTTGGCAAGCAGGACCTTTGGCACCTCTGTGAACTCGCATCGACCCGAAAGCTCCCAGACCGCGAACATGTCTCTTCGGATCATCCGCTCGAGGGTGGACGGGGAATGCTTGGCTCGCGCGACTGGCGGGGCCGTCATTCTCGAGGTGCTCGTAGGAGAGAGACGAGTCGTTGTTCGACCCGATCGAGTCTGGTCGGCTTGGTAGAGTTCACGGAGTTCCGCCAGGTTCGCCTCGATCTCTGCGAGCTTTGCCTTCACGGGCTGCTGCCATGCAGTCGATTCCTCGGAACGGGAGCAGGCACCCATCAACGAGAGGATCGCGATCAGAGGTCCTACCGTGCAGATACGGCGCCTCGGTTCTCGGTGGCTGCACATGCGATTGCCCTCCTCGCTCGATCGGTCACATTGTCGAGGGCTCGGAGATGATGGGCAAGTGCGATGACGGACCCCTTCCCCGCACCTGAGAAGCGCCAAATGGGAGATCCCGGATCAACACAGATGTGACTGTACTTTCGTCCAGCCCTTCAGCCTTCTGACTTCGTCCTTCGTACTTCGCTCCCGCGAGACGCGGGAGGGCGGGTTGATCCCCTTCGTACAAGCGGATAGGCTTGTCGGCGGTCAAGGTGTTCATGCGGACATTGCCGATGGCAAGCGGCATGGGCGCTACGCGAGCGAGGACATCGGGCGGGACGCTAGATGGACGCCATCCTTCAGATTCGTGACGTTCACAAGTATTACTCCACCGGCGCTGAGCCGGTCCACGCCCTTCGGGGGGTGAGTCTCGATGTCCCCCAGGGCCAGTTTGCCGCCATCATGGGCTCGAGCGGGAGCGGCAAGAGCACGCTGCTGCATTTGTCCGGCGGACTCGACCCGGTCGACGAGGGGCACATCGTCATCGAGGGGCGGGACATCACCTCCATGAGCGACCACAATCGGACGGTGTTCCGCCGACGCCGGTTGGGCGTGGTCTTTCAGGCGTACAACCTGCTGCCGACGCTGACGGCGCGTGAGAACGTCGGGCTGCCCCTGCTGGTCGATCGCGCCCCGATGGCCGAGATCCAGTCCAAGACCGACCGGCTGCTCGATCTGTTCGAGCTGACGCACCGCGCCGATCACCGGCCCGACGCGATGTCCGGCGGGGAGCAGCAGCGGGTGGCGATCGCGCGGGCGCTGATGAACGACCCGGCCGTGATTCTCGCCGACGAGCCGACGGGCAATCTCGATTCGGCCAACGCCGAGAAGATCTGGGAACTTCTCCGCACGCTGGTCCGCGAGCAGGGAACGACCGTGTTGATGGTGACGCACGAGGCGGCGGGCGCGTCGTACGCCGACGTGGTTCACGTCCTTCGCGACGGGCAGCTCATCGGCTCCATCGACTCCGGCGGCCAGGTCGACACGCAGCACGTCGCGGGCGAGTACCTGCGGATCAACACCTCCCAGGCGACCGCCGGCGATCAGGTCGGCGTGGGTGAGGCGGGGGACTAGCGAGGATGTCCGCACGGCGGGCCCTGCTGGCGCCGCTTGAGGCGAGCGAGCTTCGCAACGCTGTAACGCAGGCTTCCAGCCTGCACAGAAAGCAGGCAAGGATGCCTGCGGTACACGCAGGAAAAGGTGTCAGGAACCTTTTGCGCAGTGGCCTTTGATGAGCAAGCTCGGCGTCGAACTTCGACCGGCCACGGCGGCCGACCTGAACGACCTGATCGAGCTGTTGCTCGGCGAGATGCCGGCCGGCGCGAACGCGGCCAACCTGGCCGCGGCGGAGCAGCTCGATCGGCTGGATCGGCAGGAGCGCGGTGAGGTCGAGTTCCTCGTTGCCGAGCGCAAGGGCAAGATCGTCGGGCAGATCGTCCTGAGATGGCCGGGCAAGCCCGACCGATGGGGGCGGACGGACCGTCAGCCCCTGGCCGACGTCGAGGATCTCCGGGTGACGCCGGCGCATCGAGGGCGAGGCGTGGGGGCCGAGATGCTCGACCACGTCGAGTGGCTGTGCATGCGGGAGGACATCGATCGGGTCGTCCTGGCCGTGGACCCGTCGACGGACGCGGACATCGTGGCCTGGCTCCAGCGACGAGACTATGTGCCGGTGGGCGATGCTTATGAGGTCCCACGTGACGGCTCCGGGGAGGGGGAAGGGTCCACGAGCGCCGAGCCGAGCCGGCGCGTGGATCTGGTGAAGGATCTTTGGTGAAGCCAAGCGGTAGCAAGCGCCCATGAGGTACTGGCGACAACTGGCATTTCGCACGTGGCGGCAGCGTCCGGGGCGGACGCTCGGGGCTATCCTGGCCATCGCTATGGGCGTGGCGGTGGTGGTCTGGATATCGAGCTGCTACGAGTCCGCGCGGCAGTGGGTGACGGACCTTGTCTACGGCTGGGTCGGGCAGACGCACATCTACGTACGGTCGCCCCTGGGCAAGTGGGGTACGCTCCCGGATCGATGCGTGCCCGAGTTGCGGAAGCTAAAAGAGGTCAAGTACCTGACGGAGGTGTTACGGCACCCGATAGCCAAAGGGATCAAGGCCATTGAGGGCATGGATCCGGCGGCGGTGGCCGAGCTGGTTCCGCAGCGTGTGGAGGCCTTCGGCATCGACCCGGAGAACGAGCCGTACTTCCGCAGCCCGAAGCTCGTGGCGGGGCGATACCTTCAACCCGGCGACACGCGGCAACTGGTCATGGAGACCGGCCTGGCGGAGCTGATGGACGTTCACCTGGGGGACAAGTTTCTGCTGTATCCTCAGATGGGCGGGGCGCCCGTGCCGTTCGACGTCGTGGGGATCATTGAGAAACGGCGGATCGGGAGGTTTCAGTTCGGCGTGGTGTACGTCCCGATCAACGAGGTGCGCGAGTTGCGCAGCGTCCCGAACCAGTTCACCACGGTGGACATCATCCTCTACGACGGATCGATCCCATCGCTTCAGCGGACGGAGGTACTGATCCGCAATCTGTTGCGACGAATGGACTACGGTCGTGCGATCGAGGTGGCTTCGGCGGTAGAGCGTCTTAAGCAGATGCAAGCGGCGCAGAAGCACTTCCAGGACATTCTGCTCAGGATCAGCGGCTGCGCGCTGCTTACGAGCTTCTTTGTGATCCTGACGACGCTCACGGTGGGGGTGATCGAGCGGATCACGCAGCTCGGGCTGATGCGGTGCATCGCGCTGACGCGGATGCAACTCGTGGGCCTGATCATGCTCGAGGTGGTTCCGATGGGGGCCATCGGCATCGTGCTGGGCATTCCGCTTGGCATCGGGCTGACGGTGCTGACGGTGTACACGCTTCCGGATTACTTCTCGATCTACTCGTTGGCGATCAGCCGGCCGGGCATTTGGATGGGTGTCTTCGCGGGGGCGGTAGCCACGCTGATGGGGGTGCTGGTGTGGCCTGCGCCGAAGGCTTTGTTGGTGTCTCCGCTGGAGGCGTCTCGTCCGCGGGCGCGGAGCCGGCGTCGATGGGGCGAGACGGTCGCCGCGGGGGGGGGTGTCGTTCTCATCATTCAGCAGATTTGGGTCATCCACGCGTTCCCTCTCGAGAACCCGTATTTCCTGGTCATTACGACGGTCAGCATGCTGGTGGCCTTTATCGGCTACGCCTTGATCGCGCCGGCGGTGATCGTGGTGATCGGGCAGTGGCTCCTCGCGGGGGTGGCGATGCTGATGAGGATCCGCCCGCGTGTGATGCGCGATCAGGTGGCGCTGGCTCCGTGGCGGAGCGCGGGGATCTGCTGCGGGCTGATGGTGGGTCTGGCGCTGATCGTGGCGCTGCTGGTCCACGCCGAGAGCGTGATTCACGGTTGGCGTTTTCCGCGGGAGTTCCCGGAGGCGTACGTGTGGTGTTGGTACGCCGTGGACGAGAAGAAGCTCGATGACGTCAAGAAGGTCAAGGGCGTCAAGTCGGTCTCGGCGTTCGGCGAGTTCGGATGCATGATCGGGCGGACGTACACGGGTTGGCGGAGGTTCATGAACGCGCTCACTCGATTCGTCGCGGTCGATCCCGATTCGTGGCCCGACGTAATCAAGGTGGAGTTCATCGAGGGGAATCTGGAGGAAGCGCAGGCCATGCTGCGCCGAGGGGGGCACGTCTTGGTCGCCGAGGAGTTCTCCAACACTCAGGAGAAGCACCTGGGCGATTCGGTCACGATCCGCGTCCAGGGCCAGCAGCACACGTTCAAGGTGGCGGGGGTCGTCACGAGCACGGCCATCGAGATCGCCGCGAGCTTCTTCGAGGCGGAGGCCGAACTGCAAGTTGCGTGTGTGGGTTCCGTGGTGGGCACGATCGAGGACGCCAAGCGCTACTTCAACGTCGGCGGCGTCAAGATGTTCCTCCTCAATTTCGATTTGCCGGCCGAGCCTGTGCCCCCGGACTTCCCGGATCCCGGGCGTTACGCGTTGCCCGAGGCGTCCGAGGGCGAGTTCGAGTTCGGGTTGCCGATCGGCAAGCTCAGTCGCCAGGATCAATGGCAGCGATACCGTGAAACGAGAGTGCTGACGGAGGTGAAGGAGACGATCGAGGACACCCACGCCTGGAGCGGCTCGGTCCGAGAGCTCAAGAAGCGCATCGACCAGGAGATCCGCACGATGACGCACATCATCAGCGTGATCCCCGCGTTCTTCCTGGTCATCGCCGGCATCGGCGTGCTCAACCTGATGATGAGCAACGTGGCGAGTCGGTCTCGCGAGCTGGCGCTGCTTCGGGCGGTCGGCATGACGGAGTTCCAGATCCTTCGGATGGTGATCGGCGAGGCGCTCGTTCTCGGCCTGCTTAGCGGGCTGATCGGCCTGCCGCTCGGCATCCAGCTCGCGCACGCCTCGAACGTCTTCACCGAGCGGATGTTCGCCTATCGCCCCGAGCTCGCGATCCCCTGGGACTGGGTGGTCGGCACGATGGTGCTGACGGTCAGCATCTGCCTGGTCGCGGGGCTATGGCCCGCCCATCGCGCGAGTCGAAGCAACGTCATCGAGGCGCTGGCGTCGTAGTTCTCCGTTACACATCAATCAATGCATGGGTGGGCCGTGGCTCTAGCCATCAGGGACGCAATTCCCCGCCCGAATTCGCGTACCCCACCGCTGAAGCGATGGGCCACCCGGTCTGGGCGAACCCATCAGACCACGTGTGACAGATCGCTGGTCCATGGCGCGCTTGCGGTGGTGCGGATGATCGAGGTGTCGGCGGGTCTCTCGGACTTCCGAACTGTCAGTCATATTGCCCGAATTCGTGGTAGGCGTCGAAGAGCGCGCGGACGTTCTCGCTGGCCACATCGGGCAGGATGTTGTGGGCGGTTCCGAAGATGTAGCCGCCGCCGGGGCCCATGATGCGGGCACGGTCGGCGACGTGGTCTCGGACGTCTTGGGGGCTGCCGTGGGGCAGGACGCGTTGGATATCGATCCCGCCTTGGAAGCAGAGGTCTTGGCCGTAGTCTTGCTTGAGCATGGTGAGGTCCATGCCGGCCTGTGGTTGGAGCGACTGCAGGACGTCGAGCCCGGCGTCGATGAAGTCGCGGACGAGGGTCGTGACGTTTCCGCAGGTGTGGTACATGGTCCTCAGGCCGTAGCGGTGGGCCAAGGCGTTGTACTTGGCGAAGTTGTCCTTGAAGAATCGGCGGTAGAGCTCGGGGGAGACCCACGGGCCGGTTTGGGTGCCCATGTCGTCGCCCATGAAGAAGACGTCGGCCAGGCCCCGGGTCGCCTCGAAGATCCGTTCGTAGTGCGTCAGGTAGAAGCCGACGACGTGGTCGAGGATGCACTCGCCGAGATCGGGCTCGGTCATCAGATCGACGAGGAACTGCTCGGCGCCGCGGAGATACATGGCGGGCTTGAGCTGCGCGGCGCGGTCAAGTCGGTCTGCGCCGATCACGACGGCGTAGCCGGCCCGGCGGATCGCCTCGCACTCCTGGGCCATTTGCGAGTAGTCGTACATGTCGGTGTCGGGCCAGAGGGGGTAGGCGTCGATCTCGGCGACGGTAGTCATGGCGGCCAGCGGGGGACGGGCCACGTGTTTGTATCGCCAGGACCACGGCGTGCCGTCGCGGCGAACGCCTTCGGTGGTCATCCAGGCCCGGGGCACGCCCCAATGGTCCTCGACCGTGCCGTCGTCGAAGGTCCGCAGCTTCCGACCGACGTACGTCGGGCCGAGGTGGTACCGAAGGTCGGCGCCCAATTCGCGGAGGAGCGCTTCTTTGTCGGCGAGCCCGCGTTCGGCGAGGAGGCGATCGGTCACGGCATCCGCTGCCCAGTAGTCGATAGGGATGCGATCGGCCTCGTGATGGTCGAGCGCGGTCAGAACTCGCTCACGTGGGGTCATGGTGGCTGTTTCCATGCGGTGTTCGTGGGATGGGCATCCTGCCCATGGGCTTGCACGGACATTCCGCTCATGTGCTTCCACGGGCGAGATGCCCGTGCTACGGGTGACGCAGGCTTCCAGCCGGCGTAAGCGCGGCCCCGCGCCGTTCTGTCGAATGCAGGCAAGATGCCTGCGTTACATGTGCTTCCACGGGCAAGATGCCTGTGCTACGCCGTGGCGACCTGTCGACGTCTCAATTCGCCGAGGCTTCTCGAGGCGGAGCCCCGCTCAGCTTCGAATGCTCAGCACCGGCGGCGCTAACAGGCCGCAGGGGTAGAGGTTGTAGGCCTCCTGCCACTGCTCGCCTTCGGTGATGAAGTTGCCGGGTCCCGTCCAAGGGGGCTCGGGCGGGGCCTGGTGGAGCGGCCCGAAGGCGTTGTGCCGGTGCCCGATCACCTCGATGCCGAGATCGATCACGTCGCCCTGGATTGCGTCGGTGATGTCCAATTCGTAGGGCTGCCACTTGACGTAACCGGCCGGTCTGCCGTCGACGAGCACTCGGACGACGCCGCCGGCGTATTTCGGCAGGACGACGAACACCCGCTCTTCCGCTTGTCGCATGATCTTGATCTGTCGTCGGTAGGTGACCGAGCCCGCGTAGAAGGGCAGTCCCTGCTTGCACCAGTCGCCGGCGTGGAGCTTGGCCGGAATAGCGGTGACGGTGGCTCGCAGTACGGAGGCATCGAGCTTGACGCCGAACGCTCCAAGCAGGAACGACGCCTCGAGATTGTCCCCTTCGACGAAGTCGACGTGCATCTCGATCTCGTTGACGCCGACGCGGAGCAGGGCCGGGTCGATCGGCAGTCGGCGGATTGATCTGTCGGTCCACCATCCGTCGTCCGCGTCTGACGAGACGCTCTGTCCGTTGACGGTGATCGCGAATCGCTCGGGGGTCTCGACCGCCAGCCAGATCGGGCCGGGGGGCAACTCGTCGATCTGAACCACGTAGCGGAGCGCCAGGGGCGTGGGCTCTTCGCTCTTGGGTGGGCGGGCCCAGGGCTGGACCATAGCGCCGCCTCGTCGCGGCAGCTCGAGTGCGTCGCGGACGGCCTGGTCGACCTTGAGGATCTCGGTCGGCCCGTGCCAGTGGTCGTCGCGGAGTCGATACTGGGCCTTGTCGAGCACGAAGACGTTGGGCTCGTCGAGGTGGTAGCTCCACTTACCGCCCAGGGGGGTGCGAGCCACTTCCATGTGTCCGCGGCGCAGGGGCAGATCGTTGTTGCTGTCGGATCGGATGACGAACAGCCGGCTGCCCACCGGCGGGAGCGAGGTAATGATCGTCATGGCGCCGCCGTCCATGATCGTCTCGGTGCGGTGGCGCTCGCCCGTGACGGGGTCCCACTCCTCGGCGGCTGCCCCTTGAACTTGAATATGGACCAGGTTGTGTCCCCGCTTCCGGTCGCGATTGACGACGAAGAGGTATTGCGCGTCGCGCTCGCTTCGGAGCATGTAGATCACGGGGGCCAGGTTCTTGCCGTCGCCGCCGGTGATGCGGATCGTGCGTCCCGCCGGCTCTACGGCGCCGACCAGTGCAGCGCCGGCGAACGGTACGCTCGTGCACTCGCGGGCCAGCTCGGCGGCCGCGGCGTCCGTGATTGCGTCGACGTGCCTGGGCGCGGGGCCGGCGAAAACCACGGTTCCGCCGGCCTCGTGGAACTTGCGGAGCAGCGTCAGTGTACTCGATCGGACGGTCAGCATCGGCGGGACGACCACGACCTGATACGTGGCCTTGCCGACGCGCAAGGCGGGCGGGGCCTGCTTCGATTTGACCACCTTGGCCAGCCGCGAGAGCATCTCCTCGTCGCCGTAGTCGAAGTCGATCTGCGAATCGAGCAACCAGTTTCGCAGCTTGGCCAGGTCTGCGTCGAGCTTGAGCACGTCCTTGGCCTGGCGATAGCCTGCACGGCTTCGGACCCAGGTGCTTTCGATCGGATGGACCACGAGCACGTCGCGGACGGGCCGGCCTCGCGTCATGAGGACGTTGACGCGCGCGAAGTAGTCCTCCACCTCCGCATAGTGCCGCCACCAGGGGGACTGGTAGAAGATCGAGGCCGGATAGTCGCGCTTGGCCTCGCCCGCCATCGTGTAGAACGACAGGTGCTGGCAGCGGAGGTTGACGCCGAGAGCGGCCTGCCAGTCGCCGACGGCCTTGTGGCTCTCGAAGTTGAACTGCCATCCGGTGCAGCCGTAGAGCTCGCTGAGCATCCACTTCCGTCCGGTCTGGTTCAGGGCGGAGGCGCACTGCTTGGCGGTGTCGAACTCGTCGTTGGGTTCGGTGAGGATGTCGATGCCGGGCGCCTGCATGTGCTCGTAGAAGCGCATGGCCGAGCCGACGACGTTGACCTGCGAGCTGGGCCGGGGCTCCTCGAGGACGTGCCCGGTGTGCATGAGCTTGTTCTTCTCGCACCACTCGCCGATCTGCCGGGCGAAGGCGTCGACGAAGAGGTACGTGGTGCAATCGTGATAGTGCCATCGGGCTTGGCTGACCTCGGCGCCGTCGACGTCGAAGAAGAGCTCGGGTAGGTGGGCGATCAGGTCGTATCCGTAGCGTTTTTTGAAGATCTGGGGCAGCTTGGGCGTCCAGGCCAGGTCCATCTCGTCGCCGGGCTTCCGGGGGATCTCGGGTGACTGCGGCCAGCCATGGTTGGGCTCGTCGGTGAAGATGCCTGGGATGGTCTTGCCGAAGTGCTTTCCGTTCTTGGCGCGGTATCGCTGGTGCGTGACCTGGATGAACTTTCGGACGGCCTCATGGCTCATCGTGTCCAGGTAGGTATAGCCGTTGTACCAGGATGAATCCGGCATCAGGGCGACGTGGAAGACCATGCCGATCTGTCCCTCGGGGAGCTTCTTGAGGCCCGCCGGCGTGATCTTTCGGACGTCGAAGGCCTTGTCGCCGTCGAGCCGCGCGGCGAACAGCGCGAGGACGCTCTTGCCTTTTGCGTTGAACGATTTGGCGTCGGCCAGCTCGCACTTGAGGCGCCGCATGCGGTACTTGGGGTCTTTGGTGACGATGCCGCCGGCGGCGCCGCTGGGCCAACGGTCTTCGTCATAGAGCCAGGCCTCCATGCCGAGCTTGGCGCACTCGTCGGCGCAGGCCTCGATGAGGTCGAACCACTCGTTTGATAGATAGGGGGTCGCCAGGCCCACGCGGGAGTGCATGAACGCACCGCCGAGCCCCATCTCGTGCATGATGCGGAGTTGCCGCCTGAGCTCCGCCTCTTCCAGCTTGCCGTTCCACGCCCAGAAGGGCTTGCCCCGGTAGAGGGCGTCAGGTTCCTGGAATGCCTTGTGGATCGCCTTCATGTTCGCCATAGGACCTCCTCCGTAGCGAATCCGCTTGGGTTGAGTTGGCGACCTGTTAAAACCGATCGGCCGTGAGAATGCAAGGTAACGGCGGCGATCAAGCTCAATGCGCCGAGACGAGCGAGTGGCCGTCGGGTGGCCCACAGCCGCGGAGCGTGTCAGGGATGGCGGCGGTTTCGCACAAGCTTCTGTTTGGCATCGAATCGGGCACGCGTTCTTCTAGGGGGGTGTTGTGGCACGGAGCATCTTCTTGGCGTCTTGATGGTCGGGGTTGATGCGCAGCGTTTCGCGGAACTCCGCCGAGGCCTCGGATGTCCTGCCCTGCTGATACAGGATCGTGCCTAGCTGGTGGTGGAGATTCGCCTGGCGGGGGCAGTGCGCCAGCGCCTGGCGACAAGCCTCGATGGCCCGATCAGTTTGTCCGCCATGCAGAAGCGCGGTGATCAAGCTCTGGTGGGCGGCGGCGAATCGCGGGTTGAGTCGAACGGCCTGCTCGAAGTGCGTGATGGCCTCCTGGACCTCGCCGCGCCTCAGGAGCAGGTTGCCGAAGTTGTAGTGCGCGACGGGGAAGTTCGGCGTGAGCCGTAGCGCTTCCCGGTAGTGCTTCTCCGCCCGTTCGAGCTCGCCCTTTTCGGCGAAGATGGCCGCGACGTTGTGGTGTGCGTTGGCATACCCGGGGTTGATCTCCAATGCCTTGAGGTAGTGTATGAGCGCCTCGTCCGTCTTATGCTGGTCGATGAGGGCATTGCCCAGCGCCCACTGGTAGATCGAGCATTCCGGGTGGTGGCGGACCATCTGCCGGGCGATCGTCTCCGTGTTCTTCCAATGGGCGTGGCGCTGGCGCGACGCTGTGACCTCTGCTGCCGCCAAGAGCAGAACGATCCCGGCGAGGCCGATCCGTTTGCCCTTCGAGGCCGGACCGAAGGACTGGCCGCTCCAGAATCTCGTCAGCGCCCAGGTCAACGGCAGCAGTAGACCGACGAGGGGGAAATACGCGTACTTGTCGCCCGCGGCCATCGTGCTGAATCGTACGAAGCTCGACGTCGGAAAGAGCGCGAGCAGGAAGAACAGCCCCCCTACGGCAAATGCCCGCGTCCAACGAACGGACACGGCGATCGCCACCGTCAGGACGGCCGTACCGATCAAGCCGGCCAAGACCATCGGGTGGGATGCGGACATCGGTTTGGGGAACGGATACGGCGAGGCGTAGTCCAAGGGAAGCAGGATTTCGCGCAGGTAGAGCACGATATTGTGGCACAGGATCAAGGGTCCCTGCAACGGCGCCTGCTCCCCGGGCAGGCCCAACTTGGCGGTGCGGACGTACGATGCGACCGCAATCAGCGCGAAGACGCCGCCTATGGCAAACAGCGGGATCTTCTCGATCACGGCCTTCATACCGCATCGACGCAGCGGCCAGAAGTCCAGGAGCAGCATCAGCAGCGGCAGGGGCGCGGTGTTCGGTTTCCCCAGCAGCGCCAGAAGATACGTCACGGCACAGATCACGAACCAGGTAACGTTCTCGCTCTGAACGAATCTCACGTAAGTGATCAGGCACAGCAGAGACAGCATGCAGATCAGCAGGGTCTTCTGCTCGCTGAGCCAGGGAATGACCTCGACGGTCACTGGATGGACCCCGTACAGCAGGCCGACCATGCCGGCGGTCCAGGGCTGGCCGAACAGCAAGTACAGCAGCAGGATTACCAGTGCCGTGTTGACGGCATGCATGACGATGCTGGTGTAGTGGTAAGGCCTCAGGTTGTCGCATCCGCCGACCATCGCGTACTCGACCATCAGGAAGACCATGCTCAGTGGATGATAGGGCCCGCGGACGGTGGACGGGTCGAGGACCTCCGTGAAGAACTGTTTGGCGGATGCCCAGCCGGGGCTTCGGACCAGCTTGTTCTGCGTCAGGTACTGAGTATCGTCGATCCAGATTGCCCTGGCCTCGAGCGCCGGCGCATGGGTCGCGATGACGGCGACGGACACGAGGAGAGTCAGGCACATCAGGAGGACGAGTTGGACGTTGCAGGCGTTGGGCTTGGGGCTATCCGTTTCGGCCGAAAGATGGTCTGGTGGAGGCTCGGGGCTTGTGGTACCATTCACCATGGAAACAGCCTATCGCGGGGGTGCCTGAGCGCCAAGCCGATCGTGCCCAGACCCGAAGGGCTTGCCCGCAGAGAGATACAGGATTCTCCCTCTTCCGGATGGTCTCGCCAGATCGAGTGCGGCATCAGCAGGCATGGACACGACGGATCCAACATCGACTGGAACGACCTGTCCATGCAGCGATGCGCCCGATGCCGCCACCCCAGCGTGCCGCATTCCTCGGTGGTCGGCCATTGCGCTGCCGGCGGCAGTCTTCCTCATCACGTGCGTGGCGTTCCTACCGGCGGCTCGGAACGAGTTCGTCAGTCTCGACGACCACAAGAACTTCCAGAAGAACCACCACTACCGCGGCCTGGGGCCCGAGAACATCAAGTGGGCGTGGACGACGTTCCACAACGGCGCCTACCAACCGCTGAGCTGGATGCTGTTCAGCGCGGAGTACGTTGCCTGGGGGTTGAACCCCACGGGGTATCACGTCGTCAGCGTCCTGCTGCAGGCGGTCAACGGCGTGCTGTTCTATTGGGTGGCGCTGAGGCTGCTAGCCCTGGCGATGCCGGCGGCCGGGCGGGACCATCCGGACGCGCTTCGGTTCTCGGCCGGGCTGGCGGCGCTGCTCTTCTCGGTGCATCCCCTGCGGACGGAGGCTGTGGCGTGGCTGTCGACGCAGCCGTATCTGCCCGTGGGGTTGTTCTACCTGCTGTCGATCCTGGCATACCTCCGCGCCTGCGGTGATCATCCCGAGCGGCGGGGGAGCATTCCGTGGCTGGCGCTGTCTTGCCTGTTGTACGGGTGCTCGATCCTGTCGAAGGGCGTGGGCGTGGCGCTGGTCGTCGTGCTGGTCCTGCTCGACGTCTATCCGCTCCGTCGGCTGTGGCCGGGCAGGCGAGGGAGGCACGCGGGCCCGCCGACGTGGGTGATTCTGCTCGAGAAGGCCCCGTTTCTGATCTTCACGATCGCCTCCGCGCTGCTGGCGCTGCGGAGCAAGGTCGAGGCGATGGTGCCGGTTCAGGGCTACGACATCCCACATCGGGTGGTGCAGGCCGCCTGGGGCGTCATGTTCTACCTCTACAAGACGGTCTTGCCGTTCGACCTGTCGCCGTGGTACCAGTTCCGCGACGGGTTCAGCATCGCCGAACCGCAGTTCGTGGTGAGCGCCGCGCTGGTCGTGGCGATCACGATAGCGGCGGTCGCGTCGTATCGCCGCTGGCTGCCGGGGACGGTGCTGTGGGCGTACTACCTGATCGCGCTGCTGCCGCTGACGCACCTGGTGAAGATCGGTCGCCAGGCGGCGGCCGACCGCTACACGTACGTGGCATGCATGGGCTGGGCGATCCTGGGCGGGGCAGGCTTGCTGGCGGCGTGGTCCGCGCGATGCGAGGGGCGGTTGAAGCAGTCGACGTTCAAGGGGATCGCGGTGGCTTCGGCGGTGGTCTGCGCGATCCTGGCTGGATTGTCGTGGGAGCAGTCGAAGGTGTGGCGCGACGGGCTGACGCTGTGGACGCAGGCAGTCCGGGTGTCGCCGGGGATCTCGACGCCGCGGAACAACTTGTCACAGGAGCTTCGATTCAGAGGCGACCTGCGGGGGGCGATGCGGCACTTGAACGAGGCCATTCGACTCGCGCCGCGGCAGCCCGGCCCACTCGTCAATCGTGCGGCGGTGTTGCTGGAGATGGGCCGGCCCGAGCAGGCCATGGAGGATGCGCAAGCAGCGCTGAGGCTGGATCCGAACAACGCATTCGCTTTCGGAACGCTTGGGGTCGCATACCTCAGCCAGGGACGCGTGGATGAGGCGATCACGATGTTGACCAGGGCCGTTGGCCTCGGCGAGAAGGACACGGCGGGGCGGTGCAACCTCGCCAACGCGCTGATCCGGAAGAAGCGATACGACGAGGCGGTCGCTCAGTGCGAGAGGATTCTGGCACTGGCGCCGGATCAGGCCGAGGCGCATAACCTTTGGGGGATGGCGCTCATCGGCAAGGGGCAGGTAGATGCGGGACTGGGACGATTCAGAACCGCGATCGCCGTCGACCCCGATACGGTATCGGCCCGGACGAATCTGGCACACGCTCTGAGGGATCGCAAGGCGTATCGGGAGGCGATCGACGTCCTTGTCCAGGGGGCCAAACGTCCGGATCCCAATCCTCAGATCCTGGCGGCGCTGGCTCGGGAGCTGTTGACCTGTCCCGATGCGACCCTCCGCAACCCCGCCGAGGCGGCGGGGCTGGCCCGACGGGCCAACGATCGCGCCAAGGGCCGGAGCTTCGAGTACCGCGAGCTTCTCGTGGGCGCCCTGGCGGCGTCCGGCGCCGCCGACGAGGCGGTCAAGGCCGCTACCGAGGCGCTGGAACTGGCCGGGAGGCTGAACCAGGCCCAGTGGGTCGAGCGTTTCGAGCGGCAACTCGAGTCACTTCGACAGCATCAGTCCGGTGTTCGTTGACGCGGATGCGCCGGGCCTGTAGCATCCAATCCGATTGTCTACCGTGTGCGTGACGGACGACCTGACAAGGTGAGCACGATGAGCAAGAAGAAGGCGGTGACGTTGGATCTGCCCGAGGGCGGCGACCCCATCACGATGGGCGATGACGACAGGCTGTGGGTGCCGGATCGCCCGGTGATTCCGTTCGTCGAAGGGGACGGGACGGGGCCTGATATCTGGCGAGCCAGCCAGCCCGTCTTCGACGCGGCGGTCTACAAGGCCTACGGCAGCCGGCGAAAGATCGTCTGGATGGAGGTCCTCGCGGGCGAGAAGGCCTTTCGCGACCGGGGCGAGTGGCTGCCGGACGCGACGGTGTCCGCTTTCGAGCAACTGCTCGTCGGCATCAAGGGTCCGCTCACGACGCCCGTCGGCGGGGGGATTCGCAGCCTGAACGTGACGCTTCGCCAGACGCTCGATCTATACGTATGCCTGCGGCCCGTGAAGTACTTCGAGGGGGTGCCGAGCCCGGTGCGCCGGCCGGAGCTGGTCGACGTGGTGGTCTTTCGCGAGAACACGGAGGACATCTACGCCGGCATCGAATGGCCCGCGCGGAGCGACGAGGCCAAGACGGTCATCAAGTGGCTCAAGAAGCAGATGGGCGTGACGAAGATCCGCTTCCCCAAGAGCAGCGGGATCGGCGTCAAGCCGGTCAGCGAGAAGGGGTCGAAGCGGCTGATCGGCGCGGCGATCGAGTACGCCCTCGCCCAGGGGCGCAAGAGCGTCACGATGGTGCACAAGGGCAACATCATGAAGTTCACCGAGGGGGCCTTCCGCGACTGGGGCTACGAGCTGGCCAGGACGGCGTATCGCGATCAGTGCGTCACGCAGCGGGAGAGCTGGATCCTCGGCAACTGCGAGGCGAATCCGGGCATCTCGCACGAGGACAACGCGCGATTGATCGAGCCCGGCTTCGATCTGCTCAACGACGACGCCCAGCGGAAGCTCGTCGACGAGGTCCGTCAGACCATCGAGACGCTCTGGCCGACGCACGGCGAGGGCAAGTGGAAGGACAAGCTGCTGGTCAAGGACGCCATCGCCGACATCGCGCTGCAGCAGGTGTTGACGCGTCCGAAGGAGTTCGACGTCATCGCCACGCTGAACCTCAACGGCGATTACATCTCCGACGCATTGGCCGCCCAGGTCGGCGGGATCGGCATCGCCCCGGGCGGGAACATCAACTTCAAGACCGGACACGCCATTTTCGAGGCCACGCACGGGACCGCCCCAAAGTACGCCAACAAGGACCAGGTCAACCCCGGCTCCGTGATCCTCAGCGGCGAGATGATGCTGCGGTATCTGGGCTGGTCCGAGGCGGCGGACCTGATCGTCAAGGGCATGAGCGGCGCGATCGCGGCCCGAACGGTCACGTACGACTTCCACCGTCTCATGGAGGCCGAGGGCCAGCGGGCGACCTGCATCAAGTGCAGCGAGTTCGGGCGGGCGATTATTGATCACATGTGATCGTCAGACGGCTCCATGTGAGAGTCTCCGCGCGGTCTCTCGGTTGATCTGCCCGTCGTTCCAGTCCGGATGCTCGGCGCGGAGCATGCTCACGATCATCCGCCGGGCCGAGACGAACATGTCGTTGGCGATCTTGAGGCGCTCCGCCCCCGTCTTGGCGCGGAGGATCCTGGCCATGTCCTCGTCGACCACCTCGATTCTGGTTCTTCTCCCGGCCATGTGGCTCCCCGTCCTACGGCGCCAGTATAACCCGATCGAGACGCTCCGGCACCAGGTTGTTCGTCCGCGATGCGCTGCGAATGATGCACGTCACTTCCGAATGATCGCCGCGGCGCAGCCCTTGCCGATTCGGACCTCGGCGTAGTGCTTGCCGTCGCGCTGGACGAGGGGGACCTTGGCGCCGGCGTCGCGCCGGCCGAACTTGTCGAACACGACGGCCTCGAAGGCGCTGGTGTCGCCCCAGCCGAACAGCCCGCTGCGGTTCGTCAGGATCCGCTCCTGGGCGATCAGATAGCCCTCGTGCAGCTCGACGGGCGTGACGGGGAACATCCAGCTCGTCAGCGTCGGGCGCGTGGGGACGATCTGATCGTGGTACCAGTAGTAGACGCCGCCCCAGTCGAGGTAGCGGACCATGTTCCGGTAGGCGTGGACTTCGTTCCTCTCTCCGAGGTGGTCTCCCAGCCCGATCGGGGTGTAGAGCAGGGAGCGGGCCAGGTTCGTCGCCGAGGCGGTCTCGACGAAGCGGGGGAAGTGGAGCTTCGTGAAGGTTTCGGTGTGAGGGTTGCCGTTGCCGATAAGGTGCTTGCCGGCGTCGAGGATTCGCCGGGCGAGCTTCAGCCGCCATGGCTGCGTGATGAGCGCGACGCTCGACTTGCGGCGCGTGATCGTCATCGTCTTCGGATCGATATCGGCGGTGACGCCGTCCCACGGCTCGCCGAAGTGGTACTTGAAGGCGCTGTAGGCCAGCTCGTCCCAGTAGACGCCGTCGGCACCGATCTCGCCGAGGATGATCTCGACGTTCTTGGCGACGGCCGGGCCGTAGCTGTTGTCCTCGGTCGGAATGAAGATCGGGTAGATCGGGTTGCGGTAGTCGCCCTGCGTGCCGTCGGGCTTGAGCAGGACGGCGTCCTTGTACTTGGCTCTCGCGCCTTCCTCGACGCTGATGAAGCAGTGGAAGTAGACGGACGTCTGAATGTCCGGGTCGACCTTCCTGAACCGCGCGAAGAGCTTGCGATAGGGCTCGTGGCTCACAAGCGGGAAGGCCGTGCCGTGCGGGTACTTGCCCTGATACAGCGGCAGGACGATCGAGTGGCTCACGTACTTGGCGCCCTTGAAGCGGGCGTAGTCTCGGAGTTGCTCGTCCGTGAAACCGGTGAACGGCGGGCGCTGCGCGACGAAGGTGAAGCTGCCGTCAATGCGGAAGTTCGTGCCGAGCCTTCGGCGCGCGGCGTTGACGAAGGCGAAGTGATCGGGCTCGTCGAGCGGATAGATCGCCCACCGCATCGTGTGCGTCTTTCCGGGCCGAAGGACGAAGTGGTTGTCGGCCAGGCCGATCGCGCCCGCCTGGCCGTAGTTGAGGCTGTGGACGCGAAAGACGTCGTCCTCGGGCATCAGGGCGATGCCCGCGCGGCGGGTCAGGCCGACCGTTGACGGATTGGCCGAGTCGCCATTCGCCGCCGACTTGCCGGCCACGTAGAGCCCGTTGACGTAGAGCCTGTCGAGCCGATCGCCAAGGGGGACCTCGTGCCGGGCCATGATGCCGACGTCCTCGTTGCCGGTCGACGTGAACGTGTCCTTGACGATGAGGCATTCGGCCAGGGGCTCGACCTCGCGGCGGAGGCGCCAGTACGGCGTCTCGCGCTCGACGGGCGAGGCGGGCTTCCGGTCGCCGCCGGTCATCGACAACCAGCCGGGCGTGGGGTGGCTGAAGCGCGATTCGACGAGGAACGATTCGCCGGCGACGGTGATTCGCAGCGCGCCGCCGTCGAGCAATGCCCACTCATAGTCGACCTTGGTCTTGGCGCGGGGCTCGCGGACGGGCAGGGGGCCAGTGGGCGGGCCGGCGTCCTCGTGTCGCGCGGCGAGTGCGGCGGCGTCGCGATGGACCAGTCGAACGTTCTGTACGATCATCGCCCGATTGATGCTCGAACAGTCGTGCTTGATACGGAGCGTGTTGCCGGACGGTGCGTCCTTGACGAGATCGTCGACGAGCAGCTCGAAGCGATAGGCCGGGGCGTCGATGGGTTTGTAGCGGTTCTTTGTCGTCTCGACGGCCTTGAAGTCCGGGCTGTAGTAGACGAAGAAGCCCAGGCGCTTCCAGCTCGAGAGGATCCGCCCGTCGGCGAACGTGAACTCGGGCGGCCTGTTGACGAGCCGCTCGGTCTCGATCGGCGTGCCGTTCATCGCGAGGTCCAGGGCGTGGGTGCCGCCGGCGACGCTTTCGCATTCGAGTCGGGCGTCGAGGACGAGGATCGCCTTGGTGTTTGCCGGGCGTTTGTCGGCGGTGAAGGTCACGTCCTGCTGCTTGCCCGGATCGAGCTTGGCAAGCGCGAGGATCGGCTGGGCCTTCTCTGCGACGTCCGTTCGAGCGGGCGCCTTGCCGTCGGCGTTGCCCAGACGGACGCGGACCATCCGGTCGGGGCTGCGGACCTTCCACGGCGACGTCAGCAGGCTGGACAGCGTCTCCTGAACCGGCGTGTCCGTGTCGGTGTCGCCGAGACACAGGTCGATGCCGAGCGGCAGGCCCAGCTCCGGCTTCTTGATGGTGAGCTCGGGCCAGGGCAGGGCGGCCTCGAGCTCGTAGCCGTCACTGATTCGGTGGGCGGCGACGATCGCGCTGACGTGACGACCGTCCGGCGCGTAGACGATCGCCTCGGGGGCGATGTCGGTCAAGGGATCGCCGGTCCGGGCGAAGTTGCCCGGGCTCAGGCCGATCTGAAAGACGACGCCCGTCTTCTCGTTTCCGCCGACGCCGGGGACATGGACGAACAACTCCAAGTGGTCGCCGCGATAGAGGTCGCGGCCCCGGTTGGTCTGGCAGTGCTTGTCGTCGACGACGTGGACGGCGACGTAGAGATAGCGATTGTCCCAACCGAACGTCGCCCAGCCGGACAGGTCCGCGGGTCCGGTCCAGCACTGCTTGCCCCAGACGACCTGGGCGGGATTCCGATAGGTTCGCTTCAGGGGTCGCATCTGCCATTCGTCGAGCCGGCCGTCGACGACGGGGGGCGGATCGGGGATGAGGGGGACGGTCATCTCGGGTTCGTCGGCCAGGAAGCTCAGGACGGCGAGGGATATGAGCGCGCTCATCGAGGTCCTCCTATCGTGTCACGTCGGGCTGATGGTTGCGGATCATACCGGGCGGCGACGTGAAGCGACACCGAGACGAGTTGCGGATGCCGGCGCGCCGGGAAGCGACGTGGCCGATGCGCGGGGCGATTTCTGGTTTGGGCGGTCTAGACGGCGGCGAGGTGCATCAGGGATGGGGCGGGTTGATGCTGCCTCAGCAGGCCGAGCTCGGTGCCGGTCCTGACGGGGATGGCGTCGGCGGCGAGGGCGGGGCTCTCGTTGATGACGTACAAGAGGTTGCACTGCCGGCAGACCCTGGCCCTGCCGGTTCGGCCCCGGCGGACGACGGTGGGGTGCAGACAGTGGGGACAGATCACATAGATGGCCACGACCAACTCCTGACACGACACGTACGACGCGTTTGGGCTCCACAACTGAGTACAAACGTTGGGGCCTTATCGGTTGACTAAACGTACGACTTTCGCTGCTATCGCCTGGGAATTGCAGAAAGAGTGCCATTTCAGTCAGAGCGGAAGAATTCCCGTGGTCCGGTAACCGCGTTCGGCGGACTCAAACGAGCGGGCGGGAAGAGGTTGTGCCCGCGCGATTTTATCGCTTGACGTTGGGTTATCGCGCCCTTGCGGATCGCGTCGCGAAATCTAGTGGCAACTACTTCCCAAACGCGGATTTCGCGAGCGGGTAGAAGTCCCCAGGCGCCCGTGCGGCGCGGTGGAGTCGTCTCATCGAGCTTTGGCCGTTCGCTGCGTGGGACACGCCACGCGGAAGCCCACGTTGAAGACCCTCTGCCAGGGGTGGTAGGCGGTTCGGCAGGCCGATCGGGCCTCTTGGGGGCGGTCGTACCAGGAGCCGCCGCGGACGATCCTCTTGTTTGCAGCGGCAGGATTCTCTCGGCCGTCGCCGGGGTTGTATGGATAGGGCGCGTGGGCGGATCGGGTCCACTCGGCGGCGTTGCCGTGCATGTCGTGCAGGCCCCAGGCGTTGGGACGGTAGCTTCCGACGGGGGCGGTGACGCGGTGCTTGTCGTTGACGGTATCGATCGCCGGGCGCCATTCGTAGATCGCGCCGGAGGGGAGACTCCACGGAGCGAAGGTGTCGACGCATTTGAGCGAGGCGTCGGCGAGGTTGGCGAAGGCGGAGAAGTCGGTTTCGACCTGGCCGTAGGACATGGGCGTCTCGGCGCCGGCGCGGCAGGCGAATTCCCACTGGGCCTCGGTGGGCAGCGTGAAGGCCAGGCCGGTCTTGGCGGTGAGCCAGCGGCAGAAGGCCATCGCCTGATTCCAGGTCACGCGGACGACGGGCTGGCGTGGCGTATTGAGCAGATAGCCGCGCTCCTGCGTGCTGAACTGGAGGAAGTCGCCGTGCTCGAGGCGGCTGTCGTGGGACGGATCGAAGAGGGCGAACTGCTGGTTGGTGATCTCGCACGTACCGATCCAGAACGGCTCGTCGATCTTGACGCGGGCGCGTGGCGACTCGTCGGGATAGGCGGCGCCGCCCATGATGAACTCGCCGGGCGGGATGAGGACGAGGTCGAGCTTCGCTCCGCCGAGGTCGATGGTTCGCCGGTGCTCGCCGAGGGCGGACTGGCGGTGTTTGGCATCGTCGGCGTCGAAGGGCCAAGCGGGGCAGTCGACCTGTTGCGGGGCGGATTCTGCCGACGCCACGGGGCCGCTGCGCGGACCCATGCCACCCGGGACGCTCGCAGGGGGGCCCTGGGCGAAGGGCTTCAACTCGTAGATCGCCTCAGGGTCTTCGTCGATGCCGGCGTAGCGCTTCATCATCTCTCGGCGGCGGTCGCGTTGGTGGGCGACGAGGTTCCAGCCGACGATCTCGTGCCAGGTGCCGTGGGCGGGCGCGTGCAGGTCGATCCAGGTAACGAGTCGGTCCCAGGCCTCGGCGTCGAGCGTGACGCCGTGATGGCCTTTGCCGAGCATCCGGACGAGGCGGCTGATGTCGGCGTGGAACTCGTACGGCGGGAGCAGGTGCATGTCGCTCTCGATGGTGGGGGCGCGGACGAAGCGGCGAAGGAACAGGTACGAGGGCGTGAACTGGGTGCCGCTCTGGTAGGCGTTCTTCTGGCCAGGCGGATGAACTTCGGGCTGTGGGCGGAGGTCCGTGAGCGTCATTCCGTCGGGACGCTTCTCGCCGTTGTGGCAGCCGACGCAGTAGGTGTCGAGGACGGGCTGGACCTCTCGCTTGAAGCTGAAGCCACGGGTCGGGCCGTACCAGGGGGTGATCTCGGACGGGGTCCGGCCGGCGGCGCGCGTGGCGCGGGTCGGCGGGCCGCTGTTCTGTCGCTCATGGCATCCGACGCAGGAGAGGACCTCGCCCGGCATGGCGGTCATCCAACTCCGCATGAGTTGGACGGCCTTGCCCTCGTCGTCGAGGGGTTGGACGGAGATGGGCGTATTGGCGGGCACGCGGAAGAGGGCCGAACCGTCCGTCTCGACGGGGACCGTGCCGATGATGCGCTTGACGTCCCAGGGCCCGTCCAGCCCGACGCGGTTGACCTGGCCGCCCATGCCGTGATAGGCGAACTGATAGGTGAGCAGGCGGAGCTTCTTGACGGTGCCGCGCGGGACGTCCTTTAGCCCATTGCCGGTGTAGACGTCGGCCATGTACACGACGGCGTCCTTACGGTCCGGTTGGACCTTGTTCGGCAGCACGGGTGGCTTGGGCGTCTTTCGGACGGGGATCGGCTCGAGCAGGGCGCAATCCTCGACCTCCTTGAGGAGGGTCATGTTGTCGAAGACGTCGACGAGGTAGATGCCCCACTTCGATTGCGGCGTGGGCATGCACGAGACGATGAAGTACTTCGAGCTGAGGGGATAGGGGTGGAGGAACTTGGGCCAGCTTCCCTGTACCAGGCCGTCCAGCAGGATCGGCTCGACGGTCTTTCCTCGTCCGGGGATGCGCTGGACGACGCCGTCGGCCTCGTGTCGTCCCTTGGATGGGTCGAAGAGGACGAGCTCGCCCATTCGGGGGACGTCGTGGTGTCCGCCGACGACGGCGACGAACTTCGTCGGGTGGTCGGGCACGGCGCGGGCGTAGAACATCGCGTTCGGCCAGTAGGAGTTGCTCCCGTAGTACTCCATCTGCGACGTCCCGTCGGGGTCCATGTGGAAGAGGATCCGCGAGGCGAAGTGCGGGATGTCCGAGTACTCCCAGCGGAGGTAGAGGACCCTTCCGTTGTTGAGCATCGTCGGACACCAATTGTGGTCCTGCTCGAAGGTGAGCCGGCGGATCGCGCCGGTCCCAGCCTCCAGGCGATAGAGATTGCAGACGTGGCTGGAGCCCGTCACGCAGGGCACGCCGACGAAGGGAGCGGTCGAGCAGAAGATGACGTTGTCGTCCGGCAGGTAGCACGCGTCGTAGTTGTCGACGTCGGGCTCGGTGATCAGCGGGAGCTGTCTGAGGTTCGCTCCGTCAATGCCGAGCTCGAAGACCTGCCATCGGCCGTTGTCGCCGGGCATCGAGAAGAGCATCCGATCGGCGTCGAAGTGGAGGTCGACGTCGCCGACGAACTTGCTGCCGTCGCCGTCGGGTCGAAAGAGCGTCGTGAGAGTGCCGTCGGGGCGGACGGGTGAGAGGACTGCGATCTCGTTGTCGTAGCCGGTCTTGGGCAGCGACGAGTTGCTCTCCCAGTTCTGGGACAGGCCGAGCCGCTTGGGGCTCCGCCTGATCAGGAGGAGCCGGTCGAAGTCGAGCACAGGATTGGCCAGCAGGGCCTCGGTCGCCAGCCGAACCAGGCGCTCGGCGATCGGGATCGCCGTCTCATCGCCTTCGTTGAGCCTGGCGAGGAGGCGGCCGGCGTCCATCTCAGGCTTGCCCAGTTCGGCGAGGTAGCGTCTGCCGTTGGCGTACCGGTCCGGGAAGGTCTCATTGAGGTCCTCGACGGCGAGCCGTAGCGCCGTGGCGTTGACGGTCCGCAGGCGGGCGGAGGCGTCGTCGATCTTGCGGGAGAGATAGTAGATCGCGGCGACCTGCTGAAGCTCGCCGAATTCCTTGACCGTCTTGGCCAGGGCCTCGGCGCGTTTCTGGAGCGGGGGGACGCGTCGACATGCCGCGGCATATCGACCGGCAAGGGCGGCCAGGTCACCGGGCTTCCAGTCGGCCTGCCAGATCTGATCTTGTCGCTCTCGGTCGAGCTGTACTCGTGAGTCGGCGTCGGTGAAGTCCTGCTCGATTCGTTGCCAGATTTCCTGTCGCAGACGGGGCCCCGGGCTGCCGTGGATCGTGATACTGCTTTGTCCGTTGAAGCGCATGGCCCGGTCGAGCTTTCCGTCGACGAGGCTTGTCTGGCTCAAGGTCCCCGCGTGGGCGTTGCCGGTCGCGTCGGAGGCGTCTCTGTCGAGCGGCCAGTGGGCGATGCAGTCCGCGTCGGGCTTGGCGGCGGGCGAATCGGAGAGGGCCTTGATCTCCGTCGCGGTCAGCGGCCGCCGGTGGACTCGCACGTCGTCGAGGTCGCCGGCAAAGCCGTTCGGCGGCCAGAAGTCGCGCGCGCTCATGCCGATCCGCAGGACGTGTCCAGGCGCGTCCGGGTCGGCCTTGAGCGTCATCGCGCCGTCCGGCTTGCCGTCGGTGTAGAGGCTGAGCTGCTTCGTATCGGCCTTGAAGGTCGCGGCGACGTGATGCCACTTGCCGTCGGCCACGGGGGTCCGGCCCGCGGCGACGCCGACGAAGCAGGCGTCGAAGCCGAGCTTGCCGCCTCGGACGTAGAACACCTTTCCGCCGCGCTCGGCCCAGACGCCGTCGAGCGAGGATCGCGAGAAGACGGTCCCGCCGGCGGTCGTCCGGATCCACGCGGCGATGGTGTAGTCCGACGTGCCGAGGTCGGGCAGGGAAGCGGCCTTCGGCGAAGCGGCCTCCTGGCGCATCAATGCCTCGCGCGACGCGAGCATCGTCTCTTGCCAGGTCGCCTTCTTGATGTAGGGGGGCTCGGTATGTCCGGCGGGCGGGGCCGCGGCACATGTCGTGGTGAGTAGTAGGATCGCTGCCGGTGTGGCGTATGCGATCCGACGGGTCAGGCGATTGCTCATTGCGGTTCCTCAGTACGTCGAGGGACGTCGACCTCATCGAGCGGCGGTCGCGGCGGGGTCCTTCCGCTCCATGGCCGCCACGGTCCGTCGCTTCCGGAGGAAGTGATCGTACGTGGCGATTTCCTCGGCCGTCCAGGCATTGGCTTCAGTATAGTCTCCGCAGTAGGGAACAAGGAGGTCGATCCAGCAGGCGATCTTGTCCATCTCCTCTTGCGAGAGCGTCACGTCATTGTGGCCCTTCTCGATCATGGCAATGAGTTCGCTCTTGGCGGCTCCGGCGTGGTAGGGCGGCAGCATGGACGGGACGGACTGGGCGCTGATCCAGTTGACGAGTCGGTTGGGCGTGCCATGGTTGGTGAGCTCGAGATAGGCGTGGCTCCACATCCGGCCGGCCATGAGATCGGGCGTTTGCGTTGCCATCAGGCTGAACGCGACCCTCCGCGACTGGTCGTTCGAAGCGGCGGGATCGGGGATGTCGAGACGCCACTCGAGGATGCCGCCGGAGAACTCGGGTTGGAGCTTGACGGCGAGTCTGACGGCGGTCGCTCGCACGGGCTTGAAGGTGACTTCGTTGTACCGGTCTCTCAGGAGACCGTACTGGCTTGCGTCGTCGACGCCGGCCCAGTTACCGGCCTCGTCTCTCCACGTGAGGCGCCAGGAATCCGGGACTCGGCAGCGACCGCCACGGGGCCGGTCGTCGAACCAGTAGACCGAGGCGCCCGCGACGGTCCTGGGACGGTCGAACTCGTACTGGACCCATTCGTCGGTGCCCATGTGGTCCCACCAGGTGAAACGTTCGATCGAATCGTCGTTCGAGTTTCTGGCGAACCGTTGGTCATTCAAGGCGCGGCACGATTCGGGCGGGAAGGCGTCCGGGGCGCGGGCGACGATTCCCTCTTGTTTGTCTCTGTAGTGGCAGCGGACGCAGTGTCGATCGAGGATCGGCTGGATTTCACGGATGAAGCTGAATCCTCGGGGCGGGCCGTAGAAGGGGGCGAGTCTCTGGGGCGGCGTCCGCAGGGCGAGGGGGGCGGCGGCGCCGGCGGGGGGCGCGGTCTCCTTCGTTTCGTGGCAACCGACGCAGGAGAAACGCTCGCCCGGCTGGAGGGTGGACCAACTCCGCATGGTCTGGACCGCATGGCCCTTTGCGTCGAGGGCCTGGAAGTACACGGGCGTGTGGGCGGGGACGTTGAAGCAGGCGGAGCCGTCTTCGTGGACCTTTGCGTCGCCGAGGACGATCTTGACGTCCCAGGCGCCGTTGTTGATGGCGACGGGCGTGCTGATGAGCGCTGCGCCGGCGAGGCCTTGGTTTCGATTCGATCGGATGCCGGCGGCTCGATAGTCCAGCGCGATCACGCGCAGCCGCTTGACGGCGCCGCGGGGCACGCCCTGAAGGCCCGGGCCCGCGTAGATGTCCTGAAGGAAGTACGTGCCGGTCGTCTCGGCGCCGTCGGCGCCGTCGGGCCTGAGGTGCGGCACGGGACGAGGCGCCAGGGGAACGGGCTGATTGCACGACGTCCTGGGATCGGCGGCGAGGAGCTCTCGCCGGCCGTCGGCGGTCATGAAGTAGAGGTTGAACCGTGGCGACGTTCGTTTCCAGCCGAAGGGGGTGTAGGCGACGAGGAATTCGGTCTCGCTCAGCGGGTAGGGATACTGGAAGAGGTCGCCCTCCTGCCCGTACCGGTCGACGTGAACGGCGGGGGTCTCTCGCACGGGGGCGATCAACTGGACACCTGCGTTCTCCTGCCGCCCCCGTCCGATGTCGATGACGATCAACTTGCCGACCTGGCGCGTATGGTGGCCCGAGGCGACGGCCATTAGCTTCAACGAGTCGGGGATGCCGCGGGCGTGGAGGATCGTCGTGGGGAACCAGGAGTTGTTGCCGTAGAACTCGGTCTGCCCGGTGCCGTCGGAGTTCATCTGGTAGAGCGGCTGCGGGTAGATCTGACCACGGTCGCTGTACTCCCACCGCGTGTAGACGACCCGGCCGTCGTCGAGGACGGTGGGGTAGTTCGTGTGCACCTGGTCGTAGGACAGGCGACGGATGTGCCCGCCGTCCTTGTCGCAGGCATAGAGGTTGCTGACCTCGGTCCACCAGCAGTCGACGATCTGAACGCAGCGGGTGGAATTGAAGATGATGTCGCCGTTGGGCAGGTAGGCGCCTTCATAGTCCGCCAGGCCCAGGCCGGACGTGAGCTGTCGGATTTTGCGCGTCTCGACGTTCATCTCGTAGAGGTGGTAGTCGTCCTGGCGGTCGGACTTCTTCCAGGCGAAGAGGATTCGCTTGCCGTCGTGCGAGACGTCGGGGTCGCGGATGACGCCGTTGGGGTCGTCGATCAGCGTGCGGACGTTCGCGCGGGCCCCGTCGAGCTCCAGCAGGCACAGCGCCGAGCCCGGGACGAAGTGTCGCTCGCGCTGCGCGTCCGACTGGCCTTCCGTGTAGGCGTAGTGCGATCCGCCGAGGTTGTAGTGCTTGGTGAAGACGACCCGCGGCCACTTGCGAAGGATCGGGCGGAGGCGGATCTCGCGGCGTCGCTCGCAGGCTCGGACGTAGAGGTCGAGCCATTCGAGCTTTCCGGCATCGAGCGCGGCGCGACAGAGCCGATCGAGCTCCGCTTGCAGGTCGTTGCCGCCGGGGCCCAGCTCCGAAAGAACATGAGCGATCGCCTTCCTCTCTGTGCCGGGCGAGCCGCCTGGGACCAGCCACGCGTCCAGCGATGGGCCGGAATCCTGGATCATCCAGTCGTGGTGCTGGGGGAAATCCCTCTCGAGCCGCGCGAGGACGGTTCTTCGGAGACCGTCCTTGGCACTTGCCGCCGCTTCAGACTCTCTCAGTCTCTGGCGTGAGGCCGTCACGGCCATCTGCCAGGTGGCGGCCGGTCGGGACGTCCAGCGTCCCTGCGTCTGCTGCGCCCAGGACGGCGACGCGGCGGCGGACACCGCCACTGCCAGGACGCAGCCGGCGTGAGTTCGCTTCTTCGATCCCCAACAACCCATCTTTCACCCGTTCGTCTCGGCCTCGCGGGACAGGCCGAATGCGCTCTCAGGCAACTCGCGCGTTACTGGGGCGCGTGCTGCTGGCTCGTCAGCGCGCAATCATCGTACGTCACATGGCCCTGATCGTACGGGCCGACGATTGTCGTGTCCAAGAGGAAGCGCAGGCGTTTCGTCGTCTTGCCGGACGTGAACGTAATCCCCAGTTTCTTGTAGTCCCCCGGCGCGGTGACCGCTTGTTTAGGATGGTCGGCGACGCACTTGCCCTTGCTGTCTAGTTCCTGGATCCAGAGACCGGCCGAGTCCCCGGCATTCGCGCCGAATCCCTTGCCATGGAGGTCGTCGGCTCGGACCCAAGCTGAGGCGGTGTAGCGGGTATCGGGCAGGACCTCGACGTCCTGATAGACAACGGTGTGGCCTCTGCCGTCGGTGTGGGTTCGAATGGCCTCCTTACCGGCGTGGAGGACGGGCCGACCCCACTCCGGGTGCTTGCTGTAGGCCGACTCCGCCCAGATGTAGCTCTGGCTGGGACCGGCGAAGAGGTACTTCCATCCGTGCCCGCCTCCCGCCTTGCCGAGCGAGCCGACTTCGCCCGCGACGCCCTCCTCGAAGCCGGGGTTGGCAAGCAGATTGCCGTCGGTCTTCACGACTCTCGGCTCGAGGCAGACTGGGGTGGCGCCTTGCCCCCCGTGGCCCGGTCCTACCTCCAGGGCTTGAACCATCGCCGCCTTGCCCTCGTGTCCCGTGAAACGAATCGCGATCACGCCGTGTTCCGGCTTGATCTCGTTGAACACCAGGTCGACGGCCTTGTTGACGCCGCCGGCTGTCGCCGTGATGTCCATGTCCTTGGTCACCTGTTTGCCGTTGATGGCGATGCTGGTGATCGCACGCTGGTCGGGCTTGACGTTGGTGGTCTCGGCGAATTTGAGTCGCGCGTGGTAGAGGCCGGGGCCGACGGTGACGTAGACGGTGAAGTCCGTCCCGTGCGCGCCGTATCGATAGAGTTCCGGATCGGGCGTGCTGGCGATGTGGATCCGCCTGCGCTTAGTGACCCAGGCGGTGGCCACGGAGTCGGTCATATGGCCGGTCCGCGTGACGAACTCGGTGGCGGGCCGCCAGTCGTTTCCGTCGGCGTCCTTGTAGTCATTCCGCCCGGTGTAGCCGAAGAGGATCCGCTGGGCTTGGGTCGGGCCGCCCCCTTCGCCGAAACCGCTGTCACCCGTGGCCGCCGACCACTGCACGGCGTCGATGGCGACTCGCGTGCCCTTGGAGACGGGGTTCTTGGCTCCGCGCACGAGCACCTCGAGAATGTGCTTCCCGCCGGCAAGACCGTTGCGATAGTACAGCACCTGCTGGTGGCGGACGGACGGGTTCCAGCAATCGATCCCCACGAGCTGCTTGACGCCGTCGAGACGGACCTCGGCGAGTCCGCCGTCGGGTCCGACGTTCCCGATCAGGCGGACCTGGTTGCCGACGAACGGAAAGGTCATTGCCGCGCGCGGCTGGGAGGCGACGTGAACCGCGCCGCCCGAGGCATCCGGGTCCTCGACCTTTGTCCAGGAGCCCACGTAGCCGAGGGCGTCATTCTCCGCCGCCTCCTGCGGGTCGGCGCCTTCGATGACGATGTTCCGACTACCGTCGTGCCGGATGGTGAGGATGACGTCTCCTCCCGGGAGATCCCTCACTGTGTAGCCGTTGGCGTTGAGATCCGCGCGGAGAGGCAGCGGCTTGCCGTCGGCCTTGATCGTCGCGGGCGCGAAAGCCACTCGTACGACGTCCACCGTGTTCCGGGGGGCGTCGAAGGTGGCGTACGCGATCTTGCCCTTGCCGTAGACGACCGACCTAATCACCGCGGAGCTTCGCATGACGTGGTTCTCTCGATTGGCGCCCAGGACGTCGGGCAGCCACGCCATGGCGCCCAGGACGTGCTTGAGGGCCATCGGGTGGGCGATCTTGAACCATGCGCCCGCGACGATCTGTCCGCCGTCGATGTTGTCCTCGACGACGCCGGTTTCGTGGCAGTCGTAGGTGGCCATTAGAATCTGCCGGCGGGCCATTTCGCGTCCCCACTCGCTGCCCGCCGCCAGTCCGTATTGGGCGAACACCATGGCCAGTTCCATCGGCCCATACCACAAGCTCCGGCCGCAGCATCCCGAGGATTCCGGATAGGCCCATGCCCCGCTGTGGACGTCACCACCCGAGGCCGGGGACACGCTCGTGTGATTCAGGAACAAGGACAGGACGTTGCGGGCGTCGCAGCGCCAGTTGGGGAAGTCCTCCGGGTGGTCCATGAGGTATCGCACGACGAACTCGGTTACGTTCTCGGCCTGGACGGGGTCTGGCCAATCCCAGTAGTTTCGCCCCCAGACGTCGTTGACCGTCCAACGAGGCAAGAGATTCTCGCGAAGATAGGCCTGGGCCGCTTGTCGGGCCTCGATGATGCAGTTGCCCTTGCCGGTTACGCCGAGACGGATCAACGCGTCGAAGAACTCCAGCAGGAAGGCGATGCCGCCGGTTTGCTGATCTTCGCTCCATCGGGGCGCCTCGGGGTTCGCGTATCGGTTCCACGGCGGCTGATGCGGATCGCGACAGCGCTTCTCCGCCAGCAGTTCGGCCCAGTGCGTGGCGTCGCGCAGCCAACGATCGTTGCCCGTGACCTGATGGCATCGGACCAGGGCCAGTCCCACCTCGGCGACGATGTCCAACTGAATCATGCCGCTGGGATCGCACTTGCCGTAGACCTTGCCCCGGGTCGGCACGCTGATCAGGAAGTTCGGCCACGGATGATCGGGCGGCGTCAGGCAGTGGTCGAGGAGGGCGTCGGCCTGCAGCGTCATATGAGCGACGGCGGCCGGATCCCCCGAATAGCGATAGTAGTCCACCAGGGCCGAGAGGACGTAGGCGGCTCGCTGTCCGAGATCGCCGTTGGCCCAGTCCTCGATTGGCGGAACGCTGATGGCGCCGTCGGGAGCGATTTGCCAGTGGCCGTTGAAGACGTACTCGGGGACCGCGGCAACGGCCTTGGTCGCATCGGTCCATGGATATCGCTTGAGCGTCTCCGCCGCGATGCGGACGCGGAAGTCACACTGGCCGTTCTGGGCCGTGTACCAGGGCGCGATGACGCCGTGGCGGTCTTCCACCGCCGGGTAGGCGTAGTAGCGTCTTTGGACCTTGGGCGCCTCGGCCCTCGACGCCGGCAGGGGAAGGCAGAGCGCGGCGATCATCGTCGAATACCGAAGATAGGTGGGCGAGGCGAGTTTCACCGTGGCGGCCTCCTTATGTCGATCGTGCCATCTGCCGACGCGAAGTCGGCCGTAGTCCGCACGGACCGTCGCGGTTGGTTTCGGCCCGAGCGGTTTCATCTGGTCGAATCGAGCATGGTTGGAGTATATCAGCCCGCGGGCCGCGGCCCCAGCCCGACGAAGCCGCGCGACAACGCGCGCGGCGCGGAGCGTGGATGATCGGCCGGCTTGCGCCGGGTCCAAGGGAGCTGCCTAGTCGGACATTACCTCGCGAATCTTTGGGATGAGACCCTTGGAGCCGTAAGGCTTCTCGATGAAGGCGGTGAGATCGGTTCCGGAGAATCGCGCGATGACTTCCTGCTCGCCGTAACCGCTGGAGAGGATGACGGGGACGTCGGCTCGGATTTCGCGGAGGGCCCGAAACGCCTCTTCGCCGTCCATCTCGGGCATCGTCAGGTCGAGCAGGACGCACGCGATCTCCGGGGCGTGTTCCTGAAAGACGCGGATGGCCTCGCGTCCGTCGGCGGCGGTCAGGACGTCGAATCCCAGCCGTTCGAGCATCTGCCGGCCCACGGCGCGGATGGTCTCCTCGTCGTCGACGAGCAGGACGGTGCCGCTTCCGCGCCAAGCCTCGAACTCCTTGGGCGGGGCCACGAGCGGTTCGGCGGGTCGATCGACGGCGGGGAAGAGGCATCGGAAGGTGCTGCCCTTGCCGAGCTCGCTCTTGACCTCGAGCACGCCCTTGTGCCCGCGGATGATGCCCATGACGGCGGCCATGCCGAGGCCGCGTCCGGCGACCTTGGTCGTGAAGAAGGGGTCGAACATCCTGTCGATCGTCTCCTTGCTCATGCCGCAACCGGTGTCGCCCACCTCGAAGGAGACGTAGAGCCCCTCGGGCAGGTGCTCGTCGAAGTAGGCGCGGCGGAGCCGGTCGCGGTCGCAATGGGCCGCGCCGGTGCGGACGACGATGGCGCCGCTGCGCTTGCCGATGGCCTCGGATGCGTTGGTGATCAGGTTCATGACGATCTGGCTGATTTGCGTGGGGTCGGCCTCGATCGCGGGGAGGTTGTCGGAGAAGTCGTATTTCAGGACGGCCTTCTTGGAGATGGAGACTTCCAGCAACTGAGCCATCTCCCTGACGACGTCGTTCAGGTCGACTGCCCGGGTGACGAACTTGCCCTTGCCCGCGTACGCGAGCATCTGTCGGCAGAGATCGGAGGCTCGGTGGACTAGGACTTGGATCTGCTTGATGTTTTCTTGGGCGGTCGAGACGGGCGACAGATCCATCATCGCGAGATCGGCGTTTCCGAGCACGCTCGTCAGCAGGTTGTTGAAGTCGTGAGCGACGCCGCCGGCGAGCACGCCGAGGTCCTTGAGCTTCTGAGCATGCTGGACCTGGATCTCCAGCTCGATCCGTTGTTGTTCGGCCCGTCGTCGCGGGGTGACGTCTTGCGCGAAGAGGACGTACCCGACGCACTGTTGCTGTCCGTCGCGCATGGGCATGACGACCACGTGATAGAACCGGTTCCGCGCGTCGCCTTCTCCGCGTTCCACGTCGAATTCGTACTTGCCGCCCTCGAGCGCGGAGGCCGCCATCTCTCCGAACGCCGCGAGTCGGAACCGTTCCGGCGTGGGGAGGTCCTGGATACGGCGTCCTTGCGCGTCGCCGTCGAGTCCGAGGAATCGACCGGCCGCGGGGTTCTGGTGGACGATTCGGAAGTCCAGATCGACCGCGACGATGGCGAACTCGGTGGCGGACGCCAGGATGCTGTCGAGCATGCTGGTGGTTCTGCCGAGGGCCTTCTCGGCGCGTCTCCGGCGCCTTTCGGTCTGGACCCCCTGCCAGATGATGAAGGCCGATATCACCATGATCACGCCGAGGATGCCGAGGCAGATGAGCGTGAGTTTCCTGGTGATCGCGACGATCTCCAGGCGGACGTCCTCGACGTACAGGCCGGTGCCGATGATCCAGCCCCAGGGCTCGAATCCCTTGACGTAGGATATCTTGGGGACGACCCGATTGGGGTCGTCGTGGAGTTGCCACATGTAGGGGACGAAGCCTTCTCCCTCGGCCTTGACCTTCTCGACGAAGGCCACGAACAGTCGCTTGCCCTTGGGGTCGGTGAGACCGGAGATGTCCTGGCCCTCGAGGTCGGGTCGATAGGGGTGCATCACCATGTTGGGATGCATGTCGTTGATCCAGTAGTAATCCTTCATGCGTGGGCCGTAACGCATTTCGCGCAATCGAGCGATGACGCGAGCTTGGGCTTCGTGATGCGTCAGCTCTCCGGACTGCTCGCGCGCGTGATAGATCGACAACATGCTCCAGGCGGTCTGGGTGAGCGCCTTGGTCATTTCTCTTCTTCGTTCCAGGAGCTGGTTCTCGAGCGAGGGGATGAAGATCAGGAAGAGGGTTGAGACGAACAGCATGACCGTCAGCACGACGGGGAGCACGACCCTGGCTGAAAGGGCTCGAAGCGATTGCCTCGCCGACGTGTCCGCCATATTGCTCTTCCGAAGCCGCAACGGAGTTGATGATCCCGGTCCGGTGACGTCTGATGGCGACTCGATCCCGGTGCCGCTCGATCCTCTCTTCGCCCACGTCTTCGGCGTCTGACGGACCGGTGGCTATCTTAGTCTGCCGGTGTGCCAGGGAAAAGCCGAAAAGCGGGGACATCGAGTCGGAAGGGAATCGATTGAATCGACGGTCCGGTGGGCCGAGCGTCCGGCAGACCTTTCAGGATTTGGGAAGGGGAATACGCACCGTGAACTCCGTGCCGCCGCTTCGCTTCATCTTGAACTGGCCTCCGAGCTGCGCGGTGAGCATGCGCACCAATTGCAGGCCCAAGGAGGTGGGGGACTCGACGTCGACGTCCTTCGGCACGCCGACACCGTTGTCGTGTACCGAAAGCATCAGGGATCGCTTGCCCTTGGCCTTGAGGGAGACGCGGATCTCGCCGTCGCGCCCGTCGGGGAAGGCGTACTTGAGCGCGTTGGACAGAAGCTCATAGAGGATCAGCGAGCAGGGGAGCGCGGTCTCGATCTTCAACGAGATGGCCTCGGCCTGGAGGCTGATTCTGGGAGAGGCATCCTGTCGACCGTATGCGGTTGAAAGATGCTTGACCAGGTCCCGGGCGTACTCGGCGATCTCGATCTCCGTCGCGCGGACGGACGGATGCAGTTTCTCGTGGATGGTGGCCATGGCTCGGACGCGATTCTGGACGTCCTGGAGGATTCCCAGGAGGCGCGCGTCCTCGATCCCGTCGGACTGCAAGTCGATCATGCTGATGATGACCTGGAAGTTGTTCCGAACACGGTGGTGGACCTCGCGCAGGAGCGTCTCCTTCTCGGCGAGGGAGGCGACGGCCTCCTCGAGCTCGGCGACGCGGCGACGGAGCGCCTGTAGCTCATCGAGGGCCTCCGGTGTGTCCTTACCTTTGTCTTGTGCCATGATCCGGGTGCTCTAGGGTCCAAGCGACGTAACGCGAAAGCCCACATTATACACGCGCTGGTAGGGTCGGTACGCCAGGCGGAAGCCGCTACGGGCTCGTGTCGGGCGGTCGCGCCAAGAGCCGCCCCGCGCGACGCGCTTGTCGGCGGTCGACGGATCGTTCCGGCCGTCGTCCTGGCGATACGGATACGGTCGCAGGGCCGAGCGGGTCCATTCCCAGACGTTTCCGTGCATGTCGTGCAGGCCCCATGCGTTGGGCAGGTATCGCCCCGGGGCCTCGGACACGAACCCACCGTCGTTGAATCGCGCGTCCTTGGGGATCCAGTCGTCGTATTTGCCGGAGTTCCTGTACGGCTCGCGGTGCTTCTTGTAGGGGTGGCAGACAAACTCGCTGAGCGTGGCGTCGGCGAGGTTGGCGAACCTGGCGAAGTCGTCGTTCACGCCGCCATGGAACAGCGGCGTGTCGGCGCCGGCGCGACAGGCGTATTCCCATTGGGCCTCCGTGGGCAGGCTGAAGCGCTCGCCGGCCCTGGCGGTCAACCAGTCGCAGAAGCGCATCGCCTCGCGCCAAGAAACCCGCACGACGGGCTGCTTGGGTTCGTTGACGTAGAACCCTCGAACGCCGAACTGCATGGCGTGGCGCGACTCCACGCGGCTGTCGTGCGAGGGATCGAACGCCGCGAACTGCTCGTTGGTGACCTCGAACCGTCCCAGCCAGAAGGGCCTGTCGACTTTGACTCGGGCAAGCGGTTGCTCGTCGGGGTAGCCCTCGGCGTCGCCCATGGCGAACTCACCGGGAGGGATCAGCACAAGCTCGAACCGGATGCCGTTGCCCAGGTCGATGGTTCGTTCGGGTCGCTTGCCGTCCAGATTCAGCGCGGCCGCGGCTTGTCGCTGCTTGGCCTCGCCGGCGCTGAAGGGCCAGCCGGGAACGCCGGGCCTCTTTGATGAAGGTCGTGACGTAGGTGTCGAGACGGGCTCGCCGGAGAGTCGAGCCGGCCGGCCGATGGCCTCGAGGTCGACATCGAGATTGGTGTATTGCCTCATGAGCTCACGTCGGCGTTTGGCCAGGCGGCCGACTCGCTCGGGTCCGGCGATCTCCGTCCACGTGCCGTGGTAGGGGGCGTTGAGGTCGATCCAGGTGATGAGCCGGTCCCAGCTCTCGGCGTCGAGGCGGACGTCGTGGTGGCCCTTGGCGAGCATCTGCACGAGCTGCGTCGTATCGGCGTGATACTCCATGGGCGTGAGCAAGTGATAATCGCTTTCGAGCCCGGGTCGGCGGACGAACCGGTGCAGCTCGGCGTAGGCGACGGAGAAGTGTCCGGCGTCCCGGCCTCCGAAGTGGAAGACGCTCGTGTAGCCGGTGATGCGCTCGTTGCCACGGAGGCACGGCTTGTGGCTGGCCGGTTCCGGGCGGATCGACTGGTTGGCCGGTCCGTCGTGGCAGCTTACGCAGTACTTGTCCAGAACGGGCTGGACCTCACGGGCAAAGTTGAATCCGCGCGCGGGTCCGTGCCAGGGATCGATCTCGCTCGGGGCGTGGCCGGCCGCCAGCGTCTGTTTCGGCGCGGCGGTGGTGTTCTGTCGCTCGTGACAGCCGACGCAGGAGAGGACCTCGCCGGGCATGGCGGTGAACCAGCTTCGCATGAGCTGCAGGGCCTTGCCCTCGTCGTCGAGCGGCTGGACGGAGATGGGTGTGTTCGCCGGGACCCGAAAGATGGCCGAGCCGTCCTCGAGGACGGACACGGTGCCGAGGATTCGCTTGATGTCCCAAGGCCCCTCCATGCCGACGACGCCTTGCGGGCCGCCCATGCCGGGGTAGAGGAAGGAATAGCTGACCAGACGCAGTCTCTTGACCGTCCCTCGCGGAACGCCCTTCAGTCCGTCGCCCGCGTAGACGTCGGCCAGGTAGACGATGGCGTCGGTCCGAGTCAGGTCGACCTTGTCCGGGATGACGGGCGGCTGGGGCGTCTTGCGGAAGGGGATCGGCTCGAGCAGGGCATAACCGGACTCGGCCTTGATCAGGAGCATGTTGTCGAAGACGTCGACCAGATAGACCCCCCACTCCGACGAGGGGGTGGGCTGGCAGGAGACGATGAAGTACTTGTCGCTGAGCGGATACGGGTGGAGGAACTTCGGCCACGACTGATCCACCAGGTTGTCCTCGATGAGGGCCTCGACCCTCTTGCCGTGGCCGGGGATCCGCTGGACCGCGCCGTCGGCCTCGTTACGTCCCCGGGCCGGATCGAGAACAACGAGCTCGCCCATGCGCCGGACGCCGTGGTGGCCGCTGACGATGGCGACGACCTTCGTGGGGTGGCCGGGGATCGGTCGGGCGTAGAACATCGAGTTCGGCCAATACGAGTTGCTGCCGTAGTACTCCATCTGTCCGGTGCCGTCAGGGTTCATGAGGAAGAGCAGACGGTCGTGGGAGTGCGGGGTGTCGGTGTACTCCCACCGCGTGTAGAGCACTCGTCCGCTGTTCATGACCGTGGGGCACCAGTCGTGCTCCTGGTCGAAGCAAAGCTGTCGGATGCCCGACCCATCGGCGTTCATCCGGTAGGTGTTCGCCACGAGACTGCTGCCGTTGACGCAGGGGACAGCGGCCATCGACGCGGTCGACGTGAAGAGGATTCGGCCGTCGGGCAGGTAGCAGGCGTCATAGTAGTTGACGTCGCCGTGCCGGCTGGGGGTGACTTGGCGCAGACCCGTGCCGTCCGCCTTGATCTCGAAGACGTGCCACCGCTTGTGCGCCCCGACGGACGAGAAGAGCATCTTGTCGGCGCCGAAATTCAGGTCGACGTCGCCGACGAAGTAGGGTTCCTTGGGCTTGTGGAACGTGGTCAGTGCGCCGTCGGGGCGGACGGGCGACAGGACGTCGATCTCGTTGTCCCACACGTCCGATCGGATGCTCGAGTTGCTCTGCCAGTTCTGGGGCAGGCCCCAAGGATCACCGACGTGCCCGCCGTGGCCCTTCTCGTTCGGCATCATCCGGCGCTTGACGAGCAGGAGGCGGTCGAAGTCGATCAGCGGGTTGGCCAACAGCGCCTCGCGTTGCAGCGCGAGGAGCGCGGCGGCCCGCTCGATCGCCTTGACGTCGCACGCGTCGAGGCCCTTGCGGACGTCGGGCAATTGCCTCTCGATTTCGTCGAGGCGGCGGAGATACTCGGGGCCCTTCGCGTAGCGATCGGCGTACGTCTCGGTCAGATCGATGATGGCCCGCCGCAGGGCGGGGAGGTCCATGCGGCCCACCTGCTCTCGCATCGTGAGGAAGCGCTGCCGCTGGCGGGCCGCTTGCAGGTAGAGGTCGAGCCATTGCCGATCGGTGGGGGGGACGCTGGTCCGCGACAGCGCCTCGGCGCGCTTCCGCACGGCGTCGCCGGCGTGGCCGATCATCCGCCCGAGGACGGCCGCGTCGTCTGGCTCTCGAAACCAGTCCAGGTGCTTTTCGTCCTTCAAGTCGTCCCGCATAAGTTGTGATTCGTTGGGAAAATCTCGCTCGAGGTAGGGCCAGAGCTCCGCGGCGACGTCGGCCCTCGCCATCATGCCGCTCCGTCTGACCGCCTCCCGGCACGCCCACATCGTCTCGTGCCAGGTGGCGCGCCGCGTGTACAGCCGTTTGGCCAGGACGATGCCCCATTTGTCGGATAGATACGCCTCGACGGCCTCGCGCTCGCCGTCATCGAGCGTTCGGTCGTAGATGATGATCTCACCGATGGGCCCGCGCCAGCCCTGTCCGCCGCCGAACCAGCGTCCGACGTAGAGCTGGTTGGCCCTTCCGCCCACGCTGGACTCCTTGCACGCACCGGCTAGGGCTCCGTCGCGGTAGAGTTCCAGGTCGGCGCCGCGGCGGCGAACCGTGTGGATTCGCGTGCCGGCAGTCTTGGCGGCGAAGCGCGTGAAGACGCCCCGGCCCGCGGCGGTCTCGAGATAGGTCGTCCCGTCTGACTTCGTCCCGAGCGTCCACCACTGCGCTCGACCGTCGCCGAACCGGTTGCCGAGGATGCCTCGCCACTGGTTCGGGGTGTCGCCGTCCAGGGCGGCCACGGCGAAGACCGTCCAATCGTCGGACCAGTTGTGGATCGCGGAGGTGGCCAGGCAGTCGTCGTCGCCGTCGAATCGGAGGCCGGGCTTGCCACCGAGGGACTTGCCCGAGTAGACGGGCTGAAGCGGGGCGGAGGGTTGTGCGGCGTCGTGTCCGCGTCCTGATCGGTCGCGCCATTGCTTAATGGCGGCGTTGTCGGCAATCGTATCGGGACGACCGTCTCCGTCGACGTCGGCGGCGTCCAGCCACAGCATGCAGGCGGAGATGTCTCCCTTCGGGTTGAAGTCGGAACCGAGGACGTCGGCGGACAGGGCGAAGACGGACACGATGGCGACAGAAGAGACGGCTGCTTTCACGATGTAGCACCTCCCCGCCCTCGACCCCGGGTGGCGGGGCCGAGGAACGCCTCCTAGCCTACCGGATAAAGTGTCCTGTTGGCCACTCCGGGGGGCTGCGAAGCGGGAGGGCGGACCACATTCCAATCCGACGATCCGTTTATACTGGCCGCAAGTCCGGTCTCGGGTTATAGATATTGCAGAGGTTGGCGGATCTCGAAGGCATCGGGCCTCGGGAGCCGCGGGAGGCGCGGAAGGCTTTCCTTCCAATGAAGCAGGTTCCACAAGTCCTCATCGAGGGCGACGCCATGGTTACCGCATATCTAGTCTGTGCCGCGATCGGGGGCACCATCCTCGTGTGCCAACTGGTCTTGACGGTCCTAGGGCTGGCCGGCGGGGAGCACGATCTCGTTGACGGGTCGCACGACCTATCCGACGTCGGGCATGATATCGTCGACGGCGATCATGGTTTCTCCGGGGATCACGGCGGGCACGGATTCGACGCCGATCACGGCAGCGCGGCGGACGGCCACGATGCGCACGACGCGATGCCGCACCAACATGGCGGAGACGCTCGAGCTCACGATCCGGAGGCGCAAGGCTCCGGCCAATCGCAGCTCGGGTTTCTGAAGATCCTCACGTTCCGGACGGTGGTGGCGGCGATCGCGTTCTTCGGGCTGGCGGGTCTGGCGGCCACGGGGAGCAAGCTGTCGCCGACGACGTCGCTCGGAATCGCCACGGGAGCGGGGCTGGCGGCACTGTTCGTCGTGCACGAGCTGATGAAGACGCTGGCCTCGCTTCGCAGCGAGGGAACGGTCCGCATCCAGACGGCGGTCGGCCAGCCGGGACGGATCTATCTGAGGGTGCCGGGAAACCGATCCGGCGCCGGCAAGGTCACGCTAAAGCTTCAGAATCGCACGATGGAGTACAAGGCGGTTACGAACCAAGGGGAATTGCCCACGGGTACCGACGTCGTTGTCGTCGATGTGATCGGCGGCGACACCGTGGAGGTCCAGCGGGCCTCAGAGCACAGGAGCACGAACCATGCTTGAACTGGCGCAGATGAACGAGATTCCGGGAGAAGGCGCGTTTTGGATCCTCCTTCTGATCGTCTTCGTGGGCGTTCTGTTCTTCAGCTTCGTGACGCTGCTGGCCAAGCGGTACAAGCGGTGTCCGAGCAACAAGGTCCTGGTCATCTACGGCAAGGTCCACCAGGGCGAGAGCGCCACGTGCATTCACGGCGGAGCGGCGTTCGTCTGGCCGTTGATCCAGAACTACGATTACATGGGTCTGGAGCCGATGCAGATCGAGATCCCGCTCAAGGGCGCGCTCTCGATCGAGAACATCCGCGTGAACGTGCCGAGCGTCTTCACGGTGGCGATCGGCACGCAACCGGACGTGATGCAGAACGCGGCGATCCGCTTGCTGGGTCTGGACAACGACGAGATCAAGCAGCAGGCGCAAGACATCATCTTCGGTCAGCTCCGTCAGGTGATCGCCTCGATGCTGATCGAGGACATCAACCGCGACCGGGAGGCGTTCCTGCAGAACATCCAGACCTCGTTGGAGCCCGAGCTCCAGAAGATCGGCCTGGTGCTGATCAACGTGAACATCACCGACATCACCGACGAGTCGGGCTATATCGAGGCGATCGGACGCAAGGCCGCTTCGCAGGCGATCCAGCAGGCTCGGGGCGACGTCGCCGAGCAGGAGAAGATGGGCGAGATCCGCGTGGCCGAGGCCGAGCGGGAGCAGTTCATCCAGGTCGCCAACGCGCAGAAGCTCAAGCAGATCGGCACGCGAGAGGCGCAGCGTGAGCAGGCCGTCCGCATCGCCGAGCTGGAAAAGGAGCAGAAGGTCGGCGAGGAGACGGCGGCCCTGCAGCGCGAGACCCAGATCAAGGAGGCCGAGCGCGCCAAGCGAATCTCCGTGGCGGACGCCGACGCGAAGGCGGTGACCGGAGAGAAGTCGGCCGACCGCGAGCGGCGCATCGCGGTGGCCGAGGCCGAGGCGCAAGCGATCAGCGGCGAGAACTCCTCGCAGGCGAAGATCGCCGCGTCGAACGCCGAGCTTCAGGTCAGGCAGGCCGAGGCCTACCAGATCGGCGAGACGAAGAAGCGAGAATCGGAAGCGGCGGTCCTGGAGGCCCAGAACCGCGCGATGGCCAAGGCCGCCGTCGCCGAGGCCGAGCGCGTCGAGGCCGAGAGACGGGCCGCCCTGGAAGCCACCGCCAAGGCCGAGAAGGCGCGGATCGTCGTGCAGGCCGAGGCCGAGGCCGACAAGCGCCGCATCGAGGCCGAGGGCCAGGCCGCGGCCATCTTCGCCAAGCTCGAGGCCGAGGCCAAGGGTCAGTACGAGGTCTTGGCCAAGAAGGGCGAAGGCCTCAAGACGATCATCAACGCCTGCGGCGGCTCGCAGCAGGCCTTCCAGATGCTCATGCTCGAGCACCTCGACAAGCTGGCGGAGGCCTCCGCCCAGGCGATCTCGAACATCAAGTTCGACAAGGTCGTCGTCTGGGAGGGTGGCGGCAACACCGGTGGAAGCGGCGGAACGGCCAACTTCCTCCACAGCATGAGCCGGTACATGCCGCCGATGCTGCAGGTGATGAAGGACATCGGCGGGGTCGAGCTGCCCGAGTCGCTCGTCAAGCTGGGAACGGACGGCAACCCCGCGTCCGCGCAGGTGGCCGGTCAGACGCCGAAGCCACCGAAGCCCACGTCCTCTCAGCCTCAAGCCCAAAAGGAGTCAGACGCCTGACGGCGTGGGACACAGGCGGGAGCGGGTGCCGTATTTGAGCGGGGTCCCAAGGTGGGCCCCGCTTTTCCTGTAGGCACTTCGATGCGTGATCAGATACCTAGTGATGGGGCGAGCGGACCGTAGCATGGCCATCCTGGCCATGAAGCCTCATTCTTGCGGCGGCGGGGTTCGACGAGAGCGTGTCCACGGGCAAGATGCCCGTGCTACGGGAGGCCATCAGAAGCAGGATCCTCTCGAATCCTTCGGCTCCGGCGCAGAGCCACCGTTGTGCGGCGGTGCGACTGCGTCAATTGACGAGAAAGCTCACGATCCGCGCGGCATTCCCCTCGCTCTTGGGGTTCTTCTCCGCCGCGATTCGCAGCGTGAGCGCGTGTTGGCCCGGGGCGAGGTCCGCGTCGAGGATGTACGCCCACGGGATGTGCAGGGAGTGGCTCCACTGCGTGTACTGGTCGACGCGCCGGACGGGTCCGTCGTCAACGGTGAACTCGAGGATCCCCGCGTCGAAACCCGCCGCGACGAGCACGCCGACGGCCGTTCCGGAGAAGTCTAGCTTCAGCGTTGCGCCGGGCTTGTCGGCGACCAGCATCGGCACCTCGCGGAAGCCGGGGCGGGTGCCGCCCTTCTTGGGCGCCCAGGACGGGTCGATCGTCCAGCCGCCCACAATCTCGGCCTGCTTGACGTCGACGAGCCTTCCGCGGAAGTAGCCCTTCAGGTCGATGGGCTTGTCCGGCAGCGGATGAGGTCGGACCTTCGCCTCGTCCGACAGCGGTTTCGTCCAGGCCAGGTCGAATAGGCGATCAATGCTCCGCACGTAGACCTGATGGCCGAACGGGGCGGGGTGCAGGCCCCCAAATTGCTTCCAGTCGAACTCACCCGCGTCGATCCGCTCGGTGACCTCCCTGGCCAGGTCAATCGACGGCACGTCGTAGTATCGAGCGACCTTCTCGTGCGCGACGGTCACGGCGGGTGTCTTGCCCTCTCGGATGACCTTCATCTTGTCCGGATCGACGAAGTGGAGCATGACGACGTCGATGTTCGGGTTTCGCAGGCGCGCTTGCCGAACGACGCCCTCCATGCCGCGAACGCTGTCCTTGGCCGACCGCCCGTTGGTCTCGTCGTTGACGGCGAACTCGACGAAGAGGAGGTCTACCTGGCCCCGGCCGAAGACGTCCCGTTCCAGTCGAAACGGCCCGAAGGCGGTGTCCGTCGAGGGGATCCCCGCGTCGATGAAGTCGAACGTCGTGGTCGGGAACCGCTTCCGTAGGACGTCGCAGACGCCGTCGCGCCAGCCCTGCATGTGGGTGATCGAGCCGCCGAGGAACGCGACCCGTCCCTTCTTGGCTCGCTCGAACCGGATTCGGGAGTTGGTCAGGCCGGGGCGAACGGCGATGTACTTGTCGCTCAGAAGCGCGGTCGCGGACTCCTTACCGGCCTCGGCCAAGGCGCTGCTTGCGGTGAAGGCCATCGTCGAGGTCACGACGCTCAGCCCGATCGTCGTCGTCGCATGAAGCAAGGTGCGTGATTGCCCGGCGTCTCGCATGGCGGCTCCTGCCTTCCAGCTTGCGTTGCCGCGCCGGGGCGCGCTCGGCGCTGCTTGAACACAACCAGAGGTCCCTTGTCCGGATTGTACGATGGGATGCGGTCGGCGTCATACTCGGCCATCTGGCCAAGGACCGCGTAGACGCTGTGGCAGCTTCCTGGCAAGACGAGCCGCGGCTTGAAGATGGCCATGAATCGTCGGAGGTTCGCCTCATTGTCAAGCTGGCCGCTAGGCAAGGCGACGACGGGGCGATCGAGGAGCATGGCGCCGCAGATCGCCAGCCCGTCGCCCACGGCGACCAGATCGTTCGGCTCGGTGAGATTGCGAGCGGCCATCATCACCCGGACTAGCCCGTCCATGCGGGATTCGGTTCTCCTGGCGGCCATGGTCTGGTTCTCATACAACGTGCTGAATCCAGGCAGAGAGGCGACGATCCAGGCCGCTACGACCACGCCGGTCCGAGCGGCCTGGCCGGCTCGGAGCTTTCCGGCAAGGTGGACGATCCCGGCGACGCCGAGCGGATACCAGAAGGCGACCGTGTGAAGCGCGTAACGGCGCGGCCCGCCGGGGTCGGTAGAAAGAGGAAGCCAGTAGAAGGCGACGGTGTAGGCGCCCAGGAACGCGGCCCCGACGAGAAACAGATAGACGCTGGACTTGTGCCTCGTCGGCGACAGGGCCCAGAGCGTCACGATCGACGTCAGCAGGAACACCCACATATCCTTGGAGACGGCGGCCGACATGGCCGCGGCGTTGCCCAAGACGATGCCCACGCACCGCCCAATGCCTGGCAGCTCGGTCGTGTCGGGTCTGACGGCCGGTGAGTCCTCGACGAACTCACCCCCGTAGTGAACGCTCATGCTCCAGTTCCTGGCCATCGCCGGGTACTCGGGGTAGAAGCGCCCGGTCACGCCGAGGCAGATCAGGTTGTAGGCCAGGAGAAACGCGCCCAGACCGGCCACGAAGAGCGCCGCGGGCTTGGCCGATCGTCGCGCCCTCTCTCGCGGCGCGCCGTCCTGAGTCAGGAAGAGACCGACCATCAGGGCCGGCGCCAGGACGATGATCGTGACCTTGATAAGCGTTCCGACGCCGAGCATCAGGCCCACGAGCGCCCAATAGCGAGAATTCCGGGGCACGAGCCGGTCGACCATCAGGAGCAGGGCGAGACAGAAGGTGACCACGAGATGGTCCGCCGAGATCAGTGCGAGGTTCAGGTAGGTCGAGGCGAAGAGCAGGTACCCCGCCGCGCTCATCACGGCCGTGAGCCGTCCGAACGATGGGCCGAGCAGGACGTGGAGCAACACGACGTTCAGCAGGCAGGGCGCCACCGTCGCGGCGATCGCCAGTTGCTGCTCGTCCTGGAGCGCGCGTTGGACAGCGGCCAGGCCAAGCCCGTAGAGGGGGTTGTAGTAGGCCAGCCCCGGATGGGACAGTCGGCCCGACCAGCCGTAGACGACGTTGAACCGCGTGATGAAGCCGCGGCCTTCGATGAGATTGCGGCCGGGCTCGAGGTAGGTGAGCGTGTCGGCGAACGGGATGGCCTGCTTCAGCGAGTACCTTGTGGTGAGCAGGGCGCCGAGGGCGAGGATCACGATCAGGGCGAGCCGGGCGGGCCAGCCCCGAGAGTCCGTTCGGGATGTGGGCGTGGCGGTCGTCTCGCGAGGCGGCGACGTCGGGGATGGAGCTTCCACACGGCTCTCCGGTGCTTCGCGTGGTCGGTCAGTACCGTATCGCTACTGGGAGACGCGATCGGTCAGGGACTCTGGGGCGTCGGTCGCCGGTCATCTTGCCTCGACGTTTCTCATGGCCGTCTGAGCGCTCGCCCGCTCGATGAGCAACTCGGCGTGCTGCCTTCGCAAGTCCTTCAGTTGCTGCTCCTGCTCCGAGCTGAACGAGCCGAGCCACTGCGCGTACGTGTCCATCCAGGTAACGAGTCGCTCGACGTCGCCCGTGTCCAGTCGCACGCCTTGATGGGCCTTGGGCCCCGTGAGCTTGGCCAGCAGCGGGCTCGTGGCCGCGGCGCAACCCCCTTCGGTCGAGTACCCTTGGCGATAGCGGGCCTGCACGTGTTCCCGCAGGCTGGGTTTGCCGTAGGTGAAGAGCGACGGGTACGCCTTTGCCGCGGTCAGGTCGAAGCGAGCGGCGTGCTCGTTGCTCGATCTAGGATCGTGACACACCACACAGCGCCGGTCCAGGACCGGCTGGACGAGTCGATCGAACCGGAGGGGCCAGGATCCGTCGGGCCCGACGGTGATCTTCGACGGCTCGCGCGTGGCGGCCATTGGCAGGCGCTGGGGCGGCGTCTGTGATCGCGGCTCGTGGCAGCCGACGCAGCTCAGGGTCTGCCCCGGCTGGACGTGCGTGGCGCTCCGCATGCTCTGGACGGCCATGCCGCGCTCGTCGAGGGCCTGGAAGAATACGATCACCCCGGAGGGGACCCGGAAGTAGGCCGATCCGTCCGCCTCGACCGGGACCGTGCCCAGGACGCACTTGCCGGGGTCGTCGTGAGTGATCCCGATGCTGGGGTAGTTCATCGTCGGGTGGGTCTTGCCCGGCACGGCGACGATCCGGAGCGACTTGACGTCGCCTCGACGGGTCTTCTTGAGTCCTTGATAGACGTCGACCAGCAGGAACCGACCCTCAGAGCCGTTGCCGGGGCCGATGTGACTGGCGATGACGGGCGGACGCGTTCGCGCGCGGAGCGGAATCGGGTACATGCTGCAGAAATCCGGATCGCGGTGGAGCAGCTCCATCTCGCCCTCGGCGTCGAAGAAATAGACGCCCATGGCGTTCGGCACGCGGAGCGCCTGCCACTGTGCGATCTTGGCTTCAGGCCCCCAAGCGACCAGATGGAAACGCTCCGACAGCGGCCAGGGGTTTGCGAAGTAGGCGGACGACCAACCTTCGATCTCCGGGAACGAGACCTCCGGTGTCAGACGCGTGATCGGCAGCTCGCCTTCCGTGGCGATCGTGGGGTCGAAGAGGACTAGGCTGCCCATGGTCTGGGCGTGATGTCCGGAGCCGGTGAAGACGATCTTGTGCGAGTTCGGGATACTCCGCGGCTCGAACGTGCAGTGCGGGGCGTGGGTGTAGTTCCCGTAGACGATTCGGGAGTTGGTGCCGTCAGGATTGATGGCCCAGAGGCTCATGAACGGCATGTTCCAGCGGTCGACGTAGTCCCAGCGGGAGTAGAGGATCGTTCCGTCGTCGGCGACGGTCGGCGTCCACTCGAACATCTCGAACGGGGAGATCGCGCAGAGGTCGCCGCCGTCCGCGTTCATCGTGTGGAGCGTGTAGACGGCGACCGGTCTTTCCGGGCCGCCGCCGCAGCGGACGTAGATGTCCGGCAGATCCGGCCTGGCCAGGGTCATGCAGGCGGTCTCGTGCCCGGCCTGCATGAATTGCCCGCGGCGCGTGGACAGGAAGACGATCCGACCGTCGGGCAAATAGCGCGCGTCGAAGTCGTCGTACTTGCCGCGCGTCAAGCGGCGGACGCCGGTGCCGTCGACGTTCATCTCGAAGACGTGGTAGAAGGCGTCCTCCGGTACGTTGGCCTTGTTGAGCTTGTCCTTCTCGGCGGCCAGCTTGGGGTAGTGCCGGCACCAGGCGAAGAGGACCTTTCTGCCGTCGTAGCTCAGCATCGGCCTGAGAAAGCTGCCCGGGTGCTCGAAGGAATCGGTGATGCACTCGATCGTCGGAGAGTCCGTCTTGAAGCCTCGCAGAATGTAGATGCCGCCGCCGGGCCGCGACCACCAGCCGTAGTACTGATCGGACATGTGGTTGAAGCTGCCCGGCACGCGTTTGGTCACCAGCAGCGCATCGAAGTCGAGCAGGGGATTGGCCAGCGTCAGGCGCCTGAGGACCCAGCGGCTCTCGAGGTAGTGCTCCTTGGCGAGCTTCTCGGCCGGCATCTCCGAGATACGACGGCCAAGCTGTTCGATCCGCTCCGATTCCGCCCGAACGTCCGCGCCGGCCTCGCCGAGCTGACCCGTGAGCCGCCGTGCCTCATCGAGGACGCGGGCGACGCATTGGGCCCAGTCCACGGGCTTCGTCGGGCGGTTGTCGCTCGACCACTGGGAGATGCTGCTCTGGCACGCGGGACGATTCATCGCCAGATTGCTCTCCTTGTCGGCGGTGCCGAAGACCTCCACCTCGTCCAGGTGGAGATAGGCCACGCTCGGGAGTTGCAGACGCACGAACCTTGCGGACCGTCCGCTGATCGCCACCACCAGGGGCTTCTTGTCCGGCGCGCCCAGGAACGTCGTTCCGTCGTGTGTGTAGACCTTCTCCCAGGCCTTTGCGTCCTTCGAGAGGAGGACCATGATCCGACCGTTTCGAGGGGCCGACCCCCCGTCGCACCGGTTCCACACGACAACCCGGTCGATCGATCGGGTTTGGCCCAGGTCGACCTGCCACCACGGAGTCCTCTCGAGGCCGGTGTGGAACCCCCACTTGCCGCTCTTGATGCCGTCGCAGCCGCCCGCGGCGTCGGTCTCGGGAGTGACTTTGGCATGGCGAGGTTCGAGGCGGTGCTTGACCTGGCTGAGCCAGTCGGCCTCGATCTGCTTGCGGAAGGCGCCGGAACCGACAGGCACCGGCGCGGCGTAGGCCATCGTCGCCGCGGCGATCGATGATGCCGCCAGGAGGAACATGCTTCGGTGTCTCATGCAGGGACTCCGCTCCACGTGACGGCTCGCGGCGTCACTCTTCCAGCACTTCTCTCAGTTTGGCCGTGAGGGCTCTGGCCTGATACGGCTTCTGGATGAAGCCGGCCAGGCCCTTTCCGGCAAACCGGTTGATCGCATCCTGCTCATTGTAGCCGCTGGAGAGGATGACGCGAACCTCCGGGCGGATTCGACGGAGCTCTCGGAAGGTCTCTTCTCCGTCCATGCGCGGCATGGTTAGATCCAGCAGCACGCAGACGACGCGGTCCGCGTTCGCGTGGAAGATCTCGATGCATTCCTTGCCGTCGGCGGCCGTGAGGACCTCAAACCCCAATCGTGCCACCATCCGCTTGGCGACCGTCCTGATCGTCTCCTCGTCGTCGACGAGGAGGATGGTGCCGGCGCCCCGCCAGGCGTGCGGGGCGTCCGCCTCTCCGCGGAGGGGCTCGGCCGGCAGATCCACGGCGGGCAGCAGCATCTTGAAGGTCGTGCCCTTTCCGGGCTCGCTGTAGACCTTGAGGGCTCCCCTGTGGCCGCGGACGATCCCGAGCACCGCGGCGAGCCCCAGACCTCGCCCGGTGAACTTGGTCGTGAAGAACGGATCGAAAATCCTCTCGATCGTCTCGCTCCCCATGCCGACGCCCGTATCCGCGACCTCGAAGTAGACGTAAGGCCCCTCGGGGAGTCGCTCGTCGAGCAGGGCGTTGTGCAAGTAGGCGTGATCGCACTCCATGACGCCGGTGCTAATGGAGATGACGCCGCTCACCTCGCCGAGCGCTTCCGAGGCGTTCGTGATCAGGTTCATGACCACCTGGCGGATCTGGGTGGCGTCCGCCTCGACGGCCGGCAGCCCGTCGGCGAAGTGGTACTTCAAGATCGCCTTCTTGGAGACGGAGATCTCCAGCAGGTGCGTCATCTCTCGGATCAGCTCGTTGACGTCCAGAAGCTCGATGACGAACCTGCCCTTGCCGGAGTAGGCGAGCATCTGCCTGCAGAGATCGGCGGCGCGATGCGAGGCGGTCTGGATCTGCTCGATACTGGGGCGCGCGGGGGATGTGGGGGCCAGGTCCATCATTGCCAGGTCCGCGTTGCCGAGGATGCCCGTGAGCAGATTGTTGAAGTCGTGCGCGATACCCCCGGCCAGAACGCCCAGGCTCTCGAGCTTCTGGGCCTGCTGGACCTGGGCCTCCAGGTTGACGCGCTCCTCCGCGGCGCGCTTCTGATCAGTGATATCCACGGCCGTGAAGACCGTCCCGGCCGAGAGGTCAGCCGGATCGATCACGGAGGAGCTGACCAGGACGTCGATGACTCGACCGTCCCGACGTCGCCATCGCGTCTCGACGGTTCCGACTCCGCTCTTGCGTGTCTGTTCGTACTTCTCCCTGCCAACGCGCTCGAACTCCTCCTGGGTTTCGTAGAGCATCCTGGCGCTCTGGCCATCGAGGTCCGCCCTGGCGTAGCCCGTCATCCGCGAGACCTCATCGTTCGTCCAGCCGAAGATGCGGTTGCTCACGAGGCCGATGCCCATCGGCGCGGCGCGGAATACCGTCCTGAGCGTGGCCTCGTTCCGCCGGAGCGCCTCCTCTGCCCGGCTCCGCTCGGTGATGTCCAGTCCGTAGACGTTGACCCAGCCGGAGTCGACGATGGGGGCGAACGCAACGGCCAGGACGCGATCCCCGCACCGGATCTCGGCTTCTCTCCGCGCGCCGACCTTCAGGGACCCCGTGACCAGGAGCCGCACGTCCGCGGGCACGGGTCGCCCGACGTCGCATCGCCACGTCTCCAACAGCGGCTTGCTAGCCTCGTTGGCGTACGTGATGAGGCCGTCCTTATCCACGCGGAGAACGGGATTGGGATTCTCGCTCGGGAACCGCGCCAGCTCCTCGATCTGCCGCTCAGCTTGGCGGCGTTGCGTGATGTTCATGCCGGTCTCAACCGCGCCGATGATTCGGCCCTGGGAGTCGCGGACCGGATTGGCCGTGAGAAACCAGACCTTGCCCTCGGAACTCGTGATCTCCGCTTGGCGCGACTGGCCCGTTTCGATGGCCGAAGCGACGGGGCACCCTTCGCACGTATCGGCCCGGCCCTGCCAGGCCTCGTAACAGCGTCGGCCAACCAGTTCGCCCGGCCCGAGGCCGGCGAACTGCTCGGCGGCCCGATTGGCCCAGAGAATTCTGTGTTCGAGATCCTGGTAAGCGACCAACTCGGCGAGACTGTCGAGGATGGCGGCCTTCTCGGCCTCGGAGGCGCGCAAGGCCTCCTCGCTGTGGCGTAGCTGTTCGTGCAGTCGCGCGTTGTCCAGCCCCGTGGCGATCTGCGAGGCGATGCTCTCCAGCGCCGACGCATGCTTGGCGAAGTCCCGCTTCTCGAACGATGCCAGCCCCAGCACGCCGATCGCGCGATTCTGGTTCAGTAGCGGCAGTGCCGCGAACGATCGCACCCCCGCCTGTCTGCACTCGCTCAGCGTGCAGCGGGGATCGTCATGGAGGTCGGCGGAGTAGACCGGCTGACGGCTCTGTGCGGCCAGACCGCAGAGGCATTCTCCGACGCGCTTGACCGTCGTGCCCACCTGGTCCTCGCCCGGGCGGTTTGACTTGGCCGCCCGTAGGCGCATCTCCCGTCCGTCCACGAGATAGAGCACGGACAGCTCCGCCCGGGTGATTCGCGAAACCTCCTCCAGTGTCGAGGCGAAGACTTCCTCGGTCGGTAGACTGAGGCTGAGTTGGCGGCTGACACGGCTCAGGAACGCAAGCTCGTCCGTGCCTTGCCAGAGCGGTTCATCGGCCGGGGGGGGCTGGGCGCCCGCATCCCGTCGGCGCGTTCGCTCGGATCTGTCACGATCGGGCATGACAATTTCCCTGCCGGCGATACGCTACCCCGGTCGGCTCGCCTGGAGATTAAAAGCGACAAGCAGTGCCTCTTTCTATCAATACTACTCGAAAGGCTGCCACGTCGATATGGTCGATCTCCGACGGTAATACGCCCCGAGACGCAAGTCAACGGGGCAGAAGCGCCTCGGTCAGGGCGGCAACACCCGCGGTGTGCTTCAGGATGAACTCGATGATCGGCTTGGGGTCGTCCAGTCCGTGCTTGTGGCCGACGCCGTCCTTGATGATGACGTCGATCTTGCCGCCGAGCGCCTTGTAGCGCTCCTCGACGATGCGCGTGTTCTCTTCCAGCGGGACGACCTTGTCGGCGTTGCCGCTGACGTGGAGCAGGGGCACGTGCGCCCTGGCCAGGGGCTCGAGGTTGTCGATCGGGTTGTGCTTGTAGGCGACCGCCTCGGCCTCGGTCAGGCCATAGGCCTTCAGGCAGAGTTGCCAGCACTCGGGGCTGCCCGAACCCTTGCCCTTGCCGCCCGGCCAACTCTTGAAATCACAGACGGGGGCGTCGGCGTAGATGCAGGCGACCTTCTCGGGATTCTTGGCGGCCCAGTTGAAGACGATCAGACCGCCGCGGCTCATGCCCTCCAGCGCGGGCTTCTTGGCCAGTCCGTGCTTCTCGGTCAGCAAGCGGTAGAACGCGTTCCAGTGCTCGACCGCCTCGGGCGATCCGAACAGGTTCGCCACGTCGATGTAGCCAAGGTGAAAGCCCTTGCCCAGCAGGGCGAGGTCGACCTCCGGGCGGTGGCCGAAGAACCGCGCCCGCCAGATCCACGGCTTGCCGACGGCGACCGACTTCGGCGTCACGACGGTGCAATGCCGCTTGTCGAAGGTGAAGTCGTAGCGTTCGTAGCCGTTCCAAGGCGTCTTCTTGCCCGGAAACGTCAAAGCCGTCCTCGCGGGCGACTTGTCGACGGCGACCTCGGCGGCGATCAGCCGAGACGTTGCCAAAACGGCCAATACCGACGCAACCCTTATCACGGTGGTCTTCATCGAGACATCCCCTGTTTGGCAAGCTGTTTCAACGCACGGACGTCGAGATACTCGGCGTCGTGATCCTTATACACCGCGTCGAAGATGACCGGCACGTTCGGCGTCATCTCGAGCAGTTCCGCGAGTCTCGGCGCCTGGGGAGAACTCGCCAGCGGTTCGCTGACGCTCCACAGTTGCCCCGCCACGTCCCGCGCGGGCCCGCCGGCCATCCATGCCCCGAGCGAGTCCTTAAGGGCGCTGATGACGTCCTTGGGCGCCTGACCGCTCAGCAGCAGGGCCGTGCTCGGCGCGAGCTTCAGATTGGCCGCGCCGACGCGATTGAGAAACGCCGCCGCCTCGCTCACGTTGTGCGGCGGTTTGTCGGGGCAGATCCGTAGATGCACCGTGATCTTTCGTTCCGCCGCGAGCTTGCAGACCTGCCGCATCGTCGCGTCCAGGGACGCCCACGACTGCTTGGCGGTGAAGTTGTTCTCCGGGAAGCGGTGGAGCGACAGGACCAGATTCCTCGCCCCGAGCGGCCGCATCTTGTCGAGGATGGCCAGTATCGCCGCCATGCTCGCGGCGTAGTCCTCCTTCAGGTTGTCCATCAGCCGCAGGTCGGGATACAGGTTCAACCCGGACGTCAGATCCACCCAGACAATCAGCTTCTGCCGGCCGATCCAGCCTGCCTCGCGCCCGATCGCCTCGGGGCTCCGATCTCGCAGGTACTTCCAGTCGATCATGACGCCGTCGTAATGCTCGAAGAACGTCGGGCGAGCCAGGATCTCCCGCTGGATCGACTCGATCGCGCGAAGCGGCAGGACGCGCCCTCGGGGCCGAGGCGGCGGGGCGACGTGCGGGATCTCCTCCGTGCCCTGCTCGCGAACCTTCACGGCGAAGACGCGGACGTCGCCGCCGGCGACGGTTCGCCCATCGCTCTTGCCGATCTCCGCCTTCTCGAGGCCCTCCGGGAGGTAGCCGACGGCGCCCTTCTCCGACTCATCGAGACTCAGCTCGCGGGTTGACTCGATCGGTCCGCGCCGCGAAACGATCTCCAGCGGCAGGGGCCCGAGCCCGTTGTTGCACACGCACAGCGTGTACTCACCCGGACCCTTGCGACAGACGATGACGCTCAACCCCGCGCCGACGTCGAAGAGCGTCTGGTCTCTGAAGACCTGGTTCAATACGGCGCGAACGTGCTCGAGCAGGGGATACGGCTTGGCGAGCGGCTTGTCGATCGGGTTGTCGATACCACCCGAGATGGACGCCTCGGCCGCGACCCCGAACGGACTGGCGAGCACCGTCACGCTGCCCTTGCCACTCGGTGCTTCGACGGCGGCGGCGGTCTGTCCGAACCGGGCCAGCACCTTCGTCCCGTCCGGAAACGACAGGTCGTACAGATCGAACGGCTTGCCTTCGGTGCAGGACGTCGAACGCACCTGAATCGCCTTTCCGGCTTCCACGCGGACTGTCGCGGTTCCCGCCGAGACGCCGGCGAGCCCGCCCGGCAGCTTGGCCAAGTTGCCGGCCGTGATCACCAGCCGACCGCCGCTCTCGACGTACGCGCTGAGCTTGTCGCGAATCTCGACGCCTCCCGCCAGCTCACCGGCCACGACCACAAGGGGGTAGCGCGCCAGCAGCCAGCCCGGTGCGTCGCTGAGGAGGCAGTCGGCCGAATCGCCGTGGGGCGTTGGGCTGATGAAGCCGGATTCGTCGTGAAAGTACGACGAGTTCTGATACCCCGGGTACAGCAGGTCGAGCGCGCCGTCGGTGAGGTAGTCTCCCGGCGCATAGGGCAGGTTGCCCCAGACGCGATAGACGTGCCCCGTGTACAGGTGCCTCGGGAATGACCACCCGGAGAAGAAGTCGACCATGAGCGCGATCGGCGTGACCATGACGCCGGGCTCGCCGTGCTGTTTGACCCAACGCCTCGTCGCCTGCTGGATCCGACCGATGGGCGAGAGCGCCTCGCCCTCGAACCAACTGCTCTCGAACCCGACGAACACGCAGTTGTAGAAGACGTGGTTGAGCATCAGACGCTTGAGCAGGTTAAGGCTCGTGCCCTTCGTTGGGCCGGGGCTGTTGCCGGGCTTGGGCTCGACGCCGTAGACCTTCCATCCCCAGCGATTGAAGACGGAGGCGTTGCCGAACCAGGGCACGCCGTATTGCTTTCCGGCGCCGCGAATGAAGGCGTAGTAGACCTGGCTGTTGGGCAGGGCCTGGGCGGTCTCGGCCCCGATGAGCGTGTAGACGCCTTCCTTCAGGAAGTAGTGTCCGAAGTTAAGCGAGACCAGCGTGCACATCTTGTTGCCCAGGTCGTCGCACATCCGCTGGAAGTGGCGCTGGAAGTTGAGGTACTGCTCGAACCGGTCGGCCCCGACGGGATACATCTGCGAGGCGTATCCTCCGACGTATCGGCCGTCCTGCTCGCCGACGTCCATCCCGAGCCAACGCTCGCCGAGCTTGGATTCGAGCATCTGCAATGCGGAAGGCGGCGGCGTGAATTGCTGCCAGTACCCGCCGGGCCCCGATCCCGGGACGTACCCCCAAATGTCGAACAGGTACAGGTCGCGGCGCTTGATCTCGTCGGCCAGGGCGTCGAGGTTCTTGGCGAAGACGATGGGGTACGAAGGCCAAATTACGTCGCCCAGCTCGTGGGTCCGCGTGTACTTCTCGATCTCCTTCTCGAAGTTGACGATCTGTTCGTCCTTCATCTCGAAGCCGCGGAGCGTGGCGAACCTCGTCCGATTGCCGAAGGTCTCCCACGTGGGCGGACGGACGTGGCGACGGTCGTAGTCCGGGTGTTCCTTGGACTCCAGAAGGTGGGTGTAGACGCGATGTCGAGCGGAGGGCGCCGACGCGGGGGACTCGGCGCGGCTGCCCCCCGGCAGGAAGGCGACCCCGGTCAGTATCCCGGCCCACGTCATTCCGCAAAACGCGCTCCGCGTCCTCATGGCAGGTCCTCCCTTACCAGACGTCCGCGGCGGCGACGCGGCGCGCGGCCGTCATCTCGTCCTCTTTCGGGCGGCATTCGAGCCCGACGTAGCCGCGATAGCCGAGGTCGTAGGCCTCCTTGAGCACGCGGTTGTAGTGGATCTCCCCGGTGCCCGGCTCGCAGCGTCCCGGATGGTCGGCCAGTTGGAGATACCCCACCTGATCGAAGCCCTCGCGGAGCCGGCCGCACAGGTCGCCCTCGCTGATCTGCATGTGATACAGATCCCAGTTGATCTTCACGTGCGTCGAGCCGACGGCGCGGCAGATGCGAACGGCGTCCGGGCTGCCGTAGAGGCAGTGGCCCTTGTGGTCGACGCGGATGTTCATCGACTCGAGGATGAGCATCACGTCCTGCTTCTCGGCGATCGGCGCGGCCCGCTTCAGCCCCGTGATGATGTTCTCGTGCATCTGGGCCTGCGTCATCCCCGGCTGGTCGTTGCCGCCGACGACGGTCATCTTCTTGCACCTCAGCTTGTGGGCGACGGGGCAGGCCTCCTCGATGGTCTTGACGAACTGGTCGTGGTTCTTGGGGTCGTTGAGCCCCGGCACGAATCCCCAGGCGGTGAACTGCGCCACGGCGATGCCCAGATCCTGCGTCAGCTTGGCGATCGCCTCGATGTCCTTGCCCTTGTAGGGCCAGAACTCCACGGCGGGGAAGCCGAGCTTGGCCGCCTGCCTGATCCGATCGAGAAACGGCAGTTTGGTCCACCACATCTCGACGTTGGCGGCGAACCGCGTGTGCGGGGTCTTGCCGGGCGTGCTCGTCTCCTTCTCGACGCGCGCTTCACCCAGGGCCAGGCGCGACGCGCCGGCAACGGCGGCCGCAGCGCCCATGAAGGTCCGACGGTTGATCGATGCCATAGTGTCCACTCCTCTCAGTGAGATGATCTCTGCGTTATCGCTACTGGGGTCGCTCAGTCGACGGATTGTACAGTGCGTCGCCCGAGGGGCACCAGGGGCGCAAGAGGAGGAAGGACTGGGGTCTAGTGCTTGGAGCTTGGGAGGTGTGGCGCCGCGTGCCGGATGGGCACGCGTTGTCTAGACCCTAACCCCTATCCCCTAGACCCTCGCGAATCCGATCGAGGACGCTCCAGTACCGCTCGAGCGCCTTGCGACCGGTCTTGGTGAGCGAGTATTCGGTGTGGGGGATCTTGCCGTTGAACGTCTTGGACACCTGGACGTAGCCGGCTTGCTCGAGCCGGTCCATGTGGCTGGAGAGGTTCCCCTTGGTCAGCACGAGCGCGTTGAGGACGAAGTTGAAGTCCGCCGAATCGACCCCCGACAGCAGCGTGGCGATCCGAAGGCGGGTCGGCTCGTGGATGACGCGATCGAGGTCAGGCATCGCCGCGGGTCTCCTCGTTCGATGCCTCGCCGGGCAGGCTCGCCTGTGAGAGTATTCGCAGCTTGCGAAGCGCGTACCGGCTGTACACATAGCCCGCGAGGCCGGCCAGAATGCCATAGCCGACGATGGGAATGAGCATGTTCAGCCCCTCCCACCTCCCCGTGAAAACGATCGGCACGCCGAACAGGATCGCCATGGCGTGAAGGGCGTAAAGCATAGGCCACGCCAACGCCAGTAGCCCCATCGAGGGCCTCGCCACGAGAACCACCCCCACGAGGAAGGGCACAACATAGAGTGCCGAGACGGGCTGCATGTACTTGTGGGGAATGCGGAGCAGGAAATCCAGTAGTACCGATGCAATGAGGCAGGCCATGAGCCCCAGCACCAGTGCCAGCCATCGCCGCTTGCCTGTCTTGGGAGCCAGAATCGTCACGTGTCCTTCATCCCGGCAGATCCACCGCACGATCCGCTCCATCAGCTTGCCGCCCCAGCGGGGGACGGAAAGGCACACGACCCCCGCCAACCATACGACAAGCACCCCAAGGCAGATCGTCAGCAGCAGGGCGTTACCGGCGCGATAGGCCCCTCCCGCCAAGTGCGAGAAGACGCCGCCTATGGCCCACAACAGGGCGAAGATAAGGAGAGAGACGACGACGCCGATGCCGCCGCGGTTCTGTCCGAAGACGCGCGCCCACTTGGCGAGCTGTCTGGGGTCCTGGCCTTGCTTCTTGGCGTCGGTTTGGACGGGCTGGCTCATGCCGTGGCTCCTTGTGACAAGCAGCAGCACCCTAATCACGTCTCACGGTGCTGCCGTATACTAGTTTGCAGCACAAACTGGTCTGTGTCAAGTCGATTCGGGGGAATCTCCAAGAATGTCGGGCGGACACGTCGCGCGGGCCTCCCAGGCCGAACAGGGCACGGACGCGGTGGCTCGATGTCATTTTGGCGTACCGCGTGGTCGTCGGAGGCGTCAGAGGGTATCATTCGATCTGGCCCGTCGGGCGGGGCGTGAGGGCGGGAAGCGATTGGGCACTGTCGGGTCCGGACCGAGACCGTCGGGCCTGCACTCGAGGCGGAAGCGATGAGAAGACGCGATTTCCTTCGAACCGTCGGGGTGGGCGCTTCGACGTTTGTCCTGCCTGCGAGACTTCAGGCCAAGCAGGGGCCCGCCAAGCGGCCGAACATCCTCTTCATCTTCGCCGACGATCAGACATTCGAGGGCGTGCGGGCCCTCGGCAACGACGAGGTCCAAACCCCGAACCTGGACCGTCTGGTCAGGAGCGGCGTAACCTTCACGCACGCCTACAACCAGGGCTCGTGGAGCGGGGCCGTCTGCATCGCCAGTCGGTGCATGCTCAACACCGGTCGCTTCCTCTGGCACGCACGGAAGGTCTACGACACGGCCGAGCAAGAGCGAACCGCCGGTCGCCTCTGGTCCGAGTACATGAAGCGCGCCGGCTACGACACGTACATGACGGGCAAGTGGCACCTGAAGGCCAACGCCCAGAAGGCCTTCAAGGTGGCCAAGGACGTCCGGCCCGGCATGCCCAACCAGACGCCGCAGGGTTACAACCGACCGATCGAGGGCAAGCCCGATCCCTGGAAGCCGTGGGACCCCAAGTTCGGCGGCTACTGGAAGGGCGGTAAGCACTGGAGCGAGGTCGTCGGCGACGACGCCGTCGAGTTCCTCGGCCAGGCCGCGCGGAGCGACGCGCCCTTCTTCATGTACCTCGCCTTCAACGCGCCGCACGACCCGAGGCAGTCGCCCAAGGAGTACGTCGACAAGTATCCGCTCGACCGGGTCAAGGTGCCCGGCAACTTCCTCCCGGAGTATCCGTACAAGGACGCCATCGGCTGCGGCGAGAAGCTCCGGGACGAGCGGCTCGCCCCGTTCCCGCGGACGCCCTATGCCGTCAAGGTCAACCGCCAGGAATACTACGCCATCATCACGCACATGGACGCCCAGGTCGGGCGGATCCTTGACGCCCTGGAGAAATCTGGCAAGGCCGGCGATACGTACATCTTCTTCAGCGCGGATCACGGACTCGCCGTCGGCCATCACGGGCTGATGGGCAAGCAGAACCAGTACGACCACAGCGTGCGCGTCCCGCTGATGGTCCGCGGCCCCGGCGTGCCGAAGGACAAGCGGATCGACGCGGCCGTCTATCTGCAGGACATCATGCCGTCGACGCTGGAGCTGGCGGGCGTGTCCAGGCCGGAGCATGTCCGATTCAAGAGCCTGATGCCGCTGATCGACGGCAGGTCGGATCGATCCTATGACGCGATCTACGGGGCATATCTGGACCTACAGCGGATGGTGACGAAGGACGCCCACAAGCTCATTCTCTACCCGAAGGCGAAGAAGGCTCGGCTCTATAACCTGAAGGACGACCCGGCGGAGATGAAGGACCTGGCCGACAGCCCGGAGTCCAAGCCCGTGATGAGGAAGCTCTTCGCCGCGCTGCTGAGGTTGCGGCAGGAGACGGGCGATCGACTTGATCTGAAAGGCATCTATCCTGATCTGCTGACGAAGTGATCGCCTCGTCGTCCCGGCCGGTAGTCGCGGCGGCCAAACGCGGACACCTTAATCTGACTTGCGGGTTCGTTGGGAGGGCGAACCTCCTGGTGAGCCAGTCTCTCTCAGGATCGTTTCGGCTCGGCGGGAGCCTCGGCCTCCCGACTCCCCCGGCTAGACCCGAAGCTTCGGGTCAGATGCAGCACGAGGCGCGTCTCATTACGTGGCGTCCTCCGGGACGGTACGCGGGAGGGGTTCGTTGGTGGAAGGCCGTGGCGCTAGAGGCAACGTCGTGCGGATCGGTCCGGCTCAACGCATCGAGCGCGGGGCGGCGGCGTTCGTTGGACTGATCGGACTGCTTGCTTCGGCGAGCGCCGCGCTGGCCTCGAACGCCATTGAGCCGATCGGCGTCAGCGTTCAGGCGCGGGCACGCGGCGGGACGGACGTCGCCGTTGGCGACACGGCGCTGTCCCAGATCGAGAACCCCGCCACGCTGACGCTCCTCCAGCCCGAGGTTTACCGGCTCGACGCGTCGGGCCAGGTCATGTTCTCCCACTACGAGTGGTCGCGCCCGCTTGGCTCGGCGGATTCCGAGAACAACGTGCCGCCCTTTGCCAACGTAGGCCTGGCCATGCCCGTCAACGAGAAGCTGCGCCTGGGCCTGGCGTTCCATTCGAAGTCCGGGGTGATGACGCGCTACCATATCCGACACACGATGATGGCGTTCACGAAGCAGCGCGTCATGTCGGACATGAAGAACGGCGCGGTCGTCTTCAACGCCGCGTACCAGGTGACGCCGAAGCTGTCGCTCGGCGCCGGCGTTCGCGCCGAGCTCCTCACGGCCAAGTACGATACGGTCCTGGGCTCGGCCGACATCGAGTTCGGCCGGGGCTACGCCATCGGCGGAGGATACCAGGTCGGGCTTCACTACCAGAGCCGTGAGGATCTGGCCTTCGGTCTGGCGTATCGTTCGCCGAGCTGGTTCCCGGATCTGTCGGGGGGCGAGGGCAAGGCGATCCTATCCGGGGCCGTTCCGGTCTCCCTGGGCGACATCAACCAGGACGAGCCTCGCCTGCCGCAGCGGATCGCCGGCGGCGTGGCCTGGGATGCCACCGACTGGCTCAAGCTCATCGGCGAAATCCGATGGATCAACTACTCCAACAGCCTCGGCAACTCCGCCACCTACGCCACCGACGGGCTCGTGGACCTCCGTTTGCCGGTGAACCTCGAGTATGACGATCAGTGGGTCTTCGCGGTGGGCAGCGAGTTCAAGCTGAGCAAACACTGGCGGCTGGGGCTGGGCTACAACTACGGCACGAACCCGATCTCACCCTCCCGAGTCATGCCGATCTCCGCGAACGCCATCGAGCACCACATCACCACGGGCCTGCGCTACGAGACGGAGCGCTGGTGGGTCGGCGGCGGATGCATCCTCGGCATCCCGGCCTCCGTGACCAGTGACCCCGTCAGCCTCATCCCGCTCGGGATTGACTACGGCTTCGGGACGATCCGACACGTCCAGCATTCGATCTTCTTCGGTTTCGGCTACAGTTGGTAGAATGGAGCTCGCCTGGGCTTTCACTGTCCTTCACGATCGCTTGCACTCCGGCAGTTTGCGCTACGGGCCGGGTGTGGAATGAAAGTCCCGCAATAACGCGAGTCCATGTCCGTGGCATGGCCATCCTGCCCATGATCCCGCCCCAACAGAAGCGTCCACGTCCACCTGAGCCCTGAACCTGCTTCTCCCCCTACCCATCATCACCGTCGCATCGCCGCGCTTCCCATGTGCTCCAGTCCCTGCGCAGTACCTCCGCCTGCTCGACGAGGCACTCAGTAAGCCTTTAATGAGACAAGGTCTATCCGCCAACTCCGGGAATAGGACCCGAATAGACACCCAATTGACACCCGAATAGACACCTGTTCACGATTTCAGCTTCCATGTCGCGCCCCGACCGCTCACATCCCCTGTCAATCATCCATTCACCCACGACCCACCCAATGCCAACGACCCTGCCCTATCATGTCGCGCGGATACGACACGTCGCCTCGCGCCCCCTCCCCTTTCTCCCTTCCCTCTTCTTACTTCTCACTTCTCTCTTCCCCCGCCCCCTGATCGCCCAAACAACCCCCAACCCCGTCCACCGATCCCCTTATCCCTACTGGCCAAGAACAGAGCCAAAAGGAAGATAGCGCCATGACCGCCCCGAGAGATACCAACCCGAAGCCACCGACGCCCCCGCGCCCCCGTCCCGTCAACATGCCCACACCGCGCGCCACCACCCCTCCCGGCACCCCCCAAGAAGGCATTCCCGACACGAAAGAAACGATCACACACACGCCGAGCCCCGAAAAGTGCTGCATTCCGATGTATCCCGGCGCATTCCGAGACATTTCGAGACATTTCGAGACACCGCTCCCACCCCTCTCCGATGTCGACGTGTCGACTCTTCGACGTTTCGACTTCTCCGCAGGGCATTTCGAGACACCACTCCTCCCGTTCCGACCTCCCCAAGTCCCCGGAACCGCCGCATTCCGCGGCATGCCGCTGCATTCCGAGACATTCCGGGACATTCCGGGACATTCCGAGACATCGCCCCCTCACCCGCACCCCGCCCCACATCCTCCCGCCCTTTCCCTCTTCCCTCTTCTCACTTCTCTCTTCCCCCGCCCCCCGGTGCCCTTGCTCCCACCCAACCCCCCGAACCCCGCCCAACTGGAGACCCGCCGACCCGATTCGGGTATACTCCCCCTGCCTTGCGGCCCAAGGCGCAAAGAAAGAAACCCTAGATCAAGGAACAAGACGATGAAGACGTACAAAAGCATGTTGGCGTTGGTTGTGACCGTCGCGGCATCCCTGGCCCTCGCGGCGGACGACAAGTGTAAGCTCGAGATCCCGCCGGAATCTCATCCCGACAGCAGCGGCTGGGACGACCTCTTCAAGCCCGACCTCTCGAACGCCATCAAGCCGAAGGGAATCTGGACGGTCGAGAACGGCGAGCTGACCGCAAGCCAGGATAAGGCCATCTGGACCAAGAAAGACTACGACAACTTCGTCATCGACCTCGAATTCAAGACCGCCGACGGCTCCAACAGCGGCGTCATCGTCTACTGCAGCAACATCAAGAACTGGATCCCCAACTCCGTCGAGATCCAGATCGCCGACGACTACGCCGAGAAGTGGGCCAAGTCGCCCAAGACCTGGCAGTGCGGCGCCATCTTCGGACACCTCGCCCCGTCCAAGCGCACCGTCAAGAAGCCGGGCGAGTGGAACCGATTCACCATCACCTGTAAGGACAACATGATCTACGTCATGCTCAACGGCGAGACCGTCACCACCATGGACATGAAAAAGTGGACCTCCGCCAAGAAGAACCCCGACGGCTCCGAGATCCCCGGCTGGCTCAGCAAGCCCAAGGCCGAGCTGCCCACCCACGGCAAGATCGGCCTCCAGGGCAAGCACGCCGGCGCGCCGATCTGGTTTAGAAACATCAAGATCAAGGAGATCAAGTAGACCGAGTCCGCCACCACGACGAGCCGCGCAATCGCGGCCGGCTCGGCACTTGGCCTTGATCCCAACTCCCCCTCGACCGGGGACAGACAGGGAGCGATTCCATGCGCCCGCCGCTGCTATTGCGCTGGCTTGTCCTCTTCTCGTCGAGCCTCGCCCTGGCCGACACCGTCGTCCTCCGCGACTCGACCGGCCCGCGGTTCGCCATCGTCGTCCCCAACGACGCCTCGTCCGACGAGACCGCCGCCGCCGAGGAACTGCGCCACTACCTCGCCCGCATCTGCGGCGCCGACTTCGCCGTCAAGACCGAACCCGTCCAAGGCCCCACGATCCTCGTCGCGCGCGCCGACCGCCTGCCGGACGTCAAGGCGGAGTCCCTCGGTCCCGACGGACTCCTCATCGACGTAACCCCCGATGCCATCCGACTGATCGGCGGAGACGATCGCGGCGTCCGCTACGCCGTCACCACCTTCCTCGAAGACCTGGGCGTACGATGGCTCATGCCCGGAGACTTCGGCGAGGTCGTGCCGAACCGGCCCGCGCTCACCGCCCAAACCCACCGGCGCTTCGAACGACCCGACTTCCCATTCCGACAGATCTGGTACGCCTACGGCGCGCAGACCCCGGCCGGAGGCCAGCGGCTGGCCGAATGGTGCCGGCGCAACAAGGTCGGACGAATCCTCATCAACCACGGCCACAACCTTTGCGCCTCCCTGCCAAAGGACGTGACGCTCGCGAACCACCCGGAGTACTTCGCGCTCGTCAGTGGCCGGCGCGAGCGATCGCAGCTCTGCACCACGCATCCCGACGTCATACGACTCGTCACCCAACAGGTCATCAAATACTTCGACCAGTACCCCGACGTCCTGGCCTACTCGCTCTGCCCGGACGACAACACCGACTTCTGCCAGTGCGATCGCTGCAAGGCCCTCGACGTCGGCGGCGTCGACCCCTACACCAAACAGGAGCTCGTTACCGATCGCTACATGCACTTCCTCAACGCCGTCGCCCGAGGCATCCAATCCAAGCACCCCGGCAAGATGGTCCTGACCTACGCCTACGTGAACTACTCGATCCCGCCCCAGAAGGTCGAGATCGATCCGCACGTCGCCGTCATGTTCACAACGAGCGTCTTCTGCTCCATCCACGGCATCGGCGATACGCAGTGCAAGTCCCGAATGGCGATGAAGGAGTTGCTGGCGGGCTGGGCCGCCAAGGCCAGTCAGGTCTACATTTACGAGTACGATCCGATCCCCTACAACGCCGAGCTGCCGTGCCCCCTGTACGGCGCGCGGATTCGCGAGATGCCCGTGTACAAGGCCATGGGCATCCGAGGCTTCAGCTTCGAATCCCATCAGTCCTGGGCCACCCTCTCCCCGAACCACTACATCGCCGCAAAGATGATGTGGAACACCCGCGCCGACGGCCAAGCCCTGCTGAAAGACTACTGCGACGCCTTCTTCGGACCCGCCGGCGCCGCCATGCTCGGCTACTACACCGCGCAGGAACGCGCGTTCAGCGCATACCCCGGCCAGGTCGAATGGTCCCAACGGGACTTCCCCGAGCTGTTCTCCGAGCCGATCGTCTCGGAGATGCACCGATGCCTGCAAGCCGCTGAGGCCGCCGCGAAAGAGCCCCCTCACCGCGATCGCGTCGGCATGACCCGAATGGCCTACGACTACCTCCGCCGCTACCTCGCCGCCCGCCGCGAGAGCGTCGGCGGAACCTACGAGACCTTCCGACGCGAAAGCGCCGCGGCCGAGGCCGTCGTCGACCGGATGGCCAAAGCCAACGAGGACTTCATCCTCGCCAAGGTCGCCAGGGAGTATCTAAGGAACGAGCTGGGCTCCGCCGCGGCCGGCGCCTTCTCAAAGGACATGGGACTCGTTACCAACTGGTGGCTGATCGGACCGTTCGACAACGCCGGCATGACCGGCCACGAGAGAGCCTATCCCCCGCAGCGCGAGATCGACCTGAACGCAACCTACGACGGCAAGGCAGGCAAGGTCCGGTGGCAACGATACGAGGGCCCGCCCTGGAAGGGCTACGTCGATCTGGCCGCCCTGATGAAGCCGAAGGACTGGGTCTGCGCCTACGCGATGACGCACGTCGTCTCACCCAGCCGCCGACAGGTCCAACTCCGAGTGGGCAGCAACGACTCGATCGTTATCTTCTTGGGCGACAACAAGATACATGACAACAAGGTCGAGAGAAGGGCCAAGATCGACGAGGACGTCGTCCCCGTCACCCTCGATAAGGGGCCCAACACCATCCTGCTCAAGATCGCCCAGACCGGCCGCGACTGGGGCTTCTTCTTCCGCATCACCTCAACACAAGGCCAGCTCGACAAGGACCTCCGCTTCACCCTCGGCGACTGAGCCCTCTCGGCGACGCTAGCGCGCTCGCTTCGCGTCAGCCAGACGCGCGAGCGCTAAACCGTCCTCGACCGGACAAGTCGTCCTGGGAGACAACGCAACCACGCCTCGATGCCAAGGTTGTAGGGTCGGAGAATATGCTTGTTCTACGGCGTCGCCAGGAGATAATGCTGCGGGCATTCCACGATAGCCGCGGGGGCGCTGGCATTCTGGCAATGCCTGTGTCGCCGAGGTGCTATCATGGGTCCTATCCGAACTGTCGTCAGCGCAGCAGTCTTGGCAACGGGCGCGACCTTCATCGGTTGCGGCTCCATACCGGGGCTGCCGTCGCCCGAGCCGAACACCATCCACGTCACCGCCACGCTCGAGGTGACCATCCTGCAAGATCACTTCCTCCCCAAGGTGCCGGCGGTCAATGAGGACGTCCATTTGATCTCGTTCTTGGAGGAATGCACGACCTCGGGCGGCCTCCTATGGAAACGCATCGACTCAACCTACTACCAGAACACCAAGAAGACCGGCGCCGACGGCAAGGTGAGCTTCACCGTTGGCTACGACATCACGAAGGAAGACAGGATCGTCCTGTACGCCGAGGCTGGCACCCAAGGTGATGCCGACTTCTGGGACGCGGGCTTCACGGAGATCGACTGGGTAGAGGCGTATTATACCGAACCAGGGGTCCCGCTGGCCGGCATCTTGACGGCGCTCACGGACACTATCACGCTGTATCCGGCCGACGCCTACGGGCCCTATCTCCTGTACCGCCACGACTTCTCTCCTCCCCAGGCAAGCCCGTAGCGGCCCTCTTCTTCATCCTCCCGAAAGGACTAGACGAGCGGCCAGCGCCGCGGAGGGCCAGGGGCCCGGCCACCTCACCCGTCTGAGCGAGGCCAAACCAAGCTCCCGCGAAAGAAGGTGCCGGCCTCCATCTTGCACAAAACACTGGGCTTCAAGCCCTTAAACCATGCAAACGCCCCGCCAGACAGAAACCCCGACTTTCAGACAAACCTCGCCCCGCCCCCTGTGTCCGAATAAATGGCGGCCTGGAGTGCGTTGCAGCGCCGCTCCATTTCTCTCGAGGCAGGGGCGCATGTCATGTTGGCGCGGCTATCCATTCGTCGTTTTCTCTGCGCCGCTGCGGTGACGCTGGCAGTGCTGAGCGCCTGCGGCGAGGTCATCGCCGTCAGTCGCGGCGGACGCACGTCGTCGTATCAGCGGGTCTCCGGTTCGAGCCGCTCCGGATCGATATCGCGATCCGGATCGACTCGCTTGCGATCGCCATCGAGATCGTCGCCGGCGCCGACGCCAAGACGTTCGGCGCCGACGGCGCGAACGTCGAGCGTCAGCCCGCGATACTCCCCCTCGCGCTCATCCAGCAGCGCAGCCAGGGCATCCGTTCCTTCGAGCATCCGCGTGTCATCGCCACCCAAAGCGAGCGCGGCTCCCGCCCCGAGGTCCAGCGGCGGGTCCCTCCGAACGTCCTCGCCCTGGCGGATTCGGGTGTCGGACTCCCCGCCGGCCAGGGGCACGATGGCCAGGGTCGCCCCCCCGGGGCCGCTGGTTCGCAAGGTCCTCTCGAAGGCGTCCGGCCCCACGCCAGACGCGCGATCCGCCTCGGCTCGTCCGACTCCGAGGATCTCACCCAGCCCGGTGAGAGCATCATCTCCCGAGCCCGCGCGCCGATCTTCGTCACCCCCGACACCGCTACGTTCGATTGCTGAACGACGCGATCCTCCGGCGCCAAGAAAGGCAGACAGCAGCCCGACCATGAGCGCCAAGCGGATTCGGACAGGCAACTCACCGCCGCCAACCGTCTCGGCGAGAAGATCTCCGTCCGGTCCGATCAAGAAGGTCACCGACCGACCGGCCGATCGACCCGCCGCGAGCGTGGCAAGGTCGAATGCGTCGGCCCAGCCGCCCAGCCAGCCTCGCCGCCCGGTTGTCTCGGCGATCAAGCAACTGCTGCGCCCCGCGTCCACCCCGACCGGCGCAGTCCAACCCCTCCGAGGATTGGGCGAGACAGTCAGGACGCCCAGAGGGGCGATGGGCGTGGGCGGCACCCGTCCGTCCGTGTTCCTCGGATCTGGACGTACCGGCGTGACGAGGACGACGCCGCGCGCATCCGGCAGGAGAATCGCCGCGCACGACAGTCGGCATCCCCCAACAACAGGCGGACGGTCCCTGGCGGTCGTCAGGCACGGACCAAGACCGCCGACCGCCGACAAGGGCGACTACCCGCGCGGACCCTCTCGCGCCACGCCGCCGTCCACCCCGTTCCTCGCGTTCGGCAAGGTCCACCACGATCGTCGGGGCACGTACGACCGAGTCTGTCCGCCGGTCAGGACGGTCTATCGATCTCGACACAGGCATTCAGCCTTGGTCGGCTTCGGGTTCTACAGCGCGTGCTATCGCCGGCCCGTCGCCTACCCGGTCTACTATCCGGTCTACACCCCGCCCGTATACGTCGGCCTCCCGGCGTACAACACCTACTCGACCTACGCGAGCTCGCCCACCTACGTCCAGGCCGCCCCGGCGTATCCTCGGGAGGTGATCGTCCCCGAGCCCTCGCCGGATTTCTCGACGGACTACCGTTTCCGCGTGCCTGATTCGCCGCCCCCCGACGAAGACGTTCTGTTGGACGAAATGGATCCCACCCGGACGCCGCCCGCGCCGAAGGAGGCCCCGCCGACGACGGTGCCCAACGAGCAACCGTCCGGCGTGGAGGAGCGCTCGGAGTCGCCCATCAGCCCCGAACGACTCCACCAGATGATGCTCGACGGCACGCGGGGCTTCGAGGAGGGCCGATACGACGAGTCGGCCGGTCTCTTCCGGCAGGTGATGGAGTCCGATCCGAACAACGTGGACGCTCGGCTGGCGCACGCCGTGGCGCGGTTCGCCATTGGAGACTACGCCGCGTCCGCTCTCTCGATCCGAGTGGGCGTCCTCTTGTTCCCAGGCATCGTGGACACGACCTTCGACCTGCGCGAGCGCTATGGCGTCGAGGGGGACTTCGACCGGCAGACCGCAGCGCTGGAGAAGTGGGTCGACGAGCGCCCGGCGGACATCGACGCCCGGGTAATCCAGGGGTTCGTCTATCACTTCACCGGCCGGCGCGACCGGGCGGCCGAGGTATGGCGACACGTCAAACAGAAGAGCCAGGAGGATGCCGAGCTGGCCGACGTCTTTCTGAGCGCCAAGTCCCCCGAGGAGTCTTCCACCGAAGACGCGTCGATCTCGCCGCCCAGCCCCTCGACCGAAGAGCAGCAGGTGGGGCAGGCCGAGCCGGCACCCTCGGGGACGGTCGTCTACAAGGGCACGCTCAGCAGGGCCGGCGATCTGTTCCCGCAACGGACCATGACCGTCGACGGCATTGCCGTCGAGTTCGCCCGGACCGCCGGCGATCCACCCGAGGTGGACCTCGTCGTGGAGGAAGGCGACACGAAGAATACGCTTGCCGGTCTGGGCGTCGGCGCGGCCACGAGCCTTGTCGGCCGCTCAGGCCAGTCCTACCGTCTGCACGTCCTCGAGATCGATCCCACCGTCGGCGCGGTCACGCTGGCGATGACCGAAGAGACGCTCTAACCCAGACCTTCAACCGCGTGGCTCCCAGAACGTCACTCGACGACCTTCACATTCCATCCGTCTACCTTGACGTGCGGCTCAGCGCCCCCAAGGTCGTCCGCATAGAACGTAGCCGTCAGCGTTCGAGTTTCTCCCGGCAACAAGGCGACGTAGTTGTCCTGCCAGAACGTCGGCGTGACCTCCGCTCCGCGGGGTCCCTTCGTCACCGCCAGATGGACGGCAAAGGCCAGCTTGTCCGTCGGGTTCTTGATCGTCACATGCGCGAGCCGCTCCCGACCCCTGGTCTCGAACCTGGACGTAACCTCTACGCGGACGGGCGGCAACTTGGCCAGGGCCTTGAAGTCGGCAACCGATGCCGGCTTGATCCGAAAGAACGTCAGGATGTCGCTGTCGAGCGCCTTCATGTCGGCCGCGGTGGACAGCCAATAGAAGTTGTCGCCGAGCCGCCGGCCGCTCGCATCCTGCAGTGTGAGCGAGAGGAAATACGTCTTTGACAGCCCCGCCGGCCTCATGATGGCCATCGCCTTCGTCTTGCCATCGGCGGCGACGTCGACCGTCTCGGTCCTGGCGAGCTTCTCGGTCAGATCGATATTCAGCACCCGCGCCGCTACCCGGAGCCCCTTGAAGTCTTTGTAGAAGCTATTCACGACCCAGACCGAGTGATCGTCGTAGGAGTACTGGACGTGCAGGGGGGCGCAGGCTTTCTTCGCTCCGTAGTACGCCCCGCCAGCCTGCAGGTACCAGTCGATGTATTGCCACGTCGGCGAGGCGGGCCAGGCCGCGTCATACTTCCACGTGGTGATCCCCGTCGCGTCGTATTTGTTCCGCGCGTAGGCTTCGAACATCGCCCGCGCGCATTCGTAGTTCAACACCTGCCCCTTGCCGCAGAACTCGTCGGGGCCGGTCGGCTTGCCGTAACGGTCCGACATGCCTTCCAGCAGCAGGTCGAAGTACTTGCCGCCCTGGATGACCGTATGGAGCGACCACGTCGGCGTCCACGGCGGCCACATCGCATCCGCCGGCATCATCTTCCGCATCGATTCGATCGGCGCGATGACGCCACCGATGCCGCCTGACTGGGCGAAGCCCCACGCACCGGCCTCCTTCGACAGGTAGTACTGCGTCGGCCCGGCGTACGTCCACAACTTCAGTGTGCCCGTCCGCGTGCCGCCGGTCTTGAAGCGGCGTCCGACGTAGAAGGCTCCGGAGTGCGGCTGATACGTCCTGCGGACGTCGTGCTTGGCGATCAGGTCGCGATAGGCCTTGTCGAGCGTCTCGGTGGGGAATGTTTCGTCGTGGCCGAGGAAGTGGACCAGGCTCGGGTGGCTGCGAATCCGCAGCATCGTGTCCTCGATGCATGCGACGGCGAGGGCCTCGTCCGGGATGCTCCGGCCAAAGATCTGCTGGGTGGCCATGACGCCGTACTCGTCGCAGAGGTCGTAGAAGTCCTCCGTCTCGCGGATCGAGAAGCCCTCCGAGCGAAGCATGTTGAGGTTGGCCTCCCGGGCGTAACGGATGAGAGCGTCGTAGCGACGTCGATCGAGCCGGAGCAGCATATCGCACGTCATCCACGCTCCGCCGCGGATGAGGATCCGCTTGCCGTTGATCTTGTAGCCCCGCCAGCCCTCGTTGTTGATATACGTCGTCGCCTCGCGAATGCCGAAGCGGGTCTTGACCGTGTCCGAGATCTCGCCGCCGACCGTCGCCGTCAGCTTGGCGTCGTAGAGGTTCTGCGGGCCGACGGGGTGAGGCCACCACAGCCTCGGCTTATCGACGACGAGTGACGCGGCCTCATCCGGGCCGATGCTCACGTCCTTCGTCTCGTTGGGCGCGAGCCTGAAGGCCTTGGCAAAACGCCGATCCTCGATCTCCCCGGACAAGACGGCCTCGATGGGCTTGGCCATCTTGTTGATCAGTCGGGCATGCGCGGTCAGACGGGCCTTGCACAGCGACGGCAGCTTGAGATCGCTGGCCACGTAAGGGTGCCGGATCGCCACCGGACCGGTAGCGCGCAGGGAGACGTCCCGCCAGATGCCCATGTTCAGGTCCGGCGGCTGTGGGTTGTGATCGTCCCAGCCGGTGGTGGCCTCGAGCTGCTTGGTCTTGTACTTGCGATCGGGGATGTGCCCAGGGGCGGTGATATCGAGCGCCAGGCAGTTCTTCTGGCCGAGGCGGAGGCCACTCGTTACGTCGAACTCGAACCGCCTGAACATGCCGATGACGACCTGGTCGTCGGCGATCCGCTTGCCGTTGAGCCAGACGTTCGCCTTGTAGTTGACGCCGTCGAGACAGAGCGTCACGTGCTTGCCCTCGAAGTCGGCGGGGGCGACGAACTCGGTTCGATACCACCACGCCGGATAGAACGGGCTCTCCCGCCGCATCGCCAGCCACGGCCCAGGCCGATAGCCGGGAATCTTCGTGATGTTGTCGCCGTAGTACGGATCCGGATAGACGCCATCGGCAACCAGCGCCGCCAGCACCGTGCTCGGCACCGATGTGACATGCCACGTGTCCGCCGCAAAGCCGACGGTGGAGATAGCCTCCCCCTTGGCCGAGATCTCCTTGGACGACTGCAGCCGCCAGCCTTCGCGAAGCCTCACATCCTGATGGGCCGATGCGACCGGGGCGACGGCGATGACGAGGATCGCGAGAGAGCTTCCACAACCGATCATGCAGAGACCTCCTTGGGACGTGCTCGCCTGCGCGGGGCTTCGGCTCGGGCCCCCGGCGAGCGGCGTGCCGGGCGGCATGATAGCGGATTGGCTCAGCCTGATCACAGTCGATTCTTCTCGCGGATCCCCGGCGGCGGAGAGCTTCGTCGGTAGGTGTTGCACGGCCACGTCTGAACTGGGGGAAAACGTATTCGCTTCTTCTTTCCGCGGAGCTGGCGTATACTTGCTTGCATGAAGACGATCATGGTCCAACTTCCAGATGAGCTGGAACGGCGCCTGCGAGAGCTGTCGAACCGGCAGCGAAGGCCGTTGGAGGAAACGGCGGCGGAGATCCTCCGCCGACGGCTGATGCTTGACCGGTTCCATGACCTCTGCCGCGAGTCCGAGGCGCTTGCCGAGGCCGCGGGATACCGATCGGAAGATGAGCTGCTCCGGGACGTCTCATGAGAGTCGTCCTTGACTCGAACGTGATCCTGGCCGCATTCGGGTTCGGCGGCATCTGCCATGTCTGCATCGATGCGCATGACCTGATCCTCTCGGAGCCGCTGCTCGCCGAGGTCCACGCACACCTTCAAGACAAACTCGGACATACAAGGTCACTGGCCGATGATCGTGTCGCGCTGCTTCGCGAAGCGGCCGTCGTCGTTGCCCCGGCCGATGTGCCGACGAATGCTCGCCGCGATCCCGACGATTTGGCGGTACTTGGGACAATGGTCACGGGTCAGGCGGACTGCCTCGTGACCGGCGACCACGATCTGCTGTCACTCGAACAGTATGACGGGCGTCCGATTCTGTCCCCTCGGCAGTTTTGGATGGGTCTGAGGCCGCCCTCTTCGTCGTCCCCGCCGTAAACGGGTTGCATCGCGGCGTCGCGGGCCGTGACGGTGGGCGCTGTGCGGATAGGCTCTGTTGCAGGCCGCAGACAGGATCATCCATTCTTGGCGATGCGCATCCGCATCACGATGACTCGTGGGACTGAGACATGCAGCGGCGACAAGGCGTTAACGTTTGTCGAAAGGACCGGGGGCGCGTCCGGCTCGTCCTAAACACCTTTCCTTGTCCGGGACGTGCTTGGGCTTCGCGGGAAATGGGCCACCCGCCCGTCTATTGTCCGTCGAAGGCGACGTTCGTGGCGGCTCTGGTGGCCTTGGGGGGTCTCGTCCTGCCGCAATCGCGCGCCGCCGAATCCCTCCCCACCTACTACGCCCATAACACCGTCGAGGACGCTCACGGCGTCATCGCGCCCTGGCACAAGGGCCAGAACGGGCAGTGGGACGAGCGACTCCGCATCGGGGCCGAGCTCTACAAGCGCTATCCCTGGGTCGATACGGACAAGGCCGTCATGGCCGCCCCGCACATCATCTACAACACGCACTGGAAGATCACCGACGACGGCACCATCATCATCCCCCCGACGCACCCGTGGATGTGCGGCGACCTGAGCCAGCGCAGCCTGAGCATCATCCAGGGCCTCTCGAAGTACTACCGCTACAGCGGCGATCCGCTGGCGTTTGTCTACATCCCGCTGACGGTGGACTACATCCTGGACTACTGCCTGACGCCACCCGATCACCCCTGGCCGAGCTTCCCCGTCAGCACGCCGACCAAGGGCATCGGTTACCAGCGAGCGAATCCCGACGTGGCCAACCAGCTCGATCTGTGCGCGTACGTGGGCGTCGAGGTCCTCCGCGCCTACAAGTTCACGGGGACGAAGCGCTACCTCGAGGCCGCCCAACGCTGGGGCGAGACGATCGCGACCAAGTGCAACTTCGACAAGCCCGACCTGCCGCCGTGGAGCCGCTACGTCAGCCCGCAATACCTGCTCTGGTCGGACGAGCTGACCGGCGGCGTCACGTTGATCGTCGAGTTCCTCGACGCGCTGATCGACATGGGATTCACTGGCAAGGACAACATCGTCGTCAAGGCCCGCGACCGCGGCCGGGCGTACCTGACGGACGACCTCCTGCCACGCTGGACCGAGAACGAGGTCTGGGGTCGCCACTACTGGGACATGGAGGGGGCGCTCCTCTGCGGTGTGCTGCCGTGGATCTGCGAGTACTTCATGGACCACCCGGAGGCCTTCCCGCTTTGGAAGACGGACGTTCGCAACCTGATGTCGCTGGCGTTCAATCGAAACTGCGTGGATCCCGCCTCTCGCGGCGAGGCCTACAGCGGCGCGTGGGCGATTCCGGAATCGAGCATCTGCTGCCGGACGTCGCTGTCGTACAACCAGTACACCTACGCGCCGACGTTCATGATGTACGGCGAGCGGGCCGACGACGAGTGGGCCCGCGAGATCGGACGGCGGATGCTCCTGATGGCCACGTACGACAGTCGCGAGACCGGCGTCGTGTTGGACGGCCTGGCGGGCGAGGTCGTCGAGGCGGGCAACTGGCTGAACCTAGCGCACCCGTGGCCGTTCTGCCAGATCATGAAAGCGATGGAGATCGATCCCGAGGCGTGCGGCCCGAGCCGAGAGAACCACATCATGAGCAGCACGTCCGTCGTCACCTCCGTCGTGTACGACAAGGGGCGAATCGAGTACGAGACATTCGACGCGCCGGAGAACTGCGAGGCTGTGTTGCGCCTCGCCTTCTCGCCGACGTCCGTGACGGTCGGCGGCAAGGCGCTGTCGCGCCGGACCGACCTGAAGCAGAACGGATACACCGTCAAGGAGATCGCTGGCGGTGACCGCCTTCTGACGATTCGACATGACGGCTGCAAACGCGTCGTCGTCGATGGCCCGGACCCGCAGGAGGTCGTCGACGATGACGCGCTCGCGTATACGGGCTCCTGGCAGCCGACAACCCGACAAGGCGCTCGCGGCGGAAGCCTGCATGTCACCTCGGAGGCGGGCGCGACGATGAAGTTCGCGTTCACGGGCAACCAGGTCCGACTGATCGGCTCAGTCGACACCGCCGGCGGGTTGGCCGACGTCTTCGTCGACGGTGCCAGGCAGTTGACGCTGATCGATTGCTGGAACCCGGCTCCCCGCGATCAACAACTCTTGTACAGCAGGAGCGGGCTGTCCGACGGCAAGCACACGCTCAAGATCGTCGCCCGGGGCAAGGGAAACCTCATCTCCAAGGGCAGTGCCGTCTGCGTGGATGCCGTGCAGTACTCGGCCGCAAAGGGCGAGACCGGATTCGGCGAGGGCGGCGGTCCCGTCGAGCCGCAGCGGATGATCTTCGGTTACACAGGGCGTCAGGACTATGTTGATTCACAGGGCAACGCGTGGCGGCCGGGGACCGAGTTCGTTATCCGCCTGGGCCACGGGGCGGACTCCGTCGTGCGGGCCCTCTGCACGGAGCGTCGCAGCGTCTACATCGGCGGGACCGCCGACCCGGAGCTCTACCGCTACGGGCTGCACGGGCAGGACTTCCGCATCAACCTCACCGTCGGTCCGGGGCGATACTCCGCCAGGCTGCTCTTTGCCGACACGAACGTGGGCGGGGCGATGCGGGCGTGGATCAACGGCCAGGAGGCCGTCGAGCAACTCACCGTGCGCGAAGCGGCTGGCGGCAAGTTCAAGGCGTTCGACCTGACGTTCCCTGACATCCGACCCGCCAGCGGGATGATCGAGATCCGCCTGGCTGCCTCGGGCAAGAGCGAAGCGTGCATCCAAGCGCTCGAAGTCGTCCCGTATGACGGCAAGGAGACACGACTCATCTATCGCTTCGCCAAGCAGCTCCTCGTCAACGACAACTTCGAAGCGGACCTAAAGGACGTGCCCAACGAGTTCCAGTACATCAGCAAGGCTCCGTCGAGATGGCATTTCGTGTTGAGCGAATCGAACGACCACGGCATTCAGAACATCGTGCCGTTCGGCGGGGGCAAAGTCGGCGCCTGGCTGAGCACCGGCGACGGCGTCTATCAAGCCGCGCGGCACTACCCGATCCGGGATGGTGAGCGGTACCGCGTGCATGCCCGAGTTCGGGGCAAGGGCAAGGAGGGCGTTGCCGGGTCCGCGTCTGCCGGCAACCGGATCGGCGTGACGATGTACTGGGTGCGCGGCGCGGACAAGCCCTTCGACGGACAAGAGGGGCGGGACTGGGGCGTCGCCGCCGAGGCGTCGGTGGTTCCCGAATCGGACGGCGTCTGGCATGACCTTCAGGCGGAATACCTGGGCAAGGCGGAGCATGCGGGGCGGCGGCTCGTCGTGAAGGGATGGTACCAGCGCGAAAAGGGGACGTCCGACTCCTACGTATACTTCGACAAAATCACGCTCCTTCGCGCCGCGGGGCTGGCGCCGGTGGAGTAGGAAAACTCAGGATGGGTGGCCCATCGCTTCAGCGTTGGGGGACTCGAATGCCGCTTCCAATCCGAATCCCGTCGCCCCTCAAGCGGTGGACCACCCACCACGACGCACGTCTTGCCCAAGACGCCCAACGCTACTTAGCGGGCCGCACCAGGACCTGCAGCCGCTTCAGGACGTACTGATTGGCGTTGTTGGCGAAGGTCCAGTCCGGGTTCTTCTCCGGCTGGTTGCCGATGCCCAGGTCGCAAACGCCGTCAGCGCCCCACCGGTTGAAGGCGAACACGGTGGCCTTGGCGTCGTGGTTGTGGATCTGCATCGAGCCGTACCCCGCCGTCGCCGTCCCGCCGGTATCGCCGAAGTCGAAGTCCTTCGACGACGCGTCGGGGATGTTCCGCTTGTTCTCCGGCCCGTAGTTGCTGGCCCAGAACTCGATCCCACCGTGAATCCCCTCGCCCTGAGCGACGCCCTTGACGTTGGAGACGATGGTCATTTTGGCCACGTCCTGGTGGAAGACGGTCCCCGTGGCCACGCACGGCACGCCGATCTTGCTCGCGTCCTTGGTGAACGCGTCCATCGAGACGAACACCTGCTCGAGCGCCCCGTCCTTCTTCTTGAGCTGAAGCAGGTAGCCGATCCGATCGAAGGGCGTCTTGATCTCGGCGTGCTTGTCACAGACGTAATCGGGCGGGGTCGAGGCGTAGTTCGCGCCGTCGGGGATGAGCAGCGTGTAGACGGGTACGTAGCCCTTCGCCTGGGGTATGTCGCGCGCCAGATTGACGTCTCCCGGGAAGGTGCCGGCGCGGAATGCCGAGACCGGCAGGCCCTCCTTGTTCATCAGGTTCGGCACGGCGTCCTGCCGCCAGGCGAAGCGGACGGCCGCTGCCTTCTTGACCTCCGGCGACGAGACGACGACCGTGTCGCCGTCGATCTCGGCCTTGGCCGGTACGTAGCCGGTCTGCTCGCCCATGATCTCGAACCAGCTCAGCGGCTTGCCGTCGCGCGAGGCGAGCCCGCCGCCGACGTGGTCGAAGCGCAGGCGGATCTTGTCGCCCTCGATCTCCATCGACTTGTACACCGGCCCCGACCACACGATCCCCTGCTTGCCGTAGGTGTTGGCCAGGGCGATCAGAGCCAGTCGAAGCCCGACGTCCTGCTTGTTCGTCGGGTGGATGTCCTTCAGGTTGCCGATGTCGTTGATGACCGCCATGCCCGTGTTGGGAATGGCCGTCGCGGCCGCCTGAGCCTCCCACATCTTGGCCAGGACGTCAGGCGAATCCCCACCGTAGATAAACGGCGCGAGTTGCACCCAGTAAAAGGGGAAGTCCTCGGCCTTGGCGCCCCAGACCTTCCGCCAGCCGGTGACCAGCGCTTCCTTCTTCTTGGCGTAGAGCATCGCGTCGAGTCGGTTCGACTCGCCCTGATACCAGATCCCGCCTCGAATTGAGTACGGCACCAGCGGGTGGATCATGGCGTTGTACATGGCCGTCGGCGACCCCCACCCGGCCAGGGGGTTAAGCTCGTTCGGATACGCCGGCGCCGGCGCCAGCTCCTTCTCGGTCGACAGGGCCTGGCGGGCCGTCCCGATCCACTTCTCCAGGTCGCCGAGGTAGGCGGTCAGGCGAGCCTTATGGGCTTCACTGGCCGGGTCGGCCATGTTGATCTGCCGAGAAACGCCGACCAGCTCACGGACCGAGGCGAAGCCGGCCGGCGGCGTCCATGGCTCGATCAGCGAGCCGCCCCAGGAGCTGTCGATCAGCCCGACGGGCACGTCCAGATCCTTGTTGAGCTTCCGTCCGAAGAAGTACCCCACCGCCGAGAAACCTCCGACGGTCTCGGGCGAGCAGCGCTGCCAGGTCGCGTTGAGGTCTCTCTGGGGGAAACCCGCCAGCACGTTGGGCACCTTGAACAGGCGGATGTTCGGATGATTGGCCGCTGCGATCTCGTCCTTGGCGTTGTCGGAGCCGCCGACCCCCCAGGCCATGTTGGACTGGCCGGAACAGACCCAGACCTCGCCAACCGCCACGTCCTCGAACGTGAGCGTGTTCTTTCCGACCACCGTCATGGTCAGACCGGTCGTCGCGCCCATGGCGGGAAGGCTGACCTTCCAGGCCCCGTCGTTGCCGGCCTGAGCGGTCGCGCTCTGCTCGCCGAGCCTGACCGTGACCTTCTCGCCGGGCTCCGCCCACCCCCAAACGGGCAGCGCCCTGTCGCGCTGCAGAACCATGTGGGCCGCGAAGACGTGGGGCACGCTCACGTCGGCAACAAGCACGGATGCATCGGCAAGGGAGACGACGGCGACGATGAGTGAGAGTCCGAAACGATGTCGCATGAGTGCGAGCCTCCTTCTCTGTGGTCTGTGCGCGGTCACGCGGAGGCGGCCAGGCCTCGGCGAGCCGCGTGTTCACGGTGGAAGCAGCAAGCTATCGGTCGGATGGGTCGCTGTCAAACCGGGCATGGCGGCATCGAATGGCCTCGGTCGAGCGCGTCCGTGCTAACGACATAGGCTCATCGTCCGCCCTGGACGTACCGTTCCCACTCGGGCCGGGTGTTGACCTCCTCGAGCTGCTCGCCCGTCCAGGGGCTGCGCCCGGTGAAGTTGGTATTGTTGTACGCCGGCAGGTCGACGCGATCGCCCCCTTCCCTCTGAATTCCCCAGCTATCAGTCTGGTGGAGCGAGCCCCCCTCGGCCTGCGAGACCCAGGTCCCCTGGCCTAGCGTCGTTTGACTGTGGAGCCACGCGGCGTAATCGCGCGCCCGGCTGTTGTTTCTAAACGAGCCCTGAAGAGCCTGAAACGCCTCCCGCGATTCCGCCAGCGCCCGCTGTAGGCTCTGGTTGAGCTGTCGCTGGCGGGCGGCCTGCTGCGCGATGACCTGCCCGACGAAGCGCTCGTTGTACCGGTGAGACTTGACGATGCGCCAATAGAGCGGCAGGTAGTCGTCGAACTCGGCGTCCGGCGCCCAGCCGCCCTCGACCAGGCAGCTCCACGCGATGCCGAGCGGGCTCACGAAACACGACACGCTGAACAGTCCGCGGCAGGTCTGGCCCGTCGGCCCGCTCGTGAACCGCACGTGCATGAGGCGGATATCGCCGCGAAGCCCTCTGCCCTCGAGCATCCGCAGATACTGCGCGACCTCGGGGACGATCTGACCGGCCGGCGTCTCGGAGATGATCTGCAGGTTCCGCCCGAACTGCCCGTCGGCCATGACCAGGGCCAACGCCCGCGGCGGCGGCACGTAGTCGGACCAAATCACGCCCGGAACGCGAATCGAGGTCGCTCTTGGCGACATCATCTCCTTGGAGACGAACGACACGCCGTGCGTCTTGCGCTGCCAGTCGGGCGAGGTCCAATACTGCAGGACCGCCCCCTGAAACTGCCAGCCCCGCGGGATCTGCAGCGTGAACGACTGGTCGGGCGCGGTGACCTGGACTAGGGGCAGTTGACGACCCGGCCGCCCCTCGGCCTGGGCCAGCAGCGCGATCGGCGAGACCGCCCCGCGCCCCGTGCCGGAGGCGCGCTGATCCCCGGCGGCCATCTCGTTGGCCTTCTTCTGGACGTTTCGAACGCCCTCCGGGCTATAGGCCAGGTTTGCCACGATCTGAGTGAGCTGCGGCAGACTCGCCTGCCACGTGTCCGCGGCGGCGCTCATGCAGTAGACGGTGCCGGCTCGTGGCGTGTGGAAGAAGTGAACGTGGGCGATCGTCTTGCGCCCGTCAGCGGCGGTCAGAGCCGCCTCGACCCGCGTGCGCGATCGGTCCTTCGTCGAGCTCATGCGCGTCACCTCGACGGACTTGCTGGCCCGGGCGAGATTGGTGAAGAAGATGACGGCCATATTGACCGAGTCCTTGACGTTCTGCCCAAGCGGCAGCGTCGCAAAGGCCACCTCGGCCGTTCGATCCGGGCTCGCGACCGAGATCGCATAGCTCCCCGGCCCGAGGTTCGGACCTTGCTGCACTCGCCACCCCGCCGGGTGAAACAGCATGACCTTGCCGTCGGGGCTCTCGTAACGCGTCATCGGGCCCGAGGGTGCCGGCCTGTCCTTGCGGATCTTCTCCTTCTTGGCCGCTGCCCTTCGAACCGGCTCCTTGTGGGTCTTGGCGGGCCCATCCGTCAGCCTTGTTCCACACTGGCTGCAGTACTTCGCCGACGCGGGGCGATCGGCCTTGCACTTCGGGCAGTACTCCTGCGCGACGGTCGCTGTGAAGGCGGACACAAGAAAGACCATCGGCGCGGCAAGTGTGGACATGACGTTTCTCCGAATGAGGGATGGTGACGCGGTGATCTCCAGGAGTCTTGGGCGCTCACTAGTGAACCGGCCATTCGGGATGATATTATATGCTTACTCGATGGACGCCACACCATCTTTCACGCGACTTCGCACCGCGGGTCCGCCCGTCTTCCCCGGGTCCGTCGCCAAGGGTCGGTGGCGACAGGAACGAGGCGCGCCGCTATAATCGGCCTGTTGCGTGAGAGGATCATCGCGGGAGTCCATGATGGTAGAGTTAGGGGTCAACATCGATCACGTGGCCACGGTGCGGCAAGCCCGAAAGACCGACGAGCCCGATCCCGTCTGGGCGGCGGTCGAGGCGGAGCTCGGCGGCGCCGACGGCATCACGTTTCACCTTCGCGAGGACCGGCGTCACATCCAGGACCGGGACGCCGAGGTCCTTCGCAAGACCGTGGCCGTCAAGCTCAACATGGAGATGGCCATCGCCCAAAGCATCGTTCGGATCGCGCGGAAGCTCAAGCCGGACCAGTGCACGTTGGTGCCGGAACGCCGTGAGGAGGTCACGACCGAGGGCGGGCTGGACGTGATCCGGTTCCGCCGGCGGATCAAGGAGGTGGTCAAGCAGCTCAAGGCCGTCGGAGCGATCTGCAGCGCGTTCATCGAGCCGATCGCCGAGCAGATCGAGACCTCGGCCGAGTGCGGCTTCGACGCCGTCGAGCTGTGGACCGGCGGCTACGCGCATGCCCGAGGGCCGCGAGCGGTCCGGCGCGAGCTCGAGCGACTCGAGGACGGCATCGCCACGGGACACGCGACAGGCATGATCGTTCACGGCGGGCACGGGCTGACGTATCGTAACGTCGCGCCGATCGCGGGGATCCCGGGCTGGGGAGAGTTCAACATCGGGCATTCGATCATATCCCGGGCGATGTTCGTGGGCATTCGCGAGGCGGTTCAGGAGATGAAGGACCTGCTGATTCTGCACGCACCGGAGGAGACCTCATGACGTTCCGCGGAACGATGGTGGCGCTGGTCACGCCGTTCAGGGGCGGCCACGTGGACTGGGACGCTCTGAACAAGCTGGTGGACTTCCACCTTGCCGCCGGCACCGACGCGCTCGTGCCCTGCGGCACGACGGGCGAATCCCCGACGCTCAGCCACGAGGAACACGACGACGTCATCGAAGCGGTGGTCAAGCGAGCCGGCGGCAAGGTGCCGGTGATCGCCGGCACCGGCAGCAACAGCACGGAGGAGGCCCTCAGGCTGACGCTCCACGCCAAGCACGCCGGAGCGGACGCGGCGCTGATGGTCTCGCCCTACTACAACAAGCCGACACAGGAGGGGCTGTACCGGCACTTCGCCCGCGTGGCCGACGAGGTGGACGTTCCCATCATCCTCTACAACATCCCCAGCCGCTGCGGCGTGGAGATCTTCCCCGCAACGGTGACCCGGCTGAGGAAGGCCTACCCCCACATCGTGGGCGTCAAGCACGCGACCGGTCGGCTCGACGACGCCAGTGAGTTGAGCACGCTGTGCGACATCGCCCTGATCTCCGGCGACGACTCGATGACGCTGCCGCTCATGTCGATCGGCGGCGTCGGCGTGATCAGCGTGATCGCCAACATCGTGCCCAAGGAGATGAAAGCCCTGACCGACGCGGCCCTGGCGGGCGACTTCGCCGTCGCTGCAGAGCAACATCGAAAGCTGTTCACGCTCGGAAAGAACATGCTGTCGCTCGAGACGAACCCGATCCCGATCAAGACCGCCATGGCGATGAAGGGGATGATCGCCGAGGAGTTTCGCCTGCCCCTGTGCCCGATGGCCGCGAGCAACCGGGCCAAGCTCGAGTCGACGTTGAAGGAAGCCGGTATCCTATGACCGCCACCGCCGCCAACACGAAGAAGCCCGACGAAGTGGGGCCGTCCGAGTTGTTCCCGCCGATGCGGTTCTTGGAGAAGGCCCGCCTCGTGGGCATCTGCTGCTTGCTGCTGGTCCCGGCGGTCCTGCTGTGCTGGCGGATCGCCGGCCCCACGGACCCGTATCAGGCCGTGACGATCGTCTATCACGACAACCCGCTCGTCGCGCTGTTGACGGTGCTCGTCTTCGCGGCCGCTGGGTCGGCCGCGGCGACGTTGCTGATGGCGGGGCGACTTAGCGACTTCGGGGCGTTTGCGGTAGGTGTGGGGCTGACGGGGTTGGCCCTCCGCGGCGGCGATCTGACCGTGATGCTGCAATACAAGGCGGGAACGGCCGCCGGGCGCGCCGGCGTCTTCAGCGACCTGGCGGTGGACGTCGTCCTCTGGACCTTCGTGCCGATCGTGAGCCTGGCGGTGTGCGCGATGACCGAGGGCTGGGCGGGTCTATCCGGACCGGCCGAGATCAAGCCGCCGAACAAGCCCACCTCCGCCAAACGCCCCGGGCCGATGAAGCGATGGCTGGAGCGCGCGGCCCTGAGGACGGGCGCGCCGGACGAGTGGTCCGCCGAGGTCAAGCACGGGCTGGTCACGACGGTCGTGACGACTGTCGTGGCGATGGTCGTGATCCACGTGGCCTCGGGTCGCGAGGTCGCGCCGGTGAATCACGTTCAAGTGATCTTCGCGATCGGCGTGGGGTTCTGGCTCGGCGCGATCGCGGCGGGTCAGTTCAGCCGTCCCGCGCTGGGGGTCTGGGTCTGTCTGGCCGTGCCGATCGTCGCCCTCATCGGCGACGTCGGCGGATGGCTCCGCCCAAACCTGCCGGCCGAGCTGGCCGCGTATCGCGAGATCGCAATCATCCCGCCGAACGCGTGGAGCAAGGGCCTGCCCATCGACTACCTCTCGATCGGGCCGGCCGCGGCGATCCTCGGCATGTGGACGAGCCAGCGACTCCGCCGCGCCCGCGAAGAGGCCGTCGTCGTCTGAATGATCGTGCGAGATCAGTCGCCGGGCATCCGGCAGGCGCGTAGCATGGGCATCTTGCCCATGTCCACCACGGGCGAGACGCCCGTTCTACTCCGGTCACGTCATGATGATGGCTCTCTTCAAACGAACGCTGCTCGACTGGAAGGCGGTTCAGGCCGAGATGATCCGCGAGACGAGCGACTACATCAACGAGTGCTTCCGCAACCCCGAGCTGGCGGTCCGCATCCCCGCCGTCCGCGCCGAAGAGGCTAACTGGTCCCGCGAGTTCGCCGAGGCGTTCTGGCGAAGCGTCCTGTAATGTCTCCCCTCTTCGAGCGAGTCTTCCACCGATAACCCAAAGCCGGACATTTCCCGCGAACTGCCGCCGCTTTCATTTGTCCGCACGGGCGGATGATTCGTACATTTCATTTGGCAGTCAGATTCCGGGGGGCGGCCGCATATCCGCGTCTTGCCGACAGACGTCCGATGACGTTCACCGCCGCCGCGCCCGCCGGACGTGATGTTCCTGGGGATACACCATGACGCTTCGATTCTCGCGTTTCTTCGTCGCGCTGGCGGCGGCCACGGCGCTCCTGATGGCGCCTGCGTCCGCCACAGCCGGTTTGATAGGGTTCCTCACGACGTCCGATTCGACGGGCTTGACGGGCGGAGGCGACTGGGCCGCCATGCCCGACGAGGACGGATTCCGCATCGACTGGGACGTTTCGTTGAACTACGACGGAACGTGGCACTACGCCTACACCTTCACCGACGAGGACGGCGACGACCTGAAACCCGCCACCAGCCACGCGATCTTCCAGGTCTCGGACAGCATCACGACAGAAGATCTGCTGAACTTCAGCGGCGACGTGGCCCAGACCGAGCTCGGCACGTTCGGACCCAAGAAGAGCAATCCCGGCTTTCCGGAGGACGAGTCGATCTATGGAATCAAGATCGACCTCGGTGGCGATCAGCGCCACGTCGAGTTCGACTCCACGCACCGCCCGATGTGGGGCGACTTCTACGCCAAGGGCGGCCGGGACTCGTTCGTATACACGGGCGGCTTCGGTCGGGACGTGCTGAACCTCTACGACTACGACGGCGTCCCCGTCGATGGGATGGGCTACACGCTGGGCAAGGTCCTCGTGCCCGACACCGTCGGCGGCAGCGTCCCCGAGCCGGCGACGCTGGGGCTCCTGGCGATTGGTGCCCTGGGACTGATCTATCGCGCGAGACGCCTCGCCTAGCCGCGACCGGCCGAGCCTGAGGACGAACCGGCCCCCCGCGCGCATCCCACCCGATGCGCGCCGGCGCTTCCTACTTCTCCTCGGCCTTCTTCTTCGGCGGCGGCTGCTTGATGTCGATCTCCGTGATGATCAGCGCCGCGAGCCCGCCGGCCAGGCGCCCCGGCAGGATCTGCGGGCTCTTGGGGCTCTCGCCCTTGCTGACGAACTTGAGCGTGTGCTCGCCCTTGCGCAGGTAGTGCAGGCCCAGATGCAGCGGACGCATGTCCGTGTTGGCGTCGCACGTGTCCACCGGACCGACCGTCGGCTTGTCGTCGAGCAGCGGTTCCCAGATGCCCGTGATCACGACGTAGGCCGGCCAGGGCTCCACCTGATACCACGCGTTCTTGGGTATGTCGAACTTGACCGTGAAGCTGCCCCCGACGGCCGGCGGAATGTACACGAAGCCGATGCTCTCTTTCCGCACCACGCCCGGAGGGTCGAACACCGCCGTCTCGACTAGGTCCTTGCCGAAGATCAGCGTGTGCGGCAGCACCCGCTCAGGTCCCGGGGGCATCGTGCTGAAGGGCTTGGCCGTGCCCTGCTGATACCAGAACGCCACGCTGCTCGTCCAATCCTCCCGCGGGACGAACCCCCCCAGACTGATCGCGAGCTGGTTATAGATGCTGCCCTTGTGCTCGATCGTCACCTTGAGCGACTTCGTGAAGACGACCGGGTCCACGAGGTGCCAGCGGTACGCCGTCCCGCGATCGCCGGCCATGTAGCCCTCCCAGATCGAAACCCCGTGATACGGACGGCAGAAGACGCGGAACCCCCACGCGTCGCCGAAGTAGTCCTCGGTCCCGGTGCCTCGCAGGCTCGGCTCTTCCTCGCCGTCGATGAAGAACCGATCGTCACCCTCGCCGAACCACCCGTGGTACATGTTGCGCACGCTCAGAACCGTGCCGACGTAATGCCCCCGGCCCTGCAGGTCGGCGATGAGGTAGTCGTCCTTGCCGCAGGGGTGTTCCTGGCGATACCGCGCGTGGAAGTAGCCGACGTCGTCCGGCAGCGACGGCACCGACCGCCAATCGACGAAGTAATACAACGACCCGATCCGCTCCCGGGCCGAATCGTTCGTCATCGTGACCCGCGCCCGCTTCCTGAACGGCATCGGCCACCAGCAGTTCATCGACCGCCCCTCCGAAGAGACCGAGACCGGCATGCTGTTGACCGGCGCGCGAAGCCCGTTGCCCATCGCGAAGAAGTCGCCGAGCGGCGTCTCGACGGCCGGGACCTCCGAGTCGTCATAGTAGATGCGGAGCGTCATCATCCGTGGCCAGAAGACCTCGGTCGCCGCCACCGTGAACCACATGTGCGTGATCATCCCCGGACCCTTCAGGTCCGCCAGCGTGATCGTCTCGCCGATCTCGATCCCGCGACAATCGCCGTTGGCGTTCCGCCAGTCCTTGGCCGAGCTGCTCGACCGTCCGCTACGACCCTCACGCAGCCGCGCGATGCCGAGATCGTTAGCCAGCGGCGAATCAGCCAGGGCGAGCGGGGCATGGCTCGCCAAGAGACACGCCAAAACGCCCCAGAGAAGACTCCGCCAGGATCGCCGAACGAACATGGCTTGTGTGCCAAGGTTGAGCATTGAATCACCTCCCGGGATGACAGGAACTGCCGGCTCGCAAGGATGGAAACGACATAGCCTACAGGGCGAAATCGCCGTGTGGCAAGTCACGAAATCCGCCGGCTGCTCCGCCCCGGCGCAGGCTTCCAGCCTGCCAAGAAGGTCGGAAAGGATGACTGACGTATAGAGAGATGCCCCGACCACGGGCGGGCCTAACGCCGAACACCCGCCGCCGCAAGATTCCTGATGTCGACCCAGTCCTGATACAGAGAGTCGGGCGTGAACTCATAGCCGCACAGGGGACAACGTCCTCCCTCCGGATGTGCCGTCAAGACATACCGGCAGTCCGGGCATATCAGAAAACGCTCCACCTCCAAACGACAGAAAAGCCGATGAAGCCGTTGACGCGTCCAGTGGCGCTGGACAGCGGACCATCCAAGTATGCCAAGCCACCCGACTATCACCAGCAGGATCTCCGCCAGGTCATGACTCCCCCCGGCGTCCACCACGCTCACCGCTATGGCGCCGAAGAACAGCAAGCACGCAACGACGTCGCCGACGCGGAACCAAGGATTGACTCTTCGAATCCGCGCACGCGCCCGCCTCCGCCGCGCCCCGTCAGGAACGCACCTGTAACGTTCGTATGCCCGATACGCGACAGTCCCAAGCGGGATCAGGAGCAAGCCAATGATGACCCAGGTGATCAGCACGACCGGCCCCCCGAATCCTGACGATCTCGTGCGAACCTATAGCTTCACGCCCAACTCCTCGACCGTCTCCCGAACGGCGCGGAGCAGGTCGCGCATGTCCGAAACGAAGAGACGTCCGATGTGGCCGATCCGGAAACAGTCGGCGTTGCTCACCTTGCCCGGATAGATCACGTAGCCCTTGTCGTTCAGCCGGCGATAGAACTCTTCGAACGAGAACTTCGGATCGCGCGGGTACAGGAATGACGTGATGATGTACCCCTGAAGCTCGGGCTTCAGGTACTCCTTGAACCCCATCTCGCGCATACCCGCCAGAATCGTCTCGTGGTTCGCGCGGTATCGAGCGGCCCGTCCCTCGACCCCGCCCTCCTCGGTGAGCTCGCGGAGCGCCTGCCGAAACGCCACGATCGCGTGCGTCGGCGGCGTGAAGCGAAACTGTCCGTTCGACTCCAACCCCTTCCACTGGGAAAAGAGATCCAGACTCAGGCTGCGGGCGTAGCCCTCCGTCTCCTCGAGCGCCTCGCGCCGGGCGATCGCGAACCCGAAGCCCGGAACCCCCTCGATGCACTTGTTCGCCGACGAGACGAGATAGTCGATCCCGCACTCGGCCAGATTGATCGGCACCGCGCCAAAACCGCTCATCGCGTCGACGAAGTAGACGCGCCCCGCCTGCTTGACGAGGGCGCCGATCTCGCGGATCGGGTTGAAGATGCCCGTCGTCGTCTCGCAAGAGACGACGGCCACGTGCGTGATCGCCCCGTCCGCGTCCAACGCCGACTTGACCGCGCCGAGATCCGGCGTCGAGTCCTCCGGAAACTCCAGCACCGCGCAAGCGATCTTGAGGACCGAGGCCATCTTGGCGATCCGATGGCCGTAAGCGCCGTTGACGAGCACCAGCAGCTTGCCGTTCGGCGGGATCGTCGACGAGACGACCGACTCGATGGCGAACGTGCCGCTGCCCTGCATCGGGATCGCCTCGTACTCGCCCTCAGTATCGCCGCCGAGCGCCAATAGCTCCTGGCGGATCTCCCGGATGGTCCGAATGAACTCGAAGTCCCGCGAGCCCAGGTCGCGGAGCATCGCTTGCTTGACCGTCCGGCTCGTCGTCAGCGGTCCCGGCGTGAAGAGGGGTTTGTCCTTCCAGCCTCCAGCGGCGTTCGTGTCGGTCATTCGTGGTTCCCCGATTGGCACATCCTAGCGCGGCTCGTCGAAGGCGCGCAACGTCGTGCGACGGGTCAAGACTATAGCACTGAAGCGAGCAAAAATCCCCTGCCGAGCCGGGGCTCGCCTGGGACGAGTGCATCCACCGAATCGTTATCCGATTGCGGTGACTTTCGCCTTACTCGACGGTCCGGCGTTGCCCGTCGGCGCGGGCCGACTTATCATGAGCGTTCCATCGGAGACATCGCCGCGGTGAATGGTCCGTATTCGCTTGCAGACAGGATATAGGTGATCCATGTCCTCCCCCCAGAACGTGACAAGCCCGGGACGCCTCAAACTGGCAGGACTCGCGATCGGATCCGCGGCGATACTCATCTGCCTGGCGCGCCCCGCCTGGGCCGTCACCGACGAAGAGATCGACGGCATCATCGAAAAGGCCAAGGCCGCGCTGCTGGCGCGACAGCAGACGTGCTGGACCATCCGCGTCTACAAGCGAGAGCGTAAGCAGGTCCTCAAGAAGGTCGCCGAAGACGGGCGGATGGTCGAGAAGATGCAGTTGGAGGAATGGACGGAGGTCCCGGCCGACGTCTTCTTCGGCGAGCCGATCCAGGACCTGCCCAACGGCGGCGTCGCCTTCAAGACGAAAGAGGGCCAAGTCATCGAGGCGGCCAAGGAGCGAATCGCCTACTGCGAGCCTCCCGGGCACTTCCACCCCGAGCGAGAAAGCACCAAGAGCGGCGGCGCCTCATGCGTGGCCCTGCTGGCCCTGCTCGAGGCGGGCGTGAGCTACAACAACAAACAGATCCAGGCCGGCCTGAAGTACATCGAGGGATACGACCTGAAGATGACGTATTCGCGGGCACTGCGGGCAAACATCTACGCCTTCCTCGTCGACCGCGTCAAGGACACCCGCCAGCGAACGCACTACCGCCGGCTGCTGACCGAGGACATGCGTTGGCTCGAGGGGGCCATGTCCGAGGACGGCTGGTACCACTACGGCTCAAAGACCAAAAAAGGCAGCGGCGACAATAGCTGTACGCAGTTCGGCGTCCTGGGCATGTGGGCCTGCGCCAACGCCAACATGGAGATCCGAGACGTCTACTGGGATATCGTCGAGCAGCACTGGCTCGAGCACCAGGGGCGCACCGGCGGCTGGTCGTACGTCGGCATCCCCCCCGATGTCGTGCCCAAGCTCGAACCCGGCGACGCGCCGCTCAAGAACCTCGCCCGCGCCACGATGACCACCGCCGGCGTCAACACGCTCTACGTCGTCCTCGACAAGCTCCACACCCGAAACGAGCAGCCCTATCGCTGGCTCAAGGGCGTCCGACCCGATCCCCGAACCCGCCAGGCCGTTGCCGCGATCTTCCACGCCATCGACGGCGGGCTCCAGTGGATGGCCAAGAACGGCGCCGCCACATCCAAGAGCGGCTGGGGCGGCTATCAGGAATTCGGCCTCGAAAGGCTGGGCGTGGCCAGCGGGCTCAAGTACATCGGCGACGTCGACTGGTTCGCCTCAAACGCCAACGTGATCGCCAAGCACAACTGGACCGGCGAGCCGGTCACCGACGGCTTCCTGCTCCTGTTCCTCGTCTACGGCCGGGCGCCCATCATCTTCAACAAGCTCCAGTGGGGCGAGCAGGATCAGTGGAACTACTACTTCCGAGACCTGCACTACCTCTGCCGCTATATGAATCAGGAGTTCGAGCGGATCCACAAGTGGCAGATCGTCTCCCTCGACTCCTCGCTCCACGACCTGCAGGACGCCCCGATCCTCTGCATCGCCGGGTCCGGGCCGTTCGAGCCGAAGAAGGAGCAGACCAAGAAGCTCAGAGACTACTGCGACGCCGGCGGGACGATCGTCGCGCACGCCAACCGTGCCGATAGCAGGTTCGCCGCGTCGTTCAAGAAGCTCTTCGTCGACCTGTACAAGGATCGCGGCTACACCTTCGAGTCGGCCGGCAAGGACCATCCCGTCTTCGAGACCCATTTCGGACGCGACACCAAGAGAGGCTTCAAGAAGAAGATCGAGCTCGAGGGCATGAGCGACGGCGGACGGACGTTCGTCTTCGTCTTCGACGGCGACATCGCCGGCGCCCTCCACCAGGACCGGTTCGTCACCTACCCCGACGCCTTCAGGATCATGACCAACATCCGGTTCTACGCCGGTCCCGCTTACGATCAACTGCCCGGGCGCCTCCGCCCCAAGGACCTGCCCGGCAAACCGGCCAAGCTCCTCGGTACGCTCAAGATCGGACGCGTCCGACACGACGCCGACTGGGACGCCAACCCCACCGCATGGATGCGAATGGGCAAGCTGCTCCGCCACTTCCAAGGAGTCGCCGTCGAGGAGGTCAAGGGCGTCAAGCTCGACGACCCCGGCGCACTGAAGGAGTTCGACCTCCTGCACGTCACCGGCCACGGCAAGCTCAAACTCGATGGCCCGCAAACCAAGGCCCTTGAGGAGTATATGGCCGGCGGGGGGCTGGTCCTCATCGACACCGACGCGGGCGATCAGGACTTCGCCAAGTCCGCCGGCGCCGTCGTCGACCAGATGTATCCCGACAAGGCCGAGCTGATCGACGTCGCCCACCCGATCATCCAGGGCGGCCCCGGCGGAACGAAGCCGCTCGAGAAGCTCCGCCCGACCCGATGGGGTAGCTCGCGACTGAGAGGCAGGGATGCCCCGCCGATCTCCGCCGTCAAGATCGGCGACCGCGTCGCACTCCTCTTCGCCCCGTTCGACCTGACCGCCTCCATGGACGGCCACTTCATCTACGGAATGCACGGCTACCAGCGAGACTCGGCGCTGCGGATCATGACGAACATCCTTATGTGGCGGTTCGACCAGCGAAAGGGCGGCTGAATTCTACGGGTCCCGGAGGGACCATGTGAGAATAGCCCTGGACTTCAGTCCGGGGAACCGAATTCCCCCAAAGCACTTCAGTCCCGTCGGGACGGATGATGCCTGGAAGATCGCCTGAAGGAAGCTTGGCGAACCCCGGCCCAAGTGGGTTACTATCCCCTACAATATGTGCTCCCGTGGACGGCGCCGCTTGGCGTCCTCTCGCGATGCCACGTGCCCAACCCGCTCTGGAGCCGCCCTACGAGGGCTCCAAGAGCGCCCTTGAACTCAACGGGGAGTCCGAAGAAGGAGGCCGAAATGAGACGCTTCACCGTCATCGCTGTCCTCGTGCTCATAATCCCGAGCGCCGCCCGAACGTGCCGCGCCGAGGCGGATAGGCCCCTCTGGGCCGTCGACTGTCTGACCAAAGTCATGCGATCGGCCACCTGTCCCGCCAGAGGCGGCGACGTGCTGAAGATCGACGGTGCTCGTGGCGAGGTCGTCAGCGCCCAGGCCGTCTTCCGCCCGAATCGTGACCTGGCCAAGGCAACGTGCACGATCACGGGGTTGCGCTACGAGGCCTCCAACCAGACGATCCCCGCGACCGCCGTTATGCTCCAATGGGTTCGTTACATCGACGTGAGCCGAAACACCAAGGGCGTCCCCGCCGACGAACTGGTCGCCAAGGCACCGACGAGCATCCCCGACCCCTTCTGGGAAGATCCGGCCGTCCCCGCCAAGGCCAATCAAGCACAACCGGTCTGGATCGAGATCCACATCCCCCGCGACGCCAAGCCCGGCGACTACCGCGGCACGCTCACCGTCACCGGCGCCGACAAGCCCGCCGAGCTGCCCGTCATCCTGCACGTCTACAACTTCGACATGCCCGCCGAGCGCCACCTCGCCGTCGTCAACTGGTGGCGATTCCCCGGCCTCGGGTTCGAGCAGGTCAAACCGAACACTGAGGAATACTACCAACTTCTAGAGCGGTTCTGCCGCTTCCTCGTCGATCACCGCCAGACCGATGTCAACACCAGCATCAGCCTGATCCTCGAAAGCGGCAACGCCAAGGACGGCTACGCGCACGACACCGCTCCTCTCGAGCGATACGCCGAGGCGGCCTTCAAGGCGGGCATCCGGCAGATCCAACTCCACTCGGCCGGCCAGCGAACCGGCAAGCACGGCGCCCCCAAGTCCCGCATCGTCGCCAAGGACGATGCCCTCCGACGCCTCGCCGCTCTCGAGAAGGTCATCCAACGCCGAGGCTGGAAGCGGCGATTCGCCGTTAGCATCAGCGACGAGCCCTTCATCCACCAGGAGGAGTCCTACGCCCAGGCCGTCGACCAGGTCCACCAGGCCGCCCCCAGCGTCCGCGTCATCGAGGCCATCGAGGCCGAATACTTCGGCAAGCTCGACATCTGGGTCCCCAAGCTGAGCCACCTGAACCTCTGGTACCCCCGTTTCGACCAGGCCCGAAAGGACGGCGCCGAGCTCTGGTACTACACCTGCTGCCACCCCGTCGGGCGATACCCCAACCGATTCCTCGACCAATCGCTGCTGAAGGCCCGCGTCCTGCACTGGATCAACTACCTGTACGATCTCGACGGCTACCTGCACTGGGGCCTGAACCACTTCCAGGGCGATCAGCCCTATACCGAAGAGGCCATCAGCTACCGGCTGCCGCTGGGCGACCGCGCCATCGTCTACCCCGGCAAGAAAGGCCTGCTCGGCTCGCTCCGCCTCAGCACGATGCGAAACGGCCTGCAGGACTTCGAGTACCTCTGGGTCCTCCAACACCGCCTCGCCGAGATCAAGGAGAAGAAGGGAAAGGAAGCGTTCTGGCTCGACCCGCGACAGCGCCCCCTCGAGCTCTGCCGCCGCGTCATCTGGTCCTTCCACGACTACACGCGCGACCCGAACGTGATGCTCGAAACCCGCCGCGCGATTGCCGAGGAGATCGAGGCCCTCCAGACCGAGCCGCTCCTCGTCGTCCAGACCTCGCCCCCCGAGGGCACGATCGTGCCGGCCGGCCCGCGAAACGTCGGCATCCGGGGCCTCGCCCCAAGCGGTGCCACCGTCCTGCTCAACGGCAAGCCCCTCGTCAATGTCCGCAAGAGCGGTTACTTCCTGCAAGCCTACTTCATGCCCGACGACGGGGCCACGATCACCGTCGCCGTCGAGCACGAAGGCAAGAAGCGAACGGTCCAGCGAACCTTCAAGCCAACTGACTAACCGCGTGTTGGAGTATCTGAACGGATTGCCCTGCTTGAGAGTGTGAACGGATCGCCAAGAAAGGGTGCCCCGCCGCCCGCGTAGCACGGGCATCTTGCCCGTGACCCATCACCGACATCGGGTGCCCCGTCCATGAGCAAGCCCCCGTCAAGCAGGAAGTCACGAACCACCTACCAATGGGATCGAGCCGCGATCCGCCCACATCCCCGTTTGAACCGCTCATCGCGACCCGGCCTCCGCAATCGGCACGATCGGCGCCTTCCCCGGCGGCTCATACGGACCACGCTCGAGCGGCACCTTCTCCGGCGGGTGATAGGGCTCCAGCTTCTTGCCCCGCCGCGCCTTTGACGGGATTCTTGTCGGGGGCTGCGGCGCGGAGCGACCCACCGGCACCTTGAGGGTGTAGGCGAGTGCCCAGCGCGTCCTGCCCCCCGTTTCTACGGCATAAGGAATCGCCGCCGGCGTACGCGGAGGAATGCCGCACTGCATGGCAAACATGCCCGCGGCGATCTCCGGGATCCGCCTGTGCCTCGCGCCGTTGAACACGCCCCAGCTCACGTCCCTGAACCCCCGCTGGCGATACCACGTCACCGCCAGTTCGGATTCCTCTCGGCAGGCTTTCGGATCGCTCTTCGTCCAGAACACGCCGATCGGCATGTCCTTGTACTTGCCGACCTGAGTGGGCTCCAGGATGTCCGCCGAGAACTCCGACTGCCGCACGGCCAGACAACTGAACAGCTCCGGATGCCGGTTGACCATGTAGTGCGCCAGATATCCCCCCGAAAACCAACTCGTGGCCAGGACTCGGTGCTTGTCCGCCGGCATGTGTTCAAGCACCTCACCAACAATGGCCAGCAAGCACCGCTCGTCGTCCCGGAGTTCCCGCAGGCTCGGATCCTTCAAAGGAAACTGCATGAACAGGTCGGGTGTGTAGAGCTGCGGCGCCGCGACGATGAAGCCGTACCGGTCGGCCTCCTGCTGCCATTCCTGCGCCTGCGGCAGACAGCCGTCGAACGGCCTGCCCCCATGGAATGTAGCGACCAACGGCCACAGGCCGGTCTTCGTCTCGGGATGCCTCGGAGATCTGACGCCCTTCTTCTGCTGCGCAAGGTACTCGCCCGGCAAGTACAACCAGTAGCGCCGCCCCGTCGTCCGCTCACGGAGCAGTGTCAGCTTCCCCTTGCCGCTAGCGGACAGCGGCTCCGATCCCGGCCGATAAGGCCGCGATTCTTCGTCCAGCGGAAGGATCGAAACCTCAAAACACCTGATCCTCTCGACCGGGACGCCGCCGCCGAAACTGAAGCCGAACTCGCGATCTCGCCGCACGCCCAGCCCGTCCCGGACGATGTACTGGGTCTCCGGCGTTCGATAGGCCCGGGCCAGGACGTTCCTATCCTGATCAAGGAGCACCGTGGACAACTGCCATCGCTTGTCCGCCAGCGAATCCCAGGACGCCGACAGGTTCGCATAGAGCCGTTCCTCTCGACGCGTGAAACGGATCATGCTCGCGTGCCAGAGGCCGCCACGACCCCGCGTTCCCGCGACGAGGTTAAGGGGGATGTCCGTATTCAGCTCGAAGACCCCTTGGACGAAGAACTCGCCGCTGCGCCCGGAGGAGGGGGCATCGGTGCTTGGCGGTTCGAGCACCGCCGATGTCGCCACCGCGACCTCAGTGGCCGTGGACCGCGGCACGCCTAGTGCTGACGGCTCGTCCGCCTCGCCCTTGCCAGAGACACCGACGTACGCCCGAATCATCCAGATGCGCCCGCTTACCGGCTTGAGCGTCTTCTTCTTGGGCGACCAGATCTGCCCGAACGCGCCGCCCTCGGCCTTGCTGTAGCGGAAGAAGATGCCCCGACTCTGCGTCGCCTCCGGATCAATCGCGATCGTCAGCGTCTTGCCGTCAGGGCACAGCGCCTCGAGTGGCGCAGGCTCCGGCAGGACCAGATCGACCCACTTCGGCGTCCGCCCAAACTCGGCGTAAGGGAACGTCCATTGTCGAACCGGTTCGTTCTTGCCGTCGAGCGCGGCCACCGTCACCATCGACTTGGACGCGTCGTACCCCCCGCCGTAGCGGCTGGCGTGAACGCGCAAGCCGTGAAGCACCGCATCCTTCGGCGGCGCGCCTTGCGGGAGAATCTCCTTCAGTTCGAACCGAACGGCTGGGCCGCTGCCCCCGTAGCTCTGCTTCCCGTCAGCGCTCCCGCTGTCCTGCTTGGCCTCGATCAAATCCTTGAACGCGTCGCCCTTAGCAGGCGGCTTCTGGTCGGCCAGCCGGCGGATGCCGTTGGCTCCAGACGGCTTGCCGGCCACGCGCGCCCGAACCATCCACTCATAGCACTCCTCCACGGGCTTGAATCCTCCCTCCGGCAGACCGATCAGTGACCGCGTCTCCTTCACGTTCTTGTCGTAGCCGAGGAAGATGCCCTTGGTCCGGTGCGGGTCAAAGCTCAGCGCGACGTAGAACGTCCCGGGGACCTCGATCGACGGCGTCCGCAGCGTGTACCAGCGAAGCTTGCCCGCCCGCTCGATCGTACTGTACGGAAGCGTAGCGTCCGCAAGAACCTGCATCTTCTCGTTGAGGATGTAGACGTGGAAATCCTCTTTCGGCGCCTTGGGATGGCCGTAGCGGTCGGCAAAGATATCAACGGCCTCGACAAACCGCGCGCCCTCAGGGGCGTCGAACCGAACCGCGTGACCGCTGCACGCTAGGCTCCGCTTACCACCCGCCTTGTCACCGACGCTACTGAGGCAAGTCGTGCCTTCCGGCAACTTGCTGTCGCCCTGCTCCCGCGCGGAAACCCGGCCTCCCCCGCGCAGGTTTCCATACTTTCCGCCCCCGGAAGACGAGCCTCCCCCGTATGCCATTCCATACTTCCCACCCCCCGAAGTGAATCCGGCCCCGACCGCGACAACGTCTTCGTCTCTCGCCGACGTTGGCTGCGCCGCCGCGTTGTCGGTCGCCTCGCCGCCCCCCAAGGACGCATCGCTCTGCCCCGCCGACCGGGCCGTCGCCAAAGGCACAACCAGACACAGCAGCACCAGCAGCGAGGCCAAACCGGCCGCCCGGCTGACCGCTCGCCGATTCCGTGTCTTGTCGAGAATCGCCAGCAGCCGTCCTTCAACATGCGAAGGGCGGGCCAGCGCGATCGCGCACCTTGACCCAACGTGATCGTCCCGAAACCTCGCGGCGACCTGAAGGACGTGTTCCGCATAGTCCGGGGCGGCAGCGCCCTTACGGAGGACGAGATCGTCGCAAGCGTGCTCCGATTCGCTGATCATCCGTCGAGCCGCCATCCACACCAGCGGATTGAACCAGTACGCCGCGCATGCGAGCTGCCCAAGCAACTGCGTCAGACAGTCCCATCGCTTCACATGCGCCAGCTCGTGCAGCAGGACCGCCCGGCGACGATCTGCCGACCAACCCTCCGCCTCAGCCGGCAGCAGCAGCTTCGCGCGAAGAACGCCCCACGTCATCGGCATCGCCCGACGAGGGCTCATCAGCAGCCGCACGCGATCCTCCAGTCCGACTTCGGCCGAGGCCCGGTCAAGCAGATCCGCCCACGCCCCTCCCGTGATCGATTGCGATGTCCGCTGGAGTCGCCACAGACTCATCCTGCCAAGTCCCAGGCGAAGCAGCACCGCCATGCAGCCCCCGAGCCATACCGGGAAGACCCAAATCCACCAGGGCCGCTCCGATGAATGCTCATCAGATGATTGGGCAGCGCTCACCGCGATCGAGCGACCTGCACGGTCTTCCGCGAAGGAGTCAAAAGCTCCGGGTTGGGCGGCAAGCGTCAGCGCCGATTCCAGCCCCAAGCAAGCGAGAAAGCACGGATCGGCGGGAAGCAGCATCGGCAAAGGCAACCTGGTCTCGCTACCCCATGGAGCATCCCGGCGAATCGTGTCCGTCTGGAGGCCCTCCATTTCCCCCAGTGCAGCCGCCTCGTCGCAAGAAGCCGTCATGCCCGCCAGCAGTGCATCGATAGGGATAGCGGCCGTCTTGGGTGCGTCGAACTCGACGCCCGGCTTACGTTCAACCCTCTCCTGCGGCGGCTCCCCCACCGTCTCGTCTATTCCCGTCGGTTCGAGCGTCACCCACCCCGGCAACACACGCCACGACGGCAGCCCCAGCGAGAGCACCGGCAGCAAGAGCAGCCCCACTACGGCCGACGTCCACACGAGGTGCCGCGCCGCCGCCGACCCCCGCCGCAACGCAACCACCGCTAATGCCGCCACGATCAGAACCGCCACGCCCTTGACCGTCGCGTCCGCCAGGACGACCAACCCCGCCGCGGCCAGGGCCGAACCAAGCACGATATGGAGTCGGGCAAACATGGTCAGTCTCCCTTCCGCTTGGCCTCGCGAATCAGCTTGCCCAGGCGATCCAGCTCCTCGTCGGAGAGTTCGGCGGCCGGGTCCATAAGGTGAACCGCCACCGCCTTCTCGATCGAGCCCTCGAAGAACGTCTCTAGCAGCCGACGCAACGCCGACCGACCCGCGCGACTCCGCGGACGGGTCGGCTGATAGACGAACTCCCGACCCTTCTTGGTGTGCTTGAGGTGCCCCTTGTCCTCGAGAATCCGCAGCAGCGTCCGAACCGCCGTTCGCGTCGGCGGGTCCGGCAGGTCCATCAGCACCTCCGTCGCCGTCGCCCGCTCCCGGGCGTAGATGATGTCCATGATCTGCCGTTCGCGCCGGCTGAGCTTCAGATCGGGCTGCTCGTTCATGGTCGGTGCCCTCGCGGCTATTGGGGTGGGTCGTTGGCGATAACGTTCCCGCGGAGATTCGCGCGCCCCCGAGCTGCGGCATTCATGCCGCGCGGGACCCTTCCGCGCTGCGAGTCGCTTGAGCCGGCGGGCTGGCCCTTCTTGCGCGAAACGCCCGAGCCGCCTCCTGCACGTGGCAGAAACACAAGGGCCAATTTCTTAACCTTAATACCCCAGGAATGAGCACGCGTCAAATGAAATGCCAAGTTTTTGGCAGTTTGATTCGGACTCCCGCCTCCGGTCCCGAACGAACCAGGTGAGAGCAGTACCGGACTTCCGGAGAATCTCACTCCAACGAGTGGGCGGCCAGGAATTCCGTGGGCGACAGGATCGGCATCTCGGTGCGAGGAAAGTGATCGGGGTCTCGAGTGACGATACAGGACGCTCCCACGCGGACGGCGCTAACGAACTGGACGGCGTCCTCGAAATCCTCGAAACCGGCTTCGATAGCCTGGTTGATGACCCGTTCATCGCATGCGACGACCGAGAAGATTGCCCGCATCGACTGCAGAACCTTCGCGGCCGCCTTACGTCCAGAGAGTCTTCCAACGATGTAGAAGACGTTCGGGTAGCTGATGGCCGATACCTGCCCGCGAATCCGTACCTCTTCGGCCAGCGACCAGATCCTCGCTGACGCCTCGAAGAAGGGCCGGCGCTCCATCAGGACGTCCAACAAGATGTTTGTGTCCAGGAAGACCTTCATCGCTTCAGCCCATGCTTGTCCATCAACGCATCGGTCAGCACGTCCCGAGGAGTCTTACCCCTCGGCAGTCTCGCGATCCCCGCGACTTCGCGCGTGATCGGCGACAGACCGGCCGTTGACTTCCTCCGCCGTGCCATCCCCCTGATGATCCGAGCGAACATGGCTGAAACGCTGGTGTTCTGCTCCTCGGCAAGCCGCTTGGCCTCTTTGATGACGTCGTCTTCGGCACTGAGGGTAAGCTTCGTGACCATGCCCGGGTCTCCAATACGTATTCCCGCTTAGCAATGATACGTAATACTTGGAACGGAGTCAAAACCCACTCGCCGCGAGCTGCTCATGCGCCGTCGGGCCGAGGGGCATATGGGCAAGTCGGAGAAATCACAGGCCGTAGAGCGGATAGAAAACGGTCCTCATTGGACTCGGGCTGCCGCGGCGCGCGTCAGCTTCCAAACGTCCGGCTCCATATTGTTCCCCGCTACCATCCAGAGGGCATCGTCGTGGACAAATACGCTCGCCGCGTGTCTCGGCTTCCAGGGCGTGTTGGGCACCTGGTGCCAGTCCACGCCGTCCGCCGAGTACCACACGTCGTTGCGGTTCTGCTGGTTCCACCCCTCCAGGACCCACATCTTGCCGTCGAACACGGCCACGTCGTGATACTGCCGCGGATGCCACGGGGCATGCTCGAGATGTCGCGTCCAACTCACGCCGTCCGGTGAGCTCCAGACGTCGTTGTAGAAACTGCGTTTCGGCGTCTTGGGCGTGTCGTACGTCCCCCCGCCCAGCATCCACATGCGATCCTTGAAGACTACCCCGCCGCCGATCATGCCGCGCGGCGACCAGTGTGGCCCCTTCGGCGTTACGCGCGTCCAGTGGACCCCGTCGGATGAGCACCAAATGTCGTCGTGGAAACGCTCCTCGGCCGGGGCGAACTGCGGCACCGTCTGCCCGCCCATCACCCAGATCTTGTCCTTGAAGGCGACCGTGTACGCTAGCACCCTCGGACCCCAGGGGACCGGCCTGCCCTTATTGACGTGCGTCCACGTCGCCCCGTCCGACGAGTTCCACACGTCGTACTGATAGTGACCTTGAAGCGGATCGCCACCCACGATCCACATCTTGTCCTGATGCACGACGTAGCCGGCGGTGTGCCTGCCTTCCCAATCGCGCTCCGGATTGAAGCCGGGCATCCCGAAGGTGTTCGGCTTGATGAGCGTCCAGTTCAGCCCGTCCTGGGAGCTCCAGACGTCGTTCGTGCAGATCTTGGGAAAGTGCGTCTTGTCGCGCGGGTTCCACCCGCCGAGCAACCACATCTTGCCCTTGTACGTCAGCGCGCCCGCACCGTCGCGCGGGGCAAACGGCGCGGACATCGTCACCTTGATCCAGCGATAGCCCTCGGCCTGCCCCGGCGGCGTCTGGGCCTGCGTCCGCTTGCATGAAATCAACAGCGTCATCGCGGCAACTAGGCAAGGCACGATCGTGTTTCGCATAAGCGTTCGCTCCATCGCGCGCCTTCTCTCGGCGGCGTGACCGCAAGGATGTTGACAGGCCACGGGGTTGTCAAGGGCCGCCGCACGCGACCGGCGGTGCGGACAGTCGCGGCATCTTGACCTCAGCGTCGGGTGGTCTACGCTTGAGCGACGATTCCCGGCCGGCGCTATCGGCGCCGGCTTCCTGGGGCCACGGACGGGAGACTCTTGATGCGCATGACGGGCGATTCACGCGACACGTCAGGCGACGACGTGGGACGTCGACGATTCCTCCAAATCAGCGCAGCCGCCCTCGCCGGGCTCGGCCTGAAGCTGCCGTACGCCACAGCCGCCTCGGCCAACGAATGCGAGATCGCCGACGTCACCTGGACCCTCGGGCCCGAGTTCCCCGCCCTCCGAAAGGGCGGGGCGGTCGGCGCGCTCAACGGCAAGGTCATCTCGGCCGGCGGCATGCAACAGCCCTGGTGCGAGTCGGCCGAAACGTGGGCCTGCATGCCCGGCGACAAGGCCTGGGAGCGACTGCCCGACATGCCCAAGGGCCGTGTCTACATGGACGGCGTAACGGCCGGCGACGCCTTCTACGTCGTCGGCGGGCGCTTCAACGGGCGGACGCACGCCAGCGTCTTTCGACTCCGATGCGCCGGCGGCAAATGGCAGTGGGACCGCGTCGCGCCGATGAAACAGGACCGCATGGTCGGCGCGATGGACGCCATGGGCGGCAAGATCGTCGTGGCCGGCGGGGCGCACTTCAAGCCGGGCGAGGGTCAATGGACGCCGACGTCGAACGTCTCGAGCGTCGAGTGGCTCGACGCCGCCAAGCCCGATGCCAGGTGGCAACCGCTGCCGAGCTTCCCCGGCCAGACGCTCGACCACGTCGCCGGCGCGTGCATCGGCTCGAAGTTCTGCCTCTTCGGCGGGGCCCACCACGTCCTCAAGGACGGCAAACGCGTCAGCCCCCGCGTGACGACCGCCGCCGTGCTGGACACGAAAACGAGCAAGTGGTCGAAACTGCCGGACCTCCCGTACCCGCTCAGCGGACACGATGCAGTAGCCTATCGCGATCGCTACATCATCCTGCTCGGCGGGGCGGCGTTCTTTTCCCCGGAGCAGACCAAGCGCTGGCCGCAGGACAAGGGCTACTACAGCAACGTCGTGCTCGTCTTCGATGCCAAGACGAACACATACCACCCGATGCCGTCCAAGATGCCCTATGCCACGAATGATATCCGCGTCGCGCTGATCGGCGATACAATCTACGCCCTCGGCGGCGAGAACATCGACCCGGCCACCAGCAACACGACCAAGTGGTTCCGCGTCGGTCGCATTGTCATGAAGTAGGAATCGCGAGTATGGAGTGCGGGCCGCCTGCCCCGTTGGGGCGCGACGCCGCTTTCAAATGTCCGCGGAGCGGGCCTCGCGGTCAAAACGTCAAAGCAATTGGAGTCGACGAATGAAGCCGTATTCATCATTGGTGGCATATGCAATCCTCCTGGCCTGCTCCGTCGTCTCTCGCGCCGAGCGGCCCGGCACCTGCCGCTTCGAGGACGATTTCTCCGCCGGCGACCGCCACTGGCAGCCCTACTTCGAAGGGGGGACCTGGTCGGCAAGCGACGGCGTCTTGACGACCAACAGCCGCGAAGAGAACGCCGCCCGCATCGCCAAGCTGCCGCCGATGGCCGATGTACTGGTCGAGACAGACTTCCAAGTCTCCCCAAGCACCCGCAAGAACGTCGGCCTCGTGCTCCGCGCACAGGACGATCGCACCTGCCTGGTCGTCCGCTACTACGATCGCCAAGACCGTCTCGAACTCCTGACATACGACAAGGGACGCGTCACCCAGATCCCCGGCGACGCGGGCAAGGTACGACTCGAGCCCGGCCTGTGGTATCGACTCGAGGCCGCGGCGATCGAGGACCTGGTCCTGGGCAAGATCTGGCCCGTCGGCGAGCCCGAGCCCCCGTGGCAGGTCCGCTTTCGTGTGAGTCATCGACAGGCCGGGCGCGTCGGCCTGATCGCCCAGGACCAAACACGCGCCGACTTCAAGAACGTTCGCGTCCGCTGGGGCGCCGAGCTGAAGGACCTCCGCGACACCCTCGCACACGAAAGGAAGGCGCGCCTCGAGATGCTCAGTGAGAAGCTAACGCTCCGGGCCGAGCCCACCCCGTTCGTCCTGAAGTCGCCCGACGGCCTCGCCCGACGCGTCGACCTCCGCCTCGAGGTGGACAACAAGCCCGAGCCCATCGCCGGAGAGCTGACCATCGCGTTCGGCCCGACACGCCGATCCGTCTCCATCCAACCGTCCGCGTTCAAGGACGGTGCCTATCACCTGACCGTCCCCGAGCCCAGCGCGCCGACTGAACTCCGCGCCGAGTACAAAACCGAGTTCGGCAAGCTCCTCGCCGCCACGTGCATCGTCGAGCCCGCGCGCCAGTGGACGTTCTATATGACCCCCCACACGCACTTTGACATCGGCTACACGCATCCCCAGCCGGAGGTGATCGATCGCCTCTCGAGCAACCTTGACCTCGCCCAGCAGTACTGCCAGACCACCGCCGACTGGCCCGCCGAGAGCCGATACCGCTGGACGATCGAGGTCACCGGCTTGGTCAAGAACTACATCGAGCGACACACCCCGGAGCAAGTCGCCCAACTGATGAACTGGGTCCGCCAGGGCCGGATCGAGATCTGCGGCTTCTACCTCAACATGCCCACCGAGCTCGTCGGCCACGAAGAGCTCATCCGCTGCCTCTACTACGCGCAAGAGCTCCGCGACCGCTACGGCGTGAAGATCGACACCGCGATGATCGACGACGTGCCCGGCTACGCCTGGGCCCTGCCCGAGCTCTTCCTCGAAGCGGGAATCCGCCGCGTCTCCTTCCGCGCCAACTCCATCCGCGGCCAGTTCCTCTGGTATCGCCCCGGCGCGGCCCAGCGACCCTTCTACTGGCAAGGACCCGACGGCAGCAAGGTCTTCCTCTGGTACACCGACAGCTATCGCGAGGGCAACTTCTTCCGCGCCCCGGGTCTGCACGAGGACGCCTTCTGGGGCATCATCCGGCGCAACGAATCGGCCGGTTGCACGGTCGACGACATCCAGTTGCGAATGGGCGGCGACAACCTGCCCCCCGACATCAACGCCAGCAAGAACGCGCGAGCCTGGAACGAAAAGTACGTCTGGCCCAAGGTCGTCGTGGCCACGAATCGCGAGTTCCTCGACCTCCTCGAGACTCGCCACGGGTCGGATTGCCCCACCTATCGTGGCGACATCCCGAGCTGGTGGGCCGAGGGCCCGGCGAGCTCGGCCCGCGAGACCGGTATGAACCGCCTCCTCCACGACAAGCTCGTCGCGGCCGAGTTCCTGCATGCGCTCTGCTGGCTGACCGACCCGACCGCCAAGTACCCGCGCGACACCATCCACCTCGCCTACGACAAGATGATCCACTTCGACGAACACACCTGGGGCGCCTCATGCAGCATCAGCCAGCCGAAAAGCGAAGAGACACGCAGGCAGTGGCAATGGAAAGCCGCCAACGCTTATGAGGCCAAGCGAATCACCGACGACCTCTTCAACGCCGCGCTGCAGCGCCTCTCCGGAAAGACCGCCACCCAGCCAAACCGCCGCGTGGCCGTCTGGAACACGCTCGCCTGGCCGAGGACCGATGTCGTCGAGATCCCGCTGCCGGGCACGTCGCTCGACCGCGCCACGGCGATCTCGGTCATCGACGCGCGCAACGGTGAGCAAGTGCCCGTCCAACTCTCCCCGGACGGCAAGACCGCCGTCTTCGTCGCCGACCAAGTCCCCGCCCTCGGTTATGCTTGCTTCGACGTCGCCAAGAGCGACGGCACGGCGCCCACCCCGACGCCGACTCAGCCGACGGCCCTGGAAAACGCCCGCTATCGCATCGAGGTATCCCCCGAGCGCGCCGGCCTGACGAGCTGGTACGACAAGACGCTCAAACGCGAACTACTCGACGCCAAGGCCCCCTATCGCGGCAACCAGGCCATCTGCGAAACGCCCATCGGCGGCCGTGACGCCATCGACCGAAAACAGCCGGTCACGTTCAACCGCACCCCCGCCGCCGCCGGCAAGGTCATCGCCCACGCGGTCGGCCCGGTCTTCTCCGAGCTGACCATCGCGACGTCACTGCCGACCTGCCCGAAGATCGAGCAGCGCGTCCGCCTCTACAACAATCTGGACGTCGTCGACGTCACCAACGTCGTGACCAAGGAAGAGAAGTTCGATCCGGAGGGCGTCTACTTCGCCTTCCCCTTCAACGTGCCCTCGCCGGAGATCCGCCTCCAAATCGCCGACGCCATCATGCGCCCCGGCAAGGACCAACTCCCCCTGACCTGCCACGACTTCTACTCGATCCAACACTGGGCGGACGTCTCCGGCGACGGCTTCGGCATCGTCCTGGCTCCGCTCGATGCCCCCCTCGTCGTCGTCAGCGATATGAACGTCTACAAGTGGGCCGACAAGCTCGACTTCAACACCGCCCACCTCTACTCGCTCGTGATGAACAACTACTGGTGCACGAACTTCAAGGCCGGCCAGAGCGGAACGCTGACCTTCCGCTATCGCATGACCGCCTACGCTGGTCCCCACGACCCGATCCGCGCCACGCGCTTCGCCTGGCAGCCCTACCATCCCCTCCACGCCGTCTGGCTCTCGCAGCCTACGGGTGACCGCTCGACCTCGTCCGATCCTCTTCTGAGCTTGGACGGCGACCCCGTCATCGTCAGTTGCGTCAAGGTCTCCGAGAGTGGCGACGCCCTGATCGTGCGACTCCTGGAGATGCGAGGCAAGCCGGCCGAGTGCCGCCTGACCTTCAACCTGCCCGCCAAGCGAACCCTTGCCGGCGCCTATGCCGCCAGTGCCGTCGAAAAGACCACCGAGCCGCTCCCGCTCGACGGCAACACGGTCAGCCTGCGACTCCGCGCCAACGGGATCGCCACGATCGGCGTCGTCCCGTCCGCGCGGTGACAGGATCCAAGGCCCCCCGCCCTCCGGCGGGCAGTGCCCCTACTCCTTCCGGGCGGCCGCCATCCGCTCCATCGCCTCGTGCATGTCCGGAAGCGAGCGGAGCAGGTTGAAGAACCCGAAGACGATCAGCCCGTGATGCGCTCGCATGTGCGCGTGCCGCAGGTCGCTCCAAAACGTCTCTCGGGCCTCGTTGATACTCGTGACCAGGATGATGATGGACACGCCGAATAGAACGAAAGGGCTGCTGGTGAAACGTTCAAGTGCGCTGTAAAAGCGATCCATGGGGTGCTCCCGGGGTGTGCCGCGTCCTGACGGCCTCCGATCGACTATCTCTTCTTGACGTCCTCAACCCACTCCTCGTGCAGCTTCGTGAACCGCGCGACGACGTCGGGGTGGCTCTTGGCCACGTTCTTCCGCTCGCTGACGTCCTCGGCGATGTTGCTGAGAAAGACCTTGTCGTCGCCCTTGAGCCGCTCGCCGACCTTCGTGTCTCGGGCGTTAAAGACGAGCTTCCAGTCGCCGTCGCGAACCGCCCACTGCCCGCTGCTCTCCCAATGAAACACCTTGTGCGGCGTCGGGGCCTCGGCGGATTTCAAGACCGCCGTGATGTCCTTGCCGTCGATCTTGCGATCCGGCAGCTCCGCCCCGCACAGCGAGGCGATCGTCGGAAACCAGTCCATACTCGTGGCGAACTGCCCGCGGACCTGACCGGTCGGAATCACCCCCGGCAGCGAGGCGATGCACGGCAGCCGGATGCCCCCCTCCAGCAGGCTGAACTTCGCCCCACGATAAGGCCCCGCGTTCCCCCCGCCGAAGTTGTTCCGCTCCTCCGTCGAGTGGCCGTTGTCGCTCATGAAAACGATCAGCGTCTTGCCTCGCAGCCCTAGCTCGTCCACCGTCTTGAGGATCTCCCCGATCTTCTCGTCCAGCGTCGAGACGAACGCCGCATAGGACCGACGGGGCTCCTCCAGCTTGGCGTAGTGCTCGCGCCACTTGTCCTGCCCCTGCAGCGGATAGTGCGGCGTGTTGAACGGCACGTACATGAAGAACGGACGATCCTTGTTCTCCGTCAGGAACCGCCTCGCCTCGCGAACGATGATGTCGCTGAAGTGAACGCCACTCTCCCAGACCTCGGTCCGATCCCGCCACAGGTCGTGCAGGGGCGGGCCGTTCCAATAGAAGAAGTGCGAGTAGTTGTCGATACAGCCCGCCTTATGCCCGCGGAACTCGTCGAAGCCCTGCCCGATCGGGTCGCACTCGGGTACGGTGCCCAGATGCCACTTGCCGAAAATGCCCGTTCGATACCCCGCCCCGCGGAGCACCTCGGCCAGCGTCACCTGCTCGGTCGGCATCCCCTGGTTCCCGGGACGCGACGAGACGTTGCCCGGAACCCCCGCGCGCTGCGGACATCGACCCGTCAGCAGCGCCGCCCGCGACGGCGAGCAGACCGGCGCCCCCACGTAGAACTGAGTGAAGCGAACGCCTCGCGCCGCCAGCGAATCCAGGTTCGGCGTCTGCAGGTCCTTCGACCCGTAGCAGTTCACGTCCAGGGCGCCCAGGTCGTCCGCGAACAGGATGATCACGTTCGGCCGGCGCCCTCCGGCGCCCTCGGCCCTCGCCGTCCTGTCCGATCCTGCCAACGCGATAATCGTCGCCAGCACAAACGCGACGCCCCGCCTCGAAACGACGTGCGACGCGGATACGTCCGGGGCTCCTGCCATCACTCGCTCTCCTTCACATCGAGGGTCCGTGAATCCACGCCGGGCATTCTCGGCAGCCCCGGGGCCCAGTTCAAGTCGCGATCGGCGGCAACAGAAGATTGACCCTGTCGGCCAAGACGGTCATGATACACCTGTTGGTCCATCGTTGAGGATCGAGGCCCGAACGACTTGGCCAAGACAAGGATGGTGATCCCATGATGCACCACTCTCGAACACCGCGGGTCCTTCTAAGCTGCTTTCATGAAGGATTGAACAGTGCGTCAGAAGGAACCTCTATGCGGGTGGCCCATGGCTTTAGCCCTTGTCGTTACCCACATTTCCGCGGGTTGGCGGCAGGGGTAAGCTATTGTAGCGAGTGAGCGGTTCATGGACGAACTGCTGCA